>CALGYZ010000030.1 GCA_937934645.1 uncultured Bacillaceae bacterium | reverse complement strand
GATTTTCTTTTCCTGCAAATCTGTAAAAATTTTTAACGATAGTGAAATAAAAAAGGAAGTAATGATCAAATCATTACTTCCAGTGGCTTAAACGATTATTATTATTTTACGTATTGCAAGATAGCACCGGGATTAAAGCCGACAATCCATTTTCCGTTAACATTGATTTGCGGGACACCAAACTGTCCTGTTGCTTTTACAAGTTCTTGGGCAGCTAAAGGATCATTTTCAATATTAATTTCCTTAAACTCAAGACCTTGTGATTGCAAAAAGTTTCTTGCCATTACACAATAAGGACATGTTGAACTTGTATATAGTGTGATCTCATTCATTTCAATAACCTCCTATTTGATTTTGCTCTTCCATATACCCCTATGGGTATAATAAAATAAATGTGCAAGTACGTCAACAAAAAAGAACCGGCTTTATAAATTTTCCGGTTCACACACTGCTTATTTGAACGAGCTGTCCGGAAAAACCAAATCCTGGCTGCGAATCGTCATTAATTCATTTCTGTCAAATTGATTGTTCAACAATATGCGCATTGCCTGCGTCCGTATTGATTTTTCAATGATATTCCGTATATACCGCCCGTTGGAAAACCGGTTGGCGTTAACCGCGGATTTAACCATTAATAGATGCTCACGCAGCTTTCTCTCAGCCTCATAACTCAATACATATTCCTTTTCTTTCACTATCTTTTTTCCGATTTCCAGTAACTGGTCCACGGTGTAATCCGGAAATTCTATAATAATGGGAAAACGGGATTCCAGACCCGGATTTAACGATAAAAAATATTCCATTTCTCTGGAATAACCGGCTAAAATAAGAATAAAATCATGTTGTTTATCTTCCATATGTTTTACAAGGGTATCGATGGCTTCCTTGCCGAAATCTTTTTCACCTCCGCGGCCGAGGGAATAAGCTTCATCGATAAATAAAATTCCGCCTATTGCTTTTTTTATTAAATCCCTTGTTTTTTGCGCAGTATGTCCAATGTATTCACCGACCAGATCGGCGCGTTCACATTCAATTAAATGACCTTTTGATAATATATCCGCCTTACGGAATAATTTTCCGATCAACCGGGCAACAGTGGTTTTTCCTGTTCCCGGATTGCCTTTAAACATCATGTGCAGAACCTGCTTTCCTGCCTTCAATCCGATTTCTTCCCTTTTTTTATTCACAATGATCCACGCATAGATTTCTTTGATAATTTTCTTTACTTCATCTAGGCCGACCAAGTCTTGCATTTCTTCTTCAATTTCTTTGAGCAATTCATATTCTTTCCGGACGTCCTTCAGCTGTTCTGTTCTATTATATTCCAATGGCTCGGTTTTCACATTCCGGTTAAGCGTAATACTAATTTGTCCTTTGTTTTTTACCCGGATCGGCTGATCCACTCCGTTCACCTCACAATCCATACAACAGTATACGCACGGAAGGAAAAAAGGTGACATCCGCCCAAACGGTTAGTCTATAACAAACAATAATCAATTTAGACCCGATAATTTGCTTAAAACGTAAAAAATTGTCAAAACCTGCGCTTACCCGAGAAATATTAAACCACTGTTTTTTCGAAAAAACCGGTCTTAAAATATATGTATTTCAACGCTAAAACAAGTATTACCCGGATCATTTACTTTTGATGACTTTCAATCCGGACAAAAAAGAAGTGTAGTTCCGATTGAACTACACTTCCTTTTATTACACTCCATCCGTTATTCCAATTCGATTTGCACATTACGAACCGGGGCAAAGGTCGAAATCGCATGTTTAAATACAAGTTGCTGTTTTCCGTCGGTTTCAAATAAAACTGTAAAATTATCAAATCCTTTGATTAACCCGCGGATTTGGAAGCCGTTTGTCAAGTATACAGTAACTAAAATATTTTCTTTGCGCAATTGATTTAAAAATTGGTCTTGAATATTAATCGATTGTTTCATCTTTGTGTCCTCCTCATTTATCTCTTAATTTTATGTATTCGATTTAAGATTTAGCTTTCCTGCAACATATTCGGAAATTTTTCTTAAATTTTCCCTGTACACGAGCGGATCCGTCATATCGAACCAAGTAACGTCCATTTTATTTCGGAACCATGTCAGTTGTCTTTTGGCGAAGCGTCTTGTATTTCTTTTAATTTGGCCGACGGCTTCATCCAAGCTGATCTTTCCGTCAAAATAGTCAAATAACTCCTTGTAGCCAATGGCCTGGGTGGATGTATGATTTCTCAACCCCTGTTCATACAACATTTTCGCTTCCTGAAGCAACCCTTTCTCCATCATTTGATCTACACGTTGATCAATTCTTTCATAAAGTTTTTGCCGCTCCATTGTCAGGCCGATTAAGACTGCATCATAAAGCAGCTTGTTTTCTTGTTGCCGTCTAATCTCAGTCATCGTCTTTCCCGTTGTATAATATACCTCAAGTGCACGGATAATTCTCCGCTCATTATTCGGATGAATTTTTCCGGCGGTTTCTGGATCAATTTCCTTAAGTTCGTTGTATAAAGTGTCGCCCCCTTCTTGTAACAGTCTTTGCTCAATTTTTCTCCTTATATGTTCGGACCTTGCTTCATGGGAAAACCGGTAATCATATATTACGGCCTGAATATAAAGTCCGGTCCCACCGACGATCATCGGCAAGCGGTTCCGATTTGTTATTTCGGAAATTTTTCCCCGGACAAGCTGTTGAAATTCAAAAACTGAAAAAGACTCTTCCGGGTCTTTAATGTTAATCAGATGGTGGGGAATTCCGGACATTTCCTCTTTCGTTACTTTGGCAGTGCCGATGTCCATACCGCGGTAAACTTGCATCGAATCTCCGCTGATAATTTCCCCGTTCAACTTTTTGGCCAGGTCAATGCTTAAGCGAGTTTTTCCTGTTGCAGTAGGTCCTACAATGCATACCAATTTTTCTTTTTTACTCAACAAACCTCACTCTTTTCAATCTGTTAACCCGGTTTCTGCTAATAAAAAAGCCTTTAAACATGCCGGTTTTACTTATTATAACAAGAAAAGAAAAGACAAAACAAAGGTGCAACTGTAAAAATGTCACAAAAAATTAAAAATGGTTTCACTTATTAACTAAATTTTACCACATTAAATGAAAGAAGTTAAACAGGAAAAACATGTAAGCAGATTTTTTAGATGAAATTATTCCGGATCTACCGGTAATGACAAAATAAGCTGCTCCAGTTAACTTCTCGGAGCAGCCGGTGCAATTACATCACGCGTTTAAACATCTTTTTCAATTCATAAGTTGAAAAATGAATGATCACTGGACGGCCATGGGGACATGTAAACGGATCGTCCGTTTTTCTTAACGTGTCAATCAGTTCCTGCATTTCATCCATCCGTAATCGGTGATTTGCTTTGATCGAGCCTTTGCAGCTCATCATGATGGCCGTCTCTTCAAGGAGTTTTTTTAAATCGGTTTTCCTCATGGTAAGTACTTGATCAATAATTTTCCTGATCATTTCCTCTTCTTCACCTTTGGGAAACCATTGGGGATGACTGCGGATAATGAACGAGTTCCGTCCGAACGGCTCCGGAAACAAACCGATTTTATGCAATTCATCCATACTTTCCTCAATCTTAATATACTCTTCATTCGACAATTCCAAAGTAATCGGAATTAATAATTCCTGTAGTTCATTGGAGGTTTTAGCAATCTGTTCTTTATAATATTCGTACTTGATCCGCTCTTGAGCGGCATGCTGGTCTATGATGTATAAGCCATTTTCATTTTCTGCAATAATATATGTCCCATGGACTTGACCAACCGGAAAAAGTGGGGGCATTCTTGACTCTTGATTTTCATAACCAGCTTCACCGGACTCTTTACCTTTTTGCCATCGTTCTGATGTTCCATCATAGACAGGTTTTAAAACATCCACGGATTCAGCTTTTTCCAGGGAATTCTGTCCGGGGTGTTCCGGATTTTCCACAACGGTTTTTTCTTCCTTTATATATGCTTCTTTATCAGGCGTTTCTTGAAAAGAAGTGGAAATATTTTCTGTTTTTAATGAAGGAATGCTGTGTCCGGTATTGATATCAGCTTCAGCAATTTTACTTTTATTTGTTTTCCGTAAATCTAAATGATCGAGATATAACGCGATTTGTTCGGATTTACGAACTCCTTTTTTAGAAGATACGGCATCCGGAATCAGTGTTTTATCTTTAAAGGCTTTGATAATCGTTTCTGTGATCAGTTCAGTCAATTCTTTTTCCTTGCTTAAACGGACTTCCAATTTAGCCGGGTGAACATTGACATCGACTAAAACAGGATCCATTTTGATGTGAATAAATGCAATCGGATAACGGTTAATTGGCAATAAAGTATGGTAACCGGCTATGATGGCGTTCGTAATGGCATAATTTTTAATAAATCGGCCGTTTACCATGACTGAAATATAATTTTTTGACGCCCTCGTTACTTCCGGCAGTGCAATATAACCGGAAATTTCAAAGTCCAGGGAGGTATTATTTACCGGAATCATTTTTCTCATCACATTTAATCCGTAAATCTTAGCGAGTACCTGGCGGGGATCACCGTTCCCTGTTGTTTTCAAGAGTAGCCGTCCGTTGTGAATCAGCGTTATGGCAACTTCAGGATGGGCCAAAGCAAGGCGGTTCACGACGTCAGTTATTTTTCCCAATTCCGTGTTAATGGTTTTCATATATTTTAAACGGGCGGGTGTATTGTAAAACAAATCGGACACGGTAATATCGGTTCCTTTTCTGCCCGGTCCGGGCTCAAAAGTTTTCTCTTGTCCACCCTCGATCACAAGCTTTGTCCCTGCCCCCTCCCCGGTACATGTTACAACTTTCACTCTCGAAACTGAGGCAATACTCGGCAGTGCTTCTCCACGGAAACCCAGTGTACGGATGCGGAATAAATCGAGTTCTTCTTTTATTTTACTCGTCGCATGCCGTTCAAAAGCCAGGCGTACATCATCCTTTTCCATTCCGGATCCGTTATCAATCACACGGATCTTTTTTAAACCGGCTTCTTCCACATCAATTTCAATTTTCGTACTTTGTGCGTCTATGGCATTTTCAACAAGCTCTTTCACAACGGACGCCGGCCGCTCAACTACTTCCCCTGCGGCAATTTTGTTCGAAAGATTCTCATCCAGCTGAATAATTTTCCCCATATTATCACCTGCTTCTCTTCAGGACATTCCGCCCTTTTATTTCAGCTTTTTTTGCAAGCGGTATAAAGAATTCATTGCATCGAGGGGTGTCATTTCCAATAAATTTAACGATTTTAATTCCTGTAAAACTTTCTTCTCCCGGTCCATTGTTCGGAGGTTCTCTTCCTCAGCAAAGCCAAAAAAGGACAACTGAACCGGTTCTTCTGATATATCCCGGTCCAATTCTTTTTTATCCTTGTTTCCCGTTAACGGGTCTTGACCAATATCCTGTGACAGTCCATCCGGAGCAACCGGTGTTTCATTTTCCTGATCCCGTTTATTTTCAAGCCCGGTTAGAATTTCTTCGGCCCTTTCAATAATAGAATCCGGCAAATCGGCTAATTTGGCCACATGGATGCCGTAACTTTTATCAGCGGAACCTTCTTTAATTTTATGAAGGAAAACAACATTTCCATCTTTTTCCATGGCAGTTACATGAATGTTTTTCAGTTTCGGTAATTTTTGTTCAAGCACCGTCAATTCATGATAGTGGGTCGAAAAAAGGGTTTTTGCACCGATTTTATCATGGATATATTCAATCATTGCCTGGGCAAGTGCAATTCCGTCATAAGTGGAAGTACCGCGGCCGATTTCGTCAAACAATATTAAACTGTTTTCCGTCGCACCGGTGATGGCATTTTTTGCCTCCAACATCTCTACCATAAATGTACTTTGTCCGCTGAATAAATCGTCGCTGGCACCGATCCGAGTAAAAATTTGATCAAAGATCGGAAGCTTTGCTTCATCGGCCGGAACAAAGCAGCCCATTTGTGCAAGAATGGCCGTCAAAGCAATTTGCCGCATATATGTGCTTTTACCGGACATATTCGGGCCGGTTATTAACAATATTTCCCTGTCACGGTCCATATAGCAGTCATTGGGAACATAAGATTGCAAGTTCATTACCTTTTCTACAACTGGATGGCGGCCGTTTTTTATGGACAGGCTGCGGTCGTTGGTAAAAGACGGACGGGTATACATTCGTTCTTCACTGATATGGGCAAAACATTGCAAACAGTCAAGTTCACTGATTTCTTTTGCCAGCAGCTGCAATTGATCGATATAGCCTTTAACGTGATCCCGAATCCGGGTAAATAATTCATATTCCAACTCAACAATTTTTTCTTCCGCTTCTAAAATGAGCCGTTCTTTTTCCTTCAGTTCCGGGGTGATAAACCGTTCAGCATTGGCGAGCGTCTGTTTCCGTTCATAGTTCCGGTCCTCAGGTAATAAATGTAAATTCGGTTTCGTTACTTCAATATAATAACCGAAGACACGGTTATAACCGACTTTGAGCGACTTAATACCAGTAATTTCCCGTTCTCTCTGTTCCAAGTCGCGGATCCACTGTTTCCCGTTTTTACTTGCATCGCGGTATTCATCGAGCTGCTCGTTATACCCGTCCCGGATAATATTCCCTTCTTTTATGGTTACCGGGGGCTGATCAACGATCGCAGCATCGATTAAATCAGCCAGATCCTCACACGGATCTAGGCGGTCTGCCCTTTTCTGAATTTTTTTATCGGGAATGGATTTCAGCAGTTGAATAATGTGCGGAATTTGCCGGAGAGTTGTTTTTAAGCTGACTAAATCTCTTGGGGTTGCATTGCCGAATGCTACCCGTCCCGCCAGCCGCTCAATATCGTATACTTTTTTCAAGCGTTCCCGTAATTCTTCACGCTCAATAAATGAGTTTTTCAATGTCTCCACAATATCCAGCCGTTCTTCAATGGCCGGCTTGGACAGCAACGGACGGTCAATCCATTGTTTCAACAATCTTGCCCCCATGGCGGTCATCGTTTCATTGAGCAACCAAAGGAGGGAACCTTTCTTTCCTTTTGTCCGGATCGTTTCCGTTAATTCGAGATTCCGTTTGGAAAAATAATCAATTTTCATATATTGGCGGATTTGATACGTTTCAACTTTTTGCAAGTGATCAAGACTTCGCTTTTGCGTCCGGTATAAATAGTTGAATAAGCGGGCAGTAGTTTTTTTGATTTTTTCCTGACGGATCTCTTCAAGAAGCCTTTCAAATTGAGGTGAAATTTTCTCATTCTCCTCAAAGGATATTGTGACAACTCCTCTTTCCTTAATTAAAGCCTGCCATTCTTCGGAAAAGGACGGAGCCACCACAACTTCCTTTGTACCGACTGTAGACAGTTCATTCAAAACTTCTTCAAAACCATCCGATATTAAGGTAACTTTATTCTCTCCCGTGGATAAATCACAGAAAATAAATCCGAAGGTTCCGTCTTCAAAGGAAGAAATAGAGGTAATGTAATTATTTTCTCCAGCTTGAATTGTTTTTCCTTCCATCATCGTTCCGGGGGTAATCAGCTGGACCACTTCGCGCCGGACCATGCCTTTTGCCTTTTTTGGATCTTCCATTTGCTCGCAAATAGCCACTTTATATCCCCGGTTAACCAATGTTTCTATGTAGCTTTGTGCAGAATGGTACGGAACACCGCACATCGGTATTCTTTCGCCTGCCCCGCCGTCCCTTGATGTAAGGGTGATTTCCAATTCACGGCTGGCTTTGACGGCATCTTCAAAAAACAGTTCGTAAAAATCACCTAAGCGAAAAAATAAAAAGGCATCTTGATAATCTGCCTTTATTCTTAAATATTGTTGAATCATGGGCGTATACTGTTTCATTTTTCCAACACCTTTTTTATTACTTTCCAAAATTTTATTATAACATAGGATTTTACTTTTTACATTAATCCATGACAGTTGACTTATATCTCATAAAAGCTTCATATTTATTTTAAAATCAGTGTTTTCTTTATTCAACCCGCTTTGTTTTCCAGTATAAAATTTACCATCCGTTCTCTGCTGACAAATCATAAAAATACAGAGTTTTGATGATAAAAAAGAGTTACAAAGGGGAAGCCCCTTCATAACTCTTTTTCATATACGTCAATGATTATTTAAATGCTTCCGGTAAAATGTGTAAATCGATATTCCACGCAATTGGCATATAGAAATAGATTAATAGCGTGATCACGAAAACAGCAACAACATTCACCCAGAAGCCGGCCCTGATCATATCATTGATCCGTATATAGCCTGAACCGAAAACGATGGCATTCGGCGGTGTGGCTACCGGCATCATGAATGCACAAGATGCAGCAATACCTGCAGCAACCATTAATCCGAACGGATGGACATTTAACGCCATTGCAAGTGATGCCATTATCGGAAACATCATGGTAGCCGTGGCCGTATTCGATGTTATTTCCGTCAATAAAAGGACAAGAGCTGCAACAATGAAGATAACAAGCAGCAAGTTAACTCCTTGCAACACGTTCAAACGTTCGCCGATCCACTGGGACAGACCTGTCTCACTGAAGCCTTTCGCAATGGCAAGACCGCCTCCGAAAAGCAAGAGCACTCCCCATGGAAGATTTTTCGAATCGGACCAATTCAGCAAGGCTCCGTCCTTTGCATTTTTTGCAGGCAAAAGGAATAATACGACTGCAGCGGTTATTGCGATGATCGTATCATCCAGTGCCGGAATAAATTTATTTAAAATGAACGTCCGGGTGATCCATGATAAAGCGGTAAGGGTAAATACAGTTAACACAATTTTTTCTTCAAAACTCATATTGCCGAGCTTTTTCTTTTCATCCAAAATGACTTCCTTACCGCCCGGAATGTTTTTCATGTCTACTTTAAAAGCAACTTTTACTAAATAATACCAAGTGAATATAATCATCAAAACAGCGAATGGAACTCCAAATGCCATCCAGCGGGCAAATGAAATTTCATAATTAAATAATTCTTTTACCATACTGGCAAATATTACGTTCGGCGGCGTTCCGATTAATGTTCCGAGGCCACCGATCGATCCCGAGTAGGCAATGCCGAGCATGATTGCTTTCCCGAAATTGTCATCTAGAGTTAAATTTTGTTTTTCCAACAGATCGCTGACGTGTTTTATAACAGCGATGGCGATCGGCAACATCATCATTGCCGTTGCCGTATTCGAAATCCACATGGAAATGAAACCGGTTGCAACCATAAAGCCTAAAACAATCCGTTGCGTACTCGTACCTACAATTAGAATAATATTTAACGCGATTCTCCGGTGTAAATTCCATTTTTCCATCGCGATTGCAATCACAAATCCACCAAGGAAGAGGAAAATATTCGGATCCCCGTAGGCAGATGTGACCTCACCTACTTTTTCAAACGCACCTGTCAGCGGAAACAGGATAACCGGAAGAAGCGAAGTTGCCGGAATCGGAATCGCTTCCGTTATCCACCATGTCGCAACCCAAACCGTGCTTGCCAATACGGCCAGAGCTTCCTTTGACATCCCTTCTGGTGACAATCCGAATAAAACGATAAAAAACAGTACCGGACCTAAAATCAAGCCGATATTTTGTCCGACGGTCCGGTTTTTAACCGGCCTTGTTTTCTTTTTATCCGCTTTCACATCCACGGACGTTCCGGTAGCGAGACTTCCGGGATTACCCGTAGCAAAAAAACGGAATGCGTCTTTAATTTCATCATGCATTTCCCATAATTTACCCCATGTTTGCCGGATCAACGTCACCATGAAAATCCCCCCTCAAAACCATTTATGTTATACAAATATATTATAATGTTATACCAATAATTTAAAAATTGTCAATGATTTTTATAATAATATCTATATTTTAAATTTTTATGTCTGTATTATAAAATTTTACAATATTTGTTATTTAGATTTTTTTGAATTATCCTTTCATTATTATACTTTAAAATCTTCGCAGTTATAATTTTAATAAAAGAAAAATGCTGCCGGATTAACCGGCAGCACCGTTAAATTGTTTTCACTCTTCGTCATCATCAACTAACAAATCCGGATTTAACTCTTCAAATTCCTCATCATCAACATCAAGATCCCAATCGTCATCTTCCATATCTTCATCTCCCAATAATACGCTCACTTTTGTTTCTCCAATGAGCTCAACTAAAAATTCCCGTTCAGCCGTTACGATAATGTCCTTTCCGTCCGGGGAAATTACTGCCTCCACACAATTCGGCTGCTGCAATACTTCTGCAACAACTTCTTGATCTGAAATGGTATTATCATCACGGTATTTTAGGTCGATGACATCTTTATATTTCACACGCTCGGTTGCTACATTCGTCTTGGTATTATCTTCGCAGGAATACCAGCAGTTAATATCATAGTAACCAGTGATTTCCACACACTTTCCAGACTTTTCCGCTTTGTATTTGTGGTTAATAATCCATGCCCCGAGGATGCTTGTCGGCTCTTGTTCCGGACGGATCGTGTGCTTGGAAGTCGTATTTTTTCTTCCTTTCGCAACGACTGCTTTTGTAATAATTTCTCTTGATTTACCCATGCGAGCAATAACCTCCTCCAGTTTTATCACTGCATCCTATGCGGGACAAGGAACCAGTGTGAAAAAATCGGAACCGGACCGGAATCACCCCTTTCTTAACGTAATCAAATGGGTTTCCGGTTTGGATCCGAGTCTGAGTGGAAGTTTTGTCGTTCCGTAACCGTTTGTAACTAATATTTTCATATTATTTTTACAGTAAAGTTTTCCATTCGGATACCAACCGAAGCCTGCAAAACGGATTTGCCCGCCATGGGTATGTCCGCATAATAGTAATGAAATACTATGGTGGTTAAAAATTTTTCTCACAATTTTCGGATTGTGACAAACGGCAATTTTGAACACATCCTTGTTAACGGAAAACAATACACGATCGGGTTCCGGTTCCTCCTTCGTAAATTCACTGAATCCGGTAATACAAATATGTTCATTTTTCCCGGATTTTATTTGAATGGACCTGTTTTCTAACACGGTCACATGATTCCGTTTAAAAATATCTTCTAATTTTTCTGTATTTACTTCATAATCATTATTTCCCCAGATGAAAATGACAGGAGCAACGGAACGCAATTTTTGAATATTTTCTTCCGTCCGGCTGTACGGTACGCCTTTTTCGGTCAAATCACCACCGATGATAATCATATTTGCTTTATTCTTTATGCGGGTTATAATTTCATCATCAATCAGTCGCCGGTGTACATCAGCGATAAAAAAGATCGTGTATCCGGAAAAGGATCCGGGCAAGTTTTCAAAAAACAACTCATGGTGTTTGACATGATTTTCCCGGGCAACTTTCCACATATATATAATGGTGAAAAAAGAAATGGTAACGATGATCAGAATTACAATCATAATGAAATTAATCTCCTAAAAAGGCTGTTTCAAGCAAAAAATGCTTGAAACAGCCTGCCAATCCTTTTTATATTTCTCTTGTTGCTTGCCGGCTTTTCTTTTCATAACGCAGATGGGACCCGGTTTTCCCTTGCAACAAATCTCCTTCAGTCGATTTGATTATTTCGTCTGTAACCGTATTGGCAATGGTGTTGGAAACCATTTGCAACAAGTCATTCACTACATATTGTGAATCTTTAAATTCCTGTACAACAGGAATTTCATCAATTTCTTTCTCCAAAGCGGCGATTTTCTCTTCCACTTGTTTTAATGCTTTTACTTTTCCATAGTTTTGCAAGTTAACCGCCTGTTTTTGCAAATATTTGATTTGGTCAATTTTGGTGCGAACTTTTTCATTATTATTTATTTTTTCCTCTGCCTTTTTAAAATATTCTACTTCTTCGGTCTGGGCGATCATTTTTGCGAGCTCCTGGGCTTTGTCAATGATCTCCGTTTTGGAGAATTTTTCCATCGGTTATTTCACCTCAATTTTTTCATCAACCACCATTTCGCCGTCCAACGTCCACGTTTTCGCTTTTGTAATTTTTACCTTGACCATTTTGCCGATCGCTGATTTCGGACCTACAAAATTGACCAGTTTATTTCTTCTTGTATAACCGCTCAATACATCCGGATTGTTTTTCGACTCACCTTCAACTAACACTTCAACAATTTTACCTTCCATTTCCCTCATTTTTTTCGCAGAAATTTCATTCACCAAGGCATTAAGGCGTTGCAGCCGTTCTTTTTTCACTTCCATCGGAACATTATCCTGCATTTTTGCCGCCGGCGTACCTTCCCGGGGTGAATAAATAAATGTGAATGCCGAATCAAACTCTACTTCTTTGTACAGTGAAAGGGTTTCTTCAAATTGTTCCTCCGTTTCATTCGGAAAGCCTACGATAATATCGGTTGTTAATGATACATCAGGGATAGCTTTCTTAATTTTCCGCACAAGTTCTAAATATTCTTCACGGGTGTATTTCCGTCCCATAATTTTTAAAATTTCGGAAGAACCGGATTGGACAGGCAAATGAATATGTTCAACAAGATTGCCGCGTTTTGCAAGCACTTCGATTAAATGATCGTCAAAGTCGCGGGGATGGCTGGTTGTAAAACGGATGCGCGGAATATCAATTTTACGGAGATCGTCCAATAAATCACCAAAGCGGTAATCCATGTCCTGGAAGTCTTTTCCGTAAGCATTGACATTTTGACCGAGCAATGTGACTTCCTGATATCCCTGAGCGGCTAAATTCCGTACCTCTTCAATGATATCTTCCGGACGGCGGCTTCTTTCTTTTCCGCGTGTATAAGGGACAATACAGTAGGTGCAGAACTTGTCACACCCGTACATGATATTCACCCAGGCTTTAATTTTTCCTTGCCGGGCTTTTGGCAGGCTCTCTACAATATCCCCTTCTTTAGACCAGACTTCCACAACCATTTCTTTGGACATATATGCTTCTTTTAAAATATATGGCAGACGGTGAATATTATGCGTACCGAAAATCATATCCACATACTGGTATTTTTGCAAGATCCGATTAACAACCGCTTCTGATTGTGCCATGCAGCCGCAAACACCGAGCAAAAGATCCGGTTTTTCCTGTTTTAATGCTTTTAAGTGGCCGATTTCACCAAAAACTTTATTTTCCGCATTTTCTCGGATGGCACATGTGTTCAGTAAAATTACGTCAGCCTCTTCGGTGGAGTCCGTCGGTTCATAACCCAGTTCCATAAAAATACCGGCCATAACTTCCGTATCATGTTCGTTCATCTGGCAGCCGTATGTCCGGATATAAAACTTGCGGCCATTTCCCATTCCGCGGAGTTCTTCCGGAATTTGAAAATCATCGAAATATTTAACCGGTCCTTTTGTCCGCCGTCTGGCTTTCTTTAATGAAGGCGGCATATAAACTCTTTCAAAATATTTGCTGTAATCTTTCTCTCCGGAAGCGGATTTTTTGTCCGTCGGAGATCCTTGTTTCACTTGTTGGCTTTGTATTCGTTGTTGTTCGTTCATCATAATACTCCTTTCAAAATGGTATCATTAGGAAATTGGAAACTACCACTTTTCAATTTAACATTATATACTGTAAGAAAGCAACTAACAATTGTTCAAAGATATTGCCGGTTTATGGACCATTTTATCCGGTTAAAGATAAAAAATTGGTTCGAATTCAAAATCAGGAGGAGAACAATGAGCGGAACAAACATTTTAATTGTAGAGGATGAGGAAAAAATCGCACGGGTCCTTGAGTTAGAATTGAAATATGAAGGATATACAGTTGAAAAAGCGTTTGACGGCTTTGAAGCATGGGAAAAGTATCAAAGCAAAAATTGGAGTCTGATTTTGCTTGACGTCATGCTGCCCGGCTTAAGCGGAATTGAAATACTGCGGAGAATCCGGTCAAACGATCCGGTTACACCGGTCATACTATTAACAGCAAAAAGTTCGGTTTCCGATAAAGTTTCCGGCCTTGATCTCGGGGCCAATGACTATGTAACAAAACCATTTGAAATGGAAGAACTCCTCGCAAGAATCCGCGCCAACCTGCGTCTTGCTGCTTTAAAAACAGGGAAACAAGACAGCGATGACGAAATTTTAAAGGCCGGAAACTTAACCTTAAATGAGAAATCCAGGGAAGTTATGCGGGGAAATAAGTCAATTGAATTAACACCGAGAGAATATGACTTATTACTTTATTTAATGAAAAATAAAGAAAGGGTTCTTGAGCGGGAACAAATTTTAAATACAGTGTGGGGCTATGATTTTTACGGCGATACGAATGTTGTTGATGTTTACATCCGTTATTTGCGAAAAAAAATTGATACTGAAAACGAACACCCGTTGATCCATACCGTCCGGGGTGTCGGTTATGTGTTAAAGGAGCCAAAATGAAGCTTAAAAATAAGATCCATCTATATACGTCCGTTCTTTTTATCATTTTATTAATTGTCATTAATTCGACGATCTATTTTTTATTTAAAAATATCATGGTCTCCGCCGAAATTTCCGGAGCCGAAAAAGAAATTGAAAATATTGTAACCGGAATGGGTTCAGCCAATGAATCGGTCGCAACGAACGAATTATTAAGAGCATATGTACCCGCTGACGGAAAAATACAAATTTTGGGAAGTGACGGAAAAAATATTGCTTCATCCGTATCTCCTTCCGAACAAGAACTTGTGAAAACGGAAATTCAATTTTATCCGAGGGAAATTAAAAAAGAAATCACGGTGGAAGATAAACATTATTATTTCTATTCCGTGCCGATGATTTGGAAAAAAGGCAATCTGGTAAATTTGCAAATAACAAAAAGTATTCAGCCGGCCTATGATCAATCGGAAACATTGCGGACCATTCTGCTTGCCGTAACGTTTATTGCCACCCTGCCCGTCGTTGCATCGAGCCGGTTAATGACAAAATTAATTATTACACCGATCCAGACATTAACAAAAACGATGAAAGATATTATGAAAAGCAACCAATTCAAGCGAATCCCCCTCGGAAACAGTGAAAAAGACGAACTGTACCAAATGGGGGAAACATTTAATCAAATGATGGATTTGTTGGAGACAAACTTTAAAAAACAGGAGCAGTTTATTGCCAATGCAAGTCATGAGCTGAAAACACCGTTAACGGTCATTGAGAGTTATGCGGGTTTATTAAAACGGCGCGGATTGGACAAGCCGGAAGTTTTTCATGAGTCCGTTGATGCCATCCGTTCTGAAGCAGTGCGCATGCGGGAAATGACGGAACAGTTGCTCCAGCTCGCAAGGCCGGAAGAAAGTTGGAATGTGAACTTTCATCCTGTTCAATTAAATGAAATACTAGAACGGATTGTTAAATCATTCTGCCAGGCTTACCACCGGGAGATCCGGCTGATTTCCGACGACAACATTACAGTTACCTCCGATGAACAAAAGTTAAAACAACTTCTGTATATTATTATCGAAAATGCCATTAAGTACAGTGAGGAAGAAATTAAAATCACCTTAAAAAAAGAAAAGAAAACAGCAATCATCAGTGTAATTGACCGGGGCATTGGTATTCCGAAAGAGGAACTGCCCAAAATTTTCGACCGTTTTTACCGGGTGGATAAAGCTCGGAGCCGGAAATACGGAGGAACCGGACTCGGACTCAGCCTGGCGAAAGAAATTGCCAATGCCATTTCCGCCACAATCGATATTGACAGTTCCCCCGGATTGGGCACGAGTGTATCGATCCGGCTTCCGCTCGGCTAATTTTCTTTTCTCATTAGTTTTTAATTTTTTTGTAGTAAAATTGATAAAAATCTTTGATAAAGGCGGGAATTTATATGAAAAAATGGAAATCAATCCCGTTATTGGGATCGGTTGTTCTTTTTATCATTTGTATGATCGGGATTTTCTATATTTTAAAACCGGATTCCACGGATGATCCATTAACGGAAGATGATGCCGTACAATTGGTTAAACAACTTTACGGAGGCAAAGTTTTAGCTGTTAAAGCGGCGGACGACGCATTCATCATTCAAAACGAACGGAAGGAAGGAGTCTACGGGATTACAATCGACCGAGAGACCGGTTCCGTACGGGAAGTGGAAAAATTAAAGGAAAAAAAAGAAAAAGTCCATCATAAAACAAAGACGGAAGAAAATAAAGAAAATCCGGAAAAACAAGATGCCGGATCAGAGGCCGAAGAGAAAAAGTCTGTCCGGATTACACAAGATGATGCTGTGAAAATTGCTCAAAATTATTTGCCAGGCACTGTTGACGATGTTGAACTGGAAGAAAATGAACACGGTATCTATTACATTGTCGAAATAGAAAACGGTGAAGATGAAGCGGAAATCCAAGTCCATGCCATAACAGGTGAAATTATATCGGTAACACGCGATGATTAAAAATGTGATTTCCCGAACAGAGAAAAATCCGGTACAGCAACGGGAAAAGAAAAAAATTAAAGAAGTTATTTCTGTTTTCTCATCAAATTTTAATCTTTCTCTTCTTTTTTTCTCATCTTGATCCGGTACATTAATAGTAACAAAACATTGAGGAGGAAAAATCATGAAGAAAAAATTCATTACAGGTATTGTAGCAACAGGATTTATTTTGGGAGGGGCATTTGCGGTCAGCGCAATGAATAATAAAGGCGATGAAAGTGCTGGAAGTGCTGTTTCAAATCAAATCACGGCTGAAGAAGCAAAAAAGATTGCCCTTGACAAATACGGGGGCCAAATTGAAGAAGTTGAAGTTGAAAAAAACCAATCCGGTACTTATTATGATGTAGAATTATACACAGACACGAAAGAAATCGAAATTACGATTGATGCAGATACCGGTAATATTTTAGTTGAGGAAATCGATGACATTCATAATGATGAGAACGAAAAAAGTGGAAAAACCGTTGAAAAATCCCATACTGAAAAACAATCCGTAAAAACTGCCGCCGGTAAAAACAAAGAATTGATTAGCACGAAAGAAGCAATTAAAATAGCAGAAAATAAAACGGGTGCAAAAGTGGACGAAATTGAACTGGATGAAGATGACGGCAAAACCGTCTATGAAATAGAATTGATAACCGGACATACAGAATATGAATTAACCATTGATGCTTTTACAGGTAAAATTCTCGAAATGGAAACAGACGATATGGATGATGATCATCTTGACGATTAATATATGAATGATCAAGAGCTGCCAAATATGCAGCTCTTTTTTATACGATCTTTCAACCAAAATACTCAAAAAAAAGTCTGATTGTCAAGCAACCAGACCAAAGATTATAAAAATATTAAAAAAGCATTCTGTTATACCGGTTTCATAATAAAAATGAAGATAAGTTTTTTCAAACTCAACGGGGTTCTACGATTAGCTTGATCGCTGTTCTTTCTTCTCCGTCAATTTGAATGTCAGTGAAAGCAGGAATACAAATCAAATCTACTCCGCTTGGAGCCACAAAGCCTCGTGCAATGGCAACGGCCTTTACGGCTTGATTTAGTGCACCTGCCCCGATTGCCTGGATTTCCGCACCACCGCGTTCCCGCAACACTCCGGCAAGTGCACCTGCTACAGAATTCGGGTTCGATTTTGCTGAAACTTTTAATATTTCCATACTTATGCTCCTCCTTGAATTACTCTGGTTTATTTTTTTCATGGACTGACCCTGCAAGTATAAAATCATTCCATTGTTACTATATTCAAGGAGTCGAACCCTTATTCCATACCAGAAATAAATTTCATTACTTTTTTTATTTTTTTAATTTTCCACTGCCGTACTTAATTAAAAATGCGCTGATCGTCATTAATTAACACACGCTCGATCGATCTGGCAGTTCCCGTGTTTTTATTAATTTCAATCAGGACACCGCTCAATTGAATCCTGCCTTTTTTAGGAACTTCAAATCTGGTCGGCAAGTTCGTTAAAAATTTTCGTAATACCGCTTCTTTATCGACACCTAAAATGCTGTCGTAGACACCGGTCATCCCGGCATCTGTAATATATGCGGTTCCTTTTGGTAAAATCCGGTTATCTGCTGTTTGCACGTGTGTATGTGTTCCCACCACTGCACTTACACGTCCGTCCAAATACCAGCCCATTGCCTGCTTTTCACTGGTTGCTTCCGCATGAAAATCAACAAATATAATCGGTGTTCTTTTCTTTGCTTCCTCAACTAGTTGATCAGCTTTTCGGAACGGGCAGTCGATGGCTGGCAAAAATGTCCTTCCCTGAAGATTAATTACCGCCACTTCCAAAGAATTTACTTTTATATAAACAATTCCTTTTCCCGGCGCACCGTCGGGAAAATTAGCCGGCCGAATAATATATTTAGCATCATCAATAAATTCAAAAATATCCTTATTATCCCAAACATGATTGCCGGTAGTAACAACTTGTACACCGGCTTCCAAAAACTGCCGGTAGATTTTATTTGTAATTCCTTTTCCCCCTGCTGCATTTTCTCCATTGACAATTGTTACCATCGGATGGTATTTCTCTTTTAATACCGGTAAATATTTTTTGACCGTTTTACGACCTGGTTCACCAACAACATCGCCTATAAAAAGAACCTTCATATTTCTTCCTTTCTATTCTTGCGTATATTTGTTTAACATAGTTTATATTTTAACATA
>CALGYZ010000029.1 GCA_937934645.1 uncultured Bacillaceae bacterium | reverse complement strand
GCTCCTGATCGCTCTTTTGGTTACGCAGATTGTCGCCTTCCCTTTTGCCTTGCTCTTCGGCTATCTTACGAAGCATTTCAGCAATCATGCCTTGATCACGGTCTGCATTGCGGCCTATACCGGGATCGCGGCCTTTGCTATTCAGCTCGATCAGGTCTGGGAATTCTGGTTCCTGGCCATTTGCGTGGGCATGTTCCAGGGCGGCATTCAGGCCTTGTCCCGTTCGTATTTCGCACAGCTGATCCCCCGCGAGAAAAGCGGCAAGTACTTCGGCGTCTACGACATTTTCGGGAAAGGGGCTGCCTTCATGGGGACCACGCTGGTGGCGGCCATTTCGCATGCGACGGGCGATCAGAGCCGCGGCATCTCCGCCATCGTCTTCCTCTTCATCATCGGCTTTGTGCTTTTCCGTTATCAGGTAAGAATTATGAAATCAAATGTTATGAATACAAAAAATTTTAGTGACGGTAAAAATAAGTCTTAAAAAATAAGAGACAGTCAAGTTCAAGTTTTTAATGCAAAAGCAAAATTGAATTATTTTTTTATTATTTTAATTGCTCTGTTTTTCGAAATAGCTTGCAGTTCATCAGCGTCAGCTTTTTTATCAGTAATTAAATAATCGATGCGATCCAAACACTCATTTGTGAAATGGTATGTTTTACCTATTTTAGAGTGATCTGCCATTACCACAAGAGGACCGTGACACTTTCTTATCATTTCAGTATTTATATTAGATTCTTCGTGATAATAAGTGCTCAGGCCTCCAGTTGCTGAAATGCCGTTTGTTCCCAGAAAACACATATCAGCATTGATAGTTGATAAAAATCGGACTGTTAATTCGCCCGAAAAAGTATATGCCGTACTATTATATTCTCCTCCGGTAATAATTAATCGGGCATTAGCATCGTCAATCAAATTTACAGTGATGGCGTTATTAGTGACAATGGTGACATTCTTATCGCAAATTCTGGATATAAATTCATAGGTTGTAGATCCGCCGTTAACGAAAATTAAAGTGCCTTCGGCTACCAAATCCGCAGCCGCTTGTGCTATCAGTTTTTTTTCATGAACATTTTCCAAAGCTTTTTGTCTAAAACCGGGTATGGAAATATCATCCTGAGGGTAAAGCATTACTGAACCATGCATTCTTTTTACTAATTTACGACGCTGCAGTTCGTTTAGATCACGTCGCATGGTCACATCTGACACGTCAAAAATTTTACTTAAATTACTCACAGAAACAACAGGATTTGATTCCAAATATTTAATTATAGCGTTTAGACGTTGTTGCCTTTTCATCAATGTTTCCCCTTACATGTATTGACGCAATTATAACACGCTTAATAAACCGACTTTTATATCAAAGTACCCTCCACAACGTTCACTAAGGGTTTTGCAGACGTTTAAGTGTTTAAAATACGGTTTTTAATAAAAGAGAAATGAACGAAAACGATCTAAAATATCGTAAAAGTTATTCGATTTCATAAATAGACTTTACGAAATGCACAAGTGTCTATATACTAAAACTACATAGTTTATATATAAAGTACAATAAAGGAGGAGACAAATGAAAAGGATTTTATCTGTACTTTGTGCTGCATTGATGATTACAACAGTAACTGTCGGTTGTAACAACAATAATGACGGCAACGGCAATGAAGATGAAGTTAAGAAAACAGAAGAGGGACAAGAATCAGAAAAAACACAAATCAACTTTGTTTTGTGGGACTACAGTGAAGATACTTACGACCATGCTATGGTTAAGACTTTTGAGGAACAGAATGATTCTTATGAGGTAAAAGTAACATCTGCTCCTAATAAAGATTATGAAACAAAGCTTACAACCATGATCTCCGGTGGCAGTGACGTAGATGTTTTTTTAGGTAAAAGCAACACCGTATATCCTCAGCTTGTTGATATGGGATTCGGGAAAGATATTACCGAAAAAGTAAAAGACGAAATTGACTTAGAACAGTTCGGGACGGTATTGAATAATCAGTACGAAATTGATGGTAAATACTATGGTCTGCCATATCGTACCAATGACTGGGTTTTATATTATAACAAGGATATTTTTGATGATGCCGGTGTTTCATATCCGACAAATGATATGACCTGGGAAGAAGCCAGGGATTTGGCCAATAAAGTCACTTCAGGTGAAGGTGTTAATAAAATCTACGGTATTGGTTTCCAGCCCAAACCCGGCTTTATTCTGCCGATGATGGTTGGAAATATTCCTGATTTCAAAATATATGAATCTGATTTATCCGGATTATTAAAACCGCTTGAATATTTTAATGCACTTCAGTATGAAGACAAAGTTTTACAAGAATATGCGGAAAGTAAATCCATGAGTCAAGACCAAACCTATTTCTTCAAAGGCCAGATTGCTATGTATTATAACGGTTCTTGGTTTGGGCAAATGCTTTCGGATGCAGATCTCGACTTTGATTGGGGCATCGCTAAGGCTCCGTATTGGGAAGGCACAGAGCAAGCAGTATTCGTAACTTCTACTCCTGTAATGATTAATGCAGATGCAAAAAATGAGGAAGGTGCTTTTGAGCTCTTAAAATTCTTTGTTGGTGAAGAAGGAGCCAAGGTGATGGCTGAAAAGAAGATGATTCCTTCCTATCAGTCTGAAGAAGTTATGAAAATCTATAAGGAAAATCTGAAGTTAGACGACAGTTCTTATGAAGCAGTAACGAATAACAAAACGTATGATTTCGGTCCTGCGCACATTAAAACCGGCGAAATCAGCAGTGCCTTTAATCAGGAGCTGGAACTCTTCGTTACACAAAATCAGGATGCCCAAACAACAATAGATAATATGGGCGAGCGCAGATCCGAAATACTTAATCAGTAAATCCTGACAGAATTCTTGAAGAACTCAGATATAACCTCATCTTAATATTTGAAAAATGCGGGCGGGCACGAGTCTGTCTGCCCGCTGTTTGTTGATTCGGAGGTTTTTATGGCTAGTCAACAACGAACTAAAGATAGAAGACGAGCGATCTCCCGCAGAAATTCAAGAAATGCATTTCTCTTTTTATTGCCGAATCTAATTGGTTTTCTGGTATTTACTTTTGTTCCGGTTGTGATGGCTTTTGTTTTGGCGTTCACTGAATGGAACGGAAGAGGACCTTTCAAATTTGTTGGTCTTAAAAATTTTGTAAATATGTGGAGCGACTCTAACTTTACTATTTCGTTAAAAAATACTCTCATATATACAATCGGAACAGTACCCATAATAATGATATTTGCCATGCTGCTGTCAGTTATTGTATTCCACCTTGGTAAAGGCAGTACTTTGATCAGGGCTATGCATTTTTTCCCCAATATTTCATCTATTGTTGCTATTACTGTCGTATGGCAATTTCTGTACAATAAATCACTTGGTCCAATCAATCAATTTTTAATGTCTGTGGGTGTAGAAAATCCCCCCGGATGGTTAAGCGATAAAAATTCGGCACGGCCGGCAGTCATGATCAAGATCACCTCGAAATCCGTCCGCTATTATCTGGTCCCATATTCTGCTGCACTG
>CALGYZ010000028.1 GCA_937934645.1 uncultured Bacillaceae bacterium | reverse complement strand
TGAGAGCCAGTTGAAGATTGACGATTATCTGAAAGACGGTGATATCATCCGCGCGAGGATAAAAAGTCCCGACGGTAGAATTGACTTGGGAGAACAAATCAATAAAATAGTATCCGCCCGGATATGAAACCGGTGCGGGTAACGGTCGGATTATGCGCCCGGTTTTTAATCCGAGATTTGTGGCTTGGGTCGAGGGCGGTCATGGAACAGTTTGCCAAACTCAATCCGACTTCTACCGTGTTTGCGAAAAATGCAGCTTAATGAATATAGAACCACCGTAAAAACTTCCTTTGAATAATGTTTGGGTTGCCTTTTTTTACTATTAAGTCGTTCTTTTTTTTAAATTCTGCAATTTACTATACTGGGTTTTGCGTTCCAACATTTTTGTGAAGTGCTTTTCCGGGAATAACATGTCCGGACAAGGGGGAAAATTACACGATTCTGATTCTTGCTAAATTGACATTGGATGAGACGCCAGTCCCCGCATCACAGAAACGAGGGGGACTGAGGGACAGATCCCTCGTCTCTGTCAAAATTCTCTTCTTTTGTAAAATTCCAAGGAAATGAAATATGATATTGTGAGAAGAATCAGGAGCGGGACAAAGATGACCAGTACGGACTGCACAGGAGTGAGTCCGTTTAAGAATTCAATAACTTTTTGTCCCCATCCGTGTTGAGGACCTTCGGCGAGAATATTTAAGAACGGTGTTACACCAAATATGACAGTAAACAAGAGAATTAAAGACGGCATTCTGGATTTCAGATAACCGAATTTGAAAACTAACGGCAACGTGATGGCAAAATAGATGATGCCGCTGGCAAATGCGACGGCCACGCTCATACGGGTGAACGGAATTTCAATCGGAAACTGGAGAAAATTTGCGCATACATAAACGGCGAAAAAGCCGAAGATTGCATAGGCAATAAATACAAAAATCGAGAGATATTTTGATAAAACGATCGTATTTTTCCGAATCGGAAGGCTGATGAGAATTTTATCGCTGTTGTTTTTATCATCCACCGCGCTGGCCCCCAATACGAGCATATAAGCAATAGTCATCATGGCCACACCCAATCCGCCCGGTCCCATTCCTGAAAAAGCAATGGAAAAAAAGACCATTAATACAACAGATAAAACGAACGACCTTTTTTGTACTAATATATCTTTTTTAATAAGATGAAGCATATTGTCCCCTCCTTTTGGTGGAGAAAATCATGATATCTTCCAAGGTCGGTTTTTCAATGATAACCGAATCCCCGAAAGTCTTGGTGAATAATTTTTTGTTTGACGACAGTGCTTCAAAACCGAAAGCATTTTTCCTGATGCCGATTATGCTGTTCATAGGCAATGATTCAACCATGTCGCTTGTCCCTTTTATGAGACAGTACTCTTCCATCAGTTCGTCTTTTGTTTTGCTCAAAATGATTTCCCCGTCATCGATCAATGTGATGTAATCAGCAATTTTATCCAAATCCGATGTAATATGGGTTGAGAAAAAGACGGATTTGTTTTCATCCTGTATAAAAGATTGAAGGATCTCCAAAAATTCTGAACGTATGATTGGATCCAAACCGGAAGTTGGTTCATCCATGATCAAGAGTTCGGCATGATGGGAGAGGGCGATGGCCAGTGAAAATTTCATTTTCATGCCTTTGGACAAATTTTTAATCGGTTTTTTCAAAGGAAGTTCGAATTGGTCGACATAATTTTTGAAGGCTGCTTCATCCCATCTGCTATAAAAAGGTTTGACAAAGTTTTTCATTTCTTCCACGGTCAATTCTTCGTAGTAATAATTTTCATCATAGACAAACCCAATCCGATCTTTGATGGCAAGTTCATTCTTTTGGTGGTCCAGTTGAAAAATTTTAATGGTGCCGCTGTCCTTTTTAATCAGGTTCATGATCAGTTTAATGGTTGTACTTTTTCCGGCGCCGTTCGGACCGATAAATCCCATGATATAACCCAGGTCCAAGCGGATGTTGACATTTTT
>CALGYZ010000027.1 GCA_937934645.1 uncultured Bacillaceae bacterium | reverse complement strand
TAATAATTTGTACTGGAAGCCATCAACTTTCAAGGCATTTTATGTTTAAATAAACCATGCCGTAAGGCTATGAATATTTCGGGTTAGTTATAAATAATTATAAATGCCAGCCCTATGATTCACACGGAAAAATTTTGTATAATTATTTTCATAAAATTATTAACACAATTATTATCAAAGGATGGCAGCCATGGCTGAACTAAAATTACAACACATCTATAAAGCCTATCAAAAGGATACTTTTGCAGTAAAAAACTTCAATTTGGATATTAAAAATAAAGAATTTATCGTCCTGGTCGGACCTTCAGGTTGCGGAAAGTCTACTATTTTACGGTTAATTGCCGGCTTGGAAAAACTGACAAAAGGCAATATTTTCATGGACGGCAAACTTATGAATGATTTGCCCCCCAAAGAACGTGATATGGCCTTTGTTTTTCAAAACTATGCCCTTTACCCGCATATGAACGTTTATCAAAACATGGCATTCGGATTAAAAAATCGCAAATTCCCAAAGACCGAAATTGAACGGCGCATAAAAAATACCGCTCAAATTCTCGCCATTGAAGAATATTTGGATCGCAAACCCAAGGATCTTTCCGGCGGACAGCAGCAGCGCGTCGCTTTAGGCCGGGCGATTGTCCGCGATGCAAAAGTATTTTTAATGGATGAGCCGTTATCAAACCTGGATGCAAAGCTCCGGACACATATGAGAACGGAAATTACTAAACTTCATCAGCGTTTGCAAACAACAACCATCTATGTTACCCATGACCAGACCGAAGCAATGACAATGGCAACACGGCTTGTTGTGATGAACGAAGGCGAAATTCAACAAATCGGCACCCCTGAAGAAGTCTACGAAAACCCCGCAAATGTCTTTGTAGGCAGCTTTATCGGTTCGCCTGCCATGAATTTTTTCACAGGGGAGCTTTTAGACGGACAAATCCGGCTTGGACAGGTCTGCGTCTCAATTCCGGAAGTGAAGATGCGTCATTTAAGGAAACAAGGATATGTAAACAAGAAAATTATCATGGGGATTCGCCCGGAAGACATTCATGAAGCTTCTTCCGTCCATCCTGAAGACAACATCTTCCATGTAAAAATAGAATCGGTTGAATTACTGGGTGCGGAAAATATGATCCATTCACAAACTGCCGGCCAGCCTTTCAGCGCCCGGCTGGACAGACGGTCCGATTTTAAAACAGGCCAAGTCTGCAAACTGGCTCCGGATATGAACAGGGCCCATTTCTTTGACTATGATACAAAAAGACGCATACCAACGAATGAGTAACAGAAGAATTCAGTTACTGAAAATATATATTAAGAATTGTGATGAAAGTCATTTCTTCTTAAATATTAACAGTTATAAATAGTTATAAATAATTATATCTATTCAACCTTTGAGGTGTTTACATGAAAAAATGGTATAAATTCACAGCTATTCTTATGTTCCTGCTTATGTTTGCAGCAGCATGTTCAAACGGCAACAAAGATCAATCAAAACAAGACCCTCAGTCAGAATCCGGAAATAAGGAAAAAGTTGAATTAATTATTTCAGCAGCAGCCAGTTTAAAAGACGCAATGGATGTCATTCAAAAAAATTATCAAGAAGTGCATCCCGAAGTAACGCTAACATTCAACTATGGGGCTTCGGGTTCTTTACAAAAACAAATTTCGCAAGGCGCACCGGTTGATCTGTTCTTTTCAGCAGCTGAGGATAAATTTGATTTATTAGTCGAAAAAGGAATGATCGCCAAAGAAGATAGAGTTAACCTTTTAAAAAACTCGCTTGTATTAGTTGCTCCAAAAGGCAGCCAATTAATTAAAGATTTCAGCGATCTTACAAAATCAGAAGTTAATAAGATTTCAATCGGGATTCCCGAAACAGTGCCTGCAGGAAAATATGCCAAAGAATCTCTGGTGAAAACAGGCATTTGGAAAGATACAGAGAAAAAAGTGGTATATGCAAAGGATGTGCGGCAAGTACTGTCATACGTTGAAACTAAAAATGTTGAAGCGGGAATTGTCTATAAAACAGATGCATTAATTTCCAATAAAGTCGATATTGTTGCAGAAGCCGAGCCGGCCACACACATACCTATTGTTTATCCTGCCGGCGTCATTAAGGATTCGAAAAATTATAATGCCGCGAAAGAGTTTTATGAGTATTTACAAACTGACAATGCATTGAAGGTATTTGAAGAATATGGATTTTCTATTAAGTAACGAATTTCTAAGTCCCGTTTGGCTGTCCATCAAAACCGCAACAGTATCAGGAATTATTGTCATTTTATTAGGTACATTAGCAGGAAGAATTCTTGCCCGGAAGACTTTCAAAGGGAAGGCTGTTTTTGAAACGATTCTTATGCTTCCAATGGTTCTTCCCCCAACTGTTGTCGGCTTTATTCTGATTGTTGTTTTTGGAAAAAACAGCCCGGCCGGACAAGCGATTGAATGGCTTTTTAATCAGCCGGTCATTTTCACCTGGTGGGCCGCTGTTATTGCCTCAAGCGTTGTTGCATTCCCGCTTATGTATCAGTCTGCGAAGTCGGGATTTCAAAGCGTGCCGAAGGATATAGAGGAAGCAGCCAGAGTGGACGGTGCGGGCGAGTGGAGAATTTTCCTGTTTATTTCGGTTCCCCTGGCTTCAAAGGCTCTTATTTCCGGAAGCATATTAAGCTTTGCGCGGGCATTGGGTGAATTCGGTGCCACCCTGATGTTTGCCGGCAATATTCCCGGGGTCACACAGACTCTTCCCACGGCGATTTATATTGCAATTGATTCGGGGAATATGCAAATGGCCTGGATGTGGGTTATTTCAATTATCATTCTTTCCTTTATCATGCTGCTGACTGTCCGGACAAAACAAGAATAATATAAATTAAAGAGGCTGAAGAATTGAAAGGCCTCTTTTTTTCATATTTTGCGGTCCCGGCGGTTTTCTATCACAGTTCGAC
>CALGYZ010000026.1 GCA_937934645.1 uncultured Bacillaceae bacterium | reverse complement strand
AAAAAAGGAGGATTATGCGTCCTGTGATCTGCTAAAGTTTCAGTAGTGAATGAGAATAGGAGATAATTCTTGCCTCCCTGTCAGCAGATTGCCGACAGGGAAGCAGGAGGGGGAAATTATTATTCTGTAATAACTTCATAAATTAACGGTTTTTTTTCCGCGGGACGAGCGGAAAAGCGGTAAGCTTTCCGGACTTTCTCAATGATACCGCCGGTCTCTTTTTTATTACTGTGAATGGTTGCGATCCGTTCACCTTTTTTCACACGGTCTCCTGCTTTTTTATGCAGAACAATTCCGGCAGCGTGGTCTATTTCCGATTCCATCGTGACCCGTCCGGCTCCCAGCATACAGGCAGCAATCCCGATTTCATTTGCCTCAATTCCTGATACATATCCCTCTTCCGCAGCTTCAACTTCAACTACATAAGAAGCAGACGGCAGTTTTTCCGGATGATCGATGATGGATGGATCACCACCTTGCGCGGCAACGAAAGTTTTAAACGTCTCGAGCGCCTGTTTGGATTGAATGGCATGGACCAGCTTTTCCCTGGCTGCTTCTACGCTTTCTGCTTTTCCGCCTAAATATACCATATAACTGCCGAGGGTTAAGCATAATTCTTCCAAATCTTTCGGTCCCTGTCCATTTAACGTGTCAATGGCTTCTTTTACTTCCAATGCGTTACCGACTGCATATCCAAGGGGCTGGCTCATATCCGAAATAATGGCAATTGTTTTCCTTCCTGCGCCATTCCCGATTTTCACCATGGTACGGGCCAGTTTTTTTGCTTCTTCAAGCAATTTCATAAAAGCTCCTGACCCTGTTTTGACATCCAAAACAATAGCATCCGCACCGGAAGCAATTTTTTTGCTCATAATGGAGCTGGCGATCAGCGGAATGGAGTCAACGGTAGCCGTAACATCACGTAATGCGTATATTTTTTTGTCCGCCGGTGTCAAATTACCGCTTTGTCCGGTAACTGCCACTTTATTTTTATTGACCAGCTGATTAAATGTCCGGCTGTCCAACTCAGCTTGAAACCCTTGAATCGATTCCAGTTTATCAATCGTACCCCCGGTATGTCCCAGTCCGCGTCCGGACATTTTTGCCACCGGCACACCGGTAGACGCTACAAGAGGGGCAAGTATCAGAGTTGTCGTATCTCCTACACCGCCAGTGGAATGTTTGTCAACTTTAATCCCTTCAATACCGGATAAATCAATTTGTTCTCCCGACTCTGCCATCGCCAATGTCAAATTTACACACTCTTCCGGAGTCATATCCTTGAAATAAATCGCCATGAGGAGGGCCGACATTTGATAATCGAAGATTTTTCCGTCTGTGTATCCCCGTACGACAAAGTCAATTTCTTCCTTTGATAATTCCATTCCGTTCCGCTTTTTTTCGATAATGTCAATCATTCTCATCATGCTCATCCTTTTATCAAAATTTCTTGTTGGAAATGGATTGACCGTAGTAAACATTTAAACAGAAACGGCAAAATTGCAACCGTTTATCAAAAATTTACCAAAACATTCCCCGGGCCGCAAACTCTAATTGGATTCGTCTTTGGATGGATGAGCTGTTTATTTCAATTTAAACAGAGCGATCAGTTGTTCCATTTGTTTTGCATATGCCTCCAGTTCTTCCGCCAGGTCGTTTAACTGTTCAATCGAGGCGGACTGTTCATTGAGGGTAGCCGTTATTTCTTCGGTCCCGGCTGCTGTTTCCTGGCTGATTGACGTGTTCTTCTTTGTATGATCAGCAAGCCGTTGTTCCTGTTCGGACAATTTTTTTGATAAATTCAACACCTTTTCAATTAACTCACTGTTCTTTTGGATTGTATCCGTAATCCGGTGAAAAGATTCTCCGGTTTTGTTTACGGATTCTGTTTGAGTCCGGATTTCCCGTCCGGTACTCTCAATTAACCCAACGGTCTGTCCGGTATCATTCTGCATAAGTTGAATCAAATTGGAAATTTCCGTAAGGGCTTCTTCCGTTTGTTCCGCCAGTTTTCTGACCTCATCAGCGACTACGGCAAATCCTCGGCCGCTTTCACCCGCACGGGCTGCTTCAATAGTTGCATTTAATGCCAATAAATTTGTCTGGTTGGCAATTTCTGAGATTTTAATAACAATTTCATTAATATCCTGCGCTCTTTCATTTAAGTTCTGGATTGCCTTTATCATATTTGATGTCAATGCACTCGTCTTTTCGGAATGCTTTTGCAGTTCAGATACAATAAACATTCCTTCTTCTGTTATTTTTGTCAATTCATCCGATTGTCGGTGCATCTTTTCATTTTGTTCTTCAATCGCCTGAATTGTTCCTTCCAGTTCCTGAATTACCTGCATATTTTCTTCCATCAATTTGGATTGATTTGTTGCACCATCAGCAATATTTTCCATTGTGGAAGAAATTTCATTGACGGAAGCTGTATTTTCCCCCGATGCCTGTACCAATGTTTTGGAAGCTTTGGATACGGTACGGCTGATTCCGGATACCTTTTGCAAAATTTCTTTCATTTTTTCAATCATACTGGCAAAGCTTAGAGCCAATTGACCGATTTCATCATGACGGTCAATACTCATATTGATGGCAAGATTGCCCTTTTCCACTTCTTTCATGATTGATTGCAATTTCCGTATCGGGGTTGTGATACGCCCGGTTACAATAAAGGAGGCAAAAATGGCGATCAAAGCAACAATTGCCGATGTTAACAATATCGGAAATAAAATTTTTCCTGATTCCTTTTGAAATTCGGAAATATTAACAGCGCCGCCGATCAGCCAGTTTGTCGTCGGGTTGACCGCATAACCCATTACCGCTTGCCGGCCGTCACGGTTGATGATAATATTTCCGTGTTCTTTCCCACTCTCTCTAATCTTATTAAAATAATTTTTTCCTTTTATACTGTGCCCAACCCGTTCTTCATCCGTATGGGCAATAATTGTTCCGTTTTGATCTGCGACAGCGGCAAATCCCGATTTACCCATGTCAATTTTTTCAATCATATTTAATATCGTGCCCACTTGCACATCCAGTCCGAAAACACCGAATAATTGATCATTTTTATAAATCGCTTTCGCAGCAGTCACTACCATATCCCCGGTTCCCGGATCTTCATACGGTTGGGTCCAGATCGTTTTTCCTCCGGTGGCAGCCGCTTTCTGGTACCAGTCCCGCTCCCTAGGGTCATAATCAGCTCCCAGGTCGTCATTGGGGTAATCGATCATCGTACCGTCTGAGTCTAAGCCGATATAAGCAATGGCGATCGAATCATCCGTAGAAACAAGTTCTTTGAAGGTTTTTTCCAGGCTCTCCGCCATCCCGTCCGGATCGTTTTCCCTTTCCAGTGCTTCATTAATTTCCAGCCTGTTTAACGTGCTGTCAATCTGCCGGTAAAATAGTTCAAACGTGTCATTCATATTGACCATTTGCATTTCAATATTCCTGCTTTGCTCATCCGTCATATATTTCACGCTGAACCGGTAGCTTGAATACGCAATAATCCCGGCTGTGGCAAAAATTAATATAAGAAAGGGAAGCAAAATTTGATTCCGAATTGTTGGTTGAATAAAAGACTTTTTCTTTTTTTCTTGTCTTAGGTTTTTTTGCTCCTCCACCCTCTCACCTCCCGCGGAACCATAAAATTAATATATTTATAAAATAAAATCGTTTATCATCCGGACCGTAAAGAGTGTAGTGCGTACAGATTTACGGATGATTTTATCCAGATTCTGCATAATGACAACTTTAAGAATAACGGGAAGGCACAACAGCTAAGCAATTATGTCGGCCTTCCCATCTATTCTTCATTTATTTATACTATTTTAATATATTTTTTACATTTTGATTCCGGCTTATTGCGTGATGATTGTTCCGCAATCTCCCGATAAACCGGTGGCAGCGCAATCCAATGAAGTGATCACTGCTGTCCGGCCCGGTTTTGATTCAACAAACTGTACAGCCGCTTCAATTTTTGGCAGCATACTTCCTTTGGCAAAATGACCTTCTTCCATATATCTTCTCATTTCTTCCACTGTTACTTTATGGAGAGCCTTTTCATCCGGTTGATTGTAATTAATATAAACGTTTTTCACCCCGGTCAAGATTAACAAAACGTCCGCATCAATTAAATCAGCCAATTTCTCCGAGGCATAATCTTTATCGATCACCGCCTCTACACCGACAATATCGCCGTTTGTTCTGTAAACCGGGATTCCTCCGCCTCCCGTACTGATGACAATGGTTCCATCCTCAACAAGTTTTTTAATCGTTTTATATTCCAATATTTTTAACGGTTTCGGAGACGGAACAACCCTCCTCCAGCCCCTTCCGGCATCTTCTTTAAAAATTGCACCGGTTTCTTCCATTTGTTTTTTTGCTTCTTCTTCGGAGTAAAACGGGCCGATCGGTTTGGTGGGATTTTTAAACGCTTCGTCATCCGGATCTACTTCGACGCGGGTGACGATCGTGACAACATCTTTATCAATTCCGTGTTGATTTAATACGACATCCACTTCATTGTCGAACCAATATCCGATCATCCCTTCACTCATCGCCCCGCAAGTGTCGAGAGGCATGGCCGGGGTTTCACTGCAATCCGAGTTAATCTGCTGCAAGAGAATATTCCCGACTTGCGGACCGTTACCATGAGTTATGGCAACCTGATAACCATTTTTTATAATGTCAATCAGTTGCTCTGCCGTTTTTCGCAATGCTTTTTGTTGTGCTTCGGCAGTTGCATCATCTGATTGAATTGCATTTCCGCCTAATGCGATAACAACCCTCTTATTTTCCATGGTTCCATTCCCAGTCCTTTCTTCTGTATTAGAGTGTAATATTTCCTGTGATGAGGCCGATCAGAGCGACAATAGCCAGCACGATAATAACAACCATGAGGAATTTATCCAGTTTTGTATCTTGAACATCTAACTGGTTATCTTTAATTGTCCATCTATAGAAGATAATTCCTGGAGCATACAGTAGCATCGTCAACAGCAAATATTTCAATCCTGCTGCATAAATGAGCCAGATCGAGTAAATACTTGCGATAATACCGATAACTTTGTCTCTTGTTAAGTTCGGGTCGTTTTCATACGTTTCACCGGTAAAGGTTAATTTCACCTGGTAAAATGCTGATAACATGTACGGGATAAGCACCGCCGATGTTGCCAGAGACAGGAAGAAGTTGTAGGCTTTATCGGTAAACAAAAATGTCAGCAAGAACAGTTGAATTAAACCGTTCGTAAGCCATAAAGAGTTTGAAGGTGCGCCATTTTCGTTTTCTTTTGCGAGCCATTTCGGGAACACCTTGTCTTTAGCTGTCACATACGGCAGTTCTGCAGCAAACAGTGTCCAGCTAAGCCAGGATCCCAATACCGAAATAATCAGACCGAGGTTAATGAGAATTGCACCCCATTTACCAACAATGCTTTCCAATACATAAGCCATTGCCGGGTTCGGAAGTTCAGCCAGTTCTTCACGGGGCATAATTCCCATAGATAAGAGGGACACCAGTACGTAAATGATGAGAACCGCGAGCAAACCGAGTACCGTCGCTTTTCCGATATCTGAGCGTTTTTTGGCGCGACCGGACATAATGACTGCACCTTCCACACCAATAAACACCCATACGGTTACGAGCATCGTACCTCTGACTTGTTCAAAAACAGAACCCCAGGAAAAGCCTCCGCTTCCCCAAAAATCAAAGGTAAATTGATCCCAGTTGAAAGCAATAATGGCAATAATGATAAACAGGAAGATCGGAATAATTTTGGCAATCGTTGTGATGGTATTTATAAATGCTGCTGAGTGAACTCCGCGCAGGACAAGGAAATGAACTACCCAAAGGATTACTGAGGCACCAATAATGGCAGCGACGTTTTGACCGCCTTCAAAAACCGGAAAGAAGTAGCCGATTGATGACATGACGAGCGTTGCATACGCTACGTTTCCCAGGAAGGCCTGCACCCAGTATCCCCAAGCACTGTTAAATCCTAAAAATGTACCGAATCCTTCTTTGGCATAACTGTAAATACCGCTGTCAAGTTCCGGTTTCCGCATCGATAAATTTTGAAACACTAATGCCAAGGTAAGAATTCCGAATCCGGTGATAATCCAACCGATTAAGGCTGCTCCTGCGTTTGCCGCCAAAGCGATATCACCGGCAAGGTTAAATACTCCTCCGCCGATCATTGATCCGACTACCAGCGCGGCGAGAGCTATAAAGCCCAGTTTTTTCTCTTCACCCATTTTTCTCACCCTTTTTATTGTAGTAAGGGAGATATAGATATCTCCCTTGATCATTATTTAATTTTTCCATTGGTTGCCGCCATAACGGCTTTGATTGTGTGCATCCGGTTTTCTGCTTCATCAAACACAAAGGAGTTTTCGCTCCGGAATACTTCGTCGGTTACTTCCATTTCTTTTAAACCGAACTTATTGTATACTTTCCGTCCGATCTCGGTTTCCAAATCATGGAAAGCCGGCAGGCAATGTAAAAACATAACATTTTTATTTCCTGTTTTTTCAAGCATTTCACGGTTCACTTGATAAGGAATTAACAAATCGATCCGTTCTTTCATTTTGTCTTCCTCACCCATGGAGAACCACACGTCTGTATAAATGACGTCCGCACCGCTGACCGCTTCATCGATATTCGATGTCACCGTGATTTTCGCATCGGAATCTTTCGCGATTTGCTTTGCCTCATTTACAATTTCATCTTCCGGGAATAATTCCTCAGGCGCGCAAATGCGGATATCCATACCTACTTTTGCTCCCCCGATTAACAAGCTGTTCGCCATATTGTTCCTGCCGTCGCCAACATAGACAAGGGTTACTCCTTTTAAGTGACCGATATTTTCCCGGATCGTTAAAAAGTCCGCTAAAATTTGCGTCGGATGGTACATATCCGTCAGTCCGTTCCAAACCGGAACCCCGGAATATTTCGCCAAATCTTCAACGGTCTGTTGTTCAAAGCCCCGGAATTCAATTCCGTCAAACATCCGGCCGAGAACCATTGCCGTATCTCTAACCGACTCCTTTTTTCCAAGTTGAATATCATCTTTCCCCAGATATTCCGGATGGGCACCAAGGTCAATACATGCTACTGTGAATGCGCAGCGGGTTCTTGTTGAAGGCTTTTCAAATAAAAGGGCGATATTTTGTCCTTCCATATACCGGTGCGGGATTCCCGCTTTCTTTTTTGCCTTCAGGTCTGCCGCCAAATCGAGCAAATAATAGATTTCTTCTTCTGTAAAATCTTTCAGTTTCAAGAAGCTTCTGCCGGTTAACATATTTGTTAGTTTTACTTCTTCAGTTACAGTTACAGTCATCCGTAAGTTCCTCCCTGCATATTTTTTTCAGTAATGGTTATAATATAGTAGTAAAAGTTTGCTGATCTGTCTGTTTGGAGGTAAGGGAGATAAGAAGATATCTCCCTTAATTCAAATTAAATGTCCTCACGAACAAGCGGCATGCTCATGCAGCGCGGGC
>CALGYZ010000025.1 GCA_937934645.1 uncultured Bacillaceae bacterium | reverse complement strand
TGGTAAGGAACAGTCTTTTTAAATTCTTTGATAACCTCTTGCCACTTGTCATATATGTCTTTGTCGATGGTTGTATAGATTTTGTAACCGTTTTGCCTGAGATCCCGTTGTGCAGTCGTATAGTAATGTTCGTAAAGATTGTCATCATTTTCAATTTCTTCTTTTGTGTATCCATCCTTGTTATAATGGATTTCCATTAACACTTTAATGGCTCTTTCTTCACTTTCCATAAAAAAATATGGATACTTTACGAGTTCCGGCTCCTGCTTTGGAATGAAATCTTTTATAATATCGTAATTCAAAGCGTCCTTATATTGTTTTTCAGTAATAAAACCTGCATCCGCCATGCGTTTTAAAACTGTTTTTTGACGCCGGATTCCAAGTTTCAATTCTTCTTTATTTTTTAATTCGCCGTCTTTTGTAAACGGTGTATATTGGAACGGACTCTGGGGAAGACCGGCGATAAAAGCAGCTTGCGGCAGATTTAAATCTTCAGCTTTAACACCGAACAATCCCTTCGCCGCAGCTTCAACACCGGCGATATTTTGGCCGGAAGAATTCCGTCCGAAGGAAGAAACGTTTAAATATGCTTCCAGTATTTCATCTTTATTAAAAAATTTTTCTATTCTTAATGCCAATAAAATTTCTTTTGCTTTTCTTTCAAAAGTTATTTCGTTCGTTAAAATTTGATTTTTCACAAGTTGTTGTGTAATTGTACTGCCGCCTGTCCGGACGGGGGAATCTGTGATTGTCTGAAACAGGGCGCGGAATAACGCTTTCGGCACAATGCCGTTATGTTCATAAAAATGTTTGTCTTCGGCGGCAATAACTGCTTTAATTAAATTATCAGATACATTTTCCAGTTTTACTTCTTCCCTGACGATGTCGGAACGCAATAATCCGGCAAATTTATGATCGGCAAAATATAATTCCGACGGTTCTTCATAATTGTAAATATCTCTTTTTAATTCTTCGTAGTCCCGGGGATTCTCATCCTGAACCAGGGAAGCAAAAAAACCGGCACCGAGGCCGATAGCAAGGGACACGGCTAAAAGGAAAAGAAAGAACAAAAATCCCGTCACCTTCCGGATAGTCCGGAAAATATTCCGGTGTATGATGGATTTTTTTCCTTTTCCGGCCAGTTTCAATTTATTCAGAAGATTGCGGAAATGTTTTTTCATATCCAACCCTCCCGAATCAAATTGATTATAACATACGATTTCTTTTTTCTGTTACTATGTTTTTTGAAAATAGTTTGTAAACAAATTTTTTCAACGTTTGACATCTTCCCTATAATATGTTAAATATATTTTGTAAATTGAATAAAGGCTGTGATCGGATTCAGTAGTTTTCCTTTCCCTGTTTCCAGAGAGTCGGTGGCTGGTGAAAACCGATACATAAAGGAAAATGAATTACATCCGTGAGCTTTCACTGTGAACGATTTCATTGGATTCAGTAGCAGTGGACGGAAGAAACCGTTAACGAAATGAGTGGAGGAAAATATTCCTCAAGTTGGGTGGTACCACGAGCAATCGTCCCTTCGAATAATCGAAGGGATTTTTTTGAGCTTAAAGAAATTTGGAGGGTATAGAAATGGATTTAATGCAGGATTTACAATACAGAGGCTTAATTAATCAATGTACCGATGAAGAAGGTTTGAAGAAATTATTATCGGAAGAAAAGATCAAACTTTACTGCGGTTTTGACCCCACGGCAGATAGTCTTCACGTCGGGCATCTTCTTCCCATCCTGACGTTGAGAAGATTTCAACTGGCCGGACACCAGCCGATCGCCCTTGTCGGCGGGGCAACGGGTCTTATTGGTGATCCGAGCGGGAAGAAAGCGGAACGTACGTTGAATGAAAAGGAAACCGTAGCCGAGTGGGCTGAAAAAATTAAAAACCAGCTCTCCCGCTTTCTTGATTTTGAATCCCAGGAAAATCCGGCCATACTTGCCAATAACTATGATTGGACCGGAAGCCTGGATGTGATTACATTTTTGCGGGATATCGGAAAACATTTCGGTGTGAACTATATGCTTGCAAAAGAAACGGTCCAGTCCCGTCTGGAGAAGGGAATTTCTTTTACGGAATTCAGCTACATGATTCTACAGTCGATGGACTTTTTAAAGTTGTATGAAGAAGAAAACTGCCGTCTGCAAATCGGAGGAAGCGATCAGTGGGGGAATATTACCGCCGGGCTTGAACTGATCCGGAAAAACCATGAAAATGCAAAAGCATTCGGCTTTACCGTTCCGCTAGTGACAAAAGCAGACGGCACAAAATTCGGCAAAACCGAAGGAAATGCGGTCTGGCTGGATCCGGAAAAAACAACCCCGTATGAGTTTTACCAGTTCTGGATTAATACGGATGACCGGGATGTTGTTAAGTATTTAAAGTATTTTACATTTTTATCCCATGAAGAAATTGAGGAGTTGGCGAAAGCGACAGAAGAACAACCGGAAAAACGGCTGGCCCAAAAAGCACTGGCGGAAGACATGACCAGACTAGTACACGGGGAAGAGGCACTGCAACAGGCGATCCGGATTTCCGAAGCTTTGTTCAGCGGCAATATTAAAGAGTTGACCGGACAGGAAATTGCTCAAGGTTTCAAAGATGTTCCATCATACACGAATACGGAAAAAAATATTAAATTGGTTGAATTGCTCGTGAATGCAAATATTTCACCGTCAAAACGCCAGGCCCGTGAAGATATAAAGAATGGCGCCATTTACATTAACGGAGACCGCATTACGGATATCGGCTATGAGCTTTCTGACGCCGACCGGATCGAGCAAAAATATACAATTATAAGAAGAGGAAAGAAAAAATACTTTTTAATTGTTACGGAATAAGCGGCTTGTACTTTTCAGGAAAGATCTTACACATTGTTTTCAAAAACCGGGGAAAGGAAAGACGAATTATTTTAATCCATTGGCCGTCAAAAAGAAGAGGCTGCAGCTTAAGGTAAAATCCTTAAGACTGCAGCCTTTTTTTGAATTATACAACCCCTTGGGCAATCATGGCGTCAGCAACTTTTTTGAACCCGGCGATATTGGCACCGACGATCAGATTACCGGGTTGGCCGTATTCGTTCGCTGCTTCTTTACTTATTTTATAGATGTTATGCATGATTTCTTGCAGTTTCCGGTCGACTTTTTCGAAAGACCAGGCGAGGCGGGAGCTGTTTTGCGACATTTCCAGAGCTGATACAGCTACCCCTCCTGCATTCGCTGCTTTACCCGGGGCAAAGAGAATACCGCTGTTTAAAAAGACTTCCATGGCTTCGAGCGTAGAAGGCATATTTGCTCCTTCACCGACTGCTTTCACGCCGTTTTTCACGAGTGTTTTTGCCGCTTCTTTATTTATTTCGTTTTGTGTTGCACAGGGAAGTGCGATATCGCAAGGAACAGCCCAAATTCCGGAGCACCCTTCATGATACTCCGCATTGGGATGGTATTCAATATATTCACGGATGCGTTTTCCTTCTACTTCTTTAATTTGCTTTACGGTTTCCACTTTGATTCCGTCCGGATCGTATATATATCCGTTCGAATCACTGCAGGCAACAACTTTAGCTCCGAATTGCACGGCTTTTTCCATGGCGTAAATAGCGACATTTCCGGAACCGGACACAATTACATTGGAACCGTTAAAATCCAGTCCGTGCTCCTTTAACATTTCCTGGACAAAATAGATAAGTCCGTAACCGGTTGCTTCTTTACGGCCCAGACTTCCGCCGTACCCTACGCTTTTACCTGTCAAAACTCCTGCTTCAAAGGCACCTTTTAGCCGTTTATACTGGCCGAACATATAACCGATTTCTTTCTGGCTGACTCCGATATCCCCGGCCGGTACGTCGATATCCGGTCCGATATAACGGAAAAGTTCAGTCATGAAACTTTGGGTAAACCGCATAATTTCCGCGTCGGACTTATCCTTTGGATCAAAATCCGCTCCGCCTTTTCCCCCGCCGATCGGCAGGCCCGTTAATGCATTTTTAAATGTTTGTTCAAATCCGAGAAATTTGATTATGCTACAGTTGACGGATGGATGGAAACGGATCCCGCCCTTATAGGGACCGAGCGCACTATTAAATTGAATGCGGAAACCGCGGTTAACCTGCACTCTGCCTTGATCATCCATCCATGGAACACGGAAAATGAACAGTTTTTCCGGTTCAACAACACGCTCTAAAATCGATTGTTTAATATAGTTAGGTTCTTTTGCAAAAAGCGGGATTAAAGATTCAAATATTTCCTGAACCGCCTGAAGAAATTCAACTTCATGCGGATTTTTTTGTTTGACAATTTCAAAAACCCGGTTGACATATTCTTTGGCTATATTTAAATCATTACTCACTTTTTCCGATGTGATCATATTACTTCACCCTTCTTACGGAATTCACAATTCGTTTGGTGTGAATTAAAAAAATATTTAGTCTTTTTGATAAAATCATTGTATTATCATTAAATTATCTAATCAATATAATTATTCGATAAAATTGATATCAAAATGAAATGAATAGTACAAAATATGACAATATCCGTATATTCTATGAAAATTTTCTATCCTTGTACATAGGAGCGAATGTTATCACAAACATTTGAACCAGGCTGTTTTTCCTGTTTTATTAAAAAACAGTGGGAACTACAATTTTTCTTTTTTCATATATGACTTTATGGTTAGATTGTCAAAAAATGACGAAAAAAATTCAAAAAGCCTTTAATCAACTGTTATGCATCATTTCCTGTAACGATTTGTCATATTTTCGGCTCCGGAGCAGTTTATTATTAACAGATACTTAAATAAAAAGGAATATTTTGTGTCTGGTAGGAATCATTTTTTACATTTGTGATTATGGTCCAGTATCATTTTTATACCGAAAATGAAATCCTTATCAATATTATTTATAATAAATAGGGAGGCACTTAAATAGTGCCGGGGGAAAACAACAGAACCCAACTATTTACTATTTGCGGTGTAATCGCTTCCAATACTATATTCCGGGAGTGATCGAATGAAAGTCAAAAGAACAGTCAGTGACTTGGAAAACTTTGAAGTACTTTCCTTTTTATCAGATGAAGATTTGGAGGAATTTAAAAGCAATTTATTTCAGCGCACATATAAGAAAAATCAATTGTTGTTTACTGTCGGTGATCCGAGGGAAAGGATTTATTTCTTAACTAAGGGCTATGTGAAGCTGGAGAGAACAAATGCGGATGCAAGCATGCTTTATGTGGATTACATCAGGCCCTATGATTTATTTCCTTACGGCGGAATGTTTGAAGACAAATATTATCATCTGGATGCTTATGCCTTAACGGATATTTCTGTATATTATATCCCGACACGAACATTCGAAAAATTAATCAGGAGAAATAATGAACAACTGCTTTATATTATTCACCGGTTGTCAAAAATATTGGAGCAGCACGAAAGACGCCTGCAGGCGATTACGACCAAAAATGCGCAGGACCGTGTGGAACAGTCGGTGACTTATTTAATGTATAATTTCGGAAGGGCTGAAGGAGATGATATTTTAATTAATGTGCCGATCACCATTACTGAGATTGCGAAAATCTCCGGAACTTGCAGGGAAACGGCATCCAATGTTTTCAGAGAATTAAAATGTGACGGACTTTTATCAATGGAATCACGGAAAATACGCATCCATGATGCGGATTATTTTTTGGAAAAGGTTCAATAATCCGGTTTGCAATTATTTAATCTTTAATTATATTTTTATAACTTACATTTTATTCCAGGCGTTTACCGGTTGGGATCAGCCGGCAAACGCTTTTTTATTTAAAAAAACATTGCGGAAAACCGGTACGTAAGGTGTGAAATTTTCCACAGAATTATTGTGAAAAAAATAACAATCGAAGTGTAA
>CALGYZ010000024.1 GCA_937934645.1 uncultured Bacillaceae bacterium | reverse complement strand
AAAAACGGCGTTGGAAAAAAATAAAATTAATCCCGGAAAAATCCCGAAAAAATCCTGTGTATATATTCCCCGCTTGTGGTTATTATAACTAGCGAAGGGAAATGACAAAATGTAAACAGGGTGTTACGAAGGACAATCGGTTTTCGGAAATCACTTCAATCACAAATGAGGTGATAGCGAAAGACCAAGAACCGCAGTACCCCATAAATCATGATGAATAAACGGGGCTGATGGTCTTGAACAATTCGTAATTAACCCGGTAATTTCCCTTCACACGGGCAAGGCCTATGTTTACGAATGTAAACAAAGGGCCTTGCCTTTTATTGTTCATACGCATTTCCACATATGGTAAAATATATGATAAAATATGTAAAAATATGAAATAACCGGAAAGGATGGTTCGGATGAGCGATTGCATCTTTTGTAAAATTATTAATGAAGAAATGCCGTCGGCAAAAGTTTATGAAGATGAACATGTTTATGCCTTCCTTGACATTTCACAGGTTACGAAAGGACATACGCTGGTCATTCCGAAAGCTCATGCGGAAAACATTTATGAACTGACACCGGACGTTGCCGCAAACTTATTTTCCGTCGTTCCGAAAATTGCCAACGCATTGAAAAAAGCCTATAACCCGTCCGGGTTAAACATTGTGAACAATAACGGAAAAACAGCCGGCCAAACAGTTTTCCATTACCACCTGCATCTCATTCCGCGCTATGGGGAAAATGACGGATTTGATGCCATCTGGAAACAAAATACAGATCAATATACTCAAGAAGACTTGCAAAACATTGCTCAAACAATCGCAAAACAATTATAATCTTTTCAAAATTGTCACTTTCTGCATTCCAATACATATGTTATACTTGAAATAATCACTCGCTTGTAACGATGGAGAGAAAGAGAAGAGCCGAGAGTGAGAAGAAAGAAGAGGAGAGATGAGCATGAAAACAAAAGAATTGACAGTAATGGCGCTGTTTGTCGGGATCGGAGCGGCATTGCACGCCCTTGTTCCCGGATTCGGCGCAGGCGGAATGAAACCGGATTTCAGTCTTTTAATGATGTTTCTGGCCATTATTTTATTCCCAAATATCAAACACGTGTTGATTGTCGGGCTAGCCACAAGTATTATTTCCGGTTTGACAACAACATTCCCGGGCGGTTTTTTGCCGAATGTCATTGACAAATTCACGACAGCGCTTGTTTTTTACGGACTAATCTTATTAATCAAAAAATATCAGTCGATGATCGGGTATGCAATTTTAACTGCAGCTGGAACAATTGTTTCCGGAACGGTCTTCCTCGTTTCAACATATTTCCTTGTCGGACTTCCGGGAGCATTTACACTTTTATTCGGAACAATTGTCATACCGGCTGCAATACTAAACACGGTCGCATTTTTCATCGTGTACCCCGTTGTAATAAAAATTGCAAAAAGAAGCAAGATCTCCTTTGCAAATTAAATATTCCGGAAAAGAGGCTGGGACAAAACTAGCTTCAAATAGTGAGACAGGAGAATTTGAGTCA
>CALGYZ010000023.1 GCA_937934645.1 uncultured Bacillaceae bacterium | reverse complement strand
TTTTTATAAAAAGGCTTGACTTTTAAAAATTAATTTAATGCAATGCTACTGACATAACATAGAAAAAAACCGCTTTAAGGACAAGAATTTTAATTTTTTTCTTTACAATGCGGCAAATTATGTTTATATTATTTACTATATGTGGTCAGACCACTTGTTTTTACTTTGTTATGATTGAGGGGTGGAGTGTTTGAATTTGCAAAAAGAAGCACTGGCTTTGCACCGGTCAAACAAGGGGAAGCTGGAGACGGTTCCGAAAGTAAAAATCCATTCAGAGAAAGATTTAAGTTTAGCATACTCTCCGGGGGTAGCGGAACCGTGTAAGGAAATTTACAGCCGTTCCGAAAATGTATATGAATATACGATGAAAGGCAATACTGTAGCAATAGTGTCCGATGGAACGGCTGTTTTAGGGCTGGGAAATATCGGCCCTGAAGCAGCGATTCCCGTGATGGAAGGGAAAGCCGTGCTGTTTAAAAGCTTTGCCGGTATTGATGCCTTTCCGATTTGTTTGGATACTTCGGATGTGGATAAAATTGTGGAAACAATTAAGTTGCTGACACCATCTTTTGGCGGAATCAACTTGGAAGATATATCGGCACCCCGGTGTTTTCAAATTGAAGAACGTTTAAAGAATGAAATGGATATTCCGGTGTTTCACGATGACCAGCATGGAACCGCCGTTGTAACATTGGCGGGATTATTGAATGCTTTGCGGCTGACGAACCGGACAATTTCCGGAACGAAAATTGTCATTAATGGTGCCGGTGCTGCCGGAATTGCAATTTTTAAATTACTCCATTCATACGGTTTCCGGAAGATCATTGTTTGTGATTCAAAAGGCGCAATATACGAAGGCCGTCCGTACGGGATGAATCCCGTGAAAAATGAAGTTGCCAGGCTCTCGAACCGGGAATTAAAATCCGGAACTTTACAAGATATCATCGAAGGAGCCGATGTATTTATCGGTGTGTCCAAGGGTGGGGTTTTAACGAAGGAAATGGTTGTCCGGATGGCGGAAGATCCGGTTATTTTTGCCATGGCAAATCCCGTTCCGGAAATTATGCCGGAGACTGCCCTGGATGCCGGGTCCCGTGTTGTTGGTACCGGCCGTTCCGATTATCCTAACCAGGTGAACAACGTGCTTGCCTTTCCGGGTATTTTCCGGGGAGCTTTGGCAGTAAGGGCAACAGAAATCAACGATCAAATGAAACATGCTGCTGTGGAAGCCATTGCCAATATCATCAGTGATGATGAATTGGCACCGGATTATATCATACCGAAGCCTTTGAACCCGGAAGTGGCTCCGAGAGTGGCGGAAGCCGTGGCAAAGGCTGCGATGAAATCCGGCGTTGCGCGGATTCATACAGACCCGGTACAAGTCTATGAACAAACAAAACAGCTTGCAACGATAAAATAGTGGTGATTGAATGTGTCGGAACAGGCAAATCAGTCGAAAGTTTATTTGGAAATTTTAAAAAAGATAAAACAAATCATTAAGGAGCAAAAATTGATGCCCGGAGATAAGCTTCCGTCGGAACGTGAACTAGCCGGCTTGTTAAATGCCGGCCGTTCCAGTGTCCGGGAAGCATTGCGGGCCATGGAACTGCTCGGCTTAATTGAAACAAGGAGGGGAGAGGGGACCTTTATCCTTGATTTCCGGAAACATCAGCTTGTAGAAATTTTAAGCGAATTTATTTTGGATAATGCCCGGGCAAAAAAGGACGTGGTCGAGACGAAAAGAATGCTGGAAATTGCAACGATTTTTATGTTAGTAAATAAAGAGAAAAAGATCGGACAATGGTTACAGGAAGAAATTAATGACATGAAAATTGAAGATTTCTTTGAAAATCTTGTGAAATTGACGGATAACTTTTTACTGTTGAAAATTTGGCGGATCCTGTCCCGGTTTGAGCAGTCATTGCAATTATCCGGAGAAAAAAACAAAAAGGAAACCTGCTTTGCCCTGGCAGATGCCATTAATAAGGGAGAATGGCAGCAAGCCTTAAACATTTATCAAAAGAACACGGATTGTATACAGCCGAACCGTTAATTATACGGTTCTACTGACAGAAAAGTCAATGGAAAGACAAGGGGGAACTACCTTGCTGAAAGATATTTTTTCTAAAAATAAAAAAACGTATGCAACGATTCCTTCACCGAAAGCATCACAAGAGGTACCAACCGGTATTATGACGAAATGCCCGAATTGCAAGAAGGCGATGTTTACAAAAGAACTCAAGGAAAACAGTAAAGTATGCTTGCACTGTGACTATCATTTTCCGTTGAATGCAAAAGAACGGCTGGAACAAATATTGGATGAAAATTCTTTTAAAGAAATGGACGCTCACATGACATCGGGAAATCCGCTTAACTTTTCGGGTTATGAGGAAAAACTTGCAAAAGATCGTGAAAAAACAAAGATGAATGAAGCGGTTGTGACCGGAACCGGTATGATCGAAAATAAAGAGATTGTGATTGCGGTGATGGATTCCACATTCCGCATGGGCAGTATGGGAACGGTTGTCGGTGAAAAGATCCGGAGGGCAATTGAAAAAGCTGATGAAATGCGTTTGCCGTTTATTATTTTTACTGCTTCCGGCGGCGCTCGGATGCAGGAAGGTGTACTGAGCCTGATGCAAATGGCGAAAACAAGCGCAGCATTGAAAAAATTCAGCAATAACGGCGGATTGACGATTACCGTTATGACCCACCCGACAACTGGAGGGGTTTCAGCCAGTTTTGCCTCTTTGGGGGATTTGAATTTGGCTGAACCCGGCGCTTTAATCGGTTTTGCCGGAAAACGGGTGATTGAACAGACGATCCGCGAGAAGCTTCCGGAAGATTTCCAGACTGCTGAATTCCAGCTGGAGCACGGACAGCTGGATGCTGTGATCCACCGTAAGGAGTTACGTGAAAAACTATCCCTTTTACTCGAATTGCACGGTTTCGGAGGTGACAGGGGATGATCGGAGAGCTGGAATTTGAAAAGCCGATCATTGATTTACGGAAAAAAATCGATGAGTTAAAGGAAATAACAAAAAGTGCCGACGTTGACCTGACGGATGAAATTAAAAAGCTTGAAGACCGTCTGCAAAAACTGGAAGAAGAAGTATATAAAAATCTAAAGCCGTGGGAACGGGTCCAAATCGCGCGTCATGCGGAAAGACCGACTACATTGGATTATATCCAATATTTGTTCGAAGATTTCTTCGAATGCCACGGTGACAGGTCGTTCGGCGATGATCAGGCAATTGTCGGCGGTATTGCCAGATACAAAGGGCAACCCGTAACGGTCGTTGGCCACCAGCGGGGAAAAAATACAAAGGAAAATATCCGCAGAAACTTTGGTATGCCCCATCCGGAAGGTTACCGGAAAGCTTTGCGGCTCATGCTGCAGGCCGAGAAATTTAACCGTCCGGTCATATGCTTTATTGATACTAAAGGTGCGTACCCGGGAAAAGCCGCTGAAGAAAGAGGCCAAAGTGAAGCCATTGCCCGCAATTTATTTGAAATGGCAGGACTTTCAGTACCGGTTATTTCCATTGTGATCGGTGAAGGCGGGAGCGGCGGTGCCCTGGCTCTAGGGGTGGCCAACCATATTCTAATGCTGGAGAATTCAACGTACTCTGTCATATCTCCCGAAGGTGCCGCGTCAATTTTATGGAAAGACGCCGGCATGGCACAAAAGGCTGCCGAATCGATGAAAATAACAGCCGGGGATTTGAAGGAATTCGGAATTATTGATGCTATTATTCCGGAGGTAAAAGGCGGAGCACACCGTGATGCAAAGAAACAGGCGGAACTTATTGATCGCGAGCTTGAAAAATCATTGAGTGAACTGAGAAAAATGAACGGGGAAGAATTAGTCCATCACCGGTACAACAAATTTGCATCCATCGGAAGTTATCCCGGATATGAAGATATAAAGGAGTTTGTTGAAGAACGTGTATAATACACGTTCTTTTTAATACAATAATTGAAGAAGTTTCTTTTTGTTGCCGCCCGGGAATTTTCCCGAAATTAGAGAATTCTGCATATTTACAGTTTGTTGAGTTTCATTTTCGTTCGTGATAAGGTAATGATGTCGATTTGTTTATTAATGAACATATTGTGTTTAGGTGAGGTGGTTATTGGTGAAAAAAATAGCGGTATTAACAAGTGGCGGTGATGCGCCGGGAATGAATGCCGCGATCCGGGCGGTAGTTCGTAAAGGAATATATCATAATCTTGAAGTTTATGGTGTATATAACGGATACCAGGGCCTGGTAAACGGAATGATAGAGAAACTGGAACTCGGTTCTGTCGGTGACATTATACATAGAGGCGGTACGATTCTCCGCTCGGCAAGGCATCCGGAATTTAAGAAAGAAGAAGTTCAAAAAGAAGCGGTAAAAAAATTAAGAGATCTCGGAATTGAAGGCATGGTCGTAATCGGCGGAGACGGTTCTTTTCGCGGTGCACAAGCATTGTCAAAACTCGGCTTGCCTTGTATCGGAGTACCCGGAACGATTGATAACGATATTGCAGGAACCGAATTCACGATCGGCTTTGATACAGCAATTAATACGGTCATTGAAGCCATAGACAAAATACGTGATACGGCAACAAGCCATGAACGGACATTTGTTATTGAAGTTATGGGAAGAAATGCCGGGGATATTGCACTCTGGTCCGGATTGGCCGGTGGTGCGGAAACTATTCTGATCCCTGAAGAAAAAGAAAGCTTTGAAGATGTACTTGAAAGATTGAAATGGGGTCAGAAAAGGGGCAAAAAACATAGTATAATTGTTGTAGCCGAAGGCGTCATGAGCGGCGTTGAACTGGGTGAAAAACTGAAAGAAAAACTGGATGGCGCGGACGTACGTGTTTCCGTTCTCGGACATATCCAAAGAGGCGGTTCTCCGACGGCAACGGACCGTGTTTTGGCAAGCCGGTTAGGTTCACGTGCTGTTGAATTGCTGCTGGAAGGCAAAAGTGCCCGGGCAGTCGGAATCGTGAAAAATGAAATTGTAGATCATTCGTTCGATGAAATTTTTGATCAGGTACATAATATTGATGCGGAATTTACGAAGTTAGCTAAAGTATTATCGATTTAATATTCAGGAGGATCTTGGGAATGAGAAGAACAAAAATCGTTTGCACGATTGGCCCTGCCAGTGAAAGTGTGGATATGCTTGTCAAGCTGATTGAAGCCGGTATGAATGTGGCACGTCTGAACTTTTCACACGGAGATCACGAGGAGCACGCGGCACGGATCAAAAATATCCGTGAAGCGGAAAAAATTACCGGAAAACATGTTGCCATTCTGTTAGATACAAAAGGTCCGGAAATTCGTACACATAATATGGAGAATGGTGAAATTGAATTAACTGAAGGCAGCACTGTGGCGATTTCGATGCAAGAAGTGACCGGAACGCCGGAAAAAATATCAGTAACCTATGACGGATTAATTGATGATGTGTACACCGGCGCGAAAATTTTGCTCGATGACGGTTTAATCGAACTGGAAGTCACAGATATTCAAAAAGACTGCGGGGAAATCATCACCAAAGTGTTAAACGGCGGCATTCTAAAAAATAAAAAAGGAGTCAATGTTCCGGGAGTACCGGTAAATTTACCGGGAATAACCGAAAAAGATGCGAAAGACATTCTGTTCGGAATACGGCAGGGAGTAGATTTTATCGCAGCTTCTTTCGTCCGTCGTCCGAGCGACGTATTGGATATCCGTGAATTGTTGGAAAAACATAACGGTGCCCATATACATATTTTGCCGAAGATCGAAAATCAGGAAGGCGTAGACAACATCCACGATATTCTTGAAGTGGGCGACGGCTTAATGGTTGCCCGCGGTGACCTTGGTGTAGAAATACCGGCCGAGGAAGTACCGCTGGTTCAAAAGCGCCTGATTAAACTGTGTAACACATTAGCTAAACCGGTTATTACGGCTACACAAATGCTGGATTCCATGCAAAGAAATCCGCGGCCGACGAGGGCTGAAGCCAGTGATGTAGCAAATGCGATCTTTGATGGTACAGACGCCATTATGTTATCCGGAGAAACAGCCGCCGGAAAATATCCGGTTGAAGCGGTGCAAACGATGGATCGCATTGCCTTACGGGCTGAGTCTGCTTTGGATCATGAACGGATTTTGGCCATCCGGAGCAAAGAAATTGAGCATAACATGACCGATTCAATTTGCCAGTCTGTCGCACATACAGTCATCAACTTGGACATTGATGCCATCATTACCCCGACAGAAAGCGGCCATACGGCCAGAATGGTTTCCAAGTACCGTCCGAAAGCACCGATTGTTGCTGTAACAAGCCATGAACATGTTATGAGGCAATTATTATTAGTGTGGGGCGTCCATCCGCAGTTAGGTATAAGAACGGAAACTACGGATGAAATGCTGGAAAACTCCGTCCAGGAAAGCTTGAAAAGCGGTGTTGTCAAGTACGGGGACAACGTTGTTATTACCGCAGGTGTTCCTGTCGGTGAAGCCGGTACGACAAATATTATGAAAATCCATGTTGTCGGAAGTGTACTGGCTAAAGGTCAAGGAATCGGAAGAAAAAATACGTTTGGAAAAATTGTAGTGGCAAGAAACAGTCAGGAAGCTATTGAAAAAGTGGAAGAAAACTCGGTGCTTGTCGCTTATTCAACTGACCGTGATATGATGCCGGCACTGGAAAAATGCAGGGCTATTATTACAGAAGAAGGCGGATTAACAAGCCATGCCGCAGTCGTCGGTTTAAACCTTGGAATTCCAGTCATTGTCGGCGTCCAGGATGCAGTAGAAATTTTTGAAGACGGCCTGGATGTAACGGTAGACGCCAGCTCAGGCACTGTATACAAAGGACATAAAAACGTACTGTAATGAAAAAAGACTATTCGGATTCGGCCGGGGAATAGAACCCCTGACCTTCCGGATAGTCTTTTTTACCGTTATGTTTATTTATGAGGCATTCAGGTACTCCGTGCTGTTCCGGAAAAGGAGCTAAGCACCGTTTCCTTTTATATATTTACATATACTTTGCAAGATTCCTGTTTTATTTAGTGTGGAGATAATGACGGCAACAATCGGTCCGATAATTAAGCCCGCTACCCCCAGTAATTTCAGCCCTGCAAAAATAGAAATTAATGTTGCAAGCGGTGAAATACCGATATTTGTTGACACAATTTTCGGCTCCATTACCTGCCGTTGGACAATCACGACAATGTATAAAACCAAGAGGCCGATCGCCATCGCATAATCCGCAGTAATCAATTCATAAATGATCCAGGGAACAAATACGAATCCCGTGCCCAAATAGGGTAAAAGATCGACAAAAGCAATAAATAGGGAAGTGACAAAAGCGTAATCTACCTGCAGTATAAGCAATCCGATGAAAACAATAACAGCCGTGATCGATATTAACGTCAATTGCGCCCGGATGAAGCCGAATAGCGCTTTTTTTAAATCAAGATATACTTTCGCACTGCTTCGGCGTACATTGGCCGGTACCGGTTTTGTGATTAATTTTTTCAGCCGGTGCCAATCCTTGCTGATGAAAAATGCGCCCAATACGGTAAATATAGTAGCTGTTGCTGCACTTGGAAACCAGGAAAACAATCCGGGCAGGTTCATCACGATTGTTTGCAGGATATCGATCAATGATGTTCCAATATTTGTGGCCAGCCCGTTAATATTCGAAATGATTGTTTTCTGATAGTTTTCATCCAAATTTTGAAAGAGAACGGACAATTCATTAAAAAAGGGCAATACGCTTCCGGTTATCCAATTTTCCACGGAAATGGAAAATTTTTCGATCTGTCCCGGCAAAGTTTTGGCTAAATATTCTGTGATGGATATTAGTTCGGCAATCAATAAAGTTACCAGCCCAATTATGATGCCGAAAATAATAATTAACACGATTAAAACGGCCAGTGCCCGTGGAAACTTCCATTTTTTCTCCAAAAAGTCCACTGCGGGGTTCATTAAAAAGGCGATTGCCCAAGCAAAGATAAACGGGTATGTTAAAGCGGACAGGTAATAGAGGGAAACTGCCCCGGCAGCAACTGCCCCGGTGACGAATAAAAAGCGGAAGATCCGTTGTAAATAGACTGATTTCAATGTATACCTCCCGAACAACAGTTTATAATCTATATTTTAACACTGGTTTTTTAATAAGAAAGTAAAAAAAGCAAATTTATACAAAATATTTTATAGATTTTCCCCTTTGTCTTAGAATTCACAAAATATTCATGGGACAGAAAAAAATAAACTTAAAAAGATATTCCCTGCATTTTCTAGTTATATTAAATTCCTTTTTTTCAAAAAAATAAATTTTTGTTCACATTTCGTTCATATGGCATTCACAAAAAGAATAATTTCGGTTATAATAAAAACTGTCAATGATGCCTCAGACATCAAATATATTTTCTGAAGAATATTTATGTAAGCATTTTCTTTTTCATTCTTTCATATTTATATTAAATTATAGATAGTAACATATTACATTTGTTTTATAAAAAGTTGAAATTCCGGTGAACGTTATAAAGGGATGGGAGATTCTGCAAAGTTTTTTCTGTAAAAGCAAAATGATCCTCGTTGTGTTGAGAGCTCAGATTTGTTAGTATATTATTAAAATTGATTTATTAAAATCAATTATTAAAAACGCCTATATTAATATATTAGAATAATGACTTGGTTGGCAAAATTTAAAATTGTATATAAATTTAATGAATAAGGGGGAAATTTCAATGACTGCTACAAAGGGTTTAGAAGGGGTAATTGCTGCAAATTCTTCTATCAGCTCCATTATTGATGATAAACTGACATATGTTGGGTACGATATTGATGATTTAGCCGAAAACTCCACTTTTGAAGAAGTAGTCTTTTTGTTGTGGCACAGACGGTTACCGAATAAAGTTGAATTGGAAGATTTAACTGTCCAACTGGCAAATAATGCAGAGATTCCGTCTCAATTAATTAACATGATCAAAACGTTTCCGAAAGATATTCATCCGATGGCGGCACTTCGGACAGCAGTTTCTTATTTAGGATTGTTTGATGAGGAAGCAGATGTGCAGACGAGTGAAGCCAACTACCGCAAAGCAATCCGCATTCAGGCAAAAATCCCGACAATCGTTGCTGCTTTTGCAAGAATCCGCAAAGGATTGGAGCCGGTAGCACCGAGAAAAGACCTGGGCTTTGCCGCAAACTTCCTGTATATGCTAAAAGGCGAAGAGCCGGATGAGATCGCTGTGGAAGCATTTGACAAAGCATTAATTCTGCATGCTGACCACGAATTAAATGCGTCCACTTTCACATCCCGTGTATGTGTGGCAACACTGTCCGACATGTATTCGGGAATTACATCTGCCATCGGAGCATTGAAAGGTCCGTTGCACGGCGGTGCCAACGAACAGGTTATGAAAATGCTGCTTGAAATCGACTCAATCGAAAACGTTGAATCCTATATCCGGAGAAAATTAGACAATAAAGAGAAAATCATGGGCTTCGGCCACCGGGTATACCGCAAAGGCGATCCGCGAGCCAAGCACTTGAAGAAAATGTCAGAGAAATTAACGAAACTAACAGGCCAGCCGAAATGGTACGAGATGTCTGTGAAAATTGAAGAGCTTGTAAGAAGCGAGAAAAACCTGCCGGCAAACGTTGACTTCTATTCTGCTTCTGTATACCACAGCCTGGGAATTGAACATGATTTATATACACCGATTTTCGCAATCAGCCGTACATCAGGCTGGACGGCTCACATTATGGAACAATATGAAAATAACCGTCTGATTCGTCCGCGTGCAGAATATACCGGACCGAAAAAGCAAACTTATGTTCCGATCGAAGAAAGATCTTAATCAAAACAGCTTATACATTCTCTGTAAAAGAGAATTTCAGATAACAAGTCAGAAAAGGTTAGGAGGGATCCCCTCCTAGCCTTTAACAATGAAGATGGAGGGAACATGCATGACAAAAGGAGAAAAAATCACCGTATCAAATGGAGTGTTGAATGTACCTGACAATCCGATTATTCCGTTTATCGAAGGGGATGGAACCGGTCCTGATATTTGGGCAGCAGCTTCCCGTGTATTAGATGCAGCCGTAGAAAAAGCTTACAACGGTAAAAGAAAAATTGTTTGGAAAGAAGTATATGCCGGTGAAAAAGCACACAAATTAACAGGTGAATGGTTGCCGCAAGAAACTTTGGATACAATCCGCGAACATATTATTGCCATTAAAGGTCCGTTGACAACACCGGTAGGCGGAGGTTTCCGTTCATTGAACGTTGCACTTCGCCAGGAGTTGGATCTGTTTGTGTGCTTACGTCCTGTCCGCTGGTTTGAAGGAGTACCTTCTCCTGTAAAACGTCCTCAGGACTGCGATATGGTTATCTTCCGCGAAAACACGGAAGACATTTATGCCGGAATCGAATGGCAAGAAGGTACACCGGAAGTTAAGAAAGTTATCGAATTCCTGGAAAAAGAGATGGGCGTTAACAAAATTCGTTTCCCTGAAACATCAGGAATCGGTATCAAACCGGTTTCAAGAGAAGGTACGGAAAGACTCGTACGGGCTGCGATCAATTATGCGCTCAGAGAAGGCCGCAAATCTGTAACCCTTGTCCACAAAGGTAACATCATGAAATTTACTGAAGGAGCGTTCAAAAACTGGGGTTACGAGTTGGCTGAAAGAGAGTTCGGCGATAAAGTATTTACATGGTCTGAATATGACCGGATTAAAGAGGCTGAAGGCGTCGAAGCAGCCAATAAAGCACAAGCCGAAGCAGAAGAGCAAGGTAAAATTATCGTTAAAGACGTTATTGCGGACATCTTCCTGCAACAAATCCTGACACGTCCGAGAGAGTTTGATGTTGTTGCAACAATGAACTTAAACGGTGACTACATCTCTGATGCACTTGCTGCACAAGTGGGTGGAATCGGAATTGCACCGGGAGCAAATATTAACTACGAGACAGGCCATGCCATCTTCGAAGCAACTCATGGTACAGCACCGAAATATGCCGGCTTGGACAAAGTTAACCCGTCATCCGTCATTTTGTCCGGTGTGCTCATGTTAGAACACATCGGCTGGAGAGAAGCAGCAGACTTGATTATCAAAGCAATGGAGAAAACCATTTCATCCAAATATGTAACTTATGACTTTGCACGCCTGATGGAAGGTGCAACAGAAGTGAAATGCTCCGAGTTCGGTACAAAATTAATCGAAAACATGTAATCGGGCATTCGTTTAAAAAGGGCGATCCTGAGGGATTGCCCTTTTTTATTTTCAGGGGTGTATTTTATTCTTTAATATAAACTGATATAATGAAGTTGTTAAGTATTTTCAAACAATTTAACGGAATGTTAACAATGGATAACAAGCAAGATATGGAGGATTATGTATGGTCAAAAAAATTTTGGTTGTGGATGATGAAGAGTCCATCGTAACCTTGTTGGAATACAATTTGTCACAAGCCGGATATGAAGTCATTACAGCATATGATGGTGAAGAGGGATACAGGAAGGCAAAAGAAGAAAAGCCGGATTTAATTGTATTGGATTTAATGTTGCCAAAAATGGACGGAATGGAAGTTTGTAAAGAGTTGCGCAAAGAGCATATTCATACTCCTATTCTAATGTTAACAGCAAAAGATGATGAAATTGATAAAGTTTTAGGTTTGGAGCTCGGTGCCGATGATTATATGACAAAACCCTTCAGTCCGAGGGAAGTGGTGGCAAGGGTTAAGGCTATTTTAAGAAGGACGCAGGATTTTAGCCGGTATAACCGGGAGAAAGAAGATGAATCCAGAATCGAAATCGGTGATCTTGTCATTCTTCCCGAGCAATATGAAGTCTATTTAAACGGCAAACTCCTCGAATTTACTCCGAAAGAGTTTGAGTTGCTGCTTTATTTAACGAAAAATAAGGGGCGTGTATTAACCCGCGATCAATTGTTAAATGCTGTATGGAACTACGATTTTGTGGGTGATACACGGATTGTTGATGTACATATCAGTCACTTGAGGGAAAAAATTGAAAAAAATTCTAAAAAACCGCAATACATTAAAACGATCAGGGGTCTTGGATATAAATTGGAGGAGCCCAAGACAACATGAATAAATTCCGCTATAAACTGTTATTCCCCCTGATACTTTTAATCATCATTGTTTTCATCGGTTTGGCTTTTGCTTTGGGAATCTTGTTCCGGAACCACTATCTACAAATTTTTCATGAACAATTGGAACATGGCGGAAAAACCCTTGCTCAACAAATCGAGGAGCAAGGTGGAATTTCAACGCTTGATGAAAAACAATTGGATCAATTGCAAGATGTGTTAAATGCCAGAGTCACGATCGTTACCCCCGAGGGCGATGTTTTATATGATATCTATAATAAACAGATTAGTTATGAAAAACACGGGGAAATCATCGATAAAATCGTCAGCAATATAAATATTGAAAAATCAGGTTTCATGCATATTAACGGTGAATCCGAATTCATCTATTACTGGCATCCGATCACATATAATGGAACTTATGAAGGAATTTGCATTTTATTAGATAAAGTGGAAGAACTGCAAACAGTCAACAAAAATATGCAGATGCTTCTCACATCAATATTTGGTGCGGCATTTATCATTATTGTTTTTATCGGAACAAAAATCACAACTAAATTTACCCGTCCCCTGGAATCGGCCACTAAAACAGCAATTGAACTGGCGAAAGGGAACTACCATGCCCGCACATATGAAAATGAATATAATGAGCTGTCGATGCTGAGCGCATCAATTAATATATTGGCCCGGAATTTGCAACAAATGACAAGGGAACAGGAAATGCAAACGGAACGGCTCATGACAGTCATCGAAAACATGGGGGCGCCTTTAATTTTGATTGATGACCAAGGATACATAACTTTAATGAACCAGGTATACAAAGAAGTTTTTCAAGTCGAAGAATATAACATAATCGGCCATTCTTACAGGGATGTTATTGAAAATGAAGAAGTGAAAGAAATAATCGAAGAAGTTTTTATGACAGAGCAGAAAATCCGCAAAATGATTACAGTACCCATCAATATACAATTAAAAACGTTTGAGATCTTCGGAGCACCGATTATCGGTTCCCACAATGAATGGAAAGGAATTGTCATTGTCTTTCATGACATAACGGAATTGAAAAAGCTGGAAAAAATAAGAAAAGATTTTGTTGCAAATGTGTCCCATGAATTAAAAACACCCATTACTTCGATCAAAGGATTTACCGAAACGCTTTTGGAAGGGGCGTTAAATGATAAAAAAGCATTACAGTCATTTTTGGAAATCATTTTGAAAGAAAGCAACCGACTTCAGTCCCTTGTTAATGACTTGCTTGAGCTCTCAAAAATTGAACAGGACGGTTTTACATTAAGTTTGGAGAAATTCAATCTGAATAAAGTTATTCATGAAATTGTCGATTCATTAAAAGGAAGAGCCGAAGAAAAACAAATCTCCCTCAGTATTCGTGAGGAACATCCGGTGACCATCGAAGCCGATCTTTTACGCATACAACAAATATTTATTAATTTAATTACCAATGCCATATCTTATACTCCCGTATCGGGCACGGTCGATATTAAAATTTCTGACCGGGGCGATGCTGTATACGTGTCGGTTATTGATACAGGAATTGGAATTGAGGAAAAAGAAATCCCGAGAATATTTGAGCGGTTTTACCGGGTTGATAAAGCACGAAGCAGAGACTCCGGCGGAACGGGACTGGGGTTGGCGATCGTCAAACACGCGGTAGAAGCGCATGATGGAGAAATTCAGGTTGAGAGTAAAGAAGGAAAAGGTTCAACATTTACGGTGAAACTTTGGAAAAACTTTTCCGGCCGGCCTGACAGAAGGTGATGGAACGAGGGTGCACGGTCCGGAGCCCTCCAAGCAGGAAAAAATATACTGACCGGGGATCCAAGCATCGTTCGGATCCTCCTTTTTATTTTTGTTCATCATTTTACAAACTTTTGTTGAAATGAGAGCGGAAGTTTTTTTAAAACATCTCTCTGGTTCATGGATATTCTGTCTTAAAACCGTCATTATATATATCATTATATATATCATTATATATATCATTCATATTTTGAAATGAAATATTCATACATTCGTATATAAGAAAATTTAGAATTTTGCCAGAAAGGAAGATTAAATGATTAATATACGGCAAATTTTAATTACATCCAGTATTGTGATTGCTATTTTAATCCTGGCACTGGCCGCAACGACTTCCTGGTATATCGTCGATGAATCGGAACAAGCAGTTGTGCTGACATTTGGGAAAGCTGATCAAACAGTGACCGAACCGGGTTTAAAATTTAAATTGCCTTGGCCAGTACAAACGGTGGAAAAATTATCGAAAGAAACGTATAGTCTTCATCTCGGTGCAAAAAACGATGATAAAGAAAAACATGATGACGTGAAAATGATTACCGGCGATGAAAATATTGTAATCGCCGATCTTGTCGTTCAATGGAAAATAACGGATCCGGTAAAATTTCTTTTTAATGCCGATGATCCGGAAGCCATTTTATATGATGCGACAAGTGCTTCATTACGGAGTATTATCGGAAGTTCCAAAATTGATAATGCGCTGACTTCCGGAAGGGCGGATATTGAAGGCGAAGTTTGGGAACTGTTGAAAAGCTTAATCGAAAAATATGATATCGGTATATCCATTTTGGCTGTAAAGCTGCAAGACGTGGAGCTGCCAAACAAAGAAGTACGGAAGGCGTTCACGGATGTGACGGATGCCCGGGAAACGATGAACACGAAAATAAATGAAGCCCAAAAATACCGGAACCAAAAATTGAATGAAGCGGAAGGGGAAGCAGCCGCAATTATTTCACGTGCGGAAGGAGAAAAGGTTGCCCGGCTGGAAGAAGCGCGCGGCCATGTAGCTGTTTTCAACAGTTTATATAATGAGTATAAAAATAGCCCGGAAGTTACGAGGGAACGGTTAATCATCGAAACTCTGGAAGTAATCTTGCCCAATGCCCGGATATACATTATGAACGATGATGGACAAACATTAAAATATTTGCCTTTAACACCGCTGAAAGAGACACCAAAACGTGCGGAACAATCAGCCGGAAAGAAATCGGATGAAAAGAAATCCCGGAAAAAAGAAGGAAGTGAGAAAAATGAGTAACGGCAAAGTCATTGATATGGATGAACTGAGACGGGACATGCCGTATCGGAAATGGGTCAAAACCGGACTATTTATTTTACTGCTAATTCTGATCAGCTTTTTGCTTCTCGCAAATATTTTTATCGTCAAAGAAGGGGAATATAAAATCGTCAGGCAGTTCGGGGAAGTGAAACGGGTCATTGACAAACCGGGTATTCATTTTAAAATCCCGTTTATCCAAACCGTTACAACACTTCCGAAATATCAAATGACTCTGGATGTAAAAGAATCAGAAATCAATACGAAGGATAAAAAACGGATGATTATCGACAATTATGCTGTTTGGAAAATTGTCAATCCGGAAGATTTAATTACGAATGCACGGACGGTGGAAAGCGCAGAAGCGAGAATGGAAGAGTTCATATATTCTGTCATCCGCTCTGAGCTTGGGAGACTCAATTATGACGAAATCATTAATGATGAAAAATCATCAAGAGGAAGCTTGAATGACCGGGTAACCGAACAAGTGAATGAATTGTTGAAAAATGACAAATACGGTGTAGAAGTTATCGATGTCCGGATTAAAAGGACGGACTTGCCGTCTGAAAACGAAAAATCAGTGTATACACGCATGATTAGTGAACGTGAATCAACAGCACAAGATTATTTGTCCCAGGGGGATGCTGAAAAAAATAAAATAATGGCGGAAACAGACCGTCAAGTACAGGAGATGCTTTCCAAAGCAAAAGCCGATGCGGAAGAAATCCGAGCTGAGGGTGAAGGAGAAGCGGCAAAAATATATAACGAAGCTTTTTCAAAGGATCCTGAATTTTTTGGTTTGTTCCGGACACTGGAATCCTACAAGCAGACAATCGATGATGAAACGGTCATTATATTGCCTTCTGACTCACCTTATGCGAGATTGCTTCAAGGTTATATTGAGTAAACCGGTATTTGTAAAATCCGGCCGTTTTCCATTTCCTTTTATTCCGTGATAGAATAAGGAGAGGAAGACGGCTTTTTTATCGAAAAAATGGAAAAAGTTGTCCGGAAAAATGTCCGTAAAACCCGTGGAACATGATTTTATAATTGGGGGTTATATTGTGGGAAAAAAAGTTGTATTAATTGACGGAAACAGCGTGGCGTATCGTGCGTTTTTCGCTTTACCGCTGTTGAATAATGACAAAGGAATTTATACAAATGCCATTTACGGTTTTGCCATGATGCTGGAAAAAATTATTGAAGAAGAAAAACCCACGCATGTGCTGGTTGCCTTTGATGCAGGCAAGACAACGTTCCGTCATGAAACGTATAAAGAATACAAAGGCGGCAGGGAAAAAACACCGCCTGAATTGTCAGAGCAATTTCCTTATATCTGGAAATTGCTGGAGGCATTCGGTATTGCCCAATATGAGCTGGAAAATTATGAAGCCGATGATATTATCGGAACGTTGTCCAAAGAAGCCGAGGAAAAGGGACTGGAAGTACGGATCGTATCCGGCGATAAGGACTTAACCCAACTGGCTTCGGAAAAAACATCCGTCCTTGTGACAAGAAAAGGGGTAACGGATATTGAGACTTATACACCGGAACATATAATGGAAAAATACGGAATTACCCCGCGGCAAATCATAGACATGAAAGGGCTCATGGGGGACCAGAGCGACAATATTCCGGGTGTGCCGGGAGTCGGGGAGAAAACGGCCATCAAACTTTTAAAACAATTTGAAACAGTGGAAAAACTACTGGAATCCATTGATCAGGTGAGCGGGAAAAAACTGAAAGAAAATTTAACGGAATATAAAGATCAGGCATTGATGAGTAAAGAGCTGGCAACGATCCACAGGGAAGCCCCAGTTGACATTACCGTTGATGATATAAAATATGCAGGTAAAAATATTGAACAATTAGTGGATTTATATAAAGAACTCGGGTTTAAGTCGCTTCTAGAAAAAATGGATCCGTCCGTTGTAGTAAAAGAAGAAACAATGCAGCCGCTTGAGTATACGTTTGTGGAAGAGATTGACAATCAACTGCTGCAGAACCATACTGCATTTTATGTTGAAATTATTGAAGATAATTACCACACGTCCCCGATCCTGGGGTTCGGACTGGTTAACGAATCCGGAAACTATTATATTCCCGTACATATGGCCGTCCGTTCGCAGGAGTTTAAAAACTGGCTGGAAAACGAATCGATGAAGAAATCGGTGTACGATGCTAAACGGACGGTTGTCGCCCTGCAAAAATATCAAATCGATGTAAAAGGAATTGATTTTGATCTGCTCCTGGCTTCTTATTTGCTGAATCCGTCGGAATCGGTTAAAGATCTCAGCGATGTGGCGAAAGCCCACGATTATCATCAGGTTCAGCCGGATGATGCCATCTACGGAAAAGGAGTGAAACGTTCACCTTTAACAGACGAAGAACGGGCTGAACATGTTGTCAGAAAAGCGCGGGCGATATATGAATTAAAGGATGCGTTAATTTCCCGGTTAAAGGAAAACGAACAAAATGAATTGTTAACCGATTTGGAAATGCCGCTTGCATTTATTTTGGCAAAAATGGAAATTACCGGCGTCAAGCTGGATACTGCCCGTCTGAACAATATGGGTAATGAGTTGAAACAAAGGTTAATGGAAATTGAAGAAAAAATTTATGATGCAGCGGGAGAAAAGTTTAACATAAATTCGCCGAAACAATTGGGCGTAATTTTATTTGAAAAGCTCGGACTTCCGGTCATTAAAAAGACTAAAACGGGTTATTCCACATCCGCAGCGGTTCTCGAGAAATTACAATCAAAACATGAAATTGTCGATTTAATCCTTCACTACCGCCAGTTGGGCAAATTACAATCGACATATATTGAAGGATTGCTTAAGCTGGTCCACCCGGAAACGGGCAAAGTTCATACAAGATTCAATCAGGCATTGACACAAACAGGCAGACTCAGTTCAACAGAACCGAACTTGCAAAACATTCCGATCCGCATGGAAGAGGGAAGGAAAATCCGCCAAGCGTTTGTCCCGTCAGAAGATGGCTGGGTCATTTTTGCAGCGGATTATTCGCAGATTGAATTAAGGGTACTTGCCCACATTTCCGGTGATGAAAGATTAATTGAAGCATTTATGCAGGATATGGATATTCATACGAAAACGGCAATGGACGTATTTCACGTCGGACCGGACGAAGTTACCCCGGAAATGCGGCGGCAGGCAAAAGCGGTTAATTTCGGTATTATATACGGAATCAGCGATTACGGTCTGTCGCAAAACCTGGGTATTTCGCGGAAAGAAGCCGGAGAATTTATCGAACGTTATTTTAAGAGCTATCCGCAGGTAAAAGAATATATGGAGGAAATTGTACAGCTGGCAAAACAACAAGGATATGTAACGACTTTACTAAACAGAAGACGTTATATTCCGGAAATTACAAGTCGGAATTACAACGTCCGGAGTTTTGCCGAGCGTACGGCGATGAACACCCCGATACAGGGAAGTGCAGCCGATATTATTAAAAAGGCGATGATCGATATGTCCAGGCGTTTGGAGGAAGAAAAGCTTCAGGCCCGTCTGCTGCTTCAGGTTCATGACGAATTGATTTTTGAAGCACCGGAAGAAGAAATTGACCGGTTAAAGGAAATCGTGCCTGACGTGATGGAAAATGCGGCAAAATTAAACGTGCCGCTGAAAGTGGAGTATGCTTACGGAAAAACCTGGTTTGACGCTAAATAATTTAGAAAGGGGATTTTATGCCGGAGCTCCCGGAAGTTGAAACAATCAAACGGACTCTTGAATCACTCGTTACCGGTAAAACGATTACCGGCGTTTCGGTACATTGGCCGAAAATCGTCCAATATCCAAAAGATTTGGAGGAATTTAAGCGTCTCCTGACCGGGCAAAGAATCCGACGCATGGGGAGACGGGGAAAGTTTTTACTTTTTTATATGGATGAAGTTACTCTTGTCAGTCATTTACGGATGGAAGGAAAATATGGCATATTTCCGGAAAACAGCCCGGCTGATAAACATACCCATGTTGTTTTTTCGTTTGCCGGCGGAATGGAGTTGAGATACCGCGACGTCCGTAAATTTGGAACGATGCATGTATTTGAAGCGGGAACGGAAGAAAGCCGTCTCCCCCTCAGCAAGCTGGGGCCTGAACCGTTTTCCGGTGATTTTTCCCTTTCTTATTTTGCAGAAAAATTGGGGAAAACAAAAAGAATCATTAAGTCTGTCCTTTTGGACCAAACGGTTGTGGCAGGAATCGGAAATATTTACGCTGATGAATCTTTATACCGGGCCGGGATTCATCCGGAAAGGCCGGCACAATCATTAACAAAAAAAGAGATTACAACGCTGCACCGGGAAATCATCGCAACTCTCGGGGAAGCGGTGGAAATGGGCGGTACGACAATCCGCTCCTATGTTAATTCCATGGGCGAAATCGGAATGTTTCAATTAAATTTAAATGCATACGGCAGGGAAGGACAAGCTTGTAAATGTTGCGGAAGTCCGATTGAAAAGCGGAAGATCGCCGGCAGGGGAACTCATTTTTGCCCCCAATGCCAGGTTTAATCCGGACACACTCCGCACTGAATAACAGCTCCTTTCATAAAATAAGACAGGATTTTTTTCGGGAGGAGCTGTTTATGGAATTTTTGCCGGTATTTTTGCTTGCATTTGCCGTAAGCGTCGACTGCTTTTCCGCCGGACTGGCTTACGGTTTAAGAAATATAAAAATTCCGCTGCAAACGATTTTTATCATTGCGCTTTGTTCTGCCACGGCCCTGCTTGCGGCTGCTTTAGTCGGAAAATATATCAGCAGGACTCTGTCACCGGAGGCGGCAGGAAAAATTGGCGGCTCCATATTGATAATTTTAGGGCTCTGGGCTTTAATCCAGTTTTTCCGGTCATCCGTACACAAAAAGTTCGGTCTGGAAAAAAGCGGGGATTATACTTTGCTGAAATTTGAATTCCGATCACTGGGGATTGTCATTCATATTTTAAGAAAACCGTTGACCGCCGATTTAGACAAGTCCGGCGATATCAGCGGGCTGGAAGCTTTATTGCTGGGGGCCGCTTTATCTCTTGATGCTTTCGGGGCGGGGATTGGTGCTTTCTTTCTCGGGATCCCCCCGTTTCTTCTAGCAGTATCCGTCGGAATCATGAGTTCCTGTTTAGCCGCTCTCGGATTAAAGTGCGGTAGGAATCCCGCTTTTAACCGGCGGATGAAAAAGCTTTCTTTTCTGCCGGGCCTGCTGTTAATCATCATCGGATTATGGAGAATGTAGTCCAGACGGTGGAGGTAAACACAGTGACGCAAATCATCGGAATTACCGGAAGTATTGCTACGGGAAAAAGCACTGTTTCAAACATGATTAAAGAACTCGGCTTTACGGTCATTGACGCCGATATCGCCGCCCGGGCAGTTGTTGAACCGGGGGAGGAAGCTTATCATGAAATTGTCCGGCACTTCGGGGAAGAAATATTATTGCCCGATGGCCGGATCAATAGAAAAAAATTAGGGGATATTGTTTTTAACGACCAGGAACAGCGTTTAAAATTAAACAGCATTGTCCATCCAGCTGTGAGAAAAAGAATGAACAACGAGAAAGAAGAAGCCGTCAAAAGAGGCGAAAAAGCTGTTTTTCTCGATATTCCTTTACTATATGAAAGCAAACTGACCTACATGGTCCATAAAGTTATTGTGGTATATACGGATGAGCAAACCCAGTTGGAACGGTTAATGGAAAGAAACGGCTTTACAAAAGAAGAGGCTGAAGCGAGGATCTATTCCCAAATGTCCATAGAGGAAAAAAAGAAAATGGCGGATGCGGTCATTGATAATTGCGGCACGCTGGATGAAACAAAACGGCAATTAATATCTGTTTTGAAAAGTTGGCATATAATTGAATAAATTTATCGCCAAGCTGTTCATGATCAGGCTCTGTCATTCATATATTTCAGAATGACTGAATCTTATATGGACAGCCTTTTTTAGTAATGAAAGTGCGGAAAATGAGTTTTTTATGTTAAAAATGGCAATATGTATGCTCATAATTCATATAATATGTTATACTAATTAAGGGTAATTTATTTATTATAGGAATGAGGGGGCATCTTTTATAATGGTTAAACGAGTGGCTATTAACGGATTTGGGAGAATCGGCCGCATGGTTTTCCGCCGGGCAATTTTGATGGACGATTTTGAAATTGTAGCGGTCAATGCTAGTTATCCTGCGGAAACTCTGGCCCATTTAGTGAAATATGATTCCATTCACGGGAAATTTTCCGGTGATGTACAAGCAGGGGAAAATTGCTTAATCGTAAATGGAAAAAAGGTTATTCTGACAAATAACCGTAATCCGGAACAATTGCCATGGAAAGATTTGGATATAGATATCGTTATTGAAGCAACAGGAAAATTTAATGCCCGTGAAAAAGCCCAGCTGCATTTAAAAGCCGGTGCGAAAAAGGTGATTTTGACGGCTCCGGGTAAAAATGAAGATGTAACAATCGTTGTCGGCGTTAATGATCATGAACTTGAACTAGAGAAACATGACATCATTTCCAATGCTTCCTGTACAACAAACTGCCTTGCGCCGGTTGTCAAAGTATTGGATGAAAAATTCGGAGTCGAAAGCGGGTTTATGACAACGGTGCATGCGTATACAAACGATCAGAAAAATATTGACAACCCTCACAAAGATCTGCGCCGTGCCCGGGCTTGCGGACAGTCAATTATACCGACAACAACCGGGGCTGCGAAGGCGATCGGCAAAGTATTGCCGCACTTAAACGGAAAATTGCACGGTATTGCATTACGTGTACCGACTCCGAATGTTTCACTTGTTGATTTAGTCGTAGATTTGAAAAAGGAAGTTACAGCCGAAGAGGTAAACGAAGCTTTTAAAGAAGCTGCGGAAAATGAGTTGAAAGGAATTCTCGGTATCACTAACGAACCGCTGGTTTCCATTGATTTTACTACTGATGAACGTTCATCCGTGATCGACGGTCTTTCGACCATGGTTTTAGAGGGAAACAAAGTAAAAGTACTGGCTTGGTATGATAATGAGTGGGGCTACTCTTGCCGTGTAGTTGATCTGGTAAAAATTGTTGCCAAAGAAATGAGCAAAGAAGTGGCCGCTGTCAGATAAAAACGGACAAGACGAAAAGTTTTTTGAAAAGCTTTCAAAAACTATCTAGTGTTTCAAGTAAACGATTTCGTTTACGCGCTAGATAGTTTTTTTGTTTTCATTATTGATCACAACTGTCTGGAATCGCGTAATCGCGTGAAAACACCGGGATAACATCTTCTTTTTTTATAGCGGGGAAATATAGTAATATAAGACTAGGGTAGATTACAGTACATTGACTAACGTTGACGGAGGGTTTGAAAAAGTGAAATGTCCATCATGTAAATATATCGGAACGCGAGTCATTGATTCAAGACCTGTTGAAGAAGCAAGTTCCATCCGACGGCGCCGGGAATGTGAATCATGTGGATACCGGTTTACAACTTTCGAAAGGATTGAAGAATATCCGCTGATGGTGATCAAGAAAGAAGGAACAAGGGAAGAATTCAGCAGGGATAAAATCTTGCGGGGTATTATTAAAGCTTGCGAAAAGCGTCCGGTTAGTATGGAACAACTGGAAAACATTACCATGGAAATTGAACGGGAACTAAGAAACCTCGGATTGTCGGAAGTAAAAAGTGAAACAATCGGTGAGATGGTCATGGATAAGTTAAAAGAAATTGATGAAGTCGCCTATGTGCGTTTTGCATCAGTCTACCGTCAGTTCAAAGATATTAACGTATTTCTTGAAGAATTGAAAGAAATATTAAAACAGGAAAAGAAAAAATCATAACAGCGAAGATTTGAGGTTTTAGTATGGAACTACATTGGAAAGAAATTATACCGGCAGATCAGTATACCGTAGTTGTTGACGGTCCGCCGAACGAAGATGATTCAAGGGTGCTGATGTTTTTGTACCAGCCTTTAATCGGTCCGGTTTGCATCAGCATGTACATGACTTTGCGTCATCAAGTTGAAAAAAAACGGTTGAAGTCCAAACCGGTTTCCCATTACTATATAATGAATTTGCTTAATTTAAGTTTGGCAGATATTTACCGGGCAAGACAAAAATTAGAAGCGATCGGGTTGATGGAGTCTTATGTGAAAAATGATCAGGACCCGAGGCTATTTTTATATAAACTGAAACCACCCCTGTCCCCGGCACGCTTTTTTTCCGACGGGTTACTGAATATTTATTTATACCAAAAAGTCGGCCGGGAATATTATAACCGTTTGAAAAAAGAGTTTGCCGATACGGCTGTGGATATGGACGGATTCAAGAATATAACGAAACCGTTCCAGCAAGTATTCCGTTCGTCCAGTGCCATACCTTACACGGAGATTCATGATCCGGAAGAAGAAACTGCTGTTTATCCGCACAGAGAGGAAGCTGCGCCCGTAACAATATCATCCGACTATTTTGATTTCGAGTTGTTTATGGCGGGGTTGGATGAAGCAATCGTTCCGAAACGGGCAATCACAAAAGAAGTTAGAGAAGCCATTTTGAAATTATCATTTTTGTACGGCATTGATGCCATCCAAATGAAAAACATCGTACTGTCATGTATTACGGATACAAACGAAATTGATATTGAAAAATTGCGTAAAGCGGCGCGTGACTGGTACCAAATTGAACATTACCAATCGTTGCCGCAGCTTGTTGACCGGACCCAGAGTCCGATTTACCAGTCGGAAATCGATGTGCCAAAAACGAAAGAAGAGCGGTTGATCCGCTATTTGGAAACGGTCAGCCCGCGGCAGGTTCTTGCAGATTTATCGGAAGGCTCGGAGCCAGCGGCAAGCGACTTACGTCTCGTTGAAGATATTATGATTAATCAGAAACTTCCGCCAGGAGTGGTTAATGTCCTCATTCATTATTGTATGTTACGGACGGATATGAAGTTGTCCAAAGCGTTCGCCGAAAAAATTGCTTCCCATTGGGCGAGGAAAAAAGTGAAAACCGTAAAGGAAGCCATGGAACTGGCCAAAAAAGAGCACCGGCAATATACCGAATGGCAAAAAAGCAAAAAACAGCGTGCCGGAAAAAGATTCCAGCCAGTTCGTTCCGAGAAGGTGCCGGAATGGCTGGAAAACCGGGACAAACCTCTGGAAAAGGACGGACAAGACCCTGATTTTGAAAGGAAAAGAAAAGAATTGGAAGAGCGCTTAAAGAAATATAAAAAGTAACAAGGAGGTGAAGAAGTGAAAAATATTAATGAGACGCTAAAAAAGCTCACAAGCCGCGAAGATTTTCAAAAGCGGTTTGAAATGCTCCGGCATGAAATTTTGAACCACCCGGACGTCCGGGAATTTTTGGATAAACATAAAGAGCAAATCACCAATCTGATGATTGACCGCAGCCTTGGGAAACTGTATGAATTTATTTCCCAGAGTAGGGATTGCAGAGAATGTGAATCAGTAAGCGAATGTAAAAATATTATTTTCGGATATGAACCGCGCCTTGTTTTTAACAACCGGTCCATCGATGTCCAATATGTGCCCTGCAGGAAGAAAATGTTGGAAGACCAGCAAAAACGGTTTGAAAGACTGATTCAATGTATCCATATGCCGAAAGATACATTGGATGCCTCAATAAGCGATGTCTATTTGGATACGCCAAACCGGGTGGAAGCGGTGGACAAGGCCTTGAAATTTATTTTCGGTTTTACCAAAGGTCAATTTCAAAAAGGATTATATTTATACGGACCATTTGGAACGGGAAAAACCTTTTTGCTCGGTGCCATTGCAAAAGAGTTGGCGGAAAAGGGAGTTTCATCAATCATCGTGTACGTTCCCGAACTGATCAGGGAAATGAAACAGTCAATCAACGACCGGACTCTAAATGAAAAGTTGGAAATACTAAAAAAGGCACCGGTATTAATGTTTGATGATATCGGCGCCGAGGCAGTATCCAGCTGGGTCCGTGACGAAGTAATCGGTCCGGTTCTTCAATACCGGATGCTGGAAAAACTTCCTGCATTTTTCACTTCGAATTTCAATTTACAAGAGCTGGAACACCATTTAACATACAGCCAGCGAGGAGAAGAAGAAAAGGTGAAAGCAGCCAGGATTATTGAACGAATCCGTTTTTTGGCAGAGCCCATATATATAGACGGAGAGAATAAAAGAAAATAAAGCACAACGAAGTATTTAAGCAATGCCGGTTTTTGCAAAGTAGAACTTCTAAAGTGTCCAAGCCCCCCATATATATGTAACATGGGAAAGCCTCATAGGGGGGAGGAACTTTGATTTGTATCCAATTTCAAAATGCCGAGGAAGCAAAATTTTTGCACAAGCTATATGAAAAACAACCGGCAGGATATATACAGTTCCAAAGGGAAGGGTCCTTCATTCTGTTTAATTTTTCAGATAAGGAAAGAGCGATTCCGTTTATAAAATATCTGTTACTGAAATTGATTACGGAAAAGAAACGGATTGAGTGGTGCCGGAAAATACTTGAAGAACAGTTTTTCTATACGGACCAGGATGAACAGGCAGAAATAATTCAATTGACATGTTCAATTCTGGACGGGCAGCGTGAGGAAATACCGGTAAAGATTGACCGTTCGCTTATTAGCCAGCGGCTGGATTATGCGCTGACGGATATTTTGGAACGGGAAGAGTCATTTTCTTTTGAAGCTTTTCATACGTTTCAGCTCCGTTTTTACAAGGAAAGTCTTTTTTATTTTGTAGAGACAGCCCTTGATGAATATAAGCTGGAACAGGAATATCAATCGTTTATTTATTATTTGCGCCGGTTTTTAAAAGGCAGGAAACCCAGACTGAAAAAAGTTTATCTTGTAAATAGTGACGGATTTACTTTTTATGATCAAAATATGCGGGAGATCAAACGGGCTGATCTGGACAAGCATGTTGACCGGAGATTGCTTTCCCGGCATACGGTTTATGTGGACTCGGTCACCATTGCGCCGTTAATTTCAATTGCACCCGAACAGATTTATTTGTATACAGATGATCCGGAAAGCGGAATTATACAAACATTAAAAAATATATTCGAAGAAAAGCTGAAAATTTGTTCCTTGGAATCTTTCCGCGCTGAAAATGATTTGTAGTCCGGCCTTGAAAAATTTATATGAAAAATTTATAATACATTCATGATAAGGAATTTGACAATGTTTCCCCTATTTTGCAGGGATGTGTACTCCGGTGAATCATAGACCGGTAATGACAATCGGAAGCAGGTTTGTATTTTACATAACCGTTATTGTCCCCTTTCCATTATCTTTTTTAATTATGACATTAAGATATGGCGAACAGTGATGCAAAGGACACGGGCCTTTTATTACGGTTTACAGAGAGGGAAGGCTATAGGCTGGAACCTTCCTAACACGGATAAAAGGCTCACCGCCTTTAAGCTGCAGCCGTGAACGGGATTTCCCCAGTAATGGATGCCGGCTCCGGCCGTTACCCGGTTTGAGTCGCACGGTATTTTTGTGCGAGAAACAGGGTGGAACCACGGGTTAAAAGCTCGTCCCTAGATTGGGGACGGGTTTTTTTCATGGAGATTACTTTCGAAAATATCAGGAACAGAGGAGGCAGTTAAGCATGGCAGAAATGATTGAAATTACATTTCCGGATGGAAACACTAAAGAGTTTCCAAAGGGAACAACAACCGAAGAAATCGCGGCTTCAATCAGCCCCAGCCTTAAGAAAAGAGCTTATGCGGGGAAATTAAACGATGAACTGATTGATCTCAGGATGCCGATTGAAGAGAGCGGAACAATCCAAATTTTGACAGATAAAGATCCGGAGAGCCTTGAAATTATGCGGCATAGTACTGCCCATTTAATGGCCCAGGCGATTAAACGGCTGTATAAAAACGTAAAACTCGGTGTAGGCCCGGTGATTGAAAACGGTTTTTACTATGACATCGACTTGGAAGAAAAAATAACACCGGAAGATCTTCCGAAGATTGAAAAAGAGATGAAAAAAATTGTCAGCGAAAATCTGGAAATTCGCCGGAAAGTAGTCAGCCGGGAAGAAGCAATCCGGATGTACGAAGAAATCGGTGATGAATATAAACTGGAATTAATTAATGATATTCCTGAAGACGAGCCAGTAACTATATATGAACAAGGAGAGTTTTTCGATCTTTGCCGCGGGGTGCACGTGCCCTCGACAGGAAAAATTAAAGAATTTAAATTATTGAGCATTGCCGGTGCATACTGGCGTGGGGACAGCAAAAACAAAATGTTGCAACGGATTTACGGAACGGCGTTTTTCAAAAAAGAAGATTTAGAGCAACATTTAAAAATGCTGGAAGAAGCGAAAGAACGCGACCACCGGAGGCTTGGCAAAGAACTAGAAATATTTACGATCAATCAATTAGTCGGCCAGGGGCTTCCGTTGTGGCTTCCGAAAGGGGCAACGATCCGCCGGATTATCGAGAGGTATATTGTCGATAAGGAAATCAGACTCGGCTATGAGCATGTATATACCCCAGTTTTAGCCAATGTGGAATTGTATAAAACGAGCGGGCATTGGGACCATTACCATGAAGATATGTATCCGCCGATGGATATGGGCGATGGTGAAGAGCTGGTTCTGCGTCCGATGAATTGTCCGCATCATATGATGATTTATAAAAATAAGATTCATTCCTACCGTGAGCTGCCGATCCGCATTGCCGAACTCGGTATGATGCACCGGTATGAAATGAGCGGTGCATTATCCGGTTTGCAGCGGGTACGCGGCATGACGCTGAACGATGCCCATATTTTCGTCCGGCCCGACCAGATACAGGAGGAGTTCAAGCGGGTCGTCCAGCTGATCATGGAAGTCTATGAGGACTTTAATATTACCGATTATACATTCCGTCTTTCTTACCGAGACCCGGAAGATAAGGAAAAATATTATGATGATGACGAAATGTGGGAAAAGGCACAAAGCATGCTGAAATCAGCCATGGACGATTTAGGCCTGGAATATTATGAGGCGGAAGGTGAAGCTGCGTTTTACGGTCCGAAACTGGATGTTCAGGTAAAAACGGCCATTGGCAAAGAGGAAACATTATCAACCGTCCAGCTGGACTTTTTAATGCCGGAACGCTTTGATTTAACATATATTGGTGAAGACGGTAAGCCGCACCGTCCGGTCGTCATTCACCGTGGTGTTGTTTCAACGATGGAGCGTTTTGTCGCATATTTGATTGAAGAATATAAAGGTGCTTTCCCGACATGGCTTGCACCGGTTCAAGTGCAGGTCATCCCGGTATCACCGGAAGTTCATTTTGACTATGCTAAATCAGTCCATGATCAATTGAAACAGGCAGGGATCCGGGCTGAATTGGATGTCCGGGATGAAAAACTAGGCTATAAAATCCGTGGAGCGCAGGTGCAAAAAATACCGTATATGCTTGTTGTCGGTGATAAAGAAATGGGAGAAAATACGGTCAACGTCCGAAAATACGGAGAAAAAGATTCCAAAACCGTCCCCTTCACCGAGTTTTTGGAGGAAATTAAGAAAGAATCGAAGATTTAACCGGCTTTTCACGGTTGAATCAATACGGTGCTGCCTGGTCTTGAAAAGACGCGGGCAGTCATTTTTTATTCCGGAAAGGATCATTCGAAAGTTAAGAAGAAATATTTTTTTGCATGGCACATCCCACATGGTCAAAACCACCCGGAAATTTTTCATTTGAAAAAGAGTTGTATTTTTCTTTTTGTTTTGTTATAATGCCCGTGTTGACCATTTTCCATCAAAGGCCGTGCTTGACATATACAGCTTGTATATGATACACTATAGTAAGTTAATCGAATACTCAGTTTGCGGACAAAGAAGAAGCACCCGCTTCTCACCTGGTTGACGCCGTTATGGTTGTTAACAGGTTTTGCATTTATATTTATGATACGATTATGGATTTTTCCATAAACACAGTGCGGGTGTATTCACCTGCACTTTTTTAATGCCTTTCAATGACGGGCGGCTTCTTTTGTCATGTACCCAAACGGCAGTATTCACGAAATCCTTTTGGAGGTGTCTTGATATCAGCAAAGATAAGATGGTCAACGAGGGCATCCGTGCCCGTGAAGTTCGCTTAATTGATGTAAACGGCGAACAATTGGGAATTAAATCAAAGGCCGAAGCTTTGGAAATCGCAGCGCGGCGAAATCTGGATCTTGTTTTGGTTGCTCCGAAAGCAAGGCCACCTGTGGCCAGAATCATGGACTACGGGAAGTACCGTTTTGAGCAACAAAAGAGGGAAAAGGAAGCACGGAAAAAACAAAAAGTAATCAGCGTCAAGGAAGTCCGGTTTAGTCCGACGATTGAAGAGCATGATTTTAATACGAAATTACGCAACGCACGGAAGTTCTTGCAAAAAGGAGATAAAGTGAAAGCATCCCTTCGCTTTAAAGGTCGTGCGATCACCCATAAAGATATCGGTCAAAAAGTGCTTGACCGCCTGGCGGAAGAGTGTTCCGACATTGCTGTGGTAGAAACGAAACCAAAGATGGACGGGCGGAACATGTTCTTAGTTCTTGCACCAAAAACTGATAAGTAACTTAAGGAGGAAATACGTATGCCTAAAATGAAAACACATAAAGCCTCAGCCAAACGCTTTAAAAAGACAGGAACTGGCAAATTAAAACGTTCCCATGCGTATACAAGCCATTTATTTGCCAATAAATCGCAAAAACGGAAACGGAAACTCCGTAAGAGTACTCTCGTATCATCAAGTGATTACAAACGCATTAAACATATGATATAAAGATCTAAAAGTAAAGGTTACAAATTAGGAGGTTTTTAGTATGGCACGTGTAAAAGGCGGTACTGTGACACGCAGACGTCGTAAAAAAGTACTGAAATTAGCAAAAGGATATTACGGTTCCAAACATCGTTTATATAGAGTAGCCAACCAGCAGGTTATGAAATCTTTAATGTATGCATACCGTGACCGCCGCAAACGGAAAAGCGAATTCCGTAAATTGTGGATTACACGTATTAATGCGGCTGCACGGCAAAATGGCCTTTCCTACAGCCGTTTAATGCACGGACTGAAACTTGCCGGAGTCGAAGTAAACCGCAAAATGCTTGCCGAACTTGCGGTAACCGATCCGGAAGCATTTGCACAACTTGCGGAAACGGCAAAAGCCCGGCTGAAAAAGTAAAATTGAAAAGCCCCTTTTAACAGGGGCTTTTTTTCGTATACCGGGAAAACTTATCATAATTCAATCTTTTTGTGTATACGTTATTAACGATGTAATAAAAAGGAAAACGGGATATACGGGGGATTAACCGCATGAACGGAGAAACGGGGCTCGTTCTGGCATATTTGGAGTTAGGCGGTATTTTGGCACCCTTAGCTTTTATTCTTATTCATATCTTACGTCCGTTTTTATTTATTCCTGTCGTTGTTATGTGCATGGCCGGTGGTGTTTTGTTCGGTGCTGTGTTTGGAACGGCTTTTTCTTTGATTGGACTGACCATTTCCAGCTTTTCATTGTATTTTTTATTAAAACGTTTTCCGATTTTGCACCGGCGCCTCCGGCGGATCAAAATAAAATGGTTTGGCCCATATAAAAATTTGACCGGAGGCCAAATCGCCGTATTGAAAATGATTCCGTTCATTCATTTTCAACTGCTCTGTTTTTGTTTAATCGAGCGAAAGGGAAACTTCCGTGAGTATGCAGGTTCCTCTTTTTTTACAAATCTTCCGGTTGCTGTCTTTTATACCGTTTTCGGCAAGTCTTTCCAACAAATTTCCCCGGCTGCATTCCTCCTTTTTCTGCTCGTGTTAACCGTACTAATTGTTGTCCTGCGGGAGAAATTTGCCGTGATTAAGTGGAAAGATTTTTTTAAAGCCGCATCATAAAAAGGATGCGGACGTCTCCCGTTGTACAACCGAAAAGAATCATTCAAAAGATTGATCAGATTGATTGTCCAGTTTGCCTAAAAATTCCCGGACCGGGCTTTGCCATTCAATTTCAGTGGATGGATAATGTTTTAAAATATGTTGCTCAATGATTTGAAAATCTTTTTTTGTCAAGCCTTTTAACTCATTGATATTTTTCGGGGTAACGAGGACAGAAACAACATCGAAGGATTCCGGAGTTGTACCCAGTTTCTTTTCACCTTCAAAGAGGGCACCTTTATACGTGATAAAAAAGTTTTTCCTTACATTGTCCGGGTCGTCCAAAAAATAAAATCTGTTTTGTTCATGTGCTAGTTCCAGCTTTCGTTTTGGTGAAAGCAGATACCGTATACCGGCGTAAATTAAAAACAGGATAAGAATAAATATGATCATCCGAATTAATAATGCCATAGAAATCCCTCCGTCATAAGTGTACGAAAATATGTCTATAAAAGCGATGAATCATAAAAAAAAGGTTTCACTTTTTATTGTTTTGCTATAATCTTTTTAATGTTATTCCAGAATGATGTGATAAGGAGAATCGGTTTATGGATATAGAATTAAAAGTAAAAATAATTGATGAGGATGCGAAGATTCCTAAATATGCCAATCCGGGCGATGCCGGGCTTGATTTGTATTCGGTAGAAGAAAAAGTCATCCAACCGGGGGAAGCGGAGTTAATTCGCACGGGTATTGTCATAGAGCTGCCGCCGGGAACAGAAGCGCAAATCAGACCAAGAAGCGGCCTTGCTTTGAAACACAGTGTTACGGTACTTAACAGCCCCGGTACAATCGATGAAGGTTACCGGGGGGAGATCAAAGTGATTTTAATCAATCACGGCAAAGAACCGTTTAAAGTCGAAAAGCATATGCGTATTGCGCAGATGGTTGTCGCTCCGGTGGCCAGGGTGAAAATTTCCGAAACAGAACAATTATCCGGGTCAGAAAGAGGTGAAGGCGGCTTCGGCTCATCCGGATTACGATAAAAGAAAACCGGGTAGTGCCCATGTATCCGGCCAACCCGGTTTTTTTCTTTGTCAAAACCAAGAAAAGGCTACGTCATGTCCAAGGGCATATATGGTAACAGCGATTGCACCGGATAAACTCAAGACAACAGCAGTGCCAATAAGCATCCATTCCAATGCATCCGATAAATCCATCGTTTTTGTTAGAATGATTGCAACCGTTCCGGTCACAATAAGTGTTAAATAAACCGGTAATTTTTTTATCTTTAAATTCCTTCTTTATTCAATTTTTATTTTTTTCCTGTTTTGCTTCGCTGTTCGTTTTCTGAGATAAATGAAAACGGCTGTTGTATAAATCTCGGTACAGTCCGCCGGCTTTCAGCAACTGTTCATGGGTTCCCTTTTCAATGAGTTTTCCTGATTTCATGACGAGAATCAGATCAGTCTTGCGGATGGTCGACAATTTGTGGGCGATGACCAGACTTGTCCAGCCGGCCATCAGTGTATTCATCGTTTTTTGAATCTCCATTTCCGTTCTCGTATCGACATTGCTGGTTGCTTCATCCAATATTAAAATGGGCGGATTTTTTAAAATGGCCCGGGCGATTGTTAGCAATTGTTTTTGCCCCTGGGAATTGTTTGAGACTTCTTCATTAATAACCGTATCGTACCCCTTCAGCAATGTCCGGATAATGGATCAGCGCTATGCTGACAGATCGTCCGTATAAACAGATAAATATTAACTTGCCCCGGAAACAGGTGTCAAGTTAAATAAACAACAGGGATTTCCAGTTTGTTCCGGCAATTATACTTTAGTATAATAAAAATATACCGTTATAAGGAGGGATCGGCTTGACACAGCCCGACGAAACATTGAAGATGCTTAAAGATTTAACCGATGCTAAAGGTATTCCCGGCAATGAACGGGAAGTAAGGGATGTTATGAAAAAATACATAGAACCGTATGCCGACGAATTATCTTTTGACGGTCTCGGCAGTTTAATCGCCCGGAAAACTGGAAAAGAAAATGGCCCGAAAATCATGCTTGGTGCCCATCTCGATGAAGTCGGCTTTATGGTAAAGCAAATTGATGATAAAGGATTTATTCGTTTCCAAACGGTGGGCGGATGGTGGAGCCAGGTTCTTCTTGCCCAGCGGGTAACGATCGTGACTTCTAAAGGAGATACGATCACCGGGGTTATCGGTTCTAAACCGCCGCATATTTTATCGCCCGAGGCCCGTAAGAAGCCCTTTGATATCAAAGATATGTTTATCGATATCGGTGCAAAGGACAAAGAAGAAGCAGAATCATGGGGGATTCGTCCCGGAGACATGATTGTTCCATATTTTGAATTCACCGTTATGAAAAATGAAAAGTATTTGCTTGCCAAAGCATGGGATAACCGGATCGGCTGCGCGGTGGTAATCGACGTAATGAAAAATTTACAAAAGGAAAATCATCCGAACATCGTTTACGGCGTTGGAGCTGTACAGGAAGAAGTTGGCTTACGCGGAGCGAAAACCGCCGCATATCAAATTGAGCCGGATATCGGTTTTGCTTTGGATGTCGGAACCGCGGGGGATACTCCGGGTGTGACAGAAAAAGAATCGATGAGCAAGCTCGGCGAGGGACCGCAAATCATTATTTACGATGCGTCACTCGTTTCCCACAAAGGTTTGCGCGAATTTGTGATTGATGTGGCAGAAGACTTAAACATACCGTATCAGTTTGAATCCATTCCTGGAGGCGGAACGGACGCGGGTTCCATTCATTTAACAAAAAGCGGTGTTCCATCCATTGCCGTTACGATCGCAACCCGTTATCTCCACTCTCACGCAAGCATCATTCACCGGGATGATTATGAAAATACGGTGAAATTAATGACTGAAGTCGTTAAACGGCTTGATGCGGATGCGGTGAACAAAATAAAATACAACTAATCAATTAAAAATGACGTGTCAGTGTACACGTCATTTTTCATTAGCCGGTTCAAACAAATTTTCCGTAATCCGGTCTGGCCATTGTATCGAATTGCTTGACAAGTTTGGCAAGACCTTGCTCCAGCTCATCCCCTTCCAATGGCAGGCCGTGCCCTGTGACTGCAATATACGGATCCATTCCGGCCAATTTAGCCACCGATGCTTTTGCTTGTTCCCAATCGGTTGTAAAGTATCGGGGCGGACCGTATATTTCCTGTTTTTGTAAGAGCACTTTATAAAGGGAATCCTGCCTGACTGTAATAAAAGCATCACCCGCAATTAATGTCCGGTCTTTTTCCCGGAACAGGGAGATATGCCCTTCTGTATGTCCTGGCGTATGAATCCACCGCCTGCCGGGAAGAAGGGGGAGCGAACCGTCGTTTGGCAGCGGTCTTACACTGTCACCAAGATCAATGCTTTCATTTGGAAATAACGGTGACAGCTTTGCAATAAGGCCGCCTTCCACCGTCCCGTCAGGTTCCGGATAACTTTTTTTCCCTGTTAAATAAGGAATTTCCAGCGGGTAGGCGTATACTGGTATATGCCACCGCTTCAATAATTGTTCAACCGAACCGGCATGGTCAAAATGTCCGTGTATTAATATGATGGTGCCGGGATGTGTGACAGATCCAAAGATCCCTTCCATTAATTCAATGATTTGCCTCCCGCTCCCCGGCATGCCTGTATCAATTAATACGATACTGTTTTTGGTTTTTATAAATACGATATTGACGATTTGAATCGTATAAAAAAAGACTCCTTCTGCTACTTCCTGAACCAGACCACTTGTTAACGAGGTCATTGGGATATATTTATTTTTTTAATGTATGATTTTGCCGTCTCTGTCCATAAAGCAGCATTATTGTTTTAATCCTACCTCCAGGTTCTCCAGCATCATTCGTTTTTCTTCCGGACTCGCCTGTTGCCAGATAATTTCAAATAAGACCCCGAGACCCGGTAGCATCTTTTCTTCCCCAGTTTGGATTGCATCGACAATCGTTTCTTGCAGCTCTTCAAGGGAGTTATCTGCTACATTCTGTTTAATGGCATTTCTTAAATTAAAGTTCATTTTCATCCCTCCGTATGTTTAATTTGATCATGGATATTGTGTTACTTTTTGAGATGTATTATGTATCCCAATTCCGGTATAATGAAAAGTAATGACAGTACGGGTGTAAAGGAGATCACGGATGAAATATATACGATCAACGAAAAATGAGAATGTAAAACGTTGGAAAAAATTATTGAAAAAGAAAGAACGGGAAAAAACAGGGTTGTTTTTGATCGAAGGCCGGCATCTTGTTGAAGAGGCATTAGAAACGGGAATTATTGCGGAACTGATCATGACGGAAGCGTATTATGAAAGCGTACCGGACTTCAATAGCGGAGAAAGTCTGTACATCGTTTCCGAAGAAATTGCCAAGGTGATTTCCGATACGGAAACACCCCAGGGAATTTTTGCGGTCTGCCGTCAAATGGAAGATGCCTCGGTTTCCGGAAAGCGGTTTTTATTATTGGACGCAGTGCAAGATCCCGGAAATCTCGGCACGTTAATCCGCACGGCGGACAGTGCAGGACTTGATGCGGTTATCGTCGGCGAAGGAAGCGCTGATATATATAATTCTAAGGTATTGCGTGCGGCCCAGGGCAGCCATTTTCATCTTCCGGTTGTCCGCGGAAATTTGCACGATTGGATTGAGCGGCTGAATAAAATGAAAATTCCCGTCTTCGGCACTGCTGTTAAAAACGGCGTGCCGATGTATGAGGTTGCCCCGCAAAAATCGTTTGCTTTGATTGTTGGAAATGAAGGTCAGGGTGTCAGTGAAGAGCATTTACAAAAAGCAGAAAAAAACTTATATATTCCTATATATGGAAAGAATGAGTCATTAAATGTTTCGGTTGCCACGGGAATTTTATTATATTATTTGCGGGGAAACCTTGTTTAAATATTCGGAAGTATATATATAATTCCCGTACGACCGTTGCGAAACGGAAAAAACCAATATATAATAAATTAATGATAACTTGAATAAGGATACAAGTGATGATTGGGGACCTGTCGTTTGGGATTGCCGGTTTACAGGGAGGAGATGCCTTGACTGGAAGCATTTCCAACCGGTCCAAACGAAATTTCACCCCATGAACTCCCGGTCGGGACCGTTCCGGAATCACCCGGAGCGTAAAGATCGGGCGGGAAGACCGTTACCAAATGGAGTGAATGCAATTTTACCAGCCGGTAAATTGCATTAAAAAGGGTGGTACCGCGAATACAATCCTCGTCCCTTTACGGACGGGGATTTTTTGTTTTAGGAATTTAAATACTTTCAGGGAGGTATAAACGTGAAAGAACGTCTTGAAACATTAAAGGCAGAAGCTTTGAAAGAAATAGAAGACGCCCTTGATTTAAAACAATTAAACGATGTCCGGGTCCGCTATTTAGGAAAAAAAGGACCGATCACGGAAGTGTTGAGAGGGATGGGCAAACTCCCTCCGGAGGAGCGGCCTGTCGTCGGTGCAATGGCCAATGAGGTACGGTCGACTATAGCAGGAAGGATTGAAGAAAGAAAAAAAGAGCTGGAAGAAGAAGCAATTCAAAAGAAGCTTGCTGAAGAATCAATTGATGTTACGCTTCCGGGACGTCCGGTTAATCTGGGTAATCCTCATCCGCTGACGAAAATTATCCAGGAAATTGAAGATTTATTTATCGGATTGGGATATGAAGTTGCCGAAGGACCGGAAGTTGAAACGGATTACTACAACTTTGAAGCGTTAAATATACCGAAAAACCACCCGGCACGGGATATGCAGGATTCTTTTTATATAACAAATGAAATTTTGCTCCGCACCCATACTTCCCCGGTACAGGCACGGACGATGGAAAAAGCGAAAGGAAAAGGTCCGGTGAAAATTATATGTCCGGGACATGTGTACCGGCGTGACAATGATGATGCGACACATTCGCACCAATTTACGCAAATTGAAGGGCTTGTTGTTGATGAAAATATCCGAATGAGTGATTTGAAAGGCACCTTATCTATTTTTGCGAAAAAAATATTCGGTGAAGACCGGAAGATTCGTCTCCGTCCGAGTTATTTCCCGTTTACCGAGCCCTCTGTTGAAATGGATATTTCGTGCAAAATGTGTGACGGTTCAGGATGCCACGTGTGCAAAGGAACCGGCTGGATCGAAATTTTAGGGGCCGGGATGGTTCATCCGAATGTATTGAGAATGAGCGGTTTTGATCCGGACAAATATTCCGGGTTTGCTTTCGGTATGGGGCCTGAACGGATTGCCATGCTGAAATATGGCATTGATGATATCCGTCACTTTTATACAAACGATATCCGTTTCCTGAAACAATTTAATCCGGCTGATTTATAATCACAGCAGGTACCCTCAGTCTATAAAACGGACAGACAGTATATGGAATTTAACTTTCTTATTTAGGAGTACAAAAGATACAGGAGGTTTTCAGCATGCTTGTTTCATATAAATGGCTTGGTTCGTATGTCGATGTAAGTGACATCACACCGGAAGATTTAGCCGAAAAAATTACCCGCTCCGGGATTGAAGTTGATCAGGTAGAACGAAAAGGGGAAGGACTGAAAAAAATTGTCGTCGGCCATGTTTTGTCATGTGAAAAACATCCGAATGCCGACCGTTTGAGCTTATGCCGGGTGGATATCGGTGAAGATGAACCGGTACAAATTGTCTGCGGCGCCCCCAATGTAGCGGCAGGTCAAAAAGTGATCGTGGCCAAGCCGGGTGCACGTATCGCCGGAAATATAAAAATTAAAAAAGGAAAAATCCGCGGGGAACAATCGAACGGTATGATCTGTTCCCTTCAGGAGCTCGGCTACGACAGCAAAGTCGTCCCGAAAGAATACGCGGACGGAATTTTTGTTTTGCCTGAAGATGCAGAGCCGGGGAGCGACGCCCTCGAACTGTTGAATATGGACGATGTTGTTTTGGAACTTGATTTAACGCCGAACCGCGGGGATTGCTTGAGTATGATCGGGGTAGCGTATGAGACTGCGGCGATTTTGGATAAGGATGTCCGGTTGCCTGAAATCCGGCTGAATGAGAGAAATGAAAAAGCAAGCGATTATATTACGGTTAAAGTGGAAACACCGGAAGATGCCCCGTTATATGCGGCAAAAGTTATTAAAAATGTAAAAATCGGCCCGTCGCCGCTCTGGCTGCAAACCCGTCTGATGAATGCAGGTATACGTCCGCACAACAATGTTGTCGACATTACAAACTATATTTTGCTTGAATACGGACAGCCGTTACACGCCTTTGACTATGACTGTCTGGGATCAAAAGAAATTTTAGTCAGACGGGCAAAAGACGGAGAAACGATCACAACATTGGATGATGTTGAAAGGAAACTGAATCCGGATCATCTTGTCATTACGAACGGAAAAGAACCCGTTGCCCTTGCAGGGGTTATGGGCGGGGCAAATTCTGAAGTTACAGATGATACGACGACGGTGTTATTGGAAGCTGCTTATTTTGACCCGAAAGTGATCCGGAAAGCTTCTTTGGACCACGGTCTCAGAAGTGAGGCAAGTAACCGGTTTGAAAAAGGCATTGATCCGGCACGGGTACGGGAGGCGGCAGAGCGGGCATGCATGCTCATTGCCGAATTAGCCGGCGGTGAAGTGCTTGAAGGAACTGTAGAGGATGATGCGCTGGATGTTAAGCCGGTCAAAGTTTCCGTGGAGCTTCCGGAAGTTAATAAATTTTTAGGAACAAATATCCCGGCAGAAACGGTTGAAAATATATTCCGGCGGCTGAGATTTAAGTATGAAAGGGACGGCGCGAATTTTCACGTTGAAATTTCTTCCCGAAGACCGGATATATCTATAAAAGAAGATTTGTATGAAGAAATTGCCCGGTTGTACGGATACGATCTCATACCTGAAACCCTTCCTGAGGGACCCCGGACAGCTGGTACTCTCACTCCGTATCAAAAGAAGAGAAGAGTAGTGAGAAATGTACTGGAAGGTGCCGGCATGAACCAGGCGATGACATACTCGTTAACAAACGAAAAGAAATTCGGCCAATTTGCCTTGAACCGTTCCGAGCCGATTAAATTGGCTATGCCGATGAGTGAGGAGCATTCCATTTTGAGAAATAGCCTCTTGCCGCATTTATTGGATGCCGTCCGTTATAATATTGCGCGGAAAAATGATCATATTGCCCTGTATGAGACAGGAACGGTGTTTATTTCCAGAGGTGAAGATGTGCTTCCGGAGGAGAGAGAGCATCTTGCCGGTGCTATAACAGGTCTTTACGTAAACCATCCGTGGCAGGGTGAAAAACTGCTGGCAGACTTTTATATCGTTAAAGGAATTTTGGAAGCATTATTTGAAAAATTGCAGCTGGATTCGAAAATAAGTTATGAAAAAGCGGAAGTTGACGGTATGCATCCTGGACAAACGGCGCATATCCTGCTTGACGGTGAAGTCATCGGTTTTTTAGGTAAAGTCCATCCGGAAAAAGAGAAAGAATATGATGTGAAAAACGTATTTGTTTTTGAGCTCGACATGGAACGGCTGTTAAAGGCAGAAACCGCCCCGCTTCAATACGAAGCCATCCCGAAATTCCCGAGCATTTCCCGGGATATTGCATTAATCGTCGATAAAGAACAATCGGCAGGAGAACTTGCCGCATTAATTAAAGAAGCCGGCGGGCGTCTTTTGAAAGATGTAAAAGTATTTGATTTATATGAGGGTGAAAACATCGCTGCCGGAAAAAAATCCGTCGCATTTACCCTCACGTATTTAGATCCGGAAAAGACATTGACGGATGAAGAAGTAACTGAGATTCACGAAAAGATCTTATCCGTTTTACATGAAAAAGCAGGCGCGGAATTAAGAAAATAATCGTAAAAACTGTCTCATCCCGGCATGCAGGAAGCTATGTCCTGCGTGCCAGTGGGACAGTTTTTATTTTGAAAAAAAGACTAATTCTTTTATTATATAGTAAAGGAGTACAAGAAAACCAGTATTACACTTTCCAATTGATTTTGTTTCATGCTATGATTAAAAAGGATTCTGGCGATTGGAGGAAATGAACTTGTCAGACGAACAAAAAAACAGGGTTCCTGTTGAAATATACGGACAACAATATATGATTGTCGGTACCGAATCTGTCGAGCATATTTTAAAGGTTGCCAAACTAGTCGACGAAAAAATGAAGGAAATTAAAAGGAAAAACTCAGCTCTGGATGCGAGCCAGCTTGCTGTTTTGACCGCGGTCAATGCAGTGAACGATTATGTAAAAATAAAAGAAAAATATGAGAAATTGAAAAAAGAAGCGGATCAAAAGAATGAATAAGTTTGATCCGGAATTTGCTGTTCAGCGGGGTTTGTTAAACTTTCAAAGGAATTGATGAGCATGTTGACTTTCATTCTACTTATCGTATTAGCATCCGGTTTTATCGTCGGGCTGAAAAGGGGCTTTATTTTGCAATTTATTCATTTGATAAGTTTTTTTGTTGCCTTTATTATTGCTGTTTTGTATTATAAGGATTTTGCCGGACGGATCCAATTATGGATTCCGTTTCCACAGGACGATTCTCTGGGACTGTTTTTGGGATTGATAAATGCAGAACAAGCTTTTTACAATGGTCTCTCTTTTATCATCATATTCCTTGCTGCAAAAATTTTTTTGTATATGACCGGTTCCATGCTCAATTTTGTAAGCCGCATCCCTGTCATAAAACAGCTGAACAAATTGGCGGGAGGCATTCTTGGATTTTTAGAAGTTTATTTAATAACGTTTCTTGTATTATACATATTGGCTCTTCTTCCCGGTGAAAACATCCAGAGCTGGATTGAACAATCCGCTTTAGCAAAAGGAATTATTGAAAACACACCGCTATTCTCCCGGCAAATTTACCGCATGTGGTTTTAAAACTCCTTCCAAAAACGATTTTCCCGTTTTTTTCCGGCCGGCTTCCATGTTCAATGTTTAGTTGTAAACAGGCCGGCGACAATAAACATAACCGTGTGAACAATGTTACAGTATTAAGGGAGAACGATGAGAAAGTCAGGAAAGGCTGATCAAAAAGGTGATTGCATTGGAAATAAATAAAAAAGATATCATCCGGCTCTTGGAAACGATTGCCCTTTACTTGGAACTGAAGGGGGAGAACCCTTTTAAAATCCAGGCATTCCGCCGTGCTGCCGCTTCACTGGAGAGGGATGAACGTTCCTTGAAGGAAATCAGTGATTTTACTTCCATTCCGAATATTGGAAAAGGTACAGCAGCTGTTATTGAAGAGTATATAGAAACGGGCAGTTCGAACACATTGAAACAATTGCAAAAGGAAATACCGGTGGGACTTATTCCCCTGCTGCAAATTCCCGGACTGGGCGGTAAAACAGTTTCCCGGTTATATCATGAATTGAGTGTGGAAAATGTTCATGATTTGAAGCGGGTGTGTGAAGAGAAAAAAGTCCGGCAGTTGAAAGGATTCGGCCCGAAAAAAGAAAAAAACATTTTAAAAAGTTTAGAGGAGATGCGCTTTACCCAGCAGCGTTTTGCCATTGGCGATGTATTGCCGGTTGTTAAGTGGATTGAAGAGCAGCTCTTGGAAATCGGTCCGATTCATCAATTTTCCCGTGCCGGCAGTGTTAGAAGAATGGAAGAAACAGTGAAAGATCTTGACTTTGTTGTTTCTACCCGGGATCCGCAACTCGTGAAAAAGGAAATTTTGAATTTGCCGGATATTAAGGATGTCATCAATGAAGGGGATACGAAAATTACCTGTGTTTTTTCCATCGATCCGGCCTTCGAGATTTCTGTTGATTTCAGAATCGTTAAACCGGAAGAATTTGCTACCGCTTTACATCATTTTACCGGTTCCAAGGAACATAATATCCGGATGCGGCAAATTGCAAAGGAACGGAATGAAAAACTCAGCGAATACGGAGTCGAATGTGCGAAAACGGGTAGAGTTACCACATTCAGTTCTGAAAAGGATTTTTTTAATTATTTCAATCTGCCATGGATTAGTCCGGAATTGCGAAAGGACGGGTCGGAAATTGATAAGACCGGATGGTTGAATGAGCTGATTACTTTGGAAGACATCCGCGGTGATTTGCATATTCATACGACCTGGAGCGACGGGGCGTGCTCTATTGAAGAGATGATCGAAGCATGCCGGGAAAGAGGCTATGAATATATGGCTATTACGGACCATTCGCAATATTTAAAAGTGGCTAACGGTCTTACACCGGACCGGTTAAAAAGACAAGTTGAACGGGTACGGGAGTTAAATGAAAAATATGATGATATTACTGTTTTGACAGGATCCGAAGTGGATATTTTACCCGACGGCTCAATAGATTTTGATCATGAACTTTTATCACAATTGGATTTTGTTATTGCGTCCATCCATTCAGCATTCGGACAGAGTGAAGAAATGATCATGAAACGGCTTGAAGCCGCATGCAAAAATCCGTATGTTGATATGATTGCCCATCCGACAGGAAGAATCATCGGAAAACGGGACGGCTATGCAGTCGACATCGGCCGTTTAATTGAAATGGCAGGAGAAACAAATACGATATTGGAACTAAATGCGAGTCCTGAACGATTAGATTTAAAAAGGGAGCATTTGAAGATGGCGCAGGAAGTCGGTGTAAAAATTATGATCAATACCGATAGCCATCAAATCGCTACATTACAAAATATGGAAATTGGTGTTCAATATGCAAGGTCTGCATGGATCAAAAAAGATACCGTGATCAATACGAAAAGCGTGGACGAATTGATTGCATTCTTGCATACGAGAAAAAATGGAAAATGATGATTGCCACGGAATAAAGAATGAAAGGAGACTTTCCTCCGTGAACGACAAAGTATTTGAAACCCTGGAATTCCATAAAATCCGGAAACAACTGATGAATTTTGCTTCATCCGCTTTAGGAAAAGAAATGATCGAAAAATTAACACCTTCTGTGGATTTTTCCGAAGTTGTCAAAAGGCTGGCGGAAACGGATGAAGCCGGAAAAGTGCTCAGACTCAAAGGACATGTTCCGTTGGACGGGATTTTTAATATATCTCCATCAATTACACGGGCGGAAATCGGCGGCATCTTGCAAATGAATGAGTTTGTCGAAATATCGAGCACAATCCGCGCCGGAAGGCATTTGAAAAAATTCCTCGGAAATATAACGGAAGAGGAAGAATTACCAATTTTACGTGAGCTTTATGAAAGATTAAACCCGCCGGTTGAATTGGAACGGAAAATTAACCGTGCGATCAATGAACACGGGGAAGTTCTGGACAGTGCCAGTGAAGAACTGCGCTCACTCCGGAGCCGGATCCGTACGTTTGAAGCAAAAATCAGGGAAAAGCTGGAGAGCATGATCCGTTCTGCCGGTGTCCAAAAAATGTTGTCTGATGCAATTATTACGATTCGTAACGACCGGTTTGTCCTTCCGGTAAAACAAGAATACCGGGGGCATTTCGGCGGAATTATTCATGATGAATCTTCGTCCGGACAGACATTATTTATCGAACCGGAGCCGGTTGTACAATTAAATAATGAGCTGCATCATGCGAAAATCAAGGAACAGATTGAAATTGAGCGGATTTTAACCGTACTGTCCAAGGATACGGGGGTTTACTGTCCGGAGTTGCGGGAAATGACAGAAATTTTGCAGAAAATTGATTTTATGTTTGCGAAGGCAAAGTACGGACAAGCGATCAAAGGAACAAAACCCGAAGTGAATAATAAAGGATTGATCCGTCTGTTCAAAGCCAGACATCCCTTTATCCCGGAAGATGAGGTTGTTGCCAATGATATCGAATTAGGTACGGATTTTACGACAATGGTGATTACCGGACCGAATACAGGCGGAAAAACCGTAACGTTAAAAACGGTCGGATTGATTATATTAATGGCCCAGGCGGGATTGCCCATTCCTGCCCGGGACGGTTCGGAAGTGGCGGTATTTCAATCGGTTTTCGCCGATATCGGCGATGAGCAATCCATTGAACAAAGCTTAAGTACTTTTTCTTCCCATATGGTTAATATCGTCGGTATTTTAGAGCATGTAGACGAAAACAGTCTCGTCCTTTTTGACGAGCTTGGTGCGGGAACGGATCCCCAGGAAGGGGCCGCCCTTGCGATGTCCATTTTGGATGAAGTGCATAACCGCGGGGCAAGAGTGATTGCCACAACCCATTACCCCGAATTGAAGGCCTATGGTTATAACCGGGAAGGCGTCATTAATGCGAGCGTTGAATTTGATGTGGAAACATTGCGTCCGACATATCGTCTTTTAATTGGCGTGCCCGGGAGAAGCAACGCCTTTGAAATTTCCAAACGTCTCGGCTTAGCTGCACATATAATCAAACGGGCGAAAAAACAGATTCATGGTGAATCGAGCAAAGTGGATAACATGCTCGCATCCCTGGAAGAACGGACACGCCTCATTGAAGAAGAAGAAAAAGAGACGAGGGAATATTTGAAACTGGCGGAAAAAACATACCAGGACCTGCAACGGGCGATGGCAGAGTATTATGAAATGAAGGACAAGCTTTATGAACGGGCCAGGCAGGAAGCACAAAACATCGTGAAAAAAGCGGAACATGAAGCCGAAGAAATCATTAAAAACTTGCGGAAAATGCAACTGGAAAAATCAGTTGAAATTAAAGAACACGAGCTGATCGGCGCCAAGAAGCGCCTCGAGGAAGCCGTTCCCGAAGCGAAAAAGAAACCTGCAGCCAAACAGGCAAAGAAAACCTATACGTTCCGTCCGGGAGACGAAGTGAAAGTCTTGAGCTTGAATCAAAAAGGGGATTTAATTGAAAAAGTCAGTGAAGATGGGTGGCGGGTCCAAATCGGCATTTTAAAAATGGATGTAAAAGAAGAAGATATGGAGCCTACAGGCAGTAAGCCAAAAGTCGAAACAAAACCGCTCGTTACCGTTAAAGGGAAAGAATATCATGTCGGTTTGGAACTGGATATACGCGGTGAGCGTTACGAAGATGCCATGATGAAAGTGGAAAAATACATTGACGACGCTCTTCTTGCCGGTTATCAGCGGGTATCGATTATCCATGGAAAAGGTACCGGGGCCCTGCGTACCGGAGTGCAAAATTACTTAAAAAAACACCCGCAAGTGAAATCATACCGGTATGCAGATGCCAATGAAGGAGGAACCGGTGTTACTGTAGTGGAATTAAAATAATACCGGGTTTGATCCTTGATAGAAAAATTAGAAAATCAGCAACATTTTCATATACCCGCATAAACTTTCAATAAGGGGAGAAGCACTTGGAACAATTGGGAAAAATTCTTCTCATTTGTTGTCTGCTTTTTCTCGTGGCCGGTATACTATATTTTCTTATTTAAAAGACTCCCTGATCAACTCCGGGGGAGTCTTTTTTACTGAAATTTCCTTGTAACTGTTATCAGGTTTTTAGTAAGATATTGAGAAAGAATAATTTGGAAATTCAGATTATTTTTAATTGCGGGGGAGGGAGTTTATGGATCATAAACCGTGGTTAAAACATTACCCGAAGGAAATCCCGCATACATTGTCCTATGAATCCGGTTTGCTTCAGGAAATTTTGCAAAAGACGTCTGAAAAATATCCGGATAAAACATCTCTTCATTTTATGGGAAAGGAGCTGAGATACAAAGAATTATATGAATCTTCTTTAAAGCTTGCCGGGTATTTGAAACAACTCGGAATTAAACAGGGGGACCGGGTGGCGGTCATGCTTCCGAATACACCTCAAACATTCATCAGCTTTTTCGGGATTCTTTTTGCCGGCGGCATTGTGGTCATGGTGAATCCGATGTACACGGAAAGAGAACTTGTCTTCCAAATGAAGGATTCAGGGGCGAAAGCCATTGTCGTCCTTGATATCTTGTATCCCCGGATTACAAAAATACTGAATGAAACTGATCTGGAACATGTCATCATTACGGAAATCAAAGACTACTTGCCATTCCCGAAAAATATCATATATCCGTTTATGCAAAAAAAACAATACGGGTATTCCGTAAAAGTGAAACATGAAGGAAATAACCATTTGTTCCGAGAAATTATGAAAAATACAGTTCCCTTTCGTACAAAAGCGGCTGACGGTGAACCTGAAAGCACGGCTGTCTTGCAATATACCGGGGGAACGACAGGTTTGCCGAAGGGGGTCATGTTAACCCATACCAATCTGATTGCCAATACGAAAATGTGTGAAGCCTGGATGTACAGGTGTGAAGAAGGGAATGAAATTATTCTCGGCGCATTGCCGCTGTTCCATGTTTACGGCTTGACAACGGTTATGATCTTATCCATTATGCAGAGCCAAAAGGCAATCCTGATCCCGAAACCCGAACCCGGCATTTTATTGAAAACCATTCAGAATCAAAGACCGACATTATTTCCCGGTGCGCCGACCATGTATATAGGTCTGTTAAACCATCCGGATTTGTTCAAATATGATTTATCCTCCATTAAATGCTGTATCAGCGGTTCCGCTCCTTTGCCCGTAGAAGTGCAAGAGAAATTTGAATCCGTTACAGGAGGGAAGCTGGTTGAAGGCTATGGTCTGACCGAATCTTCCCCGGTTACCCATGCCAACCTGATCTGGGACGGAAAGCAGGTAAGAGGATCGATTGGGATCCCGTGGCCGGACACCCTTGCAGAAATCCGATCGTTGGATACGGACGAACCACTGCCGCCCGGAGAAATCGGGGAACTTGTGGTCAAAGGACCGCAGGTAATGAAAGGATACTGGAACCGTCAGGAAGAAACGGAAAAAACATTACGGGACGGATGGTTGTATACCGGTGATCTCGGATATATGGATGAAGAAGGATATTTTTATATCGTGGACCGGAAAAAAGATATGATTATTGCGGGCGGATATAATATTTACCCGCGGGAAATCGAGGAAGTGCTTTATGAACATCCTGCAGTAAAGGAAGCGGCTGCAGCCGGCATTCCAGATCCATACCGCGGTGAGACAGTGAAAGCCTATGTTGTCTTAAAAGAAGGCTGGACTGTTACGGAAGAAGAGTTGGACCGTCATTTAAGAAAGAATTTAGCTGCGTATAAAGTACCAAGGTTGTATGAGTTCCGGGATGAACTGCCGAAAACCACGGTCGGTAAAATATTACGCCGCCGTTTAATGGAAGAAGAGTTGAAAAAAATCAAAGAAAGGCAAGAGAAGAAAGATTAAGTTCCAAGTATCATATTCCGTTGTTTTTTACCGGTAAAATGGACAACCCGGATTGACAAAAGACCGGAAAATTTTACGATCAAATTATGAATGAGCATTCATTCATTGATGAATAAAAACATATAATAATTTGCAGGTGAAGCCATTGAAAAGCAACAAGCCAAAATACAAAAAGATTATCGATGCAGCTGTGATTACCATTGCAGAAAACGGATATCACAAATCCCAGGTTTCCAAAATTGCCAGAGAAGCCGGAGTTGCCGACGGAACGATTTATCTTTATTTCCAGAATAAAGAAGATATTTTGATTTCCCTTTTCCGTGAAAAAATGGGGACATTTATCCACGATCTTGCAGAAGGAATGAATAAAAAAAGTTCGGCGTCGGAAAAATTACTGCTGCTTATTGAAAATCATTTTAAAAAACTTGCGGAAGACCGGCATCTGGCCGTTGTAACCCAGCTGGAACTGCGGCAAACGAATAAAGAGTTGCGCCAGCAAATTAACCGCATTTTAAAAGACTATTTACAGCTGATTGATCAAATTTTGGAAGAAGGAATTAAAAACAAAGAGTTTGATGAACAACTGGATGTCCGGCTGGCAAGGCAAATGATTTTCGGCACAATTGATGAAACGGTGACGACATGGGTTATGAACGAACAAAAATATGATTTGGTTTCGTTGGTACCGGATGTTCATCGATTACTAATGAACGGTTGCGGAAGAAGAAACAGAAAACAGGAACATAAATAATTTTCTGATATTTTTTAATATTATTGATTATTTTGGGTTTTATTTATATAATCATTTAATAGAATGACTGGTTGGGAGTGAAAGGGATGGAGTTTGTAAAAATAAGAAAAGAAGGGTTTACAGCGGTGGTTTCGCTGAACCGGCCGCCAGCCAACGCTTTGTCAACGGAAGTTATCCGGGAATTGGACACTATTTTCACTGAACTGGAAAACGATCAAAAGACTCGGGCAGTAGTTCTTCACGGGGAAGGAAGATTTTTTTCCGCCGGCGCCGATATAAAAGAATTCACTGGCATTCCTTCGAAAGAGCGGGCCCGGGATTTATCCAGACAGGGACAAAATGTTTTTGAAAAAATTGAACGATTTTCCAAACCGGTCATTGCAGCAATTCACGGGGCCGCTTTGGGCGGGGGGTTGGAACTGGCAATGAGCTGCCACATCCGCATTGTCGGTGAGGCGGCAAAACTCGGTCTGCCGGAACTTCAACTTGGAATCGTACCCGGGTTCGGCGGTACACAACGACTGCCCCGGTATACCGGAAGGGAAAAAGCGCTAGAAATGATGCTCACAGGCGAACCGGTTTCAGGAACAGAAGCGGTTGAATACGGTCTGGCGCTGAAAGCCGTACCGGATTCGAATGTTTTGAAAGAAGCGATGCAATTGGCAAAAAAGCTGGAAAACAAAAGCCCCTTATCTGTGAGAGTGGTCCTTGACTTAGTATTTGATCATGGAAAATACGCACTGGAAAAGGAAGCTGACTATTTCGGTGAACTTTTTGTGACAGAGGATGCGAAGGAAGGCAGACAAGCATTTTTAGAGAAAAGAAAGCCGGTGTTTAAAGGAAAATAATCATTAAAAAAATTCTGAACATTTTAAATATACATCTGTATAGGAAATAAATAGTTTCTGATTAATTAAGGGAGGGAAGATGATGAATATTTATGTTTTGTTAAAACGGACGCTGGATACAGAGGAAAAAATCACCATTGAAAATGGCAAGATAAATGAAGAAGATGCTGAATTTATCATTAACCCGTACGATGAGTACGCGGTGGAAGAAGCAATACAATTGCGTGAAAAACACGGCGGGGAAGTAACGGTTGTTACTGTTGGGAATGAAGAAGCTGAAAAACAGCTTCGTACAGCATTGGCAATGGGGGCGGACAAAGCGGTTTTAATTAATGTGGAAGACGATTTGGAAGAAACAGATCAATATACAACTTCAGTAATTTTAGCGGAATATTTAAAAGACAAAGATGCCGAATTGATATTAGCAGGAAATGTGGCGATTGATCATGCTTCCGGACAGGTGGGACCCCGGGTGGCCGATTTATTGAACATCCCCTGTGTAACGACAATTACGGACATTGAAATTGACGGAAAGAAAGTGAACATTGTACGGGATGTGGAAGGGGATGAAGAAAAAATAGAAACCACGCTGCCGTTATTGGTGACAGCCCAACAGGGATTAAACGAACCGCGTTATCCGTCTCTTCCGGGAATTATGAAAGCAAAAAAGAAGCCGCTTGAAGTGCTGGAGTTGGATGATTTGGGGCTGGATGAAGACGACGTGCAACCGAAAACAAAAACAATAGACAGATTTTTGCCTCCGGAAAAAGAAGCCGGAAAAATTTTGGAAGGAGAGATCGAGAAACAAGTATCTGAACTCGTTTCCCTGTTGCAAAAAGAAGCGAAAGTGATCTGATTACATAAATATAAGGAGGGTGTTAGGATGGCGCGAAAAGTACTAGTTTTGGGAGAGTTGAAGGACGGAAAGTTCCGCCACATATCCTTTGAAGCAGTGGCTGCGGCAAAAACTGTTTCCGAGGGCGGAGAAGTAACGGGTGTATTATTGGGGAACTCAGTCAAACATCTCGCCGGTGAATTCATTCATTATGGAGCGGACCGGGTTGTCACCGTTGAACATGAGAACTTGAAAAACTACACGACAGACGGCTTTTCACAAGCTTTTCTCGCGGTAATTGAAAAAGAAAATCCGGATGCGATCATCATCGGACATACTTCCCTGGGGAAAGATCTGGCGCCGAAAATTGCAAGCAAACTCGGATCTGGATTAATTTCGGATGCCGTTGATGTGGAAATTACCGGGAGGAATATTGTCTTTACCCGTCCCATTTACTCCGGAAAAGCATTTGAAAAGAAAATCATTACAGACGGTATTATCTTTGCCACGATCCGTCCGAACAATATTTCTGCTCCGGAAAAAGATGAATTCCGTACTGGCAATGTGGAAAAGTTGGATGTTGATATTAAAGACTTGCGCACGGTTATCAAGAAAATTGTCCGCAAAACAAGTGAAGGGATCGATTTATCGGAGGCTAAAGTAGTTGTAGCAGGAGGAAGAGGAGTCAAGAGCGCCGAAGGCTTTAAAATCCTGCAAGAGCTGGCCGATGCTTTGGGCGGTGCAGTCGGTGCATCCCGTGGGGCATGTGACGCCGGATATTGTGACTATTCTTTGCAAATTGGACAAACCGGAAAAGTTGTTACACCGGACCTTTATATTGCCTGTGGAATTTCCGGGGCCATACAGCATTTAGCCGGTATGTCAAACTCAAAAGTCATTGTTGCGATTAATAAAGATCCCGATGCAAATATTTTCAACATAGCGGATTATGGAATTGTCGGTGACTTATTCGATGTTGTTCCTCTTCTTACCGAAGAAATTAAAAAATTAAAAATTAACGTTTGAACCCGAATTCTTCGGGTAATGCCGTTCAATGGAAGGATATAGGAATTTTCCGGAATCCTTATGTTGGACGGCTTTTTTCTGCCTCCGGAATAGATTGGTATAAATGCCTAATGCACAAGACTAGTTTGAGCTTCCGTTCATTTATCATGATTTTGCAGGAGGGGGATATGAGCGGCCAGTTTCAATTAGTGGTTATTTTAACCGCTTTAGGGTAAAATGGTCTTGAGAAAAATTACTTGTATTGCACAATGTAGATGACAAAGAAAATTTTTGGGAGGGTCAAAAATGGCAATTGTAAATGCTACTGATGAAACATTCAGCCAGGAAATCAGCCAGGGCCTGGTGCTTGCGGACTTTTGGGCTACATGGTGCGGTCCGTGCAGAATGATCGCTCCGGTGCTCGAAGAACTTGATGCTGAAATGGGCGATAAAGTGAAAATTGTAAAACTGGATGTTGATGAAAACCAGGAAACTGCCGCAAAATACGGTGTGATGAGCATTCCAACTTTAATTTTGTTTAAAGACGGGGAAATTGTTGACAAAGTTGTCGGGTACCGTCCAAAAGAAGCTTTAGTAGAAGTTATTAACAATCATTTATAATTCTTTTATAATAAAATTAAATCCTGAAATAATCAGCAAAAAAACAGTCCAATTATTGGGCTGTTTTTTTGATAGAAAAGTTGGTGATGAACAATTGGACAAAAAACAAAGGATACAGGAAAAGCTGGCAGTGTTGCCGGAACAGCCCGGATGTTATTTAATGAAGGACCGTCAAGGCACAATTATTTATGTAGGAAAAGCAAAAATATTAAAAAACCGGGTGCGGTCTTATTTTACCGGTACCCATGACGGAAAAACACAAGCACTTGTAAATGAAATTGAAGATTTTGAGTACATCGTTACATCATCCGATTTAGAAGCACTCATATTGGAAATGAATTTAATTAAAAAACATACTCCGAAATATAATGTGTTGTTAAAGGACGACAAAAGCTACCCCTTCATAAAATTAACCGCGGAACGACATCCGCGTTTGATTATTACCCGGAGAGTTAAAAAAGATAAAGGAAAATATTTTGGCCCGTATCCGAACGTTCAAGCCGCAAAGGAAACAAAAAAATTACTGGATCGTTTGTACCCGCTCCGCAAATGTTCCACCCTTCCGGACCGTGTCTGTCTTTACTACCATATCGGCCAATGCCTCGCCCCTTGCGTCCAAAAAATTGAGGAAAGCACATATAAAAAAATGACCGAGGAAATTACAAAGTTTTTGAACGGCGGATATAAGGAAGTAAAAAAGGAATTAGTCAAAAGAATGGAAAAAGCAGCGGAAGCCCTTGATTTTGAACGTGCAAAAGAATACCGGGATAAAATCAGCGCCATTGAGACGACGATGGAAAAGCAAAAAATGATTATGCAGGATTTTGTCGACCGGGATGTGTTCGGGTATGCTTATGATAAAGGATGGTTATGTGTCCAGGTTTTTTTCATCCGCCAGGGAAAAATGATTGAACGGGACGTATCCATTGTGCCGTATTACGATGAACCGGAAGAGGAAATGCTTTCATTTATCGGCCAGTTCTATGAAGAGCCAAATAACTTTAAACCAAAGGAAATTTTGATCCCCAGGGAGCTGGACGGGGATCTGTTGAAAGAATTGCTGAACGTAAAAATTGTCCAGCCCATGCGCGGACAGAAAAAAGAGTTGGTGGATTTGGCAAAGAAAAATGCTTCCATTGCATTGAAGGAGAAGTTTACTCTTCTTGAACGGGATGAGGAACGGACGATTAAAGCAGTCGAAAAGCTGGGGAAAATCATGGGAATCTACACACCGTACCGGATTGAAGCATTTGACAACTCCAATATTCAAGGCACAAGTCCGGTTTCTGCCATGGTTGTTTTTACAAACGGCCGTCCGGATAAAAAAGAGTACCGGAAATACAAAATTAAAACGGTGGAAGGACCGGATGATTATGAATCCATGCGGGAAGTGATCAGGCGCAGATATACCCGGGTGTTAAAAGAAGGATCCCCATTGCCGGACCTCATCATTGTTGACGGCGGCAAAGGGCAGATTGAAGCGGCAAAAGATATTTTGCAGAACGAATTGAATCTGGATATTCCTGTTGCGGGTCTTGTTAAGGATGAAAAACACCGGACAGCCAATTTGTTATATGGGGATCCGCCGGAAACCGTTCCGTTAGAACGCCGCAGCCCGGAGTTTTATCTTCTCCAGCGGATTCAAGACGAAGTCCACCGTTTTGCTATAACGTTTCACCGCCAGGTGCGCGGGAAATCGATGTTCCAATCTGTTCTTGATCAAATTCCTGGTGTCGGTGAAAAAAGAAAAAGGCTGCTGATCAGGCATTTCGGTTCTGTCAAAAAAATGAAGGAGGCAAAACAGGAGGATTTTGTAAAAATCGGAATTCCTGCAAAAGTAGCGGAGGCAATTGTCCAAACATTACAGGAGACCGGAAAGTGAGAGATTAAAAAGCAGACTGTCCATAAAAACATCCGGACAGTCTGCATTTTTTTGCAATATGTATGAAATTTGGAAATGCTATAACAAAAAGACATTCGACTAATCTGTTTCTTCATCCCAGCGAACGATAAAACGGACGGTTCCGACCTTTTTTTTCGGATGTTCAAAAGTTTCGGCATATACTTTTTTAATCCGTTTAATTTGTTCTGCAAGAAATCCCGCTTCCAACTGGAAGGTAGCGGAAGTTTTCGCTGAAAGCCGGTTTTTAATCAGCTCGCTAGTTAAAGAAAAACCCATTTCATATTTTTTTTCATATTCCAATGTTAAATTTCCCCATCCGGCATTCGAGAAAAATTCGGTGATTTCCTCAATTGAAAACAGCGGGTATTTTCTCGCAATCCGTTTTCCCGCCCAGTATAAAATGCCGGGTTTGTCATTTCCAAGCAGATCATCCATAAGCTCTTCCCGAATTAATTCGTATCCGAAGGCGGGAACAGAGAAACTTATGATGTCAACAGCTTGCTCGTCATTATTTTTACTCAATCATAAACCCCCTTTTCTTTAAATCTATTATATACAATTTCCGGTGGTTTATTTATCATTTTTCATTGGAAAATTATATTAATATATTTGCAAAAAAAGGATAAAATTGTCAGGATATTGTCATACTTGTGTTAGTGTGGTTTCAACAAACCATAAAAACATTGTCGAAATGTTATATATTCTGTATCCGTTTTCTTGACGGTATGCTAAAAAAGGTTTACAATAAAGTTGTCATATATTTGCCATAGTTTCCAAAATTTATAGGGCAGGAAAAATAAGGGGGGTTCATTTTAAGATGGCTAATAACAAGGAGTTTTTTCACCGGAGACTGCACTCGTTGCTCGGGGTCATACCGGTGGGCTTATTTTTAACTGTGCACTTATTGATAAACTATAGTGCAACAAGAGGACCGGAAGCTTACAACAAAGCATCAGGCTTCATGGCCAATCTTCCATTCCTGTTAATTTTGGAGTTCTTATTAATATATATTCCGATCGTCTATCATGCGATTTACGGAGTATATATCGCTTTTACGGCCAAACATAATTTTAACAGGTTTGGATTCTTCCGGAACTGGATGTTCCTCTTGCAAAGAATTACGGGAATCTTTTTAGTCATCTTTATTGCTTGGCATGTTTGGGAGACACGGTTGCAAAAAGCATTTTTCGGCGCGGAAGTTAATTTTGATATGATGGCAAATATAGTCGATAATCCGTGGATGCTGGCGTTTTATATCGTGGGTATTTTGTCAGCTACATTCCACCTGTCCAACGGATTGTGGTCTTTCCTCGTAAGCTGGGGAATCACAGTAACACCGCGCTCTCAACGGATTTTAACTTATGTAACAATGTTATTCTTTATCTTCTTGTCATACGTGGGAATTAGTGCAATTCTGGCATTTGCATAATGATAGAAAAATAGTTTTCAAAAATAATTAATTCTTGCTTTCTACGGAAAAAAGTTTATGTACGTAACTACTAACGATCGACAGGAAAAATTGAGGGAGTGAGCTCTGGCATGTCAAAAGGAAAAATCATTGTTGTCGGAGGCGGTCTCGCCGGATTAATGGCAACAGTTAAAATAGCTGAAGCAGGAGTTCCGGTAGAACTGTTTTCGTTAGTACCGGTCAAACGTTCTCACTCTGTATGTGCGCAAGGCGGAATTAACGGTGCCGTAAACACGAAAGGTGAAGGCGACTCACCATGGCAACACTTTGACGATACGATTTACGGCGGGGACTTCCTTGCTAACCAGCCGCCGGTAAAAGCAATGTGTGAGGCTGCACCGGGAATCATTCACTTATTTGACCGAATGGGTGTAATGTTTAACCGTACACCTGAAGGATTGCTTGACTTCAGACGCTTCGGAGGAACATTGTACCACCGCACTGCTTATGCAGGGGCGACAACAGGACAGCAATTGCTCTATGCCCTGGATGAACAGGTACGCAGACATGAAGCTGCCGGCCTGGTGACAAAATATGAATATTGGGAGTTTCTGGGTGTAATTCTTGATGACGAACAAGTTGCACGCGGAATTGTTGCCCAAGATCTGAGATCTATGGAAATTAAAGCATTCCCTGCCGATGCCGTAATTATGGCAACAGGCGGAATCGGAATGATTTTCGGAAAATCCACCAACTCCGTCATCAACACGGGATCAGCACAGTCAATTCTTTACCAGCAAGGTGCATATTATGCTAACGGTGAGTTTATCCAAATTCACCCGACAGCAATCCCTGGTGATGACAAGCTCCGTCTGATGAGTGAATCTGCCCGAGGTGAAGGAGGACGGGTTTGGACGTATAAGGACGGTAAACCATGGTACTTCCTTGAGGAAAAATATCCGCTGTACGGAAACCTGGTACCGCGGGATATTGCAACACGGGAAATTTTCCATGTTTGCGTTGACCTGAAACTGGGAATCAACGGGGAAAACATGGTGTACCTGGATCTGTCCCATAAAGATCCGCATGAATTGGATGTAAAACTGGGCGGAATCATTGAAATTTATGAGAAATTTACCGGCGAAGATCCGCGTAAAGTACCGATGAAAATCTTCCCGGCAGTACACTATACTATGGGCGGACTATGGGTTGACTATGACCAAATGACAAATATTAAGGGAGTATTTGCAGCCGGTGAGTGTGACTATTCACAACACGGTGCAAACCGTTTAGGCGCAAACTCCTTGTTGTCAGCTATCTACGGAGGAATGGTGGCCGGTCCGAATGCAGTGAAATACATTGAGGGACTGGAGAAGAGCTCGGATGCAATGCCGTCCAGCCTGTTTGACAGCTACCAGAAACACGAAGAGGAAAAATGGGAAGAAATTCTGAAGATGGACGGTACAGAGAATGCGTACCTCATCCATAAAGAATTAGGAGAATGGATGACAGACAACGTAACAGTTGTCCGTTACAATGACCGTCTGTTAAAAACGGATGAAAAGCTTCAGGAGTTGCTCGAACGCTGGAAAAACATCAACATTAACGATACGGCAAAATGGAGCAACCAGGGTGCAACATTTACAAGACAATTGTACAATATGTTGCAACTTGCACGTGTAATCACACTGGGTGCTTATCATCGCGATGAATCAAGAGGTGCACACTACAAGCCTGAGTTCCCTGAGCGGAATGACGAAGAATGGCTGAAGACAACAATGGCCAAGTTCGTAGGTCCGGATGAAGCACCGCATTTCCATTATGAAGATGTTGACGTATCCTTGATCAAACCGAGAAAACGTGACTACACGCAGAAAAGCAAGTAATTAAAAAGGGGAGGCAAGTTTCATGGCAGAGGGACAAAAAACGGTAACAATCATCGTACAGAGACAGGATAATCCGGATTCTGCCCCTTATGACGAGACTTTTGAAATTCCATACCGTCCGAATATGAACGTCATTTCGGCGTTAATGGAAATCCAGCGGAATCCTGTTACGAAAGATGGCAAAAAGACTTCTCCGGTTCAATGGGAGATGAACTGTCTGGAAGAAGTCTGCGGTGCCTGTTCTATGGTGATTAACGGAAAACCGAGACAAGCGTGTTCGGCAATGATTGACCAGCTCGAGGAACCGATCCGGCTTGAGCCGATGCGGACATTCCCGGTCATCCGTGACTTACTCATTGACCGGAGCCGCATGTTCGATGCATTGAAGAAAGTTAAAGCCTGGATTCCGATTGACGGAACCTATGACTTGGGACCGGGACCGAGAATGCCCGAAAGCAAACGGCAGTGGGCTTATGAATTATCGAAGTGCATGACTTGCGGTGTTTGTATGGAAGCATGCCCGAACGTTAACGATAAATCAAGCTTTATCGGCCCGGCACCGTTATCACAAGTCCGTTTGTTCAACTCCCATCCGACAGGTGCTATGCACAAAAAAGAACGGATGGCCACAATCATGGGGGACGGCGGACTGGCCAACTGCGGTAACTCACAGAACTGTGTAGAAGTTTGCCCGAAAGGAATTCCGTTAACAACATCCATTGCAGCTCTAAACCGGGAAGCTACAGTGCAAATGTTCAAAAACTTCTTCGGCAGTGATTATTCATATTAATATCCAGCTTACAAATAAGGTTGACTGGCATCTTTATATGTTAGTCAACCTTTTTTTCATCGGAATTCATTTTTTAGCAGGGGTGGGAAATGAAAAATATCCATTATATAGAAGATTTCCAAACATGGGAAAAGGAATTTGAGTTTTTCATTACGGTGAAGGTCAGGTTCAATGAAGTTGATATGTACGGACATCTGAATAATACAGTACCCTTTATATATTTTGAACAGGCAAGAATTGAATTTTTAAAGCATATTGGATTGTTCCACAACCTCTCCGGGAAACCGGGAGAAATTATTTTCGTGGTTAGTGATTTGCAATGTGATTATTTACAGCAAGTATTTTTTGATGAAAAAATTGATCTATATGTGAAAGTGGCCAAAATCGGGAATTCTTCGGTGGATTTGCATTACTTGGGCAAAAAAGACGGTCGGGAGCCTTGCTTTACCGGAAGGGGAGTACTGGTTAAGTTTAACAGGAATAATGGAAAAAGTGAAAAATGGTCAAAAGAAGAGATAGAAAAACTGGAAAAGTATTTACCGAGAAACAATAAATAAAAAGATGTTTTATATTATCAAAATGAAAACCGGCTTCCATAAGGAGAGCCGGTATTTTTTAGAGCTTTAACTCCCCCATGCGGAGAAGTTCTACAACAGCCTGAGAACGCCCCTTTACGCCAAGCTTCTGCATGGCATTTGATATATGGTTTCGGACAGTTTTTTCACTAATGAATAACTCTTGGGCAATTTCTTTGGTTGTCTTATCTTGAACCAACAACTCAAATACTTCTCTTTCCCGCTTGGTTAGTAACGGCTTATGTTTGAAATCATTCTCCTTCAAATACATGAACCCTCCTTGCCTTCACAGCTAGAAACACAGGGTGGGTATGCATCGTCATCATATCATATGTGAATGGTTCGCCCGGAGTGACTGTTTTTCAATTATAAAAAAGAAATGGGCAAATAACAGATGGTGATTTTGTTATGGCAAATAAAATACTATATTATAAAAGTATTATCTTCGAAAGAAAACTTGAAATTTTTTTAGAAACATTGGAAAATGAATAAGGTTGCTTCTTTATTATGATTTTCTGCTGTCCTGCTTTTCACCGGACGGGGATATTAGGCGATCGAGCATATGGATGCAACAAGCCGGCATGAAAAATAATTGATTATAAGTTTAAAATCAGTTGCCGGCTGGAAATCGTATCCATAAGAATTCAGAAAAAGCAATTCTGGATCTTTCAGGGAATGTTAAAAATACCTAAAAACGAAAGGTTGAGACAGTTTCAGCAATGAATCCGATAGGAATAATTGACTCAGGTTTAGGCGGGTTAACCGTTGTAAAAGAAGTGATACGGCAATTACCGAATGAATCGATTATATATTTGGGTGATACAGCCCGGTGTCCGTATGGACCGCGCTCTGAAGAAGAAATCAGACAGTATACATGGGAAATGACCCGGTTTCTGGAAAAATTCCACATTAAAATGTTAATTATTGCATGTAATACGGCAACAGCCGTTGCACTGAATGAAATACGGGAAAGCTTGTCCATCCCGGTAATAGGCGTCGTAAATCCGGGTGCCCGGGCGGCGATCAAAGTGTCCAAAACTTATAAAATCGGCGTAATCGGTACGCAAATGACCATTCAAAGTAAAGCGTATGAAACAGCTTTGAAAAAAATACACAGACGGGCAGAAATATACGGACTTGCCTGTCCGAAGCTTGTCCCCCTTGTTGAAAGCGGGGAATGGGAAGGACCGTTCGCAGAAAAAATCGTCGCTGAATCCCTGGCTCCGTTAAAAGATAAAAATATTGACACATTAATCCTAGGGTGTACCCATTATCCGTTACTGCAACCGGTTATCGAATCCTATTTCGGAAAAAAAACGAAAGTGATCAGCTCCGGTGAAGAAACGGCCAGGGAAGCAAGTGCGATTTTAGATCATTTGCATATGTTGAATGGAAATGGCTATGAGCCGAATTATCGGTTTTTCACAACCGGTTCAAAATCGATTTTTAAAAAAATGGCCCAGCAATGGCTGGGAATGGACCATGTAGAAGTGGAATCCGTACGGCTTCCCTAGTAGCGGATGATCATTTTGTCCGGTTTTTTCCCCGTGACGGTCTATTTTTCTAAAAAGGCTCGTATACATAAGTACAAACAGTCATGGGGGGATTGGATGAAACGTTTCAAAGCTGTTTTTTGTCTCGTGTTTGCAGCGGTGTTATTGTCGGCATGCTCGCTTTTTAATAATGACGGTAAAGAAAATATTGATCCGCCGCAAAAGGTTTCATATGAAGATGATATTGACGTAACGAAGGAAAACGCCGGCGGAAAGGATGGTCAAAGTCCGGAAATTATTCATACGGAACTGTATCTGATTGATAAAAACGGTTATGTCGTTCCGAAAAACGTAGAATTGCCGAATACGGAAAGTGCGGCTAAACAAGCCCTTGAATATCTGGTTGTGGACGGGCCGGTAACCGAATTGTTGCCGGATGATTTCCGGGCTGTCTTGCCGCCGGGAACTGAAATGACCGTTGATATTAAAGACGGCACTGCCATCGTTGATTTTTCAAAAGAATTCGGGGATTATGCACCGGAAGATGAAATAAGAGTATTACAATCCGTGACGTGGACATTAACCCAATTTGACACAATTGACCGAGTGAAATTAATGCTTAATGGCAATGAGTTGAAAGAAATGCCTGTAAACGGTACGCCAATTAACGGGGAGTTAACGAGAGAAGACGGAATAAATATTGATACGGATGATGCCGTAGATATTTTAAATACGTATCCGGTGACTGTGTATTATGTAGGCCAAACCGATGGCGAAACATATTACGTGCCTGTGACAAAGCGGGTAAGCAAAGAAAAAAAGGATAAAATTACGGCGGCGGTTGAAGAGTTAATCAAAGGACCAAATGTAACAACACCTTTATATACATTGTTTATGGATGATGTAAAATTGCTTGACAAGCCCGAAGTAAAAGACGGCATTGTTACTTTGAATTTTAATGAGAATATTTATGGAAGTTATGAACAAAAACTAATTTCCCGGGAAGTATTGGATACCCTTGTATTATCGTTGACCGAGCTGGAAGATATTAAAGGGGTTTCAATTCATGTCAACGGTAAACAGGATGTGTTAAATCAGGATGGAAACCCGCTTGATGAACCGGTTATGCGCCCGGCTAAAGTAAATACAGGAAGCCTGTGAACCGGGCTTGGGAATCATTCTGCCGTTAAAGAGGCGTAAAGCCGCCTCTTTTTTATTTTTTCCAAAATTTTGCTATAATCTGAATCGGAAAATAAACCAAAACGAAAATGAGGTAGGAGCAATGATTGAACTTATTGTCGCCACAAAAAATAAAGGTAAGGCAAAGGAATTTCAGGAAATATTTCAACCGCTCGGATTTGAGGTGAAAACTTTACTGGACTTTCCTGATGTGCCGGATATTGAGGAAACGGGCACAACGTTCTCAGAAAATGCCGTGTTGAAAGCAAAAGGAATTGCCGGACATTTTAACCGGATCGTTGCTGCCGATGATTCAGGGCTGATCGTTGATGCTTTAGGCGGAAAACCCGGCATTTTTTCCGCAAGATATGCAGGTCCGCAAAAAGATGATGAAGCGAACATTCAAAAAGTGTTATCCGAATTAAAAGATGTTCCGGATGAAAAACGTACCGCCCGTTTTCATTGCTCTCTGGCACTCGTCATACCGGGACGTCAGCCGGTTGTTTTCGAGGGAACATGTGAGGGAAAGATATTAAGGGAAAAACGGGGGAATAACGGTTTCGGCTATGACCCTGTTTTTTACGTTCCTTCCCTTGGAAAGACAATGGCGGAACTAACTCCGGAGCAAAAAAACAAAATCAGTCACCGGAGACAGGCAATAAATAAACTTTATCAATGGCTGAAAAATGAATTTGCTAAAGGGGAGATTATTTAATGGATGTTTTAATTGTAAGTGACACTCACGGGCAGACAGATCCACTTATCAAACTGCGCAAACAGCATCCGGGCCTGGACTATTATATCCATTGCGGAGATTCGGAACTGGATAAAGACCATCCTGCAGTAGAAGGCTATCACGTGGTCAGGGGAAATTGTGATTACGGAGATGACTTTCCGGATGAAAAAATAATTGAAGCAGGAGACAAACGGATTTTTGTTACCCACGGACATTTATACAATGTGAAATACAACCTGATGAAATTGAAATATAAGGCCGAAGAATTGAATGCCGCTATTGTTTGTTTCGGTCATTCCCATATTTTGGGATTTGAAAAGTTAGGTGGAATCCTGTTTATTAATCCGGGCAGCCTCGTTTTTCCGCGCTCAAGAAAGGAGAAGACTTATATCATATTGACCATAAAGGATCATCATTATGTTGTGAATGTGTATCAATATGGTACCGGGCTTATGTTTTCCGAAAAAATCGAGGAAAATTTTTCATAAAAAACTATTGAAAAAAATAAAAATATGTGATTTAATTAATATAGCAAGGATGCTATTCATCAGAAAAGTTGTCACCACTTTTCTGATGAATTCTGTTGACATTTTATAAAATGAGGTGTATAATAATTAATGTCTTAATTGAACACACCTTGTATGTCCCAGTAGCTCAACTGGATAGAGCAACGGCCTTCTAAGCCGTCGGTTGGGAGTTCGAGTCTCTCCTGGGACGCTTAAGACTCTTGTTTTTCAAGAGTCTTTTTCTATTTTATTCCCGTTCATAAAAACGAACGGATTTTGTTTGCGGGAATAAACTATTGAGCAAAGGATCCTGTTATGTTAGAATATTAGTTGCCTGAATTGGTTATAACGCTTTTTTTAATGTCCCAGTAGCTCAGTTGGATAGAGCAACAGCCTCCTAAGCTGTAGGTCGGGAGTTCAAATCTCTCCTGGGACGTAGCGAAGTAAAAACAAATGTGAAAAAATTCCCGGAAGACACGTCAAAAAAACGATTTTCAATCGGTTTTTTTGACGTGTTTTTTAATAGAAATCTAGGGAAAAAGACATCTTTTTATCTCGTTTCACACTAAGATTGACCAAATAAACTTACTGATATCCGTTATTTACCCCCCTCCGCTTATTTTCAGGCCAACTTTGCATTAGCTTAGGCAGTGCTTGAAAACCGGAGGTGATGAAGTCGATAAAACGTGCTGATTTTTTTGATTGATATGGTTTTAAGCTTAATCAGCGGAGTTATGTTCCAACCGGTACTTGCAAAAGAAAATGTAAATATTCATACTTGGCTCAGGTTTTGTTGATAAAGAAAGGGCAAAACAAAAATATGTTTTGCACCTGTATTGAAATTAGGTTTATTAAACACAAGATCAGTTCATCATCCACTCAAAGACTTGTTTGTGTTTATTCTTTTTCTGTATTTTGATTATATAAATCCCGGGCGATGGACTCTAAAATAAACATGGCCGGAATTTGAGTCGTGATATTTGTGTTATCATGTATTTCTTCCGTTACATAATAAGAAATGTTGACTTCAGACATTTTTGCGATTGTAGAATGTTTATTGTTGGTAATACTTACAATTTTACTTCCTTCTTGTTTCAACCGGTTGAGAAGTGTAATAGTTAAATCAGTTTCGCCTGACACGGACAATGCTATTGTTGCACTATTTTTTGCAACATTATGTATCGGAAAAAACGGATCTTTGATGTACATAGTAAATTTACCGAAACTGGAAAAATATCTGGCTCCGTATTCCGCGAGAATTCCCGAACTGCCGATTCCTATAAAAATAATTGTTTCCGCTTTGTTTATAAAATTCACCGCCGCATTGATTTCTTCATCTAAATTCCCTTTCAAAGTCCTTTCAAAAAACTCGATGACGGAATGCTTCGCGCTTTTTAAAACTGTCTTTTTTTGCTTTTCAAGATGCATCTTCAGCTTCACTTTAAATTCAGAAAAGCCTTCACAATTCACTTTTTTGCAAAAACGTAAAATTGTTGCAGTGGACACATGGGTTTCAGCAGCCAGTTCCCGGATCCGCATGTAAGGAATTTTTTCGGCATTTTGAATGATGTAGTTGTATATGGAAGTTTCCAGTTCGTTTAAGGATGCGATAATATCATGTGTAAACATATCAGCAAAGTACTCCTTACTGTTCATTAAATGCTATTTTATTATAATAACACATTAAATTTTGTGTAACAGTTTGTTTCAAAAATGTAACATACTACTTTTTACATTATTTAATACTAAATAGCTTTTGCGCATTTACCTGATTCTAAAACCGGTATAAAATTTAATTGAATTCTTTTTTTAGGGATTTTAGTATTTTAGTATACATCTGGTTTTAATATTCGTTAACATTTTCATTGATTTTAACGACAGATTTGTTCCCGGGAAAATCAGCCGACTAAATTTAAATTCATAGAAAAGGGGTTTGTAATATGCCTAAACTGCCAAAAGATTTCTTATGGGGCGGTGCATTATCTGCACATCAATGTGAAGGCGGCTGGAATGAAGGAGGAAAAGGGCCGAGTATTGCCGATGTCATGACAGCCGGTGCAAGCAATGTGCCGCGACAAATTACCGCAACGATTGAACCCGATCAATTTTATCCAAACCACGAAGCAATCGGCTTCTATCATCACTATAAAGAGGATATTGCACTGTTTGCTGAGATGGGTCTGAAATGTTTGCGAACCTCCATTGCTTGGAGCAGGATTTTTCCAAAAGGTGACGAAACCGTACCAAACGAAGAAGGTCTACGGTTTTACGATAACGTTTTCGATGAACTGTTGAAGTACGGTATTGAACCAGTCGTTACATTATCCCATTTTGAAATGCCATTAAATTTGGCAAGGGAGTATGGTGGTTTCAGAAATAGAAAGTTAATTGATTTTTTCGTGAAATTCGCTGAAGTATGCTTCAACCGTTACAAAGATAAAGTGAAATACTGGATGACATTTAATGAAATTAATAATCAAATGGATACAAGCAATCCGATCTTCCTTTGGACAAACTCAGGTGTAAAAGTTGAAGAAGGGGAAAATCCCAAGGAAGTGATGTATCAAGCTGCCCATCATGAACTCGTTGCAAGTGCCTTGGCAGTTGCCAAAGGTAAGGAAATAAATCCTGATTTTCAAATTGGTGCCATGATTGCTTTCTTACCAGTTTATCCTTATTCATGCAATCCGGATGATGTAATGTTAGCGGAAGAGTCGCTGAGAACAAGATATTTCTTTTCTGATGTCCAGGTTCGTGGATATTATCCAAACTACGCATTCAAAGAGTTTGAAAGAGAAGGATATAATATAAAGTTTGAAGAGGGCGATGAAGAAATTCTTAAAAAAGGCACCGTTGATTATTTAGGTCTCAGCTATTATATGTCAACGACGGTTAAAAGCGATGCAATCAGAGAAAAATCGGATTTTATCGGAAACGGTGAATTGGAAAGCAGTGTGGACAATCCATATATAAAAGTGAGCGATTGGGGCTGGGGCGTCGATCCGACGGGATTGAGGTATTCTTTGAATCTTCTTTATGACCGTTATCAAATTCCTTTATTTATTGTAGAAAATGGATTCGGTGCCGTTGATCATGTGGAAGCAGACGGGTCCATCCATGACCGGGAGCGTATCGAATATTTAAAAGCGCATATCGAAGCGATGAAAAAGGCGGTTACTTATGACGGGGTTGAATTAATCGGATATACCCCATGGGGAATTATTGATATTGTTTCTTTTACTACTGGTGAAATGAAGAAACGTTACGGAATGATTTATGTTGACCGGGATGATGAGGGAAACGGAACGATGAAACGTTCCAAAAAAGACTCTTTTTCCTGGTATAAGAACGTAATCAGGTCAAACGGAGAAGAACTGTAAATCCAGTATTGGAATTATAAGCTTTCTGTATTATCAGACACCGCTCAAACTTACGCCATAAAGTTTTCCCCGTTGAATAACTGTCAATTTAACAGCTGTTCAACGGGGATTTCTGTTACCCGATTATAAATATGGAAAAGTCCGGAGTGAAGCAGTAAACTAAATATACTATCTGAACCATCTTTTATAAGAATTGAATATGTTTTACAAAAAGTCATATTTATGATAAATTCATAAAACATGGAAAATATTTTTTGAATAATTATAAAAATATACCGGTTTTTAAGATTATAGTAACCATGAACAGATCTGTTTTATAAAATATTGGCAAAACGAAATAATGCGAATGCGGAAAATATGAATGAGCTTCACGGTTGTGAGGTTCGTTTTTTTATTGACGGAGTTATCGGAATCTGTCCTTTACATTTCTACATTTAGGTAAATTTTGATTCGAAAGGACTGGAATCCTGTTAATTTCGGTATGAATCTAAAAATTATTTTGATTTACTGCTAAAATATGCAATAATATAAGATGTTGTAACATTAACGGATATTTACAAGTTTTACATTTCAATTACATTGTCATTTCTTTATTTAAGTTTTACCCTCCCGGGATCCGGTTTTCAGCTGTTTATTACGTGCTGGCCTGATCCTTCAGACCAGCAATTTTCATATCCGGTGGAGACATGTAAGACTGTAATATTTTCACCGGTTTTCAAAATCTTAAGTGGTTTTAAACCGGAGTAAAATTTAATCAATTAACGACGAAAATGCGTTTTAAAGTGTGGGATTCCAAGTGATGAGTGAAGAACATCCTATAAGGAGGAAAATTATCCCCTTTCCGAATTTACAGTGGAGACTTTTGGAAAAGGGAAGGGAAAGTTTAAGCAAGGGAAATGTGGAGGATGCGATCGGCTACTTACGGGATGCAAAGGAAGTTGATCCTGGAAATGAGCATATTTTGTATACGCTTGCCGGTGCTTATATTCATCAGGGGAACTTGAAAGAAGCAAAAGAGACATTGGAAGAGATGTTGCATTCAGGAACAGGCGACTATTTTGAAACGGTTGAGCTCTACATCACCGTTCTCTTCCAGCTCCATGAATATAAAAAAATTGAATCATTGTTAACAATGCTGCTGGAGGAAAACCAAATCCCTGCCCATAAAATCCAGCAATATAAAGATTTGTACCGGCTGGCTAAAAAAATGCCGGAAGAAAAAAACCGAGACTGTAAAAATACAGAGGACTTGTTTAACGGGGACACCAAGACCGTGATTAATCAACTCGTCCGTTTGACAAAAGATGAAATCTTGAGCTGTATGGATGACTTCCGGCAATTTTTGAGTGATGATTCGAAAAACCCTTTTATTAAAACAATTTTATTAAATGATATGAAGGTAAAGGGAATCTCGCAAACAGTTGATGTGCACAAGTTCAGCCGGAAAGTTACAATAAATATCCGGGAATATGCCGAAGTTCAGCACGTGCCTTTTACCCTGGAAGTGAAACGGCTTCTAGAAAAGCATCTTGCCCACATCAACCCGAGCATGTATGAATATGCCATTACTTTATGTGACCGGTTCTTTTTTACTGTATATCCGCTTGAAATGCAATTTCAAAATCCAAAACTGTGGGCGGCAGCCATTACATTCGTTGTGGAATCCTATATGAATCCTGGATATGAACCAGCTCAAACATTAAAAATATATAGGGATATTGATGAACAGGAGCTCAAGGAAACGGCACAGTTTATTAAAGATGTTGACCATCAATTTAAATTATAATGTTGCTGCGGCTCATGAACAGTATTTTTTCGCCGTATATGTTTTTATTTTTTTGTTTTATGTTGAAACAACCGGTACCTGTGTTATAATGATATAGTTAAAATTATGTGTTCTTTGCCCATATACCTTGTGTTTGTTCCAAAGGACCGCCTCATAACCGCATTGTCCTTTCAGAACAAAGAACAAGGTCTACATACAAGAACAATGATCAGATTTTCATAAATAGTTGTTGGAGGGAAACGGTATGTCTGCAAAATGGGAAAAGTTGGAAGGTAACCAAGGTAAGTTGACGGTAGAAGTGGATGCGGAAAAATTTAATCAAGCACTGGATCAGGCGTTTAAAAAAGTTCAAAAACAAGTAACTGTGCCCGGCTTCCGTAAAGGGAAAGTACCGCGTGTGATCTTTGAACAAAGATTTGGTGTGGAAGCCCTTTATCAAGATGCCCTTGATATTATACTTCCTGAAGCATATGCGGGAGCGGTAGAAGAAACAGGAATTGAACCGGTATCCCAGCCGCAAATCGATATTGAACAAATCGGTAAAGGACAACCTTTGATCTTTACCGCTGAAGTAACGGTGAAACCGGAAGTCAAACTTGGAGAATATAAAGGCCTTGAAGTTGAAAAGTTTGATATCGAAGTTACGGATGAAGATGTGGAAAATGAATTAAAACAGCTGCAGGAGAGACATGCAGAGCTGGTCGTTAAAGAAGACGAACCTGCAGAAAATGGCGATACGGTCGTTATCGACTTTGAAGGATTTGTTGATGGTGAAGCCTTCGAAGGCGGTAAAGCGGAAAACTATGCTCTTGAACTCGGTTCCGGTTCATTTATTCCGGGATTTGAAGATCAGTTAGTTGGCGTAAAAGCAGGTGACGAAAAAGAAATAAACGTTACATTCCCGGAAGAATACCATGCAAAAGAATTGGAAGGAAAGCCTGCGGTATTCAAAGTGAAAGTACATGAAGTAAAAGTAAAGGAATTACCAGAATTGAATGACGAATTTGCGGTCGATGTCGATGATGAAGTTGAAACTTTGGATGCGTTGAGAGAAAAAATCAAAAACCGTCTGAAAGAAGAAAAAGAACATCAGGCAAAACATGCCCGTGAAAATGCGCTCATCGAACAGGCCGCTGAAAACGCTGAAATCGATATTCCTGAGATCATGATTGAAAATGAACAGGAACGCATGCTTCGGGAGCTGGAACAACGCTTGGCACAACAAGGATTGAATCTTGAATTGTACAGCCAATTCACCGGTCAGGATGAAGATACATTAAAAGAATCAATGAGAAAAGATGCAGAAAAAAGGGTACGTGTCAGCCTGACATTGGAGGCTATTGCCAAAGAAGAAAATATTGAGGTTACGGATGAAGAAGTGGAAGAAGAATTGAAAAAGATGTCCGAAACCTACAATCTTGAGGTTGACCAGATTAAGAAAATTCTCGGCAATACGGACAGCATCAGGGATGAACTCAAATTCAACAAAGCCGTTCAACTGCTTGTCGATCACAGCAAAACTGTAGAAAAGAATGAAAGTGAAGAAAAGATTGACTCTGAAGGCGAAAATGCGGAAAAGGAAGATGAGTAATATATAACACTTGTTGACACCAGGGGAAAAACAAGGCGCGATAGCATTTCGTGCCTTGTTTTATCCAGATTTACGGCGGTTTTTTCCTTTTTTCAATCATATATCCTGTCCTATTTTTACCTTTTATTAATAAAATTCTTTTGCAGAGACTATACATATTATCATCAATCGTTTTATTTTTTATTTGAGTAACAATATGTTACAATCCATATACATAATAAAAAGTTATTTCTTTTTAAAAAAATTCGTTTACAATCCGTCATATTAACAAGACATATAATCAAGACATCCGCATAATAAGGGAACATACGTGCAGTTTATTGAAAAGATTTACAGGGTAAAAAATAAGGGGTGAAAAAAATGTTCAAATTTAATGACGAAAAAGGCCAGTTAAAATGCTCGTTTTGCGGCAAGTCCCAAGATCAGGTCCGTAAGCTTGTCGCCGGGCCCGGTGTCTATATATGTGATGAGTGTATTGAATTATGCACCGAAATTGTTGAAGAGGAACTTGGCGCAGACGAAGAGTTTGACTTCAAAGATATTCCAAAACCGGCGGAAATCTTTGATATATTGGAAGAATATGTTATCGGCCAGGAACGCGCGAAGAAAACTCTTGCCGTAGCCGTATACAACCATTACAAACGGATTAATACGAGAAGCAAGGTCGATGATGTTGAACTGGCAAAAAGTAATATATGTTTAATCGGACCGACAGGAAGCGGAAAAACACTTTTGGCACAAACGCTGGCCCGCATTTTAAATGTTCCGTTCGCCATTGCGGATGCAACATCATTAACTGAAGCCGGTTATGTCGGTGAAGATGTCGAAAATATCTTGCTAAAACTGATCCAGGCGGCTGACTATGATGTGGAACGTGCCGAGAAAGGGATTATTTATATTGATGAAATTGATAAAATAGCCCGGAAATCGGAAAATCCTTCGATTACAAGGGATGTATCCGGTGAAGGTGTCCAACAGGCACTGTTAAAAATTTTAGAAGGTACCTTAGCAAGTGTGCCGCCGCAGGGTGGAAGGAAACATCCGCATCAGGAATTTATCCAAATCGATACAACCAATATTCTTTTTATCGTTGGCGGAGCTTTTGACGGAATCGAACAAATTATTAAACGCCGCCTCGGGAAAAAGGTCATCGGTTTTGGAGCGGATTCCACAAAAGCTGAAGTGGATGAAAAAGAGTTGCTATCCCATGTACTGCCGGAAGATTTGCTTCAATTCGGCCTGATTCCGGAGTTTATCGGCCGTCTTCCTGTCATAGCCACTTTGGAAAAGCTCGACGAAGATGCTCTGGTAGAGATTTTAACAAAACCGAAAAATGCCCTCGTAAAACAGTATCAAAAACTGCTGGAAATGGACAATGTTGAGCTGGAATTTGAAGAAGAAGCTTTGCGTGAAATTGCGAAAAAGGCAATTGAACGGAAAACGGGTGCCCGCGGACTCCGGTCCATCATTGAATCAATCATGCTGGATGTTATGTACGATATACCTTCCCGGGATGATATTGCAAAATGTATCATTACAAAGGAAACCGTAACGGAAAATAAATTTCCGCAGTTAGTTTTAAAAGACGGTACTGTCGTCCGGGGTGAAGAAAAAACATCTGCGTAACCAAAAAGGGTAACCTGTCGATCATCAAGAAACATTCAAAATGATGATTGGCCGGGACCCTTTTTGTTTTTGTATCAGCGATGTTTTCCTTCCATATTTTTGTTTATTCCGCTCCTGATAAGGAGATACTAATGAACACAAAATTTTTTATGGAGGGAAAACAGTGAATTTACCTGGTGTCGTCTTGATCATCCAGCTCGTATTCGGAATGATAATCGGCTTGTATTTTTGGAATTTATTAAGAAATCAACGGACACAAAAGATCACCATAGACCGGGAGTCGAAGAAAGAAATGGAGCAGTTGCAAAAATTGCGTTCAATAAAACTGACCGAACCGCTTGCTGAAAAGGTAAGACCTACAAGCTTTGATGACATAGTGGGCCAGGAAGACGGAATGAAAGCATTGAAAGCGGCTCTCTGCGGGCCGAATCCCCAACATGTCATCATTTACGGACCGCCTGGTGTCGGTAAAACGGCTGCGGCACGGCTCGTTTTGGAAGAAGCCAAGAAAATGCCAAATTCCCCGTTTCAAAAGGACGCCAAATTTGTTGAGCTTGACGCAACAACAGCACGGTTTGATGAAAGGGGTATTGCCGATCCGCTGATTGGTTCAGTCCATGATCCCATTTATCAGGGAGCTGGGGCAATGGGACAGGCGGGAATTCCCCAACCGAAGCAAGGAGCTGTAACAAATGCCCATGGCGGAGTATTATTTATTGATGAAATCGGAGAATTACATCCGATTCAGATGAATAAATTATTAAAAGTATTGGAAGACCGCAAAGTTTTTTTTGAAAGTGCGTATTACAGCGAAGAAAACAATCAAATTCCGAATTTTATCCACGATATTTTTCAAAACGGTTTACCGGCCGATTTCCGCCTGATTGGAGCCACAACAAGATCGCCCGAAGAAATTCCTCCAGCTATCCGTTCCCGGTGTATGGAAATATTTTTCCGCGAACTGACCAAAGAAGAAATTAAGCAAGTGGCGAAACGTTCCCTTGAGAAAATTCAATTGACAATGAGCGATTATGCATTGGAGAAACTGGCCTTATATGCGAAAAACGGCAGGGAGGCTGTCAATATCGTACAAATATGTGCGGGACTGGCGATAACGGATGAAAGGGATTACATAAAGGATGAAGATATTGAGTGGATTATTCATTTCAGCCGGTTAACCCCCCGTATTAAACATAAGATACATACGAAACCGGAAGTCGGCGTTGTCAATGGATTGGCAGTTTACGGCCCGAACAGCGGCGCGCTGTTGGAAATAGAAGTGAGTGCAATTCCTGCCAGGGATAAAGGGACAATTAATATTACAGGAATTGTTGAAGAAGAGAGTATTGGCACCGGGTCCAAGTCTATCCGGCGGAAAAGCATGGCCAAAGGTTCGGTGGAAAATGTCATCACCATTTTACGATCCTTTGGTGTTCCTGCTGATGAGTATGATATTCATGTGAACTTCCCCGGCGGGATTCCTGTTGACGGTCCATCAGCAGGAATTGCCATGGCAACAGGTATTTATTCCGCCATTTATAAAATTCCCGTCCGCCATACTGTTGCATTGACCGGTGAAATCAGCATTCACGGGAAAGTAAAACAAGTCGGCGGTTTGTATGCAAAAGTTAGGGCGGCCAAGGATGCGGGAGTGAAGAAAGTAATCCTTCCGGAGGAAAATATGGAGTCGTTTCTCCAACAGATCGAAGGGATTGAAGTTGTCCCCGTCAATCATCTAAAAGAAGTCTTTGAACGCGCCCTTGTTGACTTTCCGGATCAAAAGACAGTTTCTGCGGGTGAACACAGTCACCGGCAAGCTTTTCAATATCAGAAACAAAAAAAAGAAAGCGTTTAGCAGCTCCTTTGCAAGCCCAAAAACGGTTTGTGATTTTCACAAACCGCCCTTTTTTTGTTTTCCGGGCCTGACGGCTCAAAATAGACAGTTGCCAATAAATAGGTTAAAATTTTTAAAAGGGGACATATTTTTCATAGATAAGCGAATACGGTTTCCGGACTTTTATACATATTTTCTTTTCCGGATACGGCCCCGGAAAAAAATCGGATCAAACATAAATCGGATGATTAATTATACATAACATTTGCATGTTTCCGGAAAGATCAAAATGTATCGGTATAAATGGAGGTATTTACATGACAGAAGCGAAAAAGACCGTCGTTCCTCTGCTTCCGCTGCGCGGTATTATCGTATTTCCCACAACCGTCCTGCATTTAGATGTCGGCCGGGAAAAATCAGTCCAGGCACTGGAAAAAGCAATGATGAATGATCATTTAATTTTTTTGACAACGCAAAAAGATGTAACGGTTGATGACCCTACGGCCGATGACTTTTACCAAGTCGGCACATTGACGCACGTAAAACAAATGCTGAAACTTCCAAACGGAACAATTCGGGTTCTCGTGGAAGGTTTGAAGAGAGGGAAGATCACCCACATCATTACTGATGATGAATATTTCCTGGCTGAAATTGAAGAACTGGAAGATGTTGTGGAAAATGATGTCGAAGAAGAAGCGTTAATGAGGATGATTTTAGATTTATTTGAACAATACATAAAGATTTCCAAGAAAGTCTCCGTTGAAACGTATGCAACGGTTCAGGATATTGAAGAACCGGGCAGACTGGCCGATATTGTCACATCACATCTCCCGATTAAATTAAGGGAAAAACAGCGGTTGCTGGAAATTGTAAATGTCAAGGACCGGATGAATGCAGTGATCGAGATTTTGAATAATGAAAAAGAAGTTTTACAGTTGGAGAAAAAAATCGGCCAGCGGGTTAAAAAGTCGATGGAACGGACGCAAAAAGAATACTATTTGCGGGAGCAAATGAAAGCCATTCAAAAAGAGCTCGGTGAACGGGAAGGGAAAGCTGGGGAAGTCGAAGAGTTAAAAGAGAAAATCAAAAAAGCAAATATGCCGGAACATGTTTATAAAACAGCGATGAAGGAATTGGAACGGTATGAAAAGGTACCGGGTACATCTGCAGAAAGTGCGGTGATCCGGAACTACCTTGACTGGTTGATTTCCCTTCCATGGACAAAAGAAACAAAAGATGATCTTGACTTAAAGAAAGCGGAACGGATATTGAACGAAGACCACTACGGATTGGAAAAAGTGAAGGAACGGGTACTTGAATATTTGGCGGTACAAAAATTAACAGACTCCTTAAAAGGGCCGATTCTTTGCCTGGTCGGCCCCCCGGGAGTCGGTAAGACAAGTTTGGCGCGTTCCATTGCCCGCACGTTAAACCGTAAATTTGTTCGTATTTCCCTCGGCGGCGTCCGGGACGAATCGGAAATCCGCGGTCACCGCAGGACCTATGTCGGTGCGATGCCCGGCAGGATTATCCAGGGCATGCGGAAAGCCGGCACGGTTAACCCGGTTTTTTTGCTGGATGAGATTGACAAAATGTCCAGCGATTTCCGCGGCGACCCTTCGGCAGCACTGTTAGAAGTGCTCGATCCGGAACAAAATAAAAATTTCAGCGATCACTATATCGAAGAAACCTATGATTTATCAAAAGTGATGTTTATTGCAACGGCAAATGATCTGAGCCTGATTCCGGTACCGCTCAGGGACCGGATGGAAATCATTTCAATTGCCGGTTATACAGAGCTGGAGAAAATGCATATCGGGAAAGATTATTTAATACCGAAACAATTAAAAGAACACGGTTTGACGAAGCAACAGCTGCAAATCCGCGATGAGGCGCTTTTATCGATGATCCGGTATTATACAAGGGAAGCCGGGGTCAGGGGACTGGAACGGACGATCGCAAAAATTTGCCGGAAAACAGCCCGTATTATCGTTACTGAGGAAAAGAAAAGGGTAATCGTTACAGAGAAAAATATTGAGGAATTTCTCGGTAAAAAATTGTACCGCTATGGAATGGCGGAAACAGAAGATCAAGTCGGTGTTGCAACCGGTCTTGCTTATACATCATTCGGCGGCGATACGCTGCAAATTGAAGTAGCTCTCGTTCCGGGTTCCGGCAAACTTGTACTGACGGGTAAGCTCGGGGAAATCATGAAAGAATCTGCCCAAGCGGCATTTAGCTATGTCCGGTCGTCTGCGGAAAAGTTCGGTATTGATCCCGGCTTTCATAAAAAATATGACATCCATATACACGTTCCCGAGGGTGCTGTTCCGAAAGACGGACCGTCGGCAGGCATTACGATCACCACTGCTTTAGTGTCCGCTTTAACAGGAAGAGCCGTCAAGCGGGAAGTCGGAATGACCGGGGAAGTGACATTACGCGGCCGGGTGTTGCCGATCGGCGGATTGAAAGAAAAAACATTAAGTGCCCATCGTGCCGGGCTTACAACCATTATTATGCCAAAGGAAAATGAAAAAGATCTGGATGATATACCGGAGAGTGTCAAAAAAGATCTGACGTTTATTTCCGTTACCCATGTTGATGAAGTATTAGAAACGGCATTAGTAGGTGAAAAAAGTGAAGATCACACAGGCTGAATTTGTTATTAGTGCGGTATCCAAGGAACAATATCCAGATGACCGGCTGCCGGAAATTGCCCTTGCCGGGCGGTCGAATGTCGGAAAATCTTCCTTTATCAATAAAATGTTAAACAGGAAAAAGCTGGCCAGAACTTCATCCAAACCCGGAAAAACACAAACATTGAATTTTTACCTTGTGAATGATTCTTTCTATTTTGTTGATGTTCCGGGTTACGGGTATGCCAAGGTTTCAAAGCAGGAAAAGAAAAAATGGGGAGCAATGATTGAAACGTATTTAACCCGGCGGGAAGACTTGAAAGCTGTCATTATCATTGTGGATCTTCGTCATCCACCGACTGAAGATGATGTGATGATGTATGAATTTTTGAAACATTACGGGATTCCCGCCATCATTATTGCAACCAAAGCGGATAAAATACCGAAAGGAAAATGGCAAAGACATTTGCGGGTAGTAAAGGAAACATTGAATACCGAAGAGGAAGACCCGGTAATCATTTTTTCCGCGGAAAAAGGAACCGGAAAACAAGAAACGTGGAACGCGATTACAACTTTGCTTGGCATGGAGGGACAATAAAAAAGATCTGACCGGTTGAACCGGCAGATCTTTTTTATTCGTTTAAAGATTTTTGTTTATTTGCGTTTAAAAAGAAATACATAGCTGCCGGCGGCGATAAGAATAAACGGCCAAAACTTTTCAAATTGCAACATTTTTTCTTCCGGGATGCCAAGCCATTGAAAAATTTGCGGATAAAATAACTGGATGACGGCGAGAAGAAGAAAAGTCCCGAAGAAAAACTTTCCGCTGTTTGTTATTTTGTAAGTTAAAAAATATCCGAGGGCGATCAACAATATAAAAATTCCGGTATAGTCCAACAAATGATCCCATTTTTCCGCCAGGTAAAGATGAGCACCGATTCCGAGCAATATCACTGCAGGCAAAATAAGTTCCGTGTTTTTTCCTCCATATGCCTGGAGGAAAAAAGCGATCCCGGATAAAAATACAATGGCAGGCCAGCCGGAAACCGGAAAGGATAAAGGTATAACGGATTGCTGTGATAAATAATATATACCGAGACCAATTAATATGACGCCCGGAAAAATATGTTGCTGTTTCACACTTATACCCCGCTTTCTTGTAAAATCACTACGTTATTTAATCGCTTAGTTTGAATTAATTTTAAAATAATATGTTTTGTAATATAATGAGAGAAAAAGAAATTATAGGAGTACGGCCGTAACCATCGTACCATAAATTTCAATTTCTATTCACAAATGTTGATTATTTAAGTTTTGTACATTGATAAAATTGTTTATGAGTGAATGAACATTTGGGGGTTAGAGAACATGCATGTAATTGTGGTTGGCTTGAATCACAAAACAGCTCCGGTAGAAGTCAGGGAAAAGCTTACATTCCAGGATCAAGAATTCGTTCCGGCGATGTCGGAACTGAAACAAAGAAAAAGCATCTTGGAAAATGTTATTTTATCTACCTGCAACCGGACAGAAGTTTATGCGGTCGTAGATCAGCTACATACGGGGAGATATTATATTAAACAATTTCTTTCAGACTGGTTTTCAGTGGAACGTGAAGAGTTTGAACCCTATTTATTTATATATGAAAATGAACACGCTGTAAACCATTTATTCCGGGTTGCCTGCGGGCTCGATTCCCTGGTGATCGGTGAGACGCAAATATTGGGCCAGGTGAGGGACAGTTTTACGGCAGCCCAAAAGTCGGATACAACCGGTACCGTTTTCAATCAATTGTTTAAGCAGGCACTGACGGTTGCCAAACGGGCCCATTCTGAGACAGATATTTCCTCCAATGCGGTTTCGGTGAGCTATGCAGCTGTTGAACTGGCAAAAAAGATTTTTGGCCGGCTTCATGACAAACATGTATTTATACTCGGTGCGGGAAAAATGGGAAAACTGGCCATTCAAAATTTGCAGGGCAGCGGTGCCCGGGACATCTCTGTTATTAACCGGACATTGGAACGGGCAGAAAAGCTGGCTGAAGAATTCGGCGGAAAAGCCTATTCCATGAACTCCCTTGCTGAATGTCTTATGGATGCTGATATCGTGATCAGTTCGACGGGAGCAAATGACTACGTACTGACAAAGGAAATGATGGAACAAGTTGAAAAGAACAGAAAAGGGAAACCGCTTTTATTGATTGATATTGCCGTGCCGCGGGACATTGATCCGGCAGTGGATGATCTCGAAGGTGTATTTTTATACGATATTGATGATCTTGAAGGGGTAGTAGAGGCAAACTTACAGGAGAGGGAAAAAGCAGCGGCAATGATTGAAACATTTATCGATGAGGAAATTGAGGAATTTCAAAACTGGGTAAATACGCTTGGAGTTGTACCGCTTATTTCGTCACTCCGGGAAAAAGCGTTAAACATCCAGGCTGATGTCATGAAAAGTCTGGAGAGGAAATTGCCGGACTTAACTGAACGGGAGCGGAAAGTCATCCGTAAACATATGAAAAGCATTATCAATCAAATGTTAAGGGATCCGATTTTACAAATTAAAGAAATGGCGGCCCAGCCCAACCGTGATGAAGCACTGGAATTTTTTGAACAAATATTTAATCTTACTGTAGAAAGGGCTCCGGAAGAAAAGCTTGTTTTCAATACCATGCAAAAAGAAAACAAGAAACTGAAATTGAAACCGGCAGTAAATAAATAATGAACATACGGATAGTAAGAGAGGAATCCCCATGGATGAACATATTTTGGTAAAAATGCATGAAGGAATGCTTTTCCTTTATGCATTTTCCCTTTTATTTTATTACATTGATTTCCTCGAAAATAAAAAGCGGATTAAAAAGCTAGCCTTTGTATTCCTCGTCATCGTATGGTTCTTGCAAACGCTGTTTTTTGTTTTATATATGATTGAACAACGCCGGTTCCCGGTTTTGACTTTGGCGGAAGGGCTTTATTTTTACAGCTGGCTTTTGCTCACGCTGGCCATATTGTTCAGCTTGTTTGTAAAAATCGAGTTTATCGTGTTTTTTTCCGCCGTTCTTGGATTTATCACCGTCGTGATTTATACGTTTGCCCCGTTCCGGTGGCAGTCACCGTCCGTTATGAAAAAGTTGACATCCGAATTACTGTTTTTCCATATTACATTATCCCTTGCCGCCTATGTACTATTTTCTATTTCCTTTATCCTGTCACTCCTATATATACTCCAATATCATATGTTAAAGAGAAAAAAATGGAAAAAGCAGTTGTTTCGTATTCAAGATTTATCCAAATTGGAACATTTCAGTTACCGGTTTAATATTATCGGGATTCCGCTGCTGGCGACGGGGCTTGTGCTCGGACTGCAGTGGCTCGTGATGAAAATGCCGGCCGTCCGGTTCTATGACTGGAAAATTACCGGCTCTTTGTTGATCTTGTTTGTATACGGCATTTATGTTTTTTTGAAATTAAAGAAAGGATTGCACGGTAAAAAGCTTGCCTTATGGAATATTGCCGCATTTTTACTTGTTTTAATAAATTTTTTCCTTTTTAGTAAGCTCTCATCCTTTCATTTTTGGTATGCTTAAATTAAGAGTGTTGGAAATCGTGGATTCAGGAGGCTGTGTATGCGGAAAATCATTGTCGGTTCAAGAAGAAGCAAATTGGCGCTGACACAAACAAAATGGGTCATCCATGAATTGAAGAAGGCAGGTGCGCCTTTTCAGTTCGAAATCAAAGAAATTGTTACAAAAGGCGATAAGATTTTGGATGTCACCCTTTCCAAAGTGGGAGGGAAAGGCCTGTTTGTAAAGGAAATTGAACAGGCTATGTTAAATAAAGAAATTGATTTTGCTGTACATAGTATGAAAGATATGCCGGCAGTTTTGCCAGAAGGTTTGATCATCGGCGGTGTTCCGAAAAGGGAAGACCCTCGGGATGCATTTATTTCCAAAAACGGAAAGCCGTTAAACGAACTGCCTGCCGGGGCGGTAATCGGAACAAGCAGTTTGCGCCGGAAATCCCAATTGCTCCACATGCGTCCGGATTTAACAATTAAGTGGATCCGCGGGAATATCGATACCCGGTTGAAAAAGCTAGAAACGGAAGATTATGATGGTATTATTCTCGCTGCATCCGGCCTTTCCCGCATGGGTTGGAGCAAAAAGGTTGTGACGGAATATTTGGATACGGAAGCATACATTCCAGCCGTCGGCCAGGGAGCCCTTGCTATTGAATGCCGGGAGGATGACGAAGAACTGTTGTTCTGGCTGAAAAAAATTACTTGTGCGGATACAGAACGGGCAGTGAAAAGCGAACGTGCATTTTTAAATGAAATCGGCGGCAGCTGCCAGGTTCCTGTCGGCGGTTACGCAAAAATCAATAATGATGAGGAAATTGTATTAACGGCTTTTGTCGCTTCTCCAGACGGAAACGAGACATACAGGGAAAGAATCACCGGAAATGATCCTGAAGATATTGGAACAACTGTGGCAAAACGTTTAATTGAACAAGGTGCAGACCGGTTGATCCGCGAAATATTGGCAGAAGAAAACAAGTAATCACGGAAACTCTCAAAAAAACGGGAGATGGGACAAGTGACGAAAGAAAAGAAAGTTTTGTCGGATAAAGGCTGTTTAATTATGCGTGCCGCTCCGCAGGCTGAGCCTCTTGTCAGAGGCATCCGTTCGCTTGGGGGTATTCCGTATGCCGTTCCGTTAATCGCATTCCGAGCAACGGAACTAACAGAAAATGAATTGGTTGCCGTCCGCCGTTTGTCCGGATTTGATTGGATTGTTTTTACTAGTCAAAACGGAGTGCGTTTTTTTATTGAACATTTAAACAGATTAAATATGGACTTTCCGGCGGATGTGAAAGTGGCGGCAGTCGGAACGAAAACAGAACGTTACTTGCAAAAGTTTGGCATCACGCCTTGTTTTGTGCCGGAAGAGTTTACCGGAGATGCCCTTGCTGAAGAGTTGAAGGAACGGATTACGGAAAACGAACAAGTCTGTGTTGTGAAAGGAAACCTAGCGCGGGATATTGTCAGCCGGACATTGCGGGAAAAAGGGGCAACTGTCCATGATCTAATCGTATATGAAACAGTATTGCCGGAACAAAGCAGAAAAAAATTAATTGAAACGTTAAAAACAAATCAGATCGATGTTCTGCTTTTTACAAGCCCGTCTACCGTCCGGCACTTTATGGAGATTGTCCGGGACGAGGGAATGGATGAAGTTCAAAACTGCATAATTGCTTGCATCGGTCCGGTTACGAAAAAAGCGCTGGAAACATACGGAATGTCTGTCCATGTTTGTCCCGGTACATATACATCCGATGCCTTGCTTTCGGCACTGAAAAATTACTTTTTGGAAAAAATTTAACCATTATGGATATGGGGGATGTAATATGAGCTGGAAACATCTGGATTTTAAACGGCACCGCAGACTGCGCCAAAATGCATTTATGCGTGATTTGGTCCGGGAACATGTTGTAACAACGGACGACCTGATTTATCCGCTTTTTATTTTTGAAGGGGATAATAAGAGAAATCCGGTGCCATCCATGCCGGGAATTGAACAAATATCAACAGGTAATTTGCCGGAAGAAATCGATGAATTGCTCAATCTTGGGATTAAAGCCGTGCTTCTGTTCGGCGTACCAGGTCATAAAGACTCTCACGGTTCCGGTGCTTATGATGACCATGGCATTATACAGGAGGCGATCCGGACGATTAAAAAACACGCGCCGGAAATGCTTGTCATTGCCGATACCTGTTTATGCGAATATACCGACCATGGTCATTGCGGAGTTGTGGAAAACGGTGAGGTATTGAATGACGAATCTTTGGAGTTACTTGTAAAAACAGCGGTAAGCCAGGCAAAAGCCGGTGCGGACATAATTGCGCCATCCAATATGATGGATGGATTTGTCGCAGCCATCCGGAAAGGTTTGGATGAAAACGGTTTTCAACATGTGCCGGTCATGTCTTATGCGGTGAAATATGCTTCTGCATTTTATGGACCTTTCCGTGATGCAGCCGAGAGTACTCCGCAATTCGGTGACCGGAAAACATACCAAATGGATCCGGCCAATCGGCGAGAAGCTTTGCGGGAAGCGGAGTCAGATTTGGAAGAAGGCGCCGACTTTTTAATCGTCAAGCCGGGAATGCCGTATTTGGATATTGTGCGTGATGTGCGGAATACATTTAATGTTCCTATTGTCGCTTATAACGTCAGCGGAGAATACTCCATGATTAAAGCGGCGGCACAAAACGGATGGATTGACGAAAAAAGTGTCGTGATGGAGCTACATACCGCCTTCAAACGGGCCGGCAGCGATCTGATTATCACGTACTTTGCCAAAGATGTTGCCCGATGGCTGCAAGAATAAGCCGTTTTTTCAAGGAAAAAATTTGAACGAAAAAAGAAAAGGGGGATTCCATGAGTACGTATGAACAGTCGAAAAAAGCATATGAAAAAGCTGTTACTTTAATGCCCGGAGGAGTGAACAGCCCGGTCCGCGCCTTTAAAGCGGTTGGAATGAATCCGATTTTTATGGAACGGGGAAAAGGATCAAAAATTTATGATATTGACGGAAATGAATATATTGACTACGTCCTTTCCTGGGGTCCGCTTATTTTGGGTCATGCCAATGACCGTGTTGTAGAAGCTTTGAAAAAGGTTGCTGAAACAGGGACAAGCTTCGGGGCACCGACACTAATGGAGAACAAACTGGCTGAATTAATTATCGAACGGGTACCGTCCATTGAGATCGTCCGGATGGTCAACTCCGGGACAGAAGCTACGATGTCTGCCCTCAGGCTTGCCAGAGGCTATACGGGCCGCAGCAAAATAGTAAAATTTGAAGGATGTTACCACGGCCACGGAGACTCTCTACTGATTAAAGCCGGTTCCGGTGTTGCGACCCTCGGACTTCCCGACAGCCCGGGCGTGCCGGAAGGAATTGCAAAAAATACGATTACCGTAGCGTACAACGATTTGGATGCTGTGAAAATAGCCTTTGAAAAGTTCGGTGATGATATAGCAGGGGTTATTGTTGAACCGATTGCAGGAAATATGGGTGTTGTTCCGCCCGAGCCCGGATTTCTTGAAGGATTAAGATCGATTACCGATCACTATGGTGCACTTCTCATCTTTGATGAGGTGATGACCGGATTCCGGGCACATTATCACTCTGCACAAGGATATTTTGATATAAAGCCGGATTTAACCTGCTTGGGTAAAGTGATTGGCGGCGGCCTTCCGGTCGGTGCTTTTGGTGGAAAAGCGGAAATTATGGAGAAAATCGCGCCGGCAGGGCCGATTTACCAAGCGGGAACCCTTTCCGGAAACCCGCTTGCCATGACTGCGGGATATGAAACGTTGAAGCAGCTGACACCGGAAACATATGAGGAATTTCAACGGAAAGGGGATATGCTGGAAGAAGGATACCGGAAAGCAGCGGAAAAATATGATATCCCGCTTACAATAAACCGTGCCGGCTCCATGATTGGAATCTTTTTCACCGGGGAAAAAGTATATAATTATGAAACAGCTAAACGGTCAAATCTCGATTATTTTGCAAAATATTACCGTGAAATGGCGGATCAGGGCGTATTTTTACCGCCTTCCCAGTTTGAAGGGCTGTTTCTATCCACGGAACATACCGATGAGGATATTAAAAATACGATCAAGGCAGCGGAAAATGCTTTCCGCAAGTTAAAAGAATAACGTGTTTTAGGGTGTTCAATTTTGAACACCCTTTTTTGTTGACTGCCAATCCCGATGTGTTATTTCCTTTCTGCATAATTTTTTCATTTCGATCATATTTTGTATTGATATGTATCGGTTAACGAAAAGCTTCCGGTGAAAAGGTAAAATGGGATGTAGTCAGGATGAACAGGGGGGAAATACGTTGACTGAAGAACATGTACCGTCGATTATAATTCCAATGGAGCAGACAGTTTGGTTCCGGTCGGGGGAAAAAATTTCCGATCTCGTCAGTTTGTCACTTGAACCTAATATAACGATACAAGATTCCGGTCCGTTTATTTCCATAAGAGGTACGTTATCGATGTACGGTGAATATAAAAAGCTTCCGGATACTGGGGACCGGCGGGAGGAAAACGGGACATTCCATCCGAAGCAATATGTATTCGTTTCTGAAACCGGAATGGCAGATGTATACGAATTTCAATATGACTTCCCCGTTGATTTAACCATTCCGAAGGACCGTGTCCACAACTTGGAAGATTTAGATGTGATTATCGAGAACTTTGATTACACATCTCCGGCACCCGACCGCTTGACATTAACAATGAATATTGCCATTACGGGAATTCGATCTGATGCCAAAGTAATTGAACGGGAAAACATTTTGAGCCAAACCGGGGATGAATCAGCGGAACTTGCACTGGAAGAACCGGATGAAATTCAAAATGACATCCGTCCATTGCAATTGTCAGCTGAAAATGAAAGAACCGGAAAAAAAGACGAAGACATCTTTTTTGCAGAAGCAAAAAAGGAAGAAGAAACGGATGCTGCGGAAGAACATGAGCAAAACCTTCAAATTCCTGTCCCGATTATGAGAAACCGGGAAGATGCACGGGATGATGACATAGGAAAAAATAGGGAACAACATGATGAACCGGAGGAAGCCGGTCCGGACCGGGAGACTGCCGGACAACCGGAAGAAATTGAAGAGCACGCAGTTGAAGAGATCCAGGAAGTGGCGGATGGTATGCAGGATGAACCGGAAAGCGAACCTTTGACTCGGAACGCAGGACAAAATACTGCCAGTGACCAAAATGATGAAAATGAAACTGAAAGTGATAAGGAAGAAACAAGAGACAGAAGGCAAACAAAAGAACAAATTACCGCTGCGGCCGGTAGTGAAGAATCAACTTCCAGTGAAACTGTGACAGCCGGGCGGGAAGAAGAGGAAGAACAAGTAGAACAGGATGATGCAGAAGACGAACGGGAAGAGAAAAATATTAATTACCAATCCCAAGATGAGGAAGAGGAAGAAGAATCGATCTCGTTAACCGAGTTCTTTGCCAGAAAAGATGAAAATCCCGTTACAAAAATGAAGATTTATATTGTTCAGCCGGAAGATACATTACATTTGATTGCCGACCGTTATGAAGTAAGTGTATCCCAATTATTGCGGACAAACCGGCTGGAGCCGAACCAGGATGTTTATGAAGGACAGGTACTGTATATTCCGGTGAAACAAAAATCTCCTTCGTCCTCATAATTTCCTATGCAGAAAACGGGTGATTTACCCGTTTTTTGTGTGTAACGGGGTGAACGGATGGAACGGACGAAAGAACGCAATATTTGGGAAGTATTGCAAAGTTTTCAAATTTGGCCCGAACGGATTGAAAAGAAGGGAAAAGTATATAAAGTTTACAGTCAAGGCCGGGTATATGCTTGTAAAGAAACAAGTGTCCGGAAAGGAAACAAGCTTCATGCCCTTTTCTCATTTTTGTATTATAAAGGCTTCTACCGGTTTGTCCCTGTTTTCCCGGCAAATACCGGCCAATATGCCGTATATAAAGATCACAAACTTTATTATTTGATGCCGTGGCTGGAAGGTGTCAAGCGGCAGGCCGACTCTGGCCATACGGTTAAAATGTTCAGAGAATTGGCCCGGCTCCATTTCCTGACTTCCCGGGATTTAAAGATCGAAAAGGAAAGGATTAGGGAGCATTTTGAAAAAACGAGTTTACAATGGAAAAGGGAAATCGCCTTTCTGGACAAGTGGATTGAACGCTGTGAACAAAAATGGTATATGTCTCCTTTTGAATGGGGATTTGTCCGGTATTACAATGAATTCAGAAATGCTTACCACTATGCCCTTTATACATTGGAGCAATGGAAAATTAAAATAGAAGAGGAGCGGAAGTGGCGTTCTGTACTTCTCCATGGCAGCCTCAGCCCGGATCATTTTTTAACGGATGATCAAGGTTACGGCTATTTTATTAATTTTGAACGAAGCCGTTTCGGCGCACCGTATCAGGATTTACTCCCTTTCTTCTCGGAAGTTTTGCGCACCTGGCCGGCCCAACATGATGACTGCCTGAACTGGCTGAAATCCTATATAAAAAACTTTCCGTTTACTGATGCGGAAATGTTATTGTTTAAGAGTTATTTTTCCCAGCCCGGTTACATCATCCGGCTTTTGAACCGGTATGAAACAAGACGGGTTGCCAACCATGAGCTGGTATATTCCAAGCTGCTTGAACAAGAATATTGGCGGTTGAAAAATACTGAATACGTAATCAGCCGTCTGGAAAGCCAGAAAAATAAAGAAGAGGGCGGAATTTAGATGTTCCCCCCTCTTTTTCTATAACAATTCAAAGTAAAAACCAGCGGCAACCAATAAAAATATTAATAGTAAAATAACATCAAAGGTTGTGGGCAATATTAACGTCCGGATTCCCTGGAAAATCGTAAACGGAATAATGAGTTGCTTTGCCGCATGACGAATCATCCGGATTTTTGGCGGCAATAAATACGGATTATATTTCCTTCTCACTGAAACCCCTCCCTGCATTGCCGGCTCTTAATTTATCATATGTTTCTGAAGGGAGGAAATTGTATTTCCGTTCAATCCCGGCTGGTATAATTTATGAAAAAAATGTTGATAATGATTGACGAAACATAGCAGGTTTTTATAGAATAAATAGTAAAACAGGAACAAATGCGATGAGTGGGAGGAGTACATCCCGGACGCTTTCAGAGAGGGAACGGACGGTGCGAGTTCCTAAGCCGAACGGATGGAAGGTCGCCCATAAGCAGCTTTTGTGAATTTTTAGTAGCAAAAGCCGGGAAAACCGTTATCCAAATTGAGTGCCAAATGCACCCGTTATGGGGCATTTGTGAATAAAGGTGGTACCGCGAATCAACTCCGTTCGTCCTTTAACGATCGGGGTTTTTTGTTTTTAAAGAAAAGAGAAATGGAGGATTTATTGAAAATGACAGAGCAACAATTTTCCATGCCGCCGAAATATGACCACCGTAAAGTGGAAAAAGGACGTTATGAATGGTGGGTAAAAAATAAATTTTTCGAAACGACGGAAGATGAAGAAAAAAAACCGTTTTCGATTGTCATCCCACCGCCGAACGTTACCGGCAAGCTCCATCTCGGCCATGCCTGGGACACAACGTTGCAGGATATAATTACACGAATGAAACGGATGCAGGGTTATGACGTGTTGTGGCTTCCGGGAATGGACCATGCCGGAATTGCGACACAAGCTAAAGTGGAAGAAAAACTCAGAGAAGAAGGAAAGTCTCGTTATGATCTCGGCAGGGAAAAGTTTTTGGAGGAAACATGGGAATGGAAGGAAAAATACGCCCAGCTGATCCGGGATCAATGGGCAAAACTCGGTCTCGGCCTGGATTACCGCAGGGAACGCTTTACTCTGGACGAAGGATTATCCAGGGCGGTTCGGGAAGTGTTTGTATCTTTGTATAAAAAAGGACTGATCTATCGTGGTGAATATATCATTAACTGGGATCCGGTAACAAAAACAGCCCTGTCCGATATCGAAGTTGAATACAAAAATGTAAAAGGCGCCCTTTACCATATTCGTTACCCATTAAAGGACGGCTCCGGTCATATCGAGATTGCGACAACCCGTCCGGAAACGATGCTTGGCGACACTGCTGTTGCCGTTCACCCTGATGATGAACGTTACAAACATTTAATCGGAAAAACGTTAATTCTTCCGCTTGTCGGCCGTGAAATTCCGATTATTGCAGATGAATATGTCGATATGGAATACGGTTCCGGTGCAGTAAAAATTACGCCCGCACATGACCCGAATGACTTTGAAATCGGAAACCGCCATAATCTGAAACGGATTCTCATCATGAATGAGGACGGAACAATGAATAAAAATGCCGGCAACTATCAGGGAATGGACCGTTTCGAATGCCGGAAACAAGTCGTCAACGATTTGAAAGAACAAGGACTGTTGGTTAAAGTTGAAGAAATTGTCCACTCCGTCGGCCATTCCGAACGGAGCGGGGCGGTTGTGGAACCGTATCTTTCCACCCAATGGTTTGTAAAGATGAAACCTCTGGCGGAAGCCGCAATCCGGCTCCAGGAAACCGAGGAAAAAGTTAACTTTGTACCGGAACGGTTTGAAAAAACATATTTGCACTGGATGGAAAACATCCGCGACTGGTGCATTTCCCGGCAGTTATGGTGGGGTCACCGCATCCCGGCCTGGTATCACAAGGAAACTGGTGAAGTTTATGTCGGCCATGAACCGCCGGAAGACATCGAAAATTGGGAACAGGATCCCGATGTACTGGATACATGGTTCAGTTCGGCATTATGGCCTTTTTCTACCATGGGATGGCCGGATGAAAACTCAGCGGATTTAAAACGGTATTATCCGACTGACGTACTTGTTACCGGTTATGATATCATTTTCTTCTGGGTAGCACGGATGATCTTCCAGGGAATAGAATTTACCGGCAAGCGTCCGTTTAAAGATGTATTAATCCACGGACTCGTGCGTGATGAGCTGGGCCGGAAAATGAGTAAATCCCTCGGAAACGGCGTGGACCCGATGGATGTCATTGAGGAGTACGGTGCAGATGCACTCCGCTATTTCCTTGCAACGGGATCATCACCGGGACAGGATTTGCGGTTCAGCAAGGAAAAAGTGGAGGCCGTCTGGAACTTTGCCAACAAAATTTGGAATGCTTCTCGTTTTGCATTAATGAATTTGGACGGATTGACATACGATGAAATTGATCTTTCCGGAAAGAAATCCGTTGCTGACCATTGGATTTTAACAAGGTTAAATGAAACGATTGAAACCGTGACAAAACTTGCCGAAAAATATGAATTCGGTGAGGCCGGACGTGCGCTGTACAACTTCATTTGGGATGATTTCTGCGACTGGTACATTGAAATGGCAAAATTGCCGTTAAACGGTGATGATGAAGAGGCGAAGAAAACAACCCGGTCCGTTCTTGCTTATGTGCTCGATCAAACGTTGCGCTTGCTGCATCCGTTCATGCCGTTCATTACTGAGGAAATCTGGCAAAACCTGCCGCGTGAAGGCGAATCGATTACTGTTGCAAAATGGCCGGAAGTGCGTCCGGAATTATCCAATCCGGAGGCAAGCAAGCAAATGAAACTGCTCATGGAGATTATCCGCTCCGTCCGGAATATCCGTGCGGAAGTCAATACGCCGATGAGCAAAAAGATCAAAATGATTATCAATGCCCATAATGAACAAGCTCTAAATACAATCGAAGCCAACAAAGCATATATTGAGCGGTTCTGTAACCCGGAAGATTTGAAAACCGGCATGAATGCCACTCCTCCGGAACAGGCCATGACCGCTGTCGTATCAGGAGCGGAAATTTACCTACCGCTGACCGGACTAATTAACGTAGAAGAGGAAATCGGGCGTCTGGAAAAAGAATTGGACAAGTTGAACAAAGAAGTCGAACGGGTACAGAAAAAACTGTCCAATGAAAACTTCGTGAAGAAAGCACCCGCCCATATTGTTGAGGAAGAGCGGAGGAAGGAAAAAGACTATTTGGAAAAGCGCGAGACGGTCAAAGAACGGCTGGATGAAATCCGGAAATTACTATAATAACTCTTTAGGAAGCTGCCCGGTAGATCTGGGAAAATATTTCCCCTGATTGCGGGCGGCTTTTTCACTTTGCTTTTTGAGAACAGCAACTTCTTTTACAATGAAAGGGAACAAACTTTATAATAAGATTAGGTCCGTTGTAACGCGGCGTGGAAAACAAGAACGGTATACAGTCCTGCTATCATTTTTTTATGTGCAGCAAATGAGTATTACAACATGCAAGGGGAGTGGCAAACAATGTTACAAACGAGTGAAGAAGTAATCCAATGGGTTAATGACCAGCTTAAAGAAGGGGTGAAACCGGGCCTTGAACGGATGAACTGGTTCATGGAAAAGCTGGATCATCCGGAAAGACGTTTGCGCACGGTACATATCGGGGGAACAAACGGAAAAGGTTCCACGGCAGCGTTTTTGCGCTCAATTGTCCAGACGGCCGAATATGTTGTGGGAACATTCACATCACCATCTGTGGAATCTTTCCGTGAACGGATAGCAGTAAACGGGAAGCCAATTCCGGAAGAAGATTTCGTGAAAACCGCCAATGTCATTAAACCGCTTGCCGATGAATTAAGCAAGACTGATTTGGGCGCACCGACTGAGTTTGAAATCTTAACGGCGATGGCGGTTTATTATTTTGTAAAAATTCATCCGGTTGATTTGGCGGTATTTGAAGTCGGCATGGGCGGAAAAGACGATGCAACGAATATTATTCATCCGTTTGTTACGGTTATTACAAACATTGGTACGGATCATACCGGTTATCTCGGATCGACCCGGGAAGAAATTGCCGGAGCGAAGGCCGGTCTGATTAAAAACGGTGTTCCGGTTGTAACGGCGGTGACTGAGAAAGAAATTTTTCCCGTAATTGAAGAGACGGCAAAATTAAAACGATCCGGCGTTTATCGGTTGAACCGAGAATTCTCATATCAGGATCTCGGCCCGGAAAACGGCATGGAACAGTTAATTGTAAAAACCCCGTTTTTGGCTTATGAGGGATTATCCCTTCGGATGGCAGGCCGGCACCAGCTCGAAAATGCAACACTTGCTGTTATGACAGCAGAATACCTCAGACAATTTTATGCTTATTTAATTGAAGAAGAACATGTAAAAAAGGGCCTGCAGGCGGTTTCTTTACCGGGAAGATTTGAAGTTGTCCGGGAAAATCCGCTGGTTATTTTGGACGGCGCCCATAATAAAGAAGGGATGGAAAATCTGGTAAATACTTTATCTCGGCACTATCCAGGAGAAAAATTCAGTGTCCTGTTTGCCGCTTTGAAGGACAAGCCGCTGAAGGATATGGTAAAAGCTTTGGAAACGCTGGGGACGCCGCTTTATTTCACCGGTTTTGACCATAGCCGGGCTGCAACTGCGGAGGATCTGTATAACCTGTCCGGCGCAACGGACAAAGAAATTGTCAAGGATTGGGCAGGATTCCTCAGAGAGTCGGAAAAAAACAATGAAAATATCCTGATTTGCGGATCAATATATTTCATAAAAGAAATAAAAGAAAAATTGTTTAGAAACTAAAAGCTTGCAAACATAAAAACGGCCGGAAAAAATTTTCCGGCCATTTTGTTATATAAAGTTATTTAATTGATTCATTCAGGATAGTTTACGGATTAACAAACTCTCTTTCGATTTCAACCGGCTTGTCAATTTTATTGATGCGCATAACATCTAAGTAATTCACAAGGGCGACAGGATCATGCCTGATTTGCAATCTTGATTCAATATCGATCGTATCTTTAAGTAGCAGACCGATTTTTATGCGGTCTTTATTTTGGTTCTCGGCCTTTTCGAAATAGTTTAAATGTAATCCAGACCAATAAGACTGTAGCCCGTGATTAAGAACCGGTGGCCAAATTAATTCGATGGCACGTCCCCGGATGCTCGTTACGTAAATATTGTTGGCAGACAATCCCCCGTTAATCGTTAACAATGATGTTGCCCCGTCGATTGTTATGGAGTCGTTGGAAAAGATAAAGCCGTTAATATAGCTTCGCTGTCTCGAGTCGATTCTTTCGTTATGGTTGTTGGCAACATATTTAATGGTTACAGGACCGTTGGCAAATATAAAAAAGGTTCCATCAAGCTGGGAAAATTCTATTTCTACTTTATCCCTTACAAAGAATACCGCATGCCCTGTTAACCGGGCTGTGTTAATACGTAAGTCATCATTGACGAAATACGCACCATTTATTGTAACATCTGTTTCTAATAGATGAGTGAGTTCATTGGATGTGTGAAGTCCGATTTCCATATCGGCCCCGATATATGCCCAGTTTGTAACGGTAAATTCCGGATCAGTTAATATGGAGGGGTCATATTTTATTTTCAGGTCCTTAGGGAAAGCAATTGCTTTAAAGCGGTTTTTCCCCCAGATTGTCCAGTCATAATCCGTCTTACCCAAAAACTTTAAAACAACTTTTTCGGCATTGCTTTTTAAATTCCAGGCCCCGATATTTGTACCTTTATTTTCCAAATTTCCAACTTTCATTAAAGTAACACCATCTGAATTTTTGTCAAATTTAAAATTATCGATGATTTGACCGATATTGAAGTCGGGATGAATAACATCCCGCGGAACATTTGCCGGCATGGCAGAGGGATGGAACATTTCGGAAACCGGTGCCAAATGACCCTCCATTTGGAAGGGTTTATATACCCGGATGCTGTTTCCGGTCAAATTCATATTCGAATTGTAGGCACGGGGTAGCACACTGTGAACGGTTCTTGTTTTGTATCTGCTTTTGTCACTGGCGTATAAATTACCGTCTATATTCATATTTCCGTGTACTTCCACTCCGCCATGGATGGATAAATTTCCGCCGTTATTATTTTTTTTAAATGTGCTGAGGGCATAATCAAACATTTCCAGCTCCAGATCAGCTCCGATTTCATAGGCGGACCGGACCTTTTCTGTCTTTCCCTCCGCACTTCCAATTCCTTCGAACGTAACCAATTTTTTATATGGATTTGTTTCAGACAGATCCGAATAGGATTGAATGCAAACCTCGGCATTTCCGGTGGACGTATCCGGAAGATTAATTTTTTTATGTTTACATGAATATTGATCCAGCGTATTTTCCAGAATGGTTTTGAATTCTGAAGCATTTTTCCCTCCGGAAATTTCTTCATTGAGTGATGTCTGAATACGTTCTACAGCGTAATCAATCCCTTTGACAGCCAAATTTTGCGCCTGGGTTGAGGTTTCCCGCATTTTACTCTTTTTTGCCCCGCTGATTGTCAACGTCATCAAACTTAAGCTAAGGACCATGAACAATGTAATGATTGCAATAGCTAATACCAATGTATATCCTTTGTCATTTTTTGCAAAATGCATATAGCATCCCCTCTTTGGTTTCATTGGATATCATTGACTGTGGATACTTCACTGACAAACGTCACATCTTTATTTTTTTTCGCATGTCTTAGCGTAAATTCGATTCTGTAAACTTTATTGCGGGAATCTCCGGATTCTGGTTTTGATTCAAGCTTCGTTATTGAATAATCCGGTAGTAATTTAACAGACTTGTTCCCGATTTCATACGTTCCGTTTCTTGTCAAAACTTTTGAGCCCTGGAAACCGATTTCTTTAATTTCCCCTGAATGATCCGGATGCAATACGATCTTCGAATACGGAATATCGTTGTTTTTTCCGTGATCAAGCTTTTGAATCTCTGATTCTTTTAACGTAAAAATATCCTTCATTAAATATGTCATAATCAAATCTGCTTCATCACGCAGCACCGTTTCTGCGGCTGCTGAATCGTAGCTTCTAATTCCATTTATTAAAATGCCGGTACTTAAAATTAAAATAATACCGGTGATTGTCAGAACAGCCAGCAACTCTACAAGTGTCATTCCTTTGCAATTTTGAAATATACGTCTAGTCATATTTAACATAACCTTCTACAACTCCTTTCGTTTTTTCATCCGAGGAAGTTGTAGTAACGACGACATTCAATAGTTTCATTTCTTTTTCATTTTCGTTTTGCGAAGTTTTAACGGTAATGGTATAAGACTGGTCATTTAATATCATTTCATACGGTTCGGAATAAACCGGATCGGAAGGATTCGCCCGTTCAAGTTTTAACCGTTCCAAATAAGCCTGCGAAATATTGACAGTAATAAGTTTCTCTGTGTTTGAGCCGGCGATTTTTGTATGTTGGATAAAAAGTTGAAAGAAAGACAAAAGAATGATGGATACGATTACAATTGACACAATAACTTCCGCCAATGTAAATCCCTTTTCATTTTTACACATCATTTCTTTTCTCCTTATTTCATTTTCTTTTTACGAGATTATTTCAAAAAAATAATATAGTTCCATACTCCCTAATTTGATTACAGATCTTCCGGAAAAAATAAGGAATAAAAGCATGAGACAAAATACCGACTTTTCTTTGTCATACAAATATCAACAAAATGCCAAACAAATGTTATAATCAGGTAAAAAAGAACTATAAAGCACATCCTTTTATCTATTTAATTGCAATGCAATCATGCGAATGTTACAAACTAATCATACTATAAATTTCGAAAAAACTTCAATATTTGAATTTGTTTTTATTTTTTGTTAAAAAGTATATGGATTTTTTACCATTAATCAAGTTAAAATATAGTTATAGAGAACTATAGTAACAAACAGTATTCCTAATATTATATTACTAGACAACATCCTTTTGAATCATGAACTTTTACTTAAACTTTAATTTATTTAAAATATTTTTACAGGACTTTTGGGAAGGGT
>CALGYZ010000022.1 GCA_937934645.1 uncultured Bacillaceae bacterium | reverse complement strand
CTGATGGTGGAACAAGAGAAAATTTTTTATATACAGACGGCAATAAAAAAATGAGTGAACCGTTGAAACGGTTCACTCATTTTTTTATTCCCCGTTGGAGTTGTTCGGACCGGATTCATTTCTTTGCTGTTTTTGTTGATTTCTCTGCTGTTCACCGGTGTTTCCCGGCTGTTGACCCGGGTTGTTGCCGTTATTTTGCCGGTCATTTTGTTCGCCTTGATTGTTTTGATTCCCGTTATTGTATCCGGCATTGTCCTGATCACCGTCAGATTGATGTTCTTCTCCCTGTTGTCCATCCTGTCCTGTTTCTTGTTCATCATCCGGTTGTTCTTTCCCGTTTTCTTCTTCTTTGTCTTCCTGCTCTTCATTTTCCATCATTCGGGAAAGATCGAGGGTTACGCTGGCACCTTTCCCTTTCTTGCCGTCAATAACCGGATAAACAGTAAAACGGTAGGACAGTCCGGGTACGATATTTGCAACCTCTGCCCGTTTTGCCGTTGTTTCTGATACAAGCTGTTCGCCGGAATTACCGGAGGACAGATAAACTTCAAAGGATACATCGTCTTCTTTGCTGTCGAAATCCCATGTCAGGGTTGCTGTTGCCTGTTCTTCGTTGTAATCAACACTGAGGTTTTTAACCTGTGGCAGTTTATCTTTGTCATCAAACTTCTTCGATTTTTCTTTCGGCTCCGTTCCTTTGACGAAATATTCATAAACGATTTCATCTTCCGGTGTATTTTCACCGGCCAGTTTCGGCGGATTGGATCCTTTTTCAATTGCTAGTTTGACGACACTGTCCGGTTGTCTGAAGTCCGGTGTTTCAATACCTTCATGCACATGGGTCATTAATGAACGGAAAATATGCAATGGAAGTTTCGTATCATCCACCGGTTTTTTCTTATCTTCATAACCGACCCATACCGCTGCCGTATAATTGGTGGAATAACCGGCAAACCAGGCATCCGGTGAACCGTCTTTGATGCCGTATTTCCGCTTTTCATCATCCGTATAGTTGGTTGTCCCTGTTTTACCTGCGATCGGCACCCCGGAAACAGCGGCACTAGTTCCCGTTCCGCTTTGAACGACCGTTTTCAGCATGTCGGAAATCATAAAGGCCGTATAATCGCTCATGACCCGTTTCGGTTTCGGCTGTAAGTTCACCGATGTTTCACCGTCGGACAAAATGATTTTCCGGATGGCGTGCGGTTCCGTGTACATGCCGTCGTTACCGAAGGAACTGAAAGCTCCGGCTAAATGAATGGGAGCAAAACCGTATTTAAAACCGCCGAGCGCATAGGCATGGCTGATATCTTCCTTAATCGGAATCCCCAAGTTTGTCGCAAATTCTTTTGCCTGTTCCAGACCCACGGCTTCAAGCGCCTGAACGGCTGGAATGTTTAAAGACCATTGCAATGCGTAGCGCATGGAAACATTTCCGTGATATTGCCGGTTCCAGTTATATACCGGCTGGCCGGTCGGGTACGTATACGGTTTATCTTCAAATTGATGGTATGTTGACCATTTCAAATACTCGATTGCCGGACCGTAGTCCAATATCGGTTTGATCGTGGATCCGGGCTGTCTTTTAATGTCAATAGCGTAATTCAGACCGCGCCGCACTTTTTGGTGACGGCCGCCGCCGATTGCCCGGATTTCACCGGTTTTTGTATCCAATAATACAACCCCGGCCTGAATTTGATCATTTGGAAAACGGATATATTGATCCGTGTTTAAAATTTCGTGAACCCGTTTTTGGGCATCCCGATCAAGGGTTGTGTAAATTTTCAATCCGTCGGTAAACGGATTGTATCCGAGTTCCGTTACTTCATCAATGATTTGGTCGACAAAAGCATCGTAAGGCGAATCATCTTTAATATTTTCATTCGGATTGTCTACAATAAGCTCTGATACATGGGTGTTTTGGGCTTTTTTCATTTCCTCCTCGGAAATGAAGCCGTGCTGGTTCATTAAGGATAAAACGGTATTTTTCCGTTGATCGGCCAAGTCCGGATTCACAAACGGGTTGTACGCATTCGGTCTTTGCGGCAATCCGGCAATCAGCGCCGCTTCCGGCAAAGTTAATTCTTCCAGTTCTTTACCGAAATACGTATTGGCTGCCGCTTTGATTCCGTAAATGTTTCCGCCCATCGCAACTTTGTTGACGTACATTTCAAAAATTTCTTCTTTGGAAAAATGCCGTTCGAGCTGAAACGCAAGCCATGCTTCCTGAGCCTTTCTTTCCAATGTTTTTTCATTGGACAGGAAAGATAATTTGACGACTTGCTGGGTCAAAGTAGAGGCCCCTTGAGAACCAAATCCGTCCCGGACGTTGCTGATGACTGCTGCACCGAGCCGGATAAAATCAATTCCGTGGTGTTTAAAAAAGCGGACGTCTTCCGTTGCCAAAATTGCATTTTTCACAAGTTCGGGCACGTCATCAAAGGCGACGAGATCCCGTTTTTCCGTACCCAGTTCGGTGACGACTTCATTGTTCATATCATATACTTGCGATGGTACCGGGTCTTTTAACTTTTGCGGATCGAGTTCCGGTGTATCGCTGATAAAATAAGCAAAAGCACCGAGTCCTCCGATTAACCCGATCATAAATAATATGACAAGTGCCAGCACTAATTTTTTAGCGAGAGAACCGAATGAACCTTTATTCCTTCCTTTTTCCGTTCTCCGTTTTTGCCGGCGGCTTTCTTTAGCCCGTCGTCTTTCCGTGCGGGATTTATATTCTTCAGTCATAACGATGACTCCTTTCATTCCTTGTCAAAACAGGATCTGAATGTACAGCTGTATATGAAATTATTTTTTCCCCGGTGGATCTGGTTAATCCAGTTCGTACAGGGAATCTATCATCCTAATATAATCAATTCTCGGGTTAATGCCAAGTGGAATATGGTGGCCGTATTCTTCAAATTCTTTCTTTGCTATTGATTTTCTACCGCCTTGCTCCATTCTTTCCCAAAATTGCAACAGTTTTTTTCCTTCGAGAAAAAACACTTCTTCAGTTTTGGAAAAACGGATAATGACAAAAGCGATTCCGCCGCATTGAAGCACCTGCTCGATATGTTTGATTTGGTGTTCGTGGAAGTTTTTTAACGGGAATGACGTTTCATTTTGCGTTTCTTTAGCTTCAAAATCAATATACCTTCCTTTGTAAACACCGTTATAGTCCGTCGTAGAAGGCGTCCTGAAATACGCTTCCCGGATGACGGCCATGCTCCGATGCGGATAGTCCACGTCAACGATTTGGACCGGTGTCGGCTTTTTATGAATAACAGCAATTTTGTTTGTTAAATAATACTTATTAGATTCATTTAAATCCTCTTCCAGTGTCATGCCCCTGTTTCCGTATTGGATATGGGTGCGTTTCTTTTTTCCAGTGACGTACGGCTTTCCACCCGGGTAACGAATTACCATTCATAACCACCTCAAAGACATACAATTGTTTTAAAAGGAGCTGGATTTCTTGGTCATTATCAATGAAAACCTGCTGATTAAACATATAGTACAAAAAACAAAAAAGGGCAATATGGATAATATCTCGCGGACAAAATTTTATGAACGTTTTTATTTCCAACATCCGGAAATATTGTGGGCATTGCTGGCTGCGACCGTATCCCGCAATGCAGGCTGGTATATGTGCGATTTGGAATCAAAATGGTTCAAAACTTTATTGGACCGGGATGTGCGCCGTACGGCTTTTTTCGTATATGAACGTTCGAACTGGCTGATTTTTCACGATGCATATCCGCAATTGTTGCTTTACCATTATTCTAAAATGCACAACCGGCCGCTTTTTCATTTACTACCTTATTTTAATGTAAGCCGGTTTATGATGAAAGAATGGCAACATTTTTGGAAAACAAAAGACGAGAAACGTCTGCTGTATTCACTGATTATCAATGAACAAAATCTAATCCAGTCTCCTGTAATATCAAATCCATTTTATCAAAAAAAGGTATTTCATACACTATTCTTTCGGCTTCAGGAATTTTTTCATTTTGGTGTCGTCATATTTCCTGCTTGTGACGGAACATTGTACGGGACGAGGGTGGATCACTTCACCCGTGTTGACGGACGGATCGATACAGGAAAAAAGCTGGCTTCGATTCTCTTTGACCAAGCCATTTACGGGAAAATCATTGATTTTGTACAGAGAACGGAACATTCGGGATCGCGGTTTGATTATGAACAGTATAGTTTTAAGAAAAAGAGGGATACTCCTTTTTTACGGCTCACTTATCCGGTTGTAAAACATTATCCGTTAAAGGGGAAACGTTGGGATGAAAAGAAGCGAGTGAAAAAGAAATGGTATAAAACGCCCGAATTGACGGAGGAAGTTGATCTTACCCGCTGGTACAGGAAGAAAAGGATAGAAATTGAACTCATGGCGGTATGGAAAGAGTGGAAAGATTTGAATGAATAGGCGGGTCCTGCCTGTTTTTGCAAGACCCTGTAATCTTTTATGTCGCTGGACGGTTCGGTCCTTCTAACTTCGGATTTCCTTCCGCGGCTTTTGTATATGCCCGGTTTTCTTTTTCAGCACCGCGGTTTTGCTTCTTCTTTTTCGCCATGCTATCCACCTCCTGCCCATTAGTATGGACGAAACGGCTCTTTTCATGCGTCGATCTGTCTGTCAAATCACCGCTATCTTTATCGAATTTAAACTTGTTTTGTCAGGTGTGAAGGAAGAAAAACGGCGGAAGCGAATTTAAGATATTAAACCGTTTACCAGGGAGGAATAAAATTGACCGGAGAAAAGCCGCTCGGCAAAAACGATTTCCTAGATATGTTGTATCAATTGGAACAAGATATGGTACTGGTGGAAGAAAAATTGAATGTAGCCATTCAATGGGAAATCCGTCGGAACAGCGGACCGATTATGAATGAAATTGCATCGGTCGAAGAAAAAATAAACGATGTAGTCGGAAGCATGGAACACGGAAAGAAAGGAAAACGGATCCCGTCTACCGCCGTAGTTTGAACACAGGAAACGGCGGTAAAGAGGATCTATTTTTTTAAACCAAAAATCCGTTTCCGGTTATAATAGTACGGGAGGTGATCCCGTGAATCAGCATGAACTTGTATACGATAAAACCGTCCGGGTCAGGCAATATTTGCATAAAGTGGATGAAACATATGATAAAGTGAAATCAATGGGAGAAAAACCGGACTTTTTCGAGGTTGTTGAACCGTTTGTCAATGAAGTCCATCGATGTGTGGATGAATGGAATCAATTGGCGAAAGAGTGGGTTCATTCACATAGACCGAAAAACTTGTACGGACAGCAAATCGATGCTGCCACGGAGAATATGAAGGAAGTTTGCGTGCAGGCCTTTGATCCGAAAACGAGCCTCCGCCGTTTTAAACACCATATTCATTCCGTACAATATGTGCTGGAAAAATTATCGGCAGAAATAAAAAACCGGGTGGACTAACCTGTATTCCGGATGAAATATGCACGGAAATGGGCATACATTCATATGATATGCTGGGATTAACAGAGGAGGTGTTGCCGTGCATTTTTTTCCGGTGAATTACCCCTCCGGACACGAAGGGATTCAATCCGGACCGCCGGTTGTAACGCTCAATCATGATTTTTTACCCGCTTCCCGTTTAAATTCCTATCCTTTTGGCGGGTACGTTCATTTTACGCCTCCTGTTGATCATTTGGCCAACCACTTTCCGGAGGGACCGCAAGCAAGTTTTTTTCACACATTGCTTGAAAATCCGCTTCATCCGCTTTATCAACCCCGGCCGGGGGATCTCCCGCCGCTTCCGCAATCGTCTCCGCCCAATCAGGAACAATCCTTTCAGCATCCGGCCTCCGTTTCATTGCTTGAAACATTTAAAAATAAGGATGGAACATTGGATATTAATAAAATGATCTCCACCGCCGGGCAGTTTCTTAGTGTCGTTGATCAATTTTCATCATTAATTAAAGGTTTCAGCCAAATGATAAAAAAATAAAACAGGCTGGTCTGTACCGGCAAGGAGATTGGAACATCTCCCGGATTCATGGACAGATCAGCCTGTTCCACGGTTAATCATCAAGCGGGATACGTTTTCCGTATTTTTTCGGCAGATGTACCGTCAGCAGCCCGTCGCAGTATTTGGCCTTTGACCGTTGGACTTTGACGGGATGATAGAGGGGAATGGTACGGCTTACTTTTTTACGGTAATGACTTTGACTGACCGTTTTTTCCTTTTTATCTTCCACCGTTTCGGTTTTACGGGTATCAACGGTAATAGTTACACTATGTTCCATTATCCGCAGATCAATCTGATTTTTGCCGACGCCCGGAAGTTCCGCCCGGACTGTATATTTTTCAGCGTCTTCAAACAATCTTACTTTGAAGCCGGGTTTCAGATTCGTTTGGTGGAAAAATTGATCAATGCTTTCTAAAATATTGCGCAGTGGCCGTTCCTGGAACAGCGAATAAATTGGAAAAAATAATTCATCATGGCTGTCCTTTTTTTTCGAATCCTGATCACCCATTTTTTTCCCTCCACAGTTATACTTTTTCCGATATAATATATGAACAGGAACAGAAAGCGTGCGGAATGGAAACCGCTCTGCATTTTGTTATTCGAACATTTATTCGCTATAATAGTAACGTAACGGATTACCGGTTTTGAAGGGTGGGTTCCATGTTTAAGCGAAAACAATTAAGCCAGCTTTTAGACTGGTTAAAAACAGATAAAAACGTAAAAGAAAATATTACCCATTGGGAAATCATTGAAGGGAAAGAAGCCGATTACGTCCCTATGCCTGATGACCTTCATCCGGAACTAAAGAAGGCATTGGAAAAACGGGGGATTACCCAGCTTTACAGCCACCAGAAAGAAGCGTATACATACGGGATGAACGGTGAGCATTTTACCGCAGTTACGCCGACCGCCAGCGGCAAGACTTTATGTTATAACCTGCCTGTATTGCAAACAATTTTGGAAGATGATACCGCCCGGGCGCTGTACTTGTTTCCGACAAAGGCGCTCAGTTATGACCAAAAAAATGAATTAAACGAATTGATCGATGCTGCGGGCATCTCCGTCAACAGCTATACATACGACGGTGATACGCCGGTGAACATCCGGCAAAAAATCCGTAAAGCTGGACATATAGTCATCACAAATCCGGACATGCTCCATTCCGGCATCTTGCCCCATCACACGAAATGGGTCTCCCTGTTTGAAAATTTAAAATTCGTCATCATTGATGAGCTTCACACGTACCGCGGTGTCTTCGGAAGCCATACGGCCAATGTATTGCGGAGGTTAAAACGGATTTGTGAATTTTACGGCAGCCGGCCGGTATTTATTTGCACCTCGGCGACCATTGCCAATCCGAAAGAGCTGGCAGAAGCATTGACAGGGGAAAACATGCTGCTCATTGACAAAAACGGCGCACCGGCCGGGAAAAAACATTTTATTTTTTACAACCCGCCGGTCGTCAACCGCCAGTTGAATATCCGCAGGAGCCCGGTGTTGGAAGTTAGAAAACTGGCCGGTGAATTTTTAAAAAATAAAATTCAGACGATTATTTTCGCCCGGACCCGTGTCCGTGTCGAAGTCATTTTGACCTATTTGCAGGAACTGATTAAGGACAAAATCGGGGAAAAGAAGATCCGCGGATACCGGGGCGGTTATTTGCCGAAGGAACGGAGGGAAATTGAAAAGGGCCTCAGGAACGGCGATATTTACGGTGTCGTGAGTACAAATGCCCTTGAATTGGGCGTCGATATCGGTAGCCTGCAAGTTTGCATTATGACCGGATATCCCGGAACGGTGGCGAGCGCATGGCAGCAGGCGGGCCGGGCCGGAAGAAGACAGGGGGAGGCCGCGGTCATTTATGTTGCGGGAACAAGTCCGCTCGATCAATATGTCATCCGGCATCCGGAATATTTTTTTAAACAATCTCCGGAAGTGGCCCGGATTAATCCGGACAACTTGCTCATTCTTGTCGATCATATTAAATGTGCCGCGTACGAGCTCCCGTTTCAAAAGGGAGAAATGTTTGGCGGCATGGATGTGGATGATGTGCTGGATTTTCTCGTAGACCAAAAAGTGTTGACGTTGAGCGGAAATAAATTCCATTGGATGAGTGATTCGTTTCCCGCCCATAATATCAGCCTCCGATCCGCATCCAGGGAAAATGTCGTCATCATTGATCAGACAGAAGCGCCGGATGTCCGCGTAATCGGCGAAATGGATACATTCAGCGCCATGACGCTGCTGCATGAAGAGGCGATTTACCTGCATCAAGGAACCCAGTACCAGGTGGAAGAACTGGACTGGGAAGAGAAGAAGGCTTATGTGCGGGAAGTGAATGTGGACTATTACACCGATGCGAATCTGGCCGTGCAGTTAAAAGTTTTGGAAATTGATAAAGAAAAGGAAACGGAATCGGTTGTGACCGGTTTTGGAGAAGTCAGCGTCCAAGCGATGGCGACCATTTTTAAAAAGATTAAATTTGAAACCCATGAAAATATCGGCTCGGGCCCGATCCATCTTCCTGAGCAAATATTACACACATCTTCCTGCTGGATTTCCTTGAAAAAAGAATTGAAGGAGTTTCCGGAAAAACGGCTGGAAGAAGCATTAACCGGCGTGACCCATGCACTGAAAAATATCGTTCCGATGTTTGTCATGAGTGATCCGAACGATGTGTTGACCGCACCGCAAGTGAAGGCGGTCCACAATGACCTGCCGACGATTTTTCTCTATGACCGCTATCCCGGCGGTGTTGGTTTAAGTGAACAAATTTATGAGAGCATAACGGCAATTCTTCGGGAAACAAAGGAGCATATTACCGGTTGTCCATGTGAAGCCGGGTGTCCGTCCTGTGTCGGTCCGGATGTCCGTTCTGATACGGGAAAAGCGGATGCCGTCCGGTTACTTGAATATTTTCTGTCCGGCTGGTGACAGTTCGGGGTGATCAAATGAAGTTAAAAAATAAGCTAAAAATATATGAATCTTATCTTGCCGGGAAAAACGCCCCCGTCGCTGAAAAAAGCACATCTTCCGTTGAGATTCCGAACCGGGATGAATGGGAAAAACGGCAAGTTACACCGTATATTTTGGACGGACAGTATTGTCTGATCCGGGAAAAACGTTATCCGATCAGCATGAAACGGGGGAAATACCGTTTCGCAGATTTTCTTGATGCGGTATCCCTCTGGCAAAATACGGGGGTAGCTCATCCGCTCAGCGCAAGGGATTATAGTCCGTATGATTTATTTTTCTTTGATACGGAAACGACCGGATTATCCGGCGGAACGGGAAACATCATTTTTCTCCTCGGCTATGCATATTTTGAAAGGGATCAAGTTGTCGTTAAACAACATTTATTACCGGAACCGGGCGGGGAAGTTCCCCTTTATGACAGTTTTTTGCGGTCAGTCGATTATACAACGCTTGTGACGTATAATGGACGTGCTTTCGACTGGCCGCAAGTGAAAACAAGACATACGTTAATCCGTGAACATGTTCCCAAGTTGCCTTCCTTCGGTCATTTTGATCTGCTCCATGCTGCCCGGAGATTATGGAAACACCGGCTGGAGTCGGTGAAGCTGTCCATTGTGGAGAAAGAAATTTTAGGGATTGAACGGCATGATGATCTTCCGGGACACTTAGTTCCGATGGTGTATTTTGATTTTGTCGATACGAAAAATATGGAAGGGATCCTGAAAGTGTTAGAACATAATGAAGAGGACGTATTGTCTTTAATTATTTTATATACTCATATCACTGATCAGCTGCTCGGCAGGGCCGGCGGGCAAACAGCGGAAGAAAAGCTTTCCTGCGGCAGATGGTATGCATCATTAAAAGAAGGGGAAATGGCGGTTCGCTTTTTGGAAGATGCCGTCCGGGAGCTGGAAGGCCGGGAGTTATGGCAGGGAATGTTTGAATTGGCAAACGTCTACAAAAAACAAAACAGACTGGAAAAAAGCATTCCGTTATGGCAGGAAACGGTCGATTCCGGCAGAGGAAACGTAAAAATCCAGTCATGCATTGAACTGGCCAAATATTTTGAGCATAAACAGAAAGATTACCGTCGTGCCTACAACATTTGTCTCATCGCAGTGGATGAATGCAGCCGGATCAAAAAACTGCGCGGGAACGTGCCGGATTTACTTTTTGCTGATATAAACAAACGAATGAGCCGGCTGGAACGGAAAATGGAAAAATTTTAAAATCCGGATTTTTTTAACCGCGAGTCACAGTGAAGAGCCGGGTTACCGTTTCGATACCATGCGGAAACCGTTTAAATCTCGTTTGGTCATGCGCCCTTTCCGGCTGACAAAAATAGGTCATTTCATTAGTACATGTTCCACGCTTGGAACATACCTTATTAATGTACAGAAAATTTCAGCCGGAAAGGGGAGAATTGTATGGGTTTTTTTCCACGGCGGTGCGCCATGCCCCCGGTTGTTCATCCGACAAGAAAGTTTGTAAAAAATAATTATATTACCCATGTCGTACCGCATATTCACCCGGCTCACACGACAACAGTCAACCATCACATTTTCAAACATAAACATTATTTCCCCCACACATTTTCCACAGTGAATCAAGTCAGCCACCAGCATATTAGTTGCAACAGGCCGGGGAGACCTTTTGGCTTCTGATTAACCGTTAAGCTGCCCCGGACAGGAGAAGCCGTTTTCCTGAACGTGAGGCAGCTTTTTGTTTTTATTAATTTTTTATTTTTTATTCATAAGTCTGTTTCAAGTTAATATGTTGTATAATATAATAGACAAACTACATAGTGAACCGGTTTGCAATCTTGAGATGAAATTGACAAATAAATTTATTTTTGAAAAAATAAAATATGATGAGTATGATCGGGGTGAAAGTCTTTGGCACTGGATAACATTCAATTAACAGCAAAAGATATTTTGGAAAAAGAATTTAAAATCAGTATGCGCGGATACAACCAGGACGAAGTGGACGAGTTTTTAGACATTATAATTAAAGATTATGAAAACTTTAAGAAATATATTCAAACATTGGAAATGGAAAATAAGAAATTAAAGAAACAACTGGAGGATGCGAAAAAACAGCAGCCCCAGACAACAGGAGCAACGAATTTCGATATCCTCAAACGATTAAGCAATTTGGAAAAGCATGTGTTCGGGGATAAATTGTATGATTGATCCGGGGCGCTTGTAGCAATATTTATCCAGTTGTTCTTTTTCTCAAGTTGTTTTATAATATAATTAGTGAAATAAATCACCACTAATAGCGTTCGGGTAATCGCTGCAATTGTTTAAACAATTGTAGAGGAAAGTCCATGCTCGCACGGTGCTGAGATGCCCGTAGTGTTCGCGCCTGGCGAAACCATAAGCCAGGGCAGACCGGTTATTTACTGGTCTGACGGCCGGGAAATGACCTAAGTCCGGTTTCCGGATACGGTCAAAGTACCTGTAAAAGTGCCACAGAGACGAGCCTTGCAAGAAATTGCAAGGGTGGAACGAGGTAAACCCCGCGAGCGAGAAACCCAAATTATGGTAGGGGAGCTTCCTTCCGGGGAAATGAACCTGGAAGGGAGGCGGAAGGCGTTCAGCTTTCCGCAGATAGATGATTACCGCCGGAGTACGAGACGAAAGTCGCTTGCAGTACAACGGTACAGAACATGGCTTACAGAACGCTATTAGGGGTGTCATTACAAAAAGCCCTCTTTTCATAATGAAAAGAGGGCTTTTTGTTTTTATGCCGAATACATTATTCATATTCGGAAAAATTAAGTCCGGAAATGTTTCAAGGGAGAAATGATTGTATAGCGGAATATTTTGTCAAAGTTCTTTTTATACTATATAAAGAGAAAGGAATGAACAGAAGGGGATGAAGCATGTACAAAGACCAGCTCGATTTTTTGAAGATCTCCAAAGCGATTGAATCGGTCTATGAACAATTACAGGAAGAATCATTGACTGAGCAGGCGGTCAATACAATGAAGGAAGCGGAGGAAAATTTGCAGCAAGCGATCAGTTACTCTCTTTCAAACACGTATATAAAGCGGACATATTAAGAAAGCAATCATTCGGATTGCTTTTTTATTTTTTGCGGAAAGTTGCCGGACGATATATCATGGACAATATAACGATTATTATCATAAAATAGTAAGCTTATTTTTTGCACATTTTTCTTCCCGCTCTTGAAAAACGGTGGAAATCTTCCGTAGCCAAATCACCGCCCGGCTGCGGAAAGATTCCGGCGGGAAAAATAAAACATTTTCACTATCTGTTGTTAAGCCCGTTTTCCGTTTGTCAAACATGTAAATGGTTAGCTGAGGGAATTTCCGGCAGTGCAGCCGGGTACGAGCACCGGTTTTACAGACGAAGTAAAGTTTTGTGAACTTTGTTTTTTAAATATAATAAATACAGCTCTTTTTCTCTTTTCTTTTCACAACCGAAATAGTAGAAAAAAATTAAAAAACATTTACAATATTAGTATCATGATTTTTTGGCAAAGGGGTATGATCATGAATCAGACTCAACTTACCGTTTCAAAACAGGACGCATATGAGTTAAACCGATTATATCAATTCTATCAATATTTCACGGACAAAGGGGATGGCAAACAAGCAGGAAAAATAAAAGATTTAATCCGGAAAGTGATAAACAGGGAAAAAATTGTCGCATTTTGCGGGCATTTTTCCGCAGGGAAATCGACAATGGTCAACCATCTGATCGGTGAACAAGTGTTGCCATCAAGTCCGATTCCGACAAGTGCAAATTTAGTAAAAATTAGGGTGAAAAAAAACTGGGGAATTAAAGTATACCTTCATGATGGAACGATCCAAACATTCCCTTCCCATGTTTCATTTGATAAGTTGAAGAGATATTTTAAAGATGGGGAATTGATCCGCTCCGTCGATATCGAAATTCCTTCGCCCGTTCTTCCGGAAGGGGCGGTCGTCATGGATACGCCCGGGATTGACTCTACGGACGATGCCCACCGGCTGGCGACGGAATCAGCCCTGCATTTAGCCGACACTATTTTTTATGTGATGGATTATAACCATGTCCAGGCGGAGGAAAACTTTTTATTCACGAAGGAAATGACCGACTACGGGAAAGATGTTTATTTAGTTGTGAATATGATTGATAAACACCGGGAACAGGAGCTTTCTTTCGAGACGTTCAAACAGATGACGAAGGATGCTTTCCATGCATGGTCCATTGAGCCGAAAGGGATTTTTTATACGAGTTTGAAAGATTTTTCCCATCCGCATAATGAGCTTGAAGAGTTAAAAGAGGAAATCCGCACGATTTTTGCAGAAGAGGTTTCATTGGAAACCGGCAGCTCATTAAAATTAATCATTGATGAACATTTAAAGGATCTTCTTCTTGAAATGGAAGAAGAACGCGAAAAGCATGAAGAGATTTTACATCCGTTGAATGAAGAAGAAAAAGAGGAAATCCGCAAAGAGTATAACCGTTTGAATGAAGAAATCAACATTCGGAAAGAAGCGGTGGCCAATTTGCAGGACAAATATGATGAAGAGCTGCACAATTTGTTGGACAATGCTTACTTGATGCCGGCGGATACCCGGAGCCTGGCAAAAGCTTTCCTCGAATCGGCCCGGGATGATTTTAAGGTCGGGTTCCTGTTTACAAAGAAAAAGACGGAAGAGGCCCGGAAAGCCCGGCTTGAAGCATTCCGTCAATCGTTGCAGGAAAATGTCGACCGGGAAATTGTCCGCCATTTGAAAGAATTGTTTTTGCGTTTGTTGAACGAAGCCGGGATCCATCACAGCAAAACAGAAGCGGACATCCAGGCGCTTTCCCTGCCGGTCACCGGAGATATGTTGAAGGATGCTGTAAAAGAGGGCGCCCTTGTCACCGGTGAATCGGTGTTGAATTATACAAGCGACGTGGCGGAATTGATAAAAAAATACACGATGAATGCGGGCCGGGAGATTTTCCTAGAAATCAAAAAGCTCGCCGATGAAAATGCCGGCCGGGATCTTGCGGACTTAAACAATAAGCTGGCTGAAGTGAGCAAATATATGACGGCGATGGAAGCCCTCGAACACTATGACAAGAAATATGAAAATACGAAAAACATGCTTTTGGCAATGTATGATGCGGACGGTGCAACTCCGGAAGAAGACCAGTGGGTGGAAATTGAACGTTTGCTTTCCGGCTCTGATGAAGTGGTCGAAGAAATCGGGGAGCCGTTCCTTGAAGAAGAGCCGGATGTGAAAAAAGAAAAGCGGAAGCGTGCTGCGGAGAAAAAAGAACAAACAGCGGCGGAAGATCTCGGAAAAGAACAACAGGCATTGACCGCCAAGCTGAAGAAAACGGCCGAACTGCTTTCCGGCATTCCAACGATGGAAAAGGTGAGCGGACAGTTGAAAAAAAGAGCGGCGCGGCTGGAAAACAGACAATTTACTGTCAGCTTGTTCGGGGCATTCAGTGCCGGAAAGTCGTCTTTTGCCAATGCACTCATGGGAGAGAAGCTCTTACCCGTATCGCCCAATCCGACGACGGCAGCTATCAACCGGATTCTTCCGGCCGGAAGAGGCCATCCGTCCGGAACGGGTGTCGTAACATTCAAAAGCGAAGAACAGATGCTTGCGGATATTAATGAGGCGCTGGAAAAATTCGGTTATGAAGCAAAAACGCTGGACGAAGGCTACCAATATGTGGAGAAACTGCATAAAAATAAAGAAGAAAATCAGGTTCTGAAGACCCATTTATCCTTTTTAAATGCTTTTCATAAAGGCTACCCATCATTTGCGGATAAACTGGGAAAAAAGCTTACGGTCAACAAGGACAAGTTCCAGCGGTTCGTGGCCGAGGAAGATAAATCCTGTTTCGTTGAAGGCATTGACTTTTATACCGATTCGCCGGTAACAAATAAGGGAATCACCTTTGTGGATACGCCGGGAGCGGATTCGATCAACGCCCGCCATACGGATGTGGCTTTCGAATATATTAAAAACGCCGATGCAATTATTTTTGTCACCTATTATAACCATGCGTTTTCAAAGGCTGACCGTGAATTTTTAATCCAGCTCGGCCGGGTGAAAGACCAGTTTGCACTCGACAAAATGTTTTTCATTGTCAATGCGGTAGACCTTGCCCAAAGTGAAGAAGATTTGGAGGAAGTCCTGGCTTACGTTGAGGGTGAGCTGCTCAAATTCGGCATCCGCAATGTGAAATTGTATCCGGTCTCCAGTTTGAACGCATTAAAAGAAAAACTGACCGGTGAAAAACTCGGCTCCGGTTTTCCGGATTTTGAACATGATTTTTATCGTTTTATCACCCATGATTTGCGGAAGTTGGCGTTAAATACTGCCGAACAGGAGTGGAAACAGGCGCAGGAGCGGCTGGCTCTTCTTGTGGAAACCGCAGAAACGGATCTTGCAGAAAGAGAAGCGAAACTGCAAACATTAACAGCGGAAGAGGAAAAAATTAAACATATTCTCGATGATCAGGCCTCTGTTATGATGAAAGAGCAGCTGAAGCAGGAAGCGAAGGAACTTGTATATTATATTAAGCAACGTCATCAGTACCGGTTCGGCGATTTTTTCCGGGAAACGTTCAACCCGGCGACGATTAAAGGTAGCGGCCAGGAGGCGAAGCGGGGATTGGAAGCGGCGTTGAAAGAATTGTTAACTGCCGTCGGGTTTGATCTGGCCCAGGAATTGCGGGCAACCTCCCTGCGTCTTGAAAATTATGCCAATAAAAAATTACGGGAGCAGTATGAAACGGTGGCCGGCCAATTGAAAAACATCAACCGGAATCTTGCCTTTTCGCTCTTTGAAGACAAGAAAATAGAAACGCCCCGTTTTGAAAACGAAATTAGACATATACCCGCGGGCCGTTTTGCCAAAACCCTCGGTTTGTTTAAAAATCCGAAGCTGTTTTTTGAAGGCAACGGAAAAAAGCAAATGGAGGAAAAATTATTTGAAGATCTTTCCTCTTATGTCGATGCATATTTACAGGACGGAGAAACGCGACTCATAGAAAAATACACCGGTTTTATCGATCATTGCTTCGATGATATAATTGCCCGGTTCAGTGAAGAATCGGCAGAACAATATAACGGCTGGCGTTCCATCCTAGATGAAAAAATGGACATTGACCGGTTAAAAAATATATTAAAAGAATTGGAGCAAATGACCGGCCGGAAAAATACGAGGTGAATTTTTTGACGGATCAAAGAAGACATAAATTATTACTTTTGGACGGATCGGCGGTTTTGTTCCGCTCCTTTTACGCCACCGCCCCTTACGGTCAGTATATGTACAATGATGAAGGCATACCGACCAATGCGGTTAACGGATTTTTGCGGCATTTGTTTTTGGCCGTTAGCCATTTTAAACCGACTCACCTGGCTGTTTGTTGGGATACCGGGGAAAAGACGTTCCGCCATGAATTGTATCCCGATTATAAAGGAAACCGGGCGGAACCTCCAGAAGAACTCGTTCCCCAATTTCTCTTGGCCAGAAAAGCGCTGGAAGCACTTGCGGTTCCGAATATCGCAAAGTCCGGTTATGAAGCAGACGACTGTCTCGGAACAATCGCAAGCCGGGTAAAGGAAGAGGCAGAAGTATACATTCTGACCGGCGATCATGATTTGCTGCAAGTTTTGGATGACCATGTATATGTCGTGTTATTAAAAAAAGGAATGGGCAACTATGAGGTTGTGTCAAAAGACCAATTTATTACCGAACGGGGATATACACCGGAACAGTATATTGATATAAAAGCCTTTACCGGCGATGCGAGCGACCATTATCCGGGGGTATACGGCATCGGTCCGAAAACAGCGAAGAAACTGATCCGGGAATACGGCAGTGTCAGCGGGGTGCTGAAAAACCTGCATCAATTGACACCCTCCCAGCGGAAAAAAATTGAAAAGGAGCGGGAACATTTAATTTTGTCCGGAAAATTGGCAGAAATTCATTGCCGGGTACCGGTCACATTTAATCTGGAAGATGCAAAAATTCAATTCCAGGATGCTCATTTCCGGGAACGGTTAAAACAATTGAATATCCGGGGAATGACGCGAATTTTGTCCCTGGTTGAGGATCAGGCGCCTTTAGGGCCGGTGATTTGAAAAATTGTACCGGATTCATCTAATTGATGAGATCCGGTACTTTTTTGTTATTTGCCCAGTTGCCTAAAATACCGCTTATCATAACCGAGCCGTTCAGATGCATCCTCCGCGGCTCTCACCACTTTTTTGGCAATTTCCTGTATTTTATGGTCATGCATGCGTTGGATCGGCCCGACGACCGTGACGGCACAGACGACTTTGCCGGTGTAATCCCGGATTGGTGCAGCAACGGACCGCGTACCTTCTGTTAATTCTTCCGTGCTGATGGCATACCCCTGTTCCCGGATTTTTTTCAGTTCTTTCCTCAACTCGTCGGGATCCGTGATGGTATTCGGCATATGCTTGACTAAACCGTTTTCAATCACCTGTTCAACGGTTTCCCGGTCACTGAAGGCGAGCAGAACTTTCCCCGAACTTGTACAATAAGCGGGATTTCTCCTTCCGAGATGGGTTAAAATCCGGACCGGATGATTGCACTCTTCTTTGTGGATGTAAATCGTGTCATTTCCGTCCAGAATCGCCAGGTGGGCAGTTTCCCCGGTGTCGTTGACAAGCTTGTTTAAAACAGGGACCGCCTCTTTGTGAATTTCAAAATTGTTTGTGACGATGCCCCCCAGTGTCAGAACTGACAATCCGAGCTTGTACGCTTTTGTTTTTTCATCTTTAATAACGAATCCTTCGCTTGCCAATGTGGCTAACAGCCTGCTTACCGTACTTTTTGCCAGTCCGAGGGACTCGGCAAGTTCACTGACTCTTTTTGTCGGTTCAAAGGTGGAGAAGCTTTTCAAAATCCTGAGAGCATTCCGGACTGATGACAATGTTTGCGGATTGCTTTTCGTTTTACTCATCGTTTTCCCTCCTTCGTTCTTGTTTTACATAAAAGAACGCATGAATACAGAGTTGATGTGAATAAAAAAGTTGTATTTACAATAATCATATCGTTTTCTGACAGTTTATCAAACTAAAAATATTAAAAAAATTCATATTTGTTCCGTATAGCGGAATTTCCTCCTTTTTTCATCCAGTCGGTTCCGTTATACTCAAGCTACAAGACATCACTGTGCAACCTGTGAATGATCATGGATTGTCGAAAAGGAGGAATCAAAATGGCGACAACAGAAGTTCAGGCAAAAGTCAAACCCATTGATTGTCATCACTACATTGATGGGGAAGTAGTCCGGTCGACAAAACAATTTAAAAATATTAACCCGGCAACGGAAGAAGTGCTCGGTGTAGTCAGCGAAGGCGGAAAAGAGGAAGTGGACCGCGCTGTCCGTGCAGCAAGAAGAGCCCTTAAAGGAGAATGGGGAAAAATGCCTCTCAGGGAACGTTCCGCCATTCTACGGAAGATCGGTGATTTAATTTTAGAAAGAAAAGAAGAACTTGCAGTACTTGAATCATTGGATACGGGAAAACCGCTCTGGCTTGCAAGACAGGTGGATATTCCGCGGGCGGCATACAACTTCCATTTCTTTGCCGATTACATGACGTCCGTCGGAACGGATGCATACCAGCAGGATGATATTGCGTTCCACTATGCTATCCGTCGTCCGGTTGGGGTTGTAGGATTGATCAACCCATGGAACTTGCCTCTGTTACTGATGACATGGAAACTGGCTCCGGCGCTTGCAGCAGGGAACACGGTGATTATGAAACCGTCGGAAGTCACACCGATGACAGCAACCGTATTGACGGAAATTTGTGAGGAAGCGGGCGTGCCGCGCGGCGTTGTCAACATGGTGCACGGTAAAGGGGAAACAGGCGCATTGATTTCTTCCCACGAAGATGTTGATGCCATTGCCTTTACCGGAGAAACTGTAACCGGTACGGAAATTATGAAATCTGCGGCACCGACGCTTAAGAAATTGTCCTTTGAACTCGGCGGCAAAAACCCGAACATTATTTTTGCCGATGCGGATCTTGACGATTGCATTGAGACAACGCTTCGTTCAAGCTTCATTAACCAGGGTGAAGTTTGCCTCTGCGGTTCAAGAATCTATGTCGAACGTCCGATTTATGACGAGTTTCTCGAAAAATTTGTTGCCAGAACCAAAGAATTGAAAGTCGGTGATCCGTTCGATCCTGAAACCAAAGTAGGTGCACTTGTCAGCGAAGAGCATTACAACAAAGTGCTCAAATACATTGAGATTGCCAAAGAAGAAGGAGGTACATTCCTGACCGGCGGAAAACCGGCTGAGGGATTGAATAAAGGATACTATGTCGAACCGACCATCATTACCGGACTGGGAAGAGAATCCCGCTGCGTGCGCGATGAAATCTTCGGCCCTGTTGTTACGGTAATTCCGTTTGATACGGAAGAAGAACTGATGGACCAGGTCAATGACACCCATTACGGATTAAGCGCCAGCGTTTGGTCAACGAATATCAAACGGGCAACCCGCATTGCTTCCCAAATTGAAGCCGGTATGGTCTGGATTAACACATGGTTTTTGCGCGATCTCAGGACTCCGTTCGGAGGCATGAAACGGAGCGGAATCGGCCGCGAAGGCGGACATTACAGCTTTGATTTCTATACAGAATTGACAAACATCACCATCAAACTTTAATAGCTGTCTGTGTTTACGATAAAAATTTCATAGACTTGCAGACTTTCAGATAAGGATTCAGCCACCGTGCTGAATCCTTATCTTTACATAGAGAAAAACTATTGAAATTATTTGGAAAAATGATTATAATTTGGTAGAGTAAAATTGTTACAATAATTTGAACAATTAATTATAATTGTAAAAATTGAAAATAACATGAAAACCTGTTCATGTTGGAAAAAAAGAGTGGTAAAGGGGTGTGCCGAATTGGCCAAAGTGAAAGTCGGAATTATCGGTTCTGGAAATATCGGTTCTGATTTAATGGTAAAGTTGATGAAATCTGAAGTGCTGGAATTAACGACGATGATTGGAATTGATCCGACATCAAGAGGCATGCAGCATGCGAAAAAAATCGGTTTGAAAGTGATTGACAATGGGATTGACGGTTTAAAGGAAAATCCGGAACTTGTGGATATTCTCTTCGATGCGACAAGTGCGAAAGCTCATTATTATAACTATGAGGTGGCCAAAAAGCTTGGCAAACAAATGATTGATTTAACTCCTGCCGCCATCGGGCCCTTTGTTGTGCCGACGGTAAATTTGACGGAGCATTTAGATGCCGACAACGTTAACATGATCACATGCGGTGGCCAGGCGACAATTCCGATCATTCACGCAATCAATCAGGTAGCGCCGGTGGAATACGGTGAAATCGTTGCCACGATTGCAAGTAAAAGCGCCGGACCGGGAACCCGTGCCAATATTGACGAGTTTACGCAAACGACAGCAAAGGGGATTGAACGGATTGGCGGTGCGAAAAAAGGTAAAGCGATCATTATTTTAAACCCCGCAGAACCGCCGATCATCATGCGGAATACAGTTTATGCCCTTGTGGATGAAAAAGCGATGGATGAGGAGAAAATTGCAAAATCGGTTATTGAAATGGTTGAAAAAGTGAATTCCTATGTGCCCGGATACCGTTTGCGGACGGAACCGATTTTTGACGGTAATAAAGTAACGGTGTTCTTGGAAGTTGAAGGCGCCGGACATTATTTGCCGACGTATGCTGGAAACCTTGACATTATGACTGCGGCAGCCGTGAAGGTTGCAGAAGAATTTGCCAAAAACCGGATCAACGTTTAACGAATAGATGAGGAGGATGGATATGTTTAAAAATCCGGAAGTGAAAATCACAGAAGTTGCATTACGGGATGGCAGCCACGCAATCCGGCACCAGTTTACGGTGGAACAGGTAAGAACGATTACGAAAGCGCTGAATGATGCGCGTGTGCCTTATATTGAAGTGAGCCACGGAGACGGCCTGGGCGGCTCTTCATTACAGTACGGCCTGTCCCGTACGGATGAACTGAAATTAATTGAAGCAGCCGTATCGGTTGCCGATTATTCCAAAATATCTGTTTTACTGCTTCCGGGTATCGGAACAATTGAAGATTTGAAGGAAGCGCAGAAATTAGGGGCAAAAATGGCCCGGATTGCCACCCATATTACAGAAGCAGATATTTCCAAGCAACATATTGAAACCGCCAAAGAACTCGGAATGGAAACGGTTGGATTTTTAATGATGAGCCATATGGCTCCGACAGAAACTTTGGTGGAACAGGCCAAGTTAATGGAAAGTTACGGTGCCGACACGGTATACGTTGTCGATTCGGCCGGTGCACTTTTGCCTCATGAAGTGAGGGAAAAAATCCGTGCCTTGAAAGATGTTTTGGAAATCGAAGTCGGGTTCCATGCGCACAACAACTTGTCCCTTGCGATGGGCAATACTTTGGCTGCCATTGAAGAAGGGGCAACGCGTATTGACGGCAGTATCCGTTGTCTCGGAGCCGGTGCGGGGAATACCCAGACGGAAGTCCTCGTAGCCGTACTGGATAGGCTCGGCATTGAAACGGGCATTGATGTGTACAAAATTATGGATATTGCTGAAGAACTTGTGGCGCCGATTTTGCCGAGACCGCAGGAAATTAACCGTGACAGCTTGGTCTTGGGCTATGCCGGTGTCTACTCCAGCTTTTTATTACATGCCGAACGGGCGGCAGAAAAATTCGGCGTTGATTCCCGGGATATTTTGGTGGAAATCGGAAAACGGAAAGCCGTCGGTGGCCAGGAGGATATGATCGTTGACGTAGCAGCGGAATTGGCCAAAGCAGGCAGCCGTTCCGGATGATCCGGCAAAAAAATTCGGATGGAGGATGGAACAATGGATAAAGCGCTTATTGAAAAATTGGCGAACTATACCCATCAGGCGGAAAAAGAAAAGCGTGAAATTAAAAAGATTACTGCGGAATTATATCCGGAATTGACTATTGATGAAGCGTATCTCGTGCAGGAAGAAATTGTCCGGCAAAAGCTTGCAGAGGGCCATACGATTGTCGGGCCGAAAATGGGGATCACGAGCGAAGCGAAAATGAAGCAAATGAACGTGGATAACCCTATTTACGGATATGTGTTTGATTATATGGTCGTGGAAGAAGGGGAACCGGTCCGTTTTTCAGACTACATACATCCAAAGATTGAACCGGAAATCGGCTTTGTTTTAGGAAAGGATTTAGAAGGACCCGGAGTGACGGCCCTCGATGTGCTTCTGGCGACTGAGTACGTATTTCCGGCCATTGAAATTATCGACAGCAGATATGAAAACTTCAACTTTACATTACCGGATGTGATCGCCGATAATACGTCGGCAGCGGGCGCTATTTACGGAACCCAATTGTGCAGTCCTGGCGATCTGGAACTGGACGTTGTCGGCGTTACAGTTTCCGTTAACGGTGAAATCAAAGCACTCGGAGCCGGTGCGGCGGTGCTCGGCCATCCGGCCAACTCCGTGGCAAGACTGGCCAATTTGCTGAGCAAAAAAGGAGAAAAAGTGAAAGCCGGACAACCGATTTTAACCGGCGGAATTACTGCCGCTGTTGCCATTGAACCGGGCGATTACGTGGAAGTTAAGTTCGGCGGAATGGGCGAAATTTCTTTCTCCGTGAAAGAGTAATAGAAGAGAATGATGGAGGTGAATGGAATGCCTCTTGTCAGCATTCATATTTTGGAAGGCAGAACACCGGATAAAATCGAAGCAATGGTGAAAAATGTGACCGATGCCGTCAGTAAATCTTTGGATGCACCGAAAGAAAACGTCCGGGTGCTTGTGACGGAAGTGCCGAAAACCCACTGGGTGATCGGGGGTAAATCGGCAAAGGAACTTGGAAAGTAATATTTTGCCGGCGGCCGGATTCTTTTCCGTGCCTGCCGGCGGATTTATTTTCCGGTTGTTGACAAAAAATGAGACCGCCTTTTGACAAAGGCGGTCTCATTTTCAATTATAAGATCTATTACGGTTTGGCGGAATATTTATGGTTGATGACCGCATAAATAATCTTTTTTGCCAACTTTTCAATATAGGAATGCTTCCTGTATCGGACATACACTTTGTTGGGGATTTTTCTCAACTCGTTGATGGATGCAATACATATTTTTTTCTTATATTTTTGATCGACGCCGAGTTCCGGGATAATGCCAATACCTAGCCCGTTGGCAACCGCATTCAGCAACATTTCATTATTTTCCAGATCAATGCGGTTAATATTTTGCGCTTTAATCAGTTGATTGTCAATCATATTCCAAAGTTCTGAGTTCCGCTTATAACTGAAGATCGTTTCGTTGCTTAAGTCTTCGATGTGGAGGGGATGTTTTTCAATTAATGGATGATCAGTGGGAAGTACGACAACAAGATGATTGTCAAATAAATATTCTGATTCGATGTTCGGGTTTTCGTGGGAAACTTCTCTGGTGAAAATCAGGTCGAGATCGCCGGATACAACTTTTTCGTACAACATTTCCGAACTAAAGCCGTCAATGATTTGAACATTAATATTCCCAAGGGCTTTAACCGCTTTCAATGTTTCAATGATAAAGGAATAGGCATATCCCGGTGAGAATCCTACTTTGATTTCCGGCGATTTTACGATATTTTTAATTTCCTTTGCATGGCGGATATTGACTAAAATATTCTTAGCGTATTCCAGAAACAACCCGCCTTCTTTTGTCAATGAAATTTCGTGACCGTCTCTGGTGAATAAAGAAAACTCCAAAGTATTTTCCAATGTTTTGATTCTTGACGTGACGGTTGGTTGCGTTACCCCGAGTATTTCTGCTGCTTTTGAAAAACTTTTGTACTCGGCCACTGTGAGGAATGTTTCCAGCTGGCTTTCGTTCATCAGCATACCTCCGGAAAAATACTTCTCATATCACTTTTCAAAATGTCACAAAGTTTATAAATATTTTCTTTAATATTAGGAAAAATATTACATATTGTCAATAAATAGACGAAAAATAAAGTAATTTCTAAAAAGTTACTATAAATATATTTTTTTAAATATTAAAATATTAAAATAAATTCTATTGGATAAAAACTATTCTGTCTACTATACTAAAATTAGACAAAAAAAAGTCACAAATTTGACAAAAACTGAAAGGGATTACAAATCCAAGGGGGTGGCAATCAAACTAGCATATTCGGAGGGCATAACTCAGTAGTAGACGGACAGGATCAGCGGTATACCGGATGGGAATTACACAAGAATCAGCCAAAATGAAAACGTTTGAATAAACATTAAAATGGAGGGATTGCTTTATGAGGCAACTCGTCATCGATAATGTGGAAAAGAATGAGTTTCTCGTTCACCGCGATGTATTTATCAGTGAAGAAATTTTAGCTAAAGAACGCGAAGAAATTTTCAGTAAATGCTGGTTGTTTATCGGTCATGAGTCCGAGCTTCCGAAACCGGGTGACTTTAAACGGAAAAGAGTAGGAGGACGGAACTTATTATTCGTACGCGGCGAAGACGGAAAAATCCGTGCATTCTACAACACATGCCCGCACCGCGGAGCGCTCGTTTGCCGGGAAAGTGAAGGAAATGCAAGAGCATTCCGTTGTTTCTACCACGCCTGGAGCTTTAAAAACACCGGAGAGTTACACAGCCTGCCGGGAAGAGACGGATATCCGGAAGACTTTAACGCTGATGGATCCAAGGATCTGAAAGAAGTAAAACGTCTTGAAAGCTACCGCGGATTCATGTTTGTCAACTTTGACGACAATGCTGTATCCCTTGATGAGTATTTAGGCAATGCAAAAGAATATCTCGATCTCGTTGTTGACCAATCTGAAACAGGTATGGAAGTATTGCCAGGCATCCAGGAGTATGCAGTAAGAGCAAACTGGAAGCTGCTGGCGGAAAACAGTGTCGACCTGTATCACGCCATGCCGACACACAAAACATATTTCGACATTAAGAAATCCCAGGATCCGAACTTGAAGAAACTCCATGTTGAAGGACGGGGCGTTGACCTTGGAAATGGACACGCTGTAATGGAATATGAAGCACCGTGGGGAAGACCGATTGCATCCTGGACACCGGTTTGGGATCAGGAATTGAAGGAAAAAATGGATAAAATCAAAGCCCGCTTAATTGATAAATACGGTGAGGAACGCGGTAGACGGATGACGGAGTGGAACCGGAACATCCTGATTTTCCCGAACTTGGTCATTAACGACATCATGGCGATTACCATCCGTACCTTCTATCCGGTGAAGCCGGGTTACATGGAAGTTTGGGGCTACGCACTAGCACCGGTCGACGAAGATGGCAAGCATCGTTTAGCAAGAAATGACAACTTCCTCGAATTTCTTGGACCGGGCGGATTCTCAACACCGGACGACAACGAAGCGCTTGAGCTGTGCCAGGAAGCTTATACTAACAACAAAGAATTTGAATGGAACGACATCTCCAAAGGAATGCCGCGCGGAAAAGAAAATCAACGGGCAACAGACGAACTGCAAATGCGCAGCTTCTGGAGAAAATATAAAGAAATTATGGAAAAATCCCTTTCCAAGGAGGTTGTGCGTTCATGACGACAGAAACGCTCAATCAAGTAACTTACCAAGATGTCGTAGACTTTCTCTACTACGAGGCCAAGTTGTTGGACGAATGGAAACTGCTGGAGTGGGCTGACCTGTTCACGGACGACGGGAAATATACCATCCCGCCGATCGGCCGTCCGGATGCAGATCCGAGAGAAGCTCTGTACATTGCCCATGACAACCGGAGAAGATTGCAGGACCGTGCGGAACGCCTTCTGAAAAAGGAAGCGCATGTTGAGTACCCGCACTCCACGACAACAAGAAATTACCATAACATCATCGTTACGGACCTGGAAAAAGACATCATTAAAGCCGAATGCAACTTTACAACCCATCGTACGAAACGGGAAGTGTTCGACACATTAGTCGGCAGACATAAATATGAGCTCGTCGTGGAAAACGGACAATTAAAGATCAAAAGCAAAAAGGTCATTTTGCATTTGGACAGCCTGCGTCCGCAAGGTAAAGTCAGCTTGATCTTATAGTATTCTGGGTTCCGCGAAAATTAGATAAAGAAGGGGGGTGGATAAATGATTAAAAATATTGTTGACATTGCGATCATCGGCGGCGGTCCAGTCGGGATGTTTACCGCTTTCTATGCCGGTATGCGGCAGGCTTCCGTAAAAATCATTGAAAGCCTGCCCCAATTGGGCGGTCAACTGGCAGCCCTTTATCCTGACAAATATATATATGATATTGCCGGTTTTCCAAAAGTAAAGGCCGGCGAACTTATCGAAAAACTGAAGGAACAAATGAGCCAGTTTAATCCGGAAATTTGCTTGAATGAAGAAGCCATCGATGTAACCAAAGAAGACGGAATTTTCAAAATTACTACCAATGTGCAGGAACATTATGCCAGAACAATTATCATATCCGCCGGGAACGGGGCGTTTAAACCGAGAACGATGAACTTACCGGATGAAGAAAAATATGAAAATATCAATCTTCATTACAAAGTGACAAATATTAACGATTTCGCCGGTAAAGAAGTCGTCGTTTTCGGCGGCGGTGACTCGGCGGTTGATTGGGCTCTGATGTTGGAAAAAACCGCTGCAAAAGTTACGATCGTCCACCGACGTGACAGATTCAGGGCTCATGAACATAGTGTGAACCAGCTGAAAGAAAGTTCTGTAAACATTCTAACTCCGTTTGTTCCATCCCAGTTAATCGGTCAGTCAAAACTTGAATCCGTTGTTGTGAAAAATGTGAAAACAAATGAAGAAATCGAATTAAATGCCGATCACTTTATCGTGAATTACGGATATGTCTCAAATCTGGGGCCGATCAATAACTGGGGTTTGAAAATAGAGAAAAATTCAATCGTTGTAAATTACAGACAAGAAACGAATATTCCCGGAATTTACGCGGTTGGGGACATTGCAACCTATCCCGGAAGAGTCAATTTGATTGCTACGGGATTTGGTGAAGCACCTGTTGCGGTCAGCAATGCCAAAGTATTCATCAATCCGGATGAATCATTGCACACCGCACACAGTACATCTATTATGGCCAGAAGGGCAAAGAAAAAAACAGCGTCAGTCATTAATTAATTTTTAAATATAAAAAACAAAAAAGGAGAGGTGTCAAATGGCTAAAGTAGTAGACGAAGTAACAAAACTATCTGCTGAAGAGAGGTTGAAACTGTATTTACGCACAGTGGCTCATATCGGGCACATTGAAATCAACGTAAACAACTTTGAAAAGTCTCTGTGGTTCTTCCGTGATGTATTGGGCTTGTATGTATCCGAAATTGACGGTGACCGCGCATATTTGCGGGCATGGCAGGACTATGATCACTATACACTCATCTTAAAGGCTGCCACAGAATCCAGTGTAAGCCGTGTAGGCTGGCGTGTAAGCTCGAAAGAATCCCTGGATTTGTTTGTGGAAGAATTGAAAAAGCAAAACATTGAGTACAAATGGGTGGAAGGCGGAACGAAAAACGGATTGGGCGATACTGTTGAATTTACGTCTCCGTCCGGTGTACCAATTGAGTTGTATTGGGAGAAGAAATTGTTTACGACGGATGACCCGGCTATTAAGTCGATTTTACCGAGCCATCCGACAAAATATCCGGCCAGAGGTGTATCACCGCGCCGCTTTGACCACGTAAACTTCCTGGTTAATGACGTGCAGAAAGAACAAGAGTGGTGGACAGAGTTCCTTGGCGTACATCATCGTTACTTCATTAAGAACAAAGAAGATGAGCGCATCGGATCCTGGTTGAGCCGTACGAATATCTCCCATGAGCTTGCACTCATGAGAAACTCCAATCAAAACGGTGCACATTTACACCACCTGGCTTACTACCTGGATACAGGTGATGAGCTGATCCGTGCCGCAAACATCATGGTTGAAAACGGCATTAAAATCGAATGGGGTCCGGGCAAACACGGTACCAGCGGTGCTCAGTTCATCTACGTATTTGAGCCGTCCGGCCACCGCGTAGAAGTTTGGACAGGTGGATTCCTCATCTTTGCGCCGGATTGGAAACCGATCGAATGGCCGTCTGATGTTGGTGAACTCGGACTCGACATTTGGGGAACAAAACCGCCGCAAACATACTTCAGCTACGGATCAAAAATCGAAAAGTAAGCCATTTTGTGGGAGAGGTAGACAACTTGCTTGTCTATCTCTCTCTTAACCTAATAATACATTTTTAGGAGCGTCCGAAAATGAATAAAATCTTGAGAGTCGACTTTCACACGCATATTATATCCGAAGATTTTTTGAATATGGCGGAAAAGTACGGGGATGACCGCTGGCCCGTATTGGAAAAAACGTGCAGCTGCGGGGCCAATATTATGGTCAAGGGAAAAGTATTCAGAAAAATTACGGACCAGGCCTGGGATGCCGAAGTCCGGATTAACGATATGGAAAAAGAAGGAATTGACATTCAAGTTCTCTCCCCAATCCCTGTTACATTCAGTTATTGGGCGGATCCGGATAAAGGACTGGAATTGGCCAAATACCAAAACGATTTTATCGCCTCAGTTGTAAACGAACATCCGGAAAAATTTATCGGCCTGGGAACGGTGCCTCTGCAAGATGCGGATCTGGCTATTGAAGAAATGGACAGGGCTGTTCATAAACTCGGTTTGAAAGGAATTGAAATCGGCACGAACGTGAACGGCAAAAACCTTGATGATCCGGATTTGGAACCGTTCTTCAAGGCAGCAAATGACTGGAAAGTACCGATCTTTGTACATCCATGGGCTACTTTAGGCCGGGAAAGAATGCCAAGATACAATTTTATGTATATGGTCGGCATGCCGTCTGAAACGGCGTTGGCGGCCGGAAGCATTATCATGAGCGGGATGCTCGACAAATATCCGGATTTAAAACTTTGCTTTGCCCATGGCGGAGGTTCCCTTCCTTATATATTGCCTCGAATGGAGAAAGGATGGACGGTCTGGCCGCAAATCCGGAAAACAGATAAGCCGCCGAGCCATTATGCTAAACAATTATACTATGACACGCTCGTATACGATCCGAAAAACCTCGGCTTAATGATTGAACGCTTTGGTGTTGACAAGCTCATTGCCGGTTCGGATTACCCTTTTTTGCTCAGAGAAATTCCGTCCGGAAAAGTCATCGATGAAACACCGGGATTAAGCCTGGAGGACCGGAAAAAGCTTCACGGCCTAAATGCGTTGCGCTTTTTAAACATTGATCCGGAAACCGTTCAGGCTGTTGAAAACAAAGCAGGTCAAAACATCGTAAAACAATAAAATCAAGAAGGAGAGATTACTATGGCCTATGTCATCACCCAAAAATGCCGGGATGAAAAAGCAGCAGAATGTGTCGACATTTGTCCGGTCGACTGCATCAGGGAAGGACCGGATCAATATTATATTGACCCGAATTCCTGCATTGATTGCGGTGCGTGTGTTGCCGCCTGCCCGGTCGATGCAATTGTTGATGAGCATGATTTAAGCGAGGAAGAAGCAATTTATTTGGAAAAAGCGGAAAGTTTCTTTATGAATCTTGGTTAAATCCATTATCCGGAAAACGCCTGACGGCCGTTCTGTCATGTTCGACCGGTACGGCGGGATCCGGATCCCACACATTCCACATGCCTGATTTGTTGCACAAAGAAATAAGACAATCCCCCCTGAAACTTCTTTTTTGCCGGAATGAACCAACTCATGCTTTACCTGAATTGAAAAAATGAATTGGGGGTTATCTTATGAAAAATGTTACCGTGCTCGGAGCAGGAGTGATGGGACACGGTGTTGCCCTGCTATTTGCCCGGGCGGGAAAAAATGTCCGGATCCGTGCAAGACGGGAGTCGTCCCTGGAAAAGGCAAAGGAACTGATTACGAACAGCCTGTCCATTATGGTAGAAAAGGAATTATTGACGGAACAGGAAAAGGATGCGGTGCTTTCCCGCATTACGTTTACAACGGATCTGATGGAAGCATTGCAAGATGCGGATTTCGTTCTGGAATCCATCCCTGAGGTGTTGGAACAAAAACTGGATTTGTATGAAACGATCGAAGAAACCGTTTCGGAAAAAACGATCATTTCATCCAACACGTCCACCTTTCCGTTGAAAGAGTTGACGAAGCGTGCCAAACATCCCGAACGTTTTATCATTACTCATTTCTTCAACCCTCCGCAGCTCGTTCCGATTGTAGAAATCGTGAAGTTTGAGAAAACGGCTGAAGAGGTTGTCAATACGACGTATGATTTAATGAAGGAAATTGGAAAATCCCCTGTTGTCCTGAAAAAAGAAATTACCGGATTTATCGTGAACCGCATCCAGGTTGCCATGTTAAGGGAAGCTTTTCATTTAATGGAGCAAGGCGTTGCCACTGCTGAAGATATTGATATTGCAATGAAAGGAAGCATGGGCTTTAAATGGGTATTCTGCGGTCCGTTGGAGAGCCAGGATTTAGCCGGTCTGGAAACGACAAAAGCGATGGTCGGAAATATTTTAAAAGATTTATCCAACACGAGGGAAGTTCCGGCCTTCCTGGAAGACATGGTGAAAAACGGCAAACACGGAATCCGGACAAATGAAGGATTCTATCAATATGACGATTATGGAAAAAACGCCATCCGCAAACGGGACGACAGCTACCTTGATCTGATCAAACTGCTGCAAATGAACCGGAAAAAAAAAAGGATGAATCCGTTTCATTTACATGATTTAGCATAAACAATGTTTTCTCCTAATAAAAAGGTTGTATTCAACAAATTTAATTATTTGATGGCTCGGTATTAGGGGGGATTGTATGCCTTTACTAATAGTTGCTTTAGGTGTAATTCTTTTAATCTTTCTAATAACATATTTTAAATTAAATGCTTTTATTTCCCTAATTCTTGTTTCATTTATTGTTGCATTTATGTTAGGCATACCCCTTGAGGAAATATTTCTTTCGATAGAAGCAGGTTTAGCCGGAACTCTCGGTCATATTGCATTAATTTTGGGGTTTGGGGCAATGATCGGCCGGTTAATCGCTGACGCAGGTGGTGCTTATCGTATATCGATCACATTAATTGAAAAATTTGGTAAACGTAACGTACAATGGGCAATTGCTACTGCTTCATTTATAGTTGGAATCGCATTATTTTGGGATGTTGCTTTTATTCTTTTAATCCCAATTATTTATATGATTTCTAAAGAATTAGATATTTCAATTACTCATTTTGGACTTACTATGGCAGGTGCGTTAGTAGTTACTCATAGTTTTTTGCCTCCTCATCCTGGCATAACTGCAGTTACTTTAGAGTACGGTGCGGATATTGCTAAAGTATTGTTATATGGAATAATTGTGGGAATACCAGCAACAGTTGTTGCAGGAATTTTGTTTCCTAAACTTAATAAAAGATGGATTCCCAGTGCATTTACTAAAACAGGTAACAAAGAAGCAATTGGAGATCAGAAAAAATGGAAAATAGAAGAAACTCCTGGATTCGGAATTAGCGTTTTAGTAGCAGTATTTCCTATTTTGTTAATGTTTGCAGCTGCTTTTTTAGATATATTACAACAGTCAATAGGCTTCAAAGACAATTTATTAGTTGAAATAGTCCGTTTTATTGGTCAAGCTCCTGTTTCTCTATTAATTTCCCTAATTTTTGCAATTTATACTATGGGAATTGCCAGAAATATACCGATGAAGGATTTAATGTCCTCTGCCGGGGCATCAGTAAATGCAATCGGTTTGCTAATTTTGATTACTGGTGGAGGAGGAGCATTTAAACAAGTAATTATAGATGGTGGTGTAGGAGATTATATTTCACAAATTTTTACTAATCTTACAATTTCTCCTATTTTGTTATCATGGATAATTGCCGTAATTTTCCGTATCTGTTTAGGATCTGGGACCGTAGCAGCGATCTCGACTGCGGGTCTAGTTGTCCCAATGTTAAATGCTTTTCCAGACGCTAATTTAGCTCTAGTGGCACTTGCAACAGGTGCTGGAACAGCATTTGCTTCACATGTAAATGATCCTGGTTTTTGGATGGTGAAAGAATTTTTTGATTTATCATTGAAAGAGACTTTTGCCACCTATACAATTCTTTCATCGATAGCATCAATTGTTGGAATTATTCTTATCTTACTCATCGATATATCATTATCTCTGGCATTAATTGTTATAGCAACAATTCTTTTAGTATCATTCATAATCTATAATTTTGAAGGAAGTAAAAGTAGAAGAAGTACAAAAGATATCACAGTTTAATCTCAAATTATATATATTTCTTGACAAAAATTTTTTAAACATGTGCTAAGCAGTGCGAATAAGGATGAAACCGTTTCATCCTTGAAATAGATTTTTCAGAGAGTTCATGCTGTTTCTGCAGTTCCCCCCTCAGTTTTATATATACCGGATAAGCCGTACCGGGATGAATATCCCCGGTGCGGCTTATTATTTTCTTGCGGGCAGGTGTATTGTTGAAGCTTTTCGTTTCCGGACGGGAAAGGGAATGACCGTAAAAATTTGATTCATGATATGATGGAAGTTGGCAAGCGTATACAACAGGAGAATCGAAGGATGGTTATATGAAAACAGAAAAAGAAGCGGTTGGTGAATATATATTATTTTTACAGGGGAAAGGATTTCCTTTTAAAGAAGATGCGATCGGATTCATTTATTTCGGTATGGAACTGGCGGATGCCGGAGCCGAGGCGGTAATCGCGGCCATTGAAATCACGCTGAAAATACAAAAACGGTTTGATGGAAGCTTTTATTTATCTTTAATTGAAAGATTCAAAGAACAGCAAATTACAACGAAAAAAGAAGCATATCACTATGTAAAAAAGCTCCGCCTCCTGTAAAATGGTTTGCCTGCTCCGGGAAAAAGCAGGCCGTTTCCGTTAAATGACTCTTTTTTCCGCCTGTCTTGTTTTTATTTTTCTCCGTTTTGCCGGCAATTCCGCAAGAATCATACCGCCTAGAATACATAATGAGCCGGTGATCCCGTTCATTCCGAGCCGTTCACCAGCAAATACAAATGCGGTGAGGGCGGCAAAAACCGGCTCTGTGGAGAAGATCAAGGCCGTATGGGTAGCCGTCGTATATTTTTGAAAATACGTTTGGGCGAGAAAGGCAAAGGCGGTTGCCAAAACGCTGGTGATGACCAGGGCGATAATCACTTCAGGCCGGAGAACAATTTCCGGATCCACAACTTTTTGCCAATCTTCAAACAAAAAGGCGCAAATACCGGAGAACAGGAAAACACATATGATTTGAACGACGGTTAATAAAAGGGCCGGATATTTCGTTGTATATTGACCGGTATAAATGATCTGCATGGCAAAACCGACGGCACCTCCAAAAACGAGAACATCGCCGAAATTGATGCCCGTATCCCCGGCCATCGTGAGCAAATAAAGCCCGGCAGTGGCAATACAAACACCGGCGATGGCATTCATTCCCGGTTTAACTTTTAAAATGAAAAAAGATAAGAGCGGAACCAGTACGACGCTTAAACCGGTAATAAATCCTGCTTTTGAAGATGTTGTATAAAGAAGGCCGAGGGTTTGCAATGCATAACCGGTAAACAGCCAAAATCCGAGTAAACAGGCGGATAATAAAAATTTCCTGTCCAATGCTTTCATCTGCTCTCTTTTAAATAAGAGCAGCCAGCCCAACAACAGGACGGCTGCCATCAAAAAGCGGAAGCTGTTAAACGAATGGGGCTCCAAAAATGCGATTGCGTTTTGGACAACGACAAACGTTGCCCCCCAAATAAAGGCGACGAATAACAGGATAATATTGGCAACGGTCATCCTGCTCATGACAAACATCCTTTACTCTTCATTTTTTCTGATGGCTTCCTTCGCCAGCCGGTCGGCCTGCTTGTTTTGCCGTCCGGGAATCCACTTGATAAAAAATAAATCAAACCCGCCGGTGATGGCGAGGGCACTTTTCAAATACGGTTTCAGTTCACGCCGTTTGACGAACTGTTTTTCCATCGAATCACTGACGATTTTTGAATCGGTGCGGACTGATACAATCCGGAATTGTTTTTCCCGGCATATTTCCAGCGCTTTGACGAGGGCGGTAAATTCCGCTTCATGATTGTCCATGGTACCCAAAGGGATGGCGTATTCTTCCACTTTTCCGTTTCCTTTTATAAAAATGCCGGCACCGCTGGGTCCCGGATTTCCGGAACTGGCGCCGTCAATATATACTTCGATCATTCCAAACCTCCCGCATATCTGAAACGCTGCATAAAAAATAAGGAGCAGCTTATGATAACATGTATCATGTACATTTTAACGGAAAATCCTTTTTCTGTGAATTGGTTTTATTACTGAAAAAGCAGGGATAAATATGAAGTTTAAAATCAAATGGGAATACGAAAATCATAAACATATAAAGACGGTGTTTATCTCGGAAGAGTTAGAGCAAGATGATGTCCTGGCCGTCGCGGATGATTTGGAAAAAACCGGTAGGGTGATGTCTTTGGAGTTCATCGATGACACCGGCCGTTACTGGAAGAAAAAAGACCTTAAACAGCTCGTCAGAAAAATCGAAGCGAAACCGGATGAAACGGAATTGTATTTTGACGGCGGTTTTGACCGGGAAACCGGACGTGCAGGCGCCGGGGCTGTCCTTTATTACCGTCTAGGAAAAGAACGGTACCGGCACCGCTGGAATGAACGATTTGATCATTTTATTTCCAATAATGAAGCAGAATATGCCGCTCTTTACTTTGCATTGCAAAAACTGACAGGATTTCCGCTTGCCGCAAAGAAAGTTATAATAAAGGGGGACAGTCAGGGGGTGCTCATGCAACTTGCAGGGGAGTGGCCTGTCTATGATGAACGGTTAAACCGCTGGCTGGACCGCATTGAACATTTGATTGAACAGTTAAAAATTGCTCCGTCTTTCGTTCCCGTTTCCCGGAATGAAAATAAAGAGGCGGATCATCTGGCCCGCCAGGCCGTAAACGGCATAAAGATTGAAAGTAGACAAAAGACAGGTGATTAAGCAAGATGAAACAGTCAGAGACCATGGATGAAAAAGAAAGGAAAAGCCGTAAAGAAATATTGAATGAAATTGATGATTTACTTTCCTATTGTGAAGGATGTTTTTTATTCCAATATTATAAAAAGAAAAAGGGACGCCGTTACGCCCACCGTTTTTGCATCCGCCAATGCACGGTCGGCTTGAAAATACAGGAAACCGGACGGAAGTATTTGACATAAATAAAGGCTGGCGGTATGCCAGCCTGTTGTTTGCAGTTTCAGTGTTACATTTTTATCATCCACCGATGCATTTTATAATTTTACAACATTCGCAGCTTGTGGTCCTCTGTCTCCTTCGACAATTTCAAAGGAAACTTCCTGGCCTTCTTCCAGGGTTTTGAAACCTTCGCCCTGAATGGCGGTGTAGTGGACAAATACGTCATTTCCGCCTTCGACTTCAATGAAGCCGTAACCTTTTTCGTTATTAAACCATTTTACTTTTCCATTTTGCATAACTTTATTCCTCCTAAACTTACGGCACCCGACCGGTGCATGAAAATAAATTATCAAAAAACGTTTACATGCATGCAACGTTAATTGATTAAGTAAAATATACAATAAAGTGCATTCATAGTCAAGAAAATTTGCAGACATCTAAAAAGTATAAAATATTCCCGACATATTATTTATTTAATTTTCACAAAAATGTGATGATTCAGTTAATGTTGTTCAACTTTTTAAACTGTTGTAAAATATTAATTATACGTTATCAAATTTTGGAGGAAGATCGATGCCGACACCGAGTATGGAAGATTACATTGAGCAAATTTATTTGTTGACTGAGAGAAAAGGATATGCACGGGTATCCGATATAGCTGAAGCACTTTCCGTCCATCCTTCCTCTGTCACGAAAATGGTGCAAAAATTGGATAAAAATGAATATTTAATTTATGAAAAATACCGTGGTTTTGTTTTGACGCCAAAGGGGAAAAAAACCGGGAAGCGGCTCGTTTACCGTCATGAGCTGCTTGAGCAATTCCTGGAAATGATCGGTGTAGATCAGGAAAACGTTTACGATGACGTGGAAGGAATCGAACATCATTTAAGCTGGAACGCCATCGACCGGATCGGCGATCTGGTGCAATATTTTGAGGAAAGACCGGAAAGGCTGGAAGAATTGCGGCAATTCCAAAAAAAGCTGGAGGAAAAATAAATTCCTCCGGCTTTTTTTATAAAAACCGGAATATCCACATCTTTCGTCCGGAAACGCTTCCTTTTACCGGATTAGCGTAAATTCCGTTTTTATTTCGCACAGGGCCGAAAGTTTAAAAAATATGTGATTTTATTAACATTTATATATATATTGTTTTCTAAAAAGTTTATAATAAAACAATAGAAGATGAAAATGGAGGGTACATGATGGCTAGGATGTTGTCAGACATTGAAATCGCACAACAAGCACAGTTAAAACCGATCAGGGAAATAGCCCGGTTGATCGGGATTGATGAAGATGATTTGGAATTATACGGAAAATATAAAGGAAAGCTGTCATATGAAGCATTAAAACGGCTGGAGGAAAATGAAGACGGAAAATTGATTTTAGTGACGTCCATTAATCCGACTCCTGCCGGAGAAGGAAAATCGACCGTTACCGTCGGGTTGGGCGATGCGATGAAACAACTCGGCAAAAACGTGGTCATCGCCTTAAGGGAACCATCCCTCGGACCGGTCATGGGATTGAAGGGCGGCGCATGCGGCGGCGGTTACGCCCAAGTCGTGCCGATGGAAGACATCAATTTGCATTTTACCGGTGATTTGCATGCCATTACAACGGCAAACAATGCGCTGGCATCTTTTATTGACAACCATCTCCAGCAAGGAAATGAACTGCAAATCGATCCGCGGACGATATTATGGAAACGGGCGGTGGACTTAAACGACCGCGTTTTACGGAATATCGTTGTCGGGCTCGGCGGGAAAAAGAATGGCGTACCCCGGGAAGATCACTTTGAAATTACCGCAGCATCGGAAATGATGGCCGTTTTTTGCCTCGCGGATAATTTAAGGGACTTAAAAGAAAAAATCAGCCGGATTGTCGTGGCCTACAATATACATAATGAACCGGTGACGGTAAAGGATCTAGGTGTCGAAGGGGTATTAACCCTATTATTAAAAGATGCGATCAAACCGAATCTCGTCCAGACGCTCGAACATACCCCGGCATTTGTCCACGGCGGGCCTTTCGCCAATATCGCCCACGGGTGCAACAGCTTAATTGCCACAAAAACTGCATTGAAACTGGCGGATTATGTGGTAACGGAGGCCGGATTCGGTGCGGATTTGGGGGCGGAAAAGTTTTTAAATATCAAATGCCGGCTCGGTGGACTGACACCGGATGCCGTGGTTATTGTCGCTACGATCCGAGCGTTAAAAATGCACGGCGGCGTTCCGCTTTCCGCACTGCATGAGGAAAACAGCGCCGCAGTCGAAGCCGGGTTCGCCAACTTAAAGAAACATATCGAGACGGTGAAACATTTCGGCTTGCCATTTGTCATTGCGTTAAACCGGTTTGCCGACGACCGTGAAAGTGAAATTAACCGGTTCGCGGAGTTGTGTAAAGAACAGAATATTCCTTTTGCTTTGACGGAAGTTTGGGAAAAGGGAGGAAAAGGCGGACTGGATCTGGCCAGACAAATACTGTCTTTGTTAAATAATGAACAAGGTGAGGGAAAAAACCGTTTTACCACGCTTTATTCTGACGAGGATACGATAGAGACGAAAATCCGCACGATTTGCCAAAAGGTTTACGGCGCGAAAGATGTGGAATTTACCGTCCAGGCGGAGAAAGATATGAAAGAAATTGAAGCGCACGGTTGGAAAAAACTGCCCGTTTGCATCGCCAAAACCCAGTATTCGTTATCGGATGACCGGGAAAAGCTTGGGAGACCAGAGAATTTTACGATTACGATCCGTGGGTTAAAACCGTCCGTTGGCGCCGGCTTTGTCGTTGCTTATGCTGGAACGATGCTGACAATGCCCGGCCTTCCGAAGGTACCGGCGGCGATGCATATGGACATTGATGACGACGGAAAGGTCACTGGATTATTCTAAAAAGGATGATGGCATGTTTGATCCGACCGCTTATGATAATTTAAAAGTCATTTTGGAAGGCCTTGTTTATGATTATGATCTGGCCGGGGAAATCATCGTGACGAAAAGGAATGATTTGGTTAATCTGGCGGACTTGTCGCGCACATTTCAAATTCACTTTTCTTTAACGGAAGACCGGAAACAGATCGTGGATATAAAAATGGAACTGGCGGCAAATGTCCGCAACTTTTTTCCGGAATGGGCCCCGGTACCCGGCGAACCGGGGGCTCGGCTTGTCCTGGTATATACGATCTTCCACCCGTTAAATGATCTGTTGCAAAGGCGGACCGGAAAATGGCTGCAGCAACATTTCGGCCGGCAGTTTGACATGAATTTTGTTAAACAAATAGATATGAAGAAAAACGAAGCAACGGTATTCACACTGCACCGGATCAGTCCGGTAACAGAAGACAGTACGGAGGAGCTTAAGGAAACGGCGGAAAAAGCGATACAAGCCGGACGGACTGTGATCCGGATGGCTAAGGAATGAAAAACAGGGAGAAGGTGCCCGGGTTTCCCGGGCGTTTTTTTTCTGCAACATTTCCGAACAAGCGGATTTTTTGCTTTCCGGATGGGAAACGGGTTATCATGATTCCAGCGGCAGTTTACACGTGAAGAGGTGATTTTCTGTTGAAAATAAAAGCGATTGAACCGACGCCGAGCCCGAATACGATGAAAGTCATTTTAACGACGCAATTGCCGGAAGGGAGCCGCAATAATTACCGGAAAGAATCAATGGAAGAGGCGCCTTCTGAAATCCGGGAGATTCTTGCCATAGACGGTGTGAAGGGAGTATATCATGTCGCCGATTTTCTGGCGGTGGAACGGCATCCAAAAGCGCGCTGGGAGGATGTTTTGCCGCAAGTGCGGAAGGCACTCGGCGATGAGACGGAGGAACAGCGGGAACAGGAAGGAACGGAAATGGATCATTTCGGTGAAGTCCGGGTACAAGTCCAGTTTTTTAAAGGAATCCCGATGCAGGTGAAGCTTTTAGACGGACAGACGGAAAAACGGTTCGGCCTTCCCGCATACTTTACGGAAGGCGCAACGGAGGCCCAGCTGCCCGGTGAAAATATCGTTTTATTAAGAAAATGGGTGGACCGGGGCGTTCGGTACGGCGAACTGGAAGAGATCGGGGAAACCGTTGTGGAAGAACTGATGGCAAGCTATCCGGAAGACCGGGTACGTGCGCTTGTCGCAGCTGCGAAGAATCCGGACCAAAAACCGGTGGAAAAACGGTACCGGAAACTGACGCCGGAAGATTTGGACGATCCGGACTGGAAGAAGCGTTATCAGGCGCTGGAACAAATGGAAGCTCCGTCCATTGAAGATCTTCCGTTGTTGGAAAAAGCGTTAAATGATGAAAAAACGTCGATCCGGCGGCTGGCCGTTGTATATTTGGGCATGATTGAAGACCGGCGGGTGTTGCCATATATTTATAAAGCCCTCCGCGATCCGGCGGTGGCGGTCAGACGGACGGCCGGTGATTGCCTGAGCGATCTAGGATTTCCGGAAGCCCAGGATGAAATGATCCGGGCATTGAAGGACAAAAGCAAACTTGTCCGCTGGCGGGCGGCGATGTTTTTATATGAAACCGGTGATGAGCGGGCGTTGCCAGCGTTGAAAGAAGCGGCGGACGATCCGGAATTTGAAGTGGCGATGCAGGTGAAAATGGCCATTGAGCGGATCGAAAGCGGGGAAGAAGCAAAAGGATCCGTCTGGAAACAGATGACTGAAGCGCGGAAGTCGGCTGATTAAAGTAAACATTTTGCAAACGGCACCGTCTGATTGTAAAATAAATGAACATAAGCATATTGTTTACAGTAAAATCTTGGAGGAGGAATGAACCATGTCCATGGCATATGAAGAATATATGCGCGAACTTGTCAAACCGATGAGACAGGAACTTGTTGATATCGGTTTTAAAGAATTAACGACTCCGGAAGAAGTAGAGGAGTTCATGGAAAGTGTGGAAGGCACAACTCTTGTGGCGGTGAACTCTGTATGCGGTTGTGCCGGGGGACTTGCCCGTCCTGCCGTAGCTTATGCATTGAAGGAGACGAAGAAGAAGCCGGATCATTTAGTCACCGTATTTGCCGGGCAAGATAAAGATGCTACGGCAAAAATGCGGGAATATTTTACGGATATTCCTCCGTCTTCACCATCCTTTGCCTTGTTAAAAGGAAAAGAAGTCGTCCACTTCATCCACCGGCATGAAATCGAAGGTCATACAATGGAAGATGTGATTGAAAACTTGCTAACAGCATTCAACGATCATTGCTGACGGACAATAGAGCAGGTCAGGGCGCCTGCTCTTTTTCCGTTAAACGGCCGGGGTATATTCGGAAAATTGCATGTATTCAGCCGTTTAAAAAAACAAGGAATTTACTTTTCTCATGGTATAATAGCTTCATATGATTTTAGTTTAAAGGAAGCCGTCCATGAGAAAATATACCATGCTCATACATATCATTTGGATTCTTACTCTTTGTTCAAAATCGGCTGCCGGTTTTGATTTTGTCTTTTTAAAAGATTTGGCACACACGCCATTCTATCAATCTTTGCGTCTGCGTTCCGGCTCGGTTGTTTCTTCCATGATCATCCTTCCGGAAGGCTCTTTCAACGAACCGGAAGTCCGGCGGATGATACAAACGGTCGACCGCCTGCCGGCATCCTTATTAAATAAGGCTGCAGAGGAATCCATTAAAATCCGTCTCTTTACCGGCAGGCTGACCGATCTTCCCGGACTGTCCGCCTTAAGCGACACGGTTCCAAGGGGATATTCGGACATCACCTGGGATGAGTTGCCAGGCGCCGGCGGAAATCAGACCGTGTATGTTAAGATCGGAGCGAGTGAAAAAGGGAACGGGCACGGATCGATCAGCCTTGAACTCCATGAATTTGCCCATTCCATCAGCCGGATCGTTTTCGGTCACATTCATCACCGCCCGGATTTCCAGGAAATTTGGCAGATGGAAGCAAAACGGCTTTTTCCGGGACAGGAATATTTTCTTCTTTATCCGGAAGAGTATTTCGCCGAATGTTTCGCATACTTTTATACGGATAAGAAAACGAATAACCTATTGCGGGAAAAAGCACCAAAAACGTATCAATATATCAAACAAATTTCATGAACAGAAGGTGAATGCAATGAAACAATATCTCGAACTATGCGAACATGTATTAAAGAACGGGGTAAAAAAGAATGACCGGACGGGTACCGGGACAATCAGCACGTTCGGTTACCAGATGCGGTTCGACCTGCAAAAAGGCTTTCCCCTTTTGACGACGAAAAAGGTGTTTTTAAAGGGCATCATTCATGAACTGCTCTGGTTTATTAAAGGGGATACGAACGTAAAATACTTGCAGGACAATAATGTGAAAATCTGGGATGAATGGGCTGATGAAAACGGCGACCTCGGCCCGATCTACGGCCATCAATGGCGATCCTGGCGTGGTCCCGACGGACGGGTTCATGACCAGCTGAAAAACGTCGTGGAAGAAATTAAACGAAATCCGGATTCCCGCAGACTGATCGTCAGCGCCTGGAATGTCGGCGAACTGGATCAAATGGCCCTGCCGCCGTGCCATACGTTGTTCCAATTTTACGTGTCTGAAGGAAAATTGTCCTGCCAGCTTTACCAGCGCTCCGGGGATGTGTTTCTTGGCGTCCCGTTTAACATCGCTTCATATTCTTTATTAACGATGATGATCGCACAAGTAACTGGGCTGGAACCGGGTGAATTTGTCCATACGTTTGGTGATGTGCACATTTACCTGAACCATATCGAGCAGGTGAAATTGCAACTCACCAGAGAACCGAGAAAGCTTCCGGTTATGAAATTGAATCCGGAAGTAAAATGCTTGTTTGATTTTAAATATGAAGATTTTACCCTGGAAAATTACAATCCCCATCCGCCGATTAAAGGAGAAGTCAGTGTATGATTTCCTTTATCGTTGCAATGGATCAAAACGGCCTGATTGGCAAAGATAATGATTTACCGTGGCGCCTGCCCGCCGATTTAAAACGGTTTAAAAAAATTACGATGGGGCATTCCGTCATCATGGGAAGAAAAACATTCGAATCCATCGGAAAGCCGTTGCCGGGAAGGGAAAATATCGTTCTGACGGGAAATAAAGAGCTGGAATTTTCCGGTTGTAGGATGTTTTATGATGAAAAAGAGCTGTTGGAATTTGCTTTAAACCATCCCGGTGAAATTTTTGTCATTGGCGGTTCCGGGCTGTTCCGCTTATTTATGCCGCATGTTAAACGGCTGTATGTAACAAGATTGCACCATGAATTTTCCGGAAACGTCTATTTCCCGGATATCGACTGGTCTGGTTTTACGGTCATTCACCGGGAAAAAGGGATCAAAGATGAAAAAAATCCGTATGATTACGAATATATAACGTACGAAAGAAAGTAATGAAACGGAAGGAGGAAGGGCAATGTGCGGACGTTTTACGTTAACGGCAGACATCCGGGAACTGGTGGAAGCGTTCGGTTTGGATGAATTTCCCGGAGGTGTTGTGCCAAGCTACAACATTGCCCCTACCCAGCCGGTCCTTGCCGCAGTTTTTTCCGGGGGAAAGAGAAGGGCAGGGCGGATCCGCTGGGGACTGGTTCCCTTTTGGGTAAAAGATGTAAAAAAATGGAAACCGCTCATTAACGCCCGGTCCGAATCCCTGCATGAACGGGCGAGCTTTAAACATCTCGTTAATAAACGGCGCTGCATCATTTTTGCCGACAGTTTTTATGAATGGAAAGCAGAGAACGGCAAAAAAACACCGTATCGCGTTTTGCTGAAAAGTGAAAAACCGTTCGCCTTTGCCGCCCTGTGGGACCGGAATACAGCGGGCGGTGAAGAACTGACGACATGCACGATTATTACAACAGACGCAAATCCGAAAATTAAACCGATTCACGAACGGATGCCGGTCATTTTAGACGGCAACGCTGCCGTTGAAATGTGGTTAAATATGGATCAATATCCGTATCACGAAGCAAGAAAAGTATTGCGGCCGCTTCCAGAGGTACAGGTGAAGGCTTATGCTGTTTCGGATTACGTCAATTCAGCGAAAAATAATGATTCGGAATGTATCCGTCCGGTAGGTGCGGAATTTTAATAATTTAAAGGAAGTGTATGGATGATCATTAAAATTGTAACAGACTCCAGTGCAGATTTAACAAAAGAGGAAGTGGAAAAATACGGGATCCGCGTAATTCCGTTGCAAATTGCGTATAACGGAAAATCGTATCTCGATCAGGTGGACATCACCTCCGCAGAATTGTTGGAAGAGATGGACAAACATAAACATTTGCCGGTCACGTCACAACCGTCCGTCGAAACGTTTACGCAGGTATACGATGAACTGACGTCGGACGGAAGTGAGGTGATATCGATTCATCTTGCTGCCCCGTTAAGCGGCACGGTCAATACCGCCTTTATGGTGGCCGGCCAATACGACGGGAAAGTGACTATCATTGACTCTGCATTTATTTCTCGGGCCCTCGCATTTCAGGTGATTGCTGCGGCGGAAATGGCCCAAGCTGGAAAGACGGTGGAGGAGATCACCGCCAGACTGAAAGACATCCGCGGTAAAACGAAGCTGTATGTCATTTTGGATACGCTGGAAAACTTGGTAAAGGGAGGACGGATCGGCAAAGGAAAGGCGTTAATCGGCTCGCTGATGAATATTAAACCGGTTGCCGAATTGAAGGACGGCGAATATACTCCCCTGGCTAAAGCACGCAGCCATAAACGTGCGATAAAACAGCTGATTGAACATGTGAAAGTGGAAACCGGCGGGAAAGCCGTTAAAGCCATGGAAATCGTCCAGGCCGACGGTTTAGATCTGGCTTCTCGCCTGAAAGAAAAATTAAAGGATTTGGATCCCCGTATGGATGTGCCGGTAACAGAAACAACCCCAGTCATCAGCATTCATACCGGCAGGGGAGCGGCCGGACTCATGTTTTATACCGGTTGACCTGCCGGCTGCAAATTGACGGGACCATGAAAACTTGTAACTTTTTATGTGGAAGACAGCAACTTTTATGTTGCTGTCTTTTTTATTTACCGAAATGATGAATTCAAAATGCACCTTTTTCCTTGGAAAAAGGATTGAAATGAAAATATGACGTTTGGACCATTGACCCTGGCGGAAGGAATGCTAAAATACAATCGTATTCAACTCTTAAGACCTAAGACTAAAATTGCAAAATATATATATAGAAAGGATGTTGGTACTATGGACCTAAAACCGAAGGGAAGTTATGAAATAAAAGTAGAACCGCTGGAAAAGAAGTTTTCGGTTTTCGTATCGGGTAATGCGGATCCGGCGGCGGTCCAGGGATTTGTGAACGAATTTAAACAAAAGACGGGTGAAATCAATACCGGGGAGTATGAGCTTGTCGTTGACTGCCGCGAGATGAAAGTCGAGGCACAGGAAATGACTGATAAGCTGGCATCAGTTTTTCAAATGTATGATCAGGCCGGATTTAAAAAAATCATATTTGAAATTAGCAACGTCATTGTAAAAATGCAAATTCACAGAGTTCTCCGCAGTACAGGGATCAAAAATGCGGAAATCGTGGATGTATAAGATTTTCGTTTTGCAAGGGGAAGGAAAACCTCTTGCTTTTTATTTGCATATTTATTGCAAAAAAAATGAGGAGGAATAACGATGAAGTCGTATGTCAAAATAAAAGAAATCGCGATCTACCATCCGGACCATTTCATTGACAACGACTACTACATCAATCATTTCGACCAAAAAGGAAAAGACATCCGTCGGTTGCTTCAACATCTTGGAAGAAAGCGGCGCTACCGGATTAACCGTCCCGGGGAAAACAGCATAACGATGGCCATAGCATCATGTAAAGAAGCATTGCAAAAAGCCGGTCTGACGGGAAAGGATATCGATTTGATTATTTTTTCAACGCAGGTTCCAGAACAAATGTTTCCGATGAATGCGATGTTCATCCATCAGGCGGTCGGAGGGAAAAACGAGGCCCTTGCTTTTGATTTAAATGCGAATTGTTCGGGGATGACAATTGCCGTTGAACAGGCATCCCGGATGATGCAATCTGCACCAGATATTCGGCGGGCTCTCGTAATCGGTTCAGATCAATTATCCCCGATTCTCAGTCCTGATGATGAAATTGCTTATCCTTTATTCAGTGATTTATCCGTTTCCGTCATATTAGAAAAAACCGAAGAACAAACCGGATTTATTGATGCCGTACATTATATCGACAGTACCGACCCGACGAATATGACCTTCCCGCCCCGAGGATTTTCCGGTATGTTGCGTAATAGAAATGATGAGGATTTTTATTTGCGGACTTATCCGTTGGATGATTCGGACATGTTTCCCCATGTATATGAATCAATCCGGACAATGCTCAAAAAACACCATTTATCCCCTGCGAATGTAAAATGTTGTTTTTCGCAAAGCAATAAAGCGAATATCGAAAAAATCCGCCGGGAAATCGGTTTTACTCCGGATCAAATGTTTTTTGTCGGTGACAAATTCGGATATTCGGGAACGAGCAGCCCTTTTCTGGCATTATATGAAGGGATTAAAGCCGGGAAGATCCGGCGCGGTGATTATATTTTATTTTGGACGGTAGGAACGGGGTATCAATTTATTACGATGCTGTTCCGTTATTGACGATCAAATTCGGCGTTCCGGAAAAGCAGTTCGTACCGTATGTTTTCATCCGGAACAGCCGGACTAAAATCCTCAATGCGGCTAGAATATTTAAATAAAAATAAATATTTGGTAAAATGGGAGAAAAACGGGAGGGATCCGGGTGCGGAGGACGGCCGCATTTTTGATGATTTTGTTTTTAGCCGCGGTACCGGCTGGCTGTGGGAAGAAAACGATTAAAGACGGGGTCCACTGGCCGGTCGAGGATTTTGAATATACGGACCATAACGGAAAAGCCTTCGGGAAAAAAGATTTGGAAGGTAAAGTTTGGATTGCAAATTTTGTCTTTACAAACTGTCGCACAGTCTGTCCGCCGATTACCGCCAATATGGCCCGTATCCAAAAAATGATCGATGAAGAAGGGCTGGATGGGGTGGAATTCGTGTCCTTTTCCGTGGATCCGGAAACGGACAAACCTGAAATTTTAAAGGAATTTGCGCTGAATTTTACCGATGACCTCGATAATTGGCATTTTCTGACTGGCTACGTCCAGAAACATATCGAACAGTTTGCCATGAATAACTTTAAAATGCACGTACATAAATCGGAAGACGACGACCAGGTGATTCACGGGACGGATTTATATTTAGTCGATCAAAACGGCGTTGTGGTGAAATATTATTCGGCCCTCGACGTTCCGTACGATGAATTGCTCCGGGATATCAAAACTCTGCTGTCCGGATGACAGGATGACGGAAAACAGCTGCGCCACTTTTTTTTTGCAAAAAACCATTTCTTTCTTGAATATGATACAATAAACGAATGGAAAAAAATTTTAAAAAATATTCATTTTGCAGGTGAAATGATGAAAAAAATTTCCTTCATCCTGTCGTTGCTCATTCTTGCGGGAATCATTGCGTATATGATGCTGCCGCAAGTCGGGGCAAAGATCACGGCCAGGTTATTTCCCGGCCTTTTTCCGGAAGACCTCCTTCCAGAAGAAGTCATCGTGCCGAAGAAAATTCATTTAACGGCGATTGGTGACTCATTAACGCAAGGAGTAGGTGATTCCAATAATGAAGGCGGCTATTTAAGATATTTGGCGGATGATTTGGAAAAGCTGGAGACCGTAAAAGACGTGAAGGTGGACAATCTCGGGATCAAAGGATACCGGACAACCCAGCTTTTGGAATATTTACAGGAAAAAGATGTAAAAGAAAAAGTGGAAAAGGCGGACGTTGTGTTAATTACGATCGGCGGCAATGATTTAATGCAAATTGTAAAGAACCATATTTTTGAACTGCAAATGGATCTGTTTGCCGGGGAGCTCGTCCATTATAAAAAAAGGCTCGATGATATTTTGGCGCAAATCCGTGCGTACAACAAGGATACAGCTATTGTGCTCGTCGGCTTATATAATCCGTTTTCCGAATGGTTCGGTGATATTGAAGAAATGCAACAGGTGCTTGATGATTGGAACTCAGCATCGGAAACCGTTGTATCGGAATATGAAAATGCCTATTTCGTACCAATTTCAGAAATATTTTCCGACCCGGACAAAAATTTACTTTATGATGACCAATTCCATCCAAACGATGAAGGTTACAAACGGATTGCCGGGGAAGTGTTTCTTACTTTGAAACAACATCTGGAACCTTCCCGCGGTGAAGAATATGCGAAGGAAGAGGAAAGATGAACAGATTTTCCTGGAAACATGCATTTTTTGCACTGCTGCTTTTGAATCTGATTGCGGTTTCCGCCGTTGTTTATTTTTTGTTCTCCCCGCCGGAACAACCGGAAATGCCCGTCTATGAAAACAGCGGACGTGAGGACGGAAACATGGCGGAACTGAACATTGTTACGAACAAAGCCGACTTAAACGTTTTAATTCACGAGTTCGTTCATGAATTATTCAAAAAGGAAACGAAAAAACAACCCTTTGAATATCATGTGCTTTTGACCGATGAAGTTGAATTATACGGGACGATTCCGGTGTTCAACAGTGAGGTCGGCCTCCATTTAACCTTCAGCCCGAAAGCCCTCGATAATGGTGATTTAATTTTGTCCCAAAGTTCGGTAAAAATCGGAAAGATAGAATTGCCTGCCACTTATGTTATGAATTTTATTAAAAATAATTACCGTTTCCCCGAGTGGGTGGAAATTTTTCCGAATGAACAAATCATTTATGTGCATTTAACGGACATCGAGCTGGGCAACAAATTAAAAGTGCATGCGAATACGTTTGATTTAAAGCGGGATGAGATTTCCTTTACATTAATGATTGATACGGAAAAGTAACCAGCCGGAGTGTTTAACCGGCCGGTTTTTGTTTTAAAAAATTCTTAGGCCCTTTGGATAAAAATTCTTGATCATCTCGCCGGCTTCCTTTCCGAATCCGATGGGATAATCCCCGATCAGGACGAGCACCCAGCCTTTGTATTTTCCTGTTCCGTTTAATGTTTCCCCGCGCAAATATTTTTTCCACTCTTCACCTTCCGGGGACAGGGAAACAGTTTGGCTGAATTCGTCCTTCTTTAAGGCGAGGGCGAGGGCGTGACCGGGTTTGAAGCGGTTCTTTTTCATTTCGCCAAGATGGAGACCGGCCCGCAAAACTTTTAAGCCGGATAAATCGGGGCAGCCGGCGGGCAAGCTGTGCAAAACCGCACCGAACAGCTGCAGGTCCGGAAAATGAACATCCGGCATATATTCCTTCTGAAATTGAAAAAATTCGTTAAGCGGCTGTTTTTTCTTCATGCGGAATCTTTTCGTTGCCGGCTTCGGTGTGTTTTCCCGTTTCCGCAGCTTTGCGGTAAAATGTCCTTCCCCTTTCAGTTTGTGCGGCCAGAGCCGGGCGCATTTTTCCACACCGGTAAAATCCGATACGGTCCATTCCGGCCGCCCCGGGGAGATGCCGTCACGCTTTTGGATTTCTACAATCTCCAGATTTGGATATGTTTTGACGAACTGTTCAATGACCTGTTCATTTTCCTCCGGCGAAAAAGTACAGGTGGAGTAGACGAGAATGCCGCCTTCTTTTAACATTTTCCAAGCTGAATCCAAAATATTGAGCTGCCGCTTTTGGCATTGGCCGGTGAGTTCGCAGCTCCACTGGCGGACGGCGTCCTCATCTTTCCGGAACATGCCTTCGCCGGAACACGGGGCGTCGAGCAAAATTTTGTCAAAATAATAAGGGAAATGTTCCGCGAGCCGTTCTGGTGATTCGTTTGTGACGATGGCATTGGTTATGCCAAACCGTTCAATATTTTCCGACAGGGCCCGCGCCCGTTTCGGATGAATTTCATTGGCTACGAGAATGCCTTCGTTATTCATGGCGGCGCCGATTTGCGTCGCTTTACCGCCGGGAGCGGCGCATAAATCCAAAATTTTCTCACCCGGACGGGCGTCCAACAGGGGCGCAACAAACATGGCGCTCGGTTCCTGTATATAATAAAGGCCGGCGTGATGGTACGGATGTTTTCCCGGCTCGTCTCGATCATAATCATATGTGTACCCGTACGGTTCATATCCGACGGGTTCAAGGGAAAAAGGACTAATCTTTTCCCATGTTTCTTTCTGTATTTTCAGCGGGTTGATCCGGAGACCGGCCGTCCGTTTTTCTTTGAAACTTTGAAAAAACGCCTCCGCCTCGTCTTTGAGCAATTGTTGCATTTTTTGTACAAATTCGGTTGGCAACTGTACCGACAAGTTGATGACTCCTTTCACCCAGTTTCTTTCCATATACTATCAAATTCATGAAAGAAAAGAAATCATCCGCTCTCCACTCATGGATTCATAGTTTTTACATCTGAATCCGGCTTTGTTAAAATGGAGAAAAGAGTTTCAGGGGGTGCATCCGTAGGTGGAGAAAAAAACGGAAGAAGCTGTTTTTGCCGGGGGCTGTTTCTGGTGCATGGTAAAGCCTTTTGACCAGTGGCCGGGCGTATTGAATATCGTTTCCGGATATACCGGCGGCACGGTGCCGGATCCTTCGTATGAAGAAGTGTGCACAGGAACGACGGGACATTATGAAGCAATAAAAATTACATACGATCCCGATAAAATTTCCTACGATGAACTGCTGAAAATTTTTTGGCAACAGATTGATCCGACAGACCCCGGCGGACAATTTTATGACCGCGGCCCCCAGTACCGGACGGCCATTTTTTACACTACGGAAGAACAACGGAAAAAGGCGAAAAAATCAAAGGAAGAACTGGAAAAAAGCGGCCGTTTCAACAAGCCGGTCGTTACGGAAATTTTGCCCGCCGGACCATTTTATGAAGCGGAGCGGGAGCACCAATATTTTTACAAAAAACAGCCGCTCCACTATGAACGTTATTTTCATGGTTCGGGAAGAGCGGACTTTATAAAAAGACATTGGGGGGATGAGAAATGAAATATCGGAAAGAGGAATTGCGGAAAAAACTCTCACCGATGAGCTATGAAGTTACCCAAAACAACGGTACGGAACCACCATTTCAAAATGAATACTGGGATCATTTTGAAGAAGGTATCTACGTGGATATCATTTCCGGCAAACCCCTCTTTTGCTCGAAAGATAAATATGATGCCGGCTGCGGCTGGCCGAGCTTTACGAAACCGATTGAAGAAGAGGAAATCGTGGAAAAGCTTGACACAAGCCATAATATGATCCGGACGGAAGTGAGGGGCAAAACGAGCGATGCCCATCTCGGCCATGTCTTTCCGGACGGTCCGGAGCCGACGGGACTCCGCTATTGCATTAATTCGGCTGCATTACGGTTTATTCCGAAAGAAGAGATGGAAAAAGAAGGATACGGAAAATATTTATATCTTTTTGAAGCGGATGAATAACACAGAGAGCAATTTATACAGAAAGGAACAAAACGATGGGAAAATCTTTTTATCATTTTTTAATGAAATACCGGGGAGGAAGCGGCCGGCTGGCGGAATTTGCTGCAGGCGCCTTCCGGGACCACGGCTTTCCGAAAGAGTCGGATGATTACGATGAAATCAGCCGGTATTTGGAATTGAATGGCGATTATTTGCCGACGATGGCGGTATTCGATGAAGCGTTTGAATTATACCGGCAATTGGAAAAGAATAAATAATAATAAAATCCTAAGGATTTTTCCCGTTCCGTTTTCGTATGGGCCTCCGTTGTCTCACTTTCGAAGTATTTTGCATATAATAGATAAACAACCGGAAAGTGAGGGGAACGGGGGAATGTCCAAAGATGGAAAACAACCGAAATTTTCCATAGGCGAAAAGGTGCTGATTTTTGAAAGCGGTACGGAAACGGAAGTTACGAAAATTTATCATATTGCGGATGAATTTTACTATCAGGTAAAAGACGGAAAAAACTTATATAACGAAAAAAATCTGGTCAAAGTCACGGCTGCAACAAAGGAACTGTTTAAACGGGAAAATGTGAATATCAACTATAAATTCCGGTTTGGCGATATCGTCCGGGTGAGAGGTTACAACAGGGACTTATTTGTCATCATCGGCTTCCGCGCCGAAGTGTGGCGGTATAAAGATTCGGCTTGGGAAGATATCATTTACGAATGTTCCCGTCTCAGTGACGGCGCATGGCTCGAAGCTTACGAAGACGATTTAATTTATATAACGAACGAAGAAAATGCGAAAAAGCTGTTCTTTCCGAAAAAAGACCGGCAAAAATCACCGGTCCTGCTCTCTCCGGCAAAGGAAAAAAAGCGGAAAAGCAGAATGGAAAGTATTGATTCCCTTTTGGATATGTACAATGATTACCAGTATCTGTATTTAAACTTCGGCGAACCGGCCTACCAAAAAAAGATGAAAGAAATTTTGAAAAAGCTGCACGCTCTGGCAAACAACCCGTTTTTCAAGCATAATAACGAGCAGTAGATCCGTTTTTCTAAAGAAAAGACAGCTGAAAATATAGTATAAGGATGATGAGTATGGGAACCGGGGCGTTGTTACACAAAACTGGGATGTCCGGATGAAAAGAGACACCTGGTGCGGGCAGGGTGTCTCTTTTTCCGGACGGGAAACTATCTTTTCCGTTTCTCTGCGGTAAATTCTTTTCCATGGGCTTCGTGTTCGGCAATAATTTCGTTAGCGGGAATATGATTGTTTTTCTTTTTTTGCACCGACCGGTTGCGGTGTTTTTTACCCAATGGACTCCCTCCTTTACCGGACCCGTTCATTTTTATTTTCAAAAGCTGCGGACAATTTATCCGGCCAATTTTTTGCCATTTCTAATGTACATTTGATTCTCCGGTCATGGATATTCATATGTTATATTGAAGTTGTAAACATTAAACATAAACGGTAAGGGAGGAACAACCATGAGCGTACATATCGGGGCAAAAGAAAATGAAATCGCCGATACGATCCTGCTTCCGGGGGATCCGTTAAGGGCAAAATATATTGCGGAAAATTTTTTGGAAAATCCGGTTTGTTACAATGAAGTCCGCAATATGCTCGGTTTTACGGGTACATATAAAGGAAAACGGATTTCCGTCCAGGGAACCGGGATGGGTGTGCCGTCGATTTCCATTTATATTACCGAACTGATGCAGGAATACAACGTGCAAAATTTAATCCGTGTCGGTACATGCGGCGCCATTCAAAAGGATGTCAAGGTCCGCGACGTGATTTTGGCGATGAGCGCTTCAACGGATTCACAAATCAACCGGAAAATTTTTGGCGGTGCGATGGATTATGCGCCGACGGCCAACTTTGAATTGTTAAAGAATGCATATGACACATGCGTGGAAAAAGACATTAACGTAAAAGTCGGCAATGTGTTCACGGCGGATTTATTTTACGATGACCATGCGGATCATGAAAAATGGGCCCGGTACGGGATTTTGGCGGTGGAAATGGAAACGGCCGCACTGTATACCCTGGCGGCGAAATACGGCCGGAGGGCGTTATCCGTTTTGACGGTCAGTGACCATATTTTAACCGGGGAAGCAACGAGTGCGGAAGAAAGACAAACGACGTTCAATGAAATGATCGAAGTAGCGCTTGACTCGATGTTTAAATAAACAGGAAAGAAGGCTTTTCTGTAGATCCCGCAAGAAGTTCTATGGAAAAGTCTTCTTTTTTTCTGCAGCAACTGTTCAACCCGGCGGGCAGATGGTAAAATGAAAAAGATTTCAAATCTATATAAACAGGGTGAGAACAGTGAAAAGCAAGTTAGCGATTACGGTCTGTCTCGGTGCGGTTTTGCTGTTTGGCTGTTCATATAATACGGAACCGGCACAGATGCCGGCGGATGAACATAAAGGCGAACAAATCGGACAAGCCGGCGGACAGGGAAAGGTCGTCCGGCTTGATGAAAAATATTTTAACGATGTTGAAGAAGTGAATGGTGAGCAAGTGATCAAAAATACGGACAACCCGCTCATTCTGGTCAATAAACAATCGGCCCGACTGCCGGATGATTACGTTCCTGAGGATCTTGTCCGGCCGGATGTGCGTTTTTCCTTTGGTGAGGAAGATGTTGAAAAGAGTTACATGCGGAAAGAAGCTGCGGAAGCGTTGGAAGAAATGTTCCGCGCGGCGGAAAAAGACGGCATTTATTTATATGCGGTATCTGGCTACCGGTCATACGAGCGCCAAAGACAGGTGTTCCAGTATGAAGTCAGCCAATCCGGCGAAGAGCAGGCGCTGGAAGTGGTTGCCTATCCCGGGCAAAGTGAACACCAGACCGGTCTGGCGATGGATATTTCCAGCCAAAGTGCAAACTTATTACTGACGGAATTCTTCGGGGAGACGGAAGAAGGAAAGTGGCTGCGGGACAACGCCCACCGGTTCGGGTTTATTCTCCGTTATCCGGAGGACAAGGAACATATTACCGGTTATTCTTATGAACCGTGGCATTTCCGGTATGTCGGAAAAGAATTTGCCAAAATCATGTATGAGAACGGGTGGACGCTGGAAGAATTTTTTGACTATGCGGAACGGAGATGACAAGCCAATAACTTCAATAATGGTTCTGGGCAGAGGAAAAGACATGCCTTTCTAACAAATAGCGATGATTACTAGTCAATTTCCGGAAAAAATGTTATGGTATAAATATTGAATTGCCTTCCTATGATTACCATGATGCTAATCTGAAAGTGGTGATGGAAGCTTGGATCAGGAAAAGAAAATGGACCAGGGGGAACAGATACAACAGGCACCGGAACCGAATAAGTATATCCGGATTAAAAAGTTCCATTTTATTATGATTTTATTTCTGCTTGTTTTCCTCACCGCAGGAATCACAGCTTTTGCTTTATCCTTCGGTGATGAAAAAGTTGTAGAAAAAATCCAGGTCCAGGAACGGAAAGAATTTACGAAACTGTATGAAACATATGAAACGATTAAATCAGGCTATATTGAAAAAGTGGATCAGGAAAAACTGGTGGAAGGCGCGATTAACGGAATGGTGGAAGCGATCGGCGACCCCTATTCCGATTATATGACCGCCGAAGAGACGGAAGATTTCAATGAAACGATTTCTTCCACCTTTGAAGGGATCGGCGCCCAGATTGAACAAAAAGATGATCAAATTGTTATCGTCGCCCCGATTAAAGGATCACCGGCGGAAAAGGCCGGACTACGTGCCAATGACATCATACTGGAAGTGGATGGAAAAAGTGTCCGGGGCATGAAGTCAAGCGATGTCGTGTTGTTGATCCGCGGTGAAAAAGGGACGGATGTTACGTTAACGATTAAACGGCCGGGCGTAAGTGAACCGATGGAAGTGGAGATCACCCGCGATGTTATCCCGCTGGAAACAGTTTACAGCGAAATGCTGAATGACAAAATCGGCAAAATCCACATCACCTCCTTCTATGAACGGACTTACGATGAACTTGTTGAACATTTGGATAAATTAAAGTCCGAGGGAATGGAAGGGTTAATTTTGGATTTACGGCAAAATCCCGGAGGTCTGCTTGACCAGGCGATTGAAATCAGCAACTTGTTTGTTCCGAACGGGGAAGTCATTTACCAAATGGAAAATAAAGACGGGAAAGTGGAACGCCAGATCTCCAATCAAAAAGAACCCTTTGACATTCCGATGGTGGCGGTTGTGGATGAAGGCAGCGCAAGCGCCTCGGAAATCCTCGCCGGAGCTCTGCAGGAATCAGCCGGTGTTCCGGTTGTCGGGGAAAAGACCTTCGGCAAAGGAACGGCCCAGACGGTGGCAACCTATTCCGACGGTTCCAGCTTGCGTCTGACGATTGCCAAGTGGCTCACCCCGAGTGGCAAATGGATCAATGAGGACGGAATTGTGCCCGACTATAAAGTGAAAATGCCGGAATATGCCTATTATCCGGCTGTGGATCCGGAATTGGAATTGAAAGAAGGTATGATGAGCCAGGAAGTGGGCGTGATTGAAAAAATGCTTGCCGCCCTCGGTTATGAAACGGGAAAAAAGGACAAGGTTTTTGATTACCAATTGAAACAGGCCGTCATGGCTTTCCAGCAAACCCACGGCCTTGACGTGACCGGGGTGGTCACCGGTGAAACGACGACGAAAATTATGGAACAACTGCAGGAAAAACTGACGGAAGAAGATCCGCAAATTGCGAAAGCCGTTGAATTATTGCAGAAAGAAATCAATCAATCCAATGATTCCAAAGAATCATAAGAAAGGAGCTGCGCCAGGCAGCTCCTTTCTTTCTAGATTCCATTTACGGTATTCCTCCGGCATAAACTTAATATGCGGAAGATTCACCGAATTTAATAAACATCCGTTCATCTTCAACCAACCCGCATATGCCGCATTGCACTTTATACTCCGGACCCCGGTACGGCAAATGCAGGGGACCCGGGTTTTCGGCGTCATAGGTTTCGATGATTTGGCCGGTTTCCGGGTCAAGTTTCACCGGCTCTGCGACCTGTTTAATAATATTGAACCGGGATTTGTTCGTTTTACAGTTCGGACAGCGGTACGGTCCAGGCATGGTGATCTCCCTTTCATCTTTTGTTAATTTTATTTTTTACCTGTCCGTCAATCTTTATCCGTCTGTCCAATCCTTCATTATCTATTGCCGCCCTCATTCTTTGTCAACATCAATTTCGCTCATTTGCCAGTCAAGGCTTTTCGGAATTTTAATTTCCAAAATGTGATCCCGGTAAACGGCCGTCGCCCCTCTCTTTTTCACCGTGGCAGGCAAAATGATCGTATACGGTTTTTTATCCTCTGATAATCCGTAAATGAAACATTTATTTAAGCTGTGAAAAATTTTGATCCGGTCGAGCAAGGATTCATCATCGACCGGGATCCGGATGAAAATGAAGTCATGGGTTTCAAAAACGGATTCCTTTACCGGCCGGGGACTTTCCCGCTCCGGGTTCGGCTTTTCTTTATTGCTTCCCGATATATTTTTTAACAGGGAACCGATATTTTGCGGGAAGACTTGTCTCACCCATTGTTCAATGATTGCTTGCAATTCGTCTTCATTCATGGAATGGAACGGGTCCAGATTTTTTTTCGATCCGAAAAATCCCCATGGCAGCATGCAGAACACCTTCTTTTAGACGGTATGTACACAATCCGATCAATATTAGTTTATGCCGCTCTTTTCGTGCCGTGACAGTCGGACACCGGAATGGAGGCATGAAAAAACGGAAAAGGGCATATACATGCGTGATGCGGAATAACGTAAAAGGAATTATTTTACATCATGCAGAAAATAATAGATAACGGTGCGTAGCTTGCATTTTAGGAAAACTTGATTGCGGAGGTGGTGGAAATGAGAAAAGGGTTGACCGGCCTGGTCCTGCTGATTCTGATCGGTCTTATTGTTTTTTATGTTACGGAAAAGCCGGACGGAGAGCCGGAGCCGGTCCGGGAAGATGCGCAGGAAACGGCCGCACCGTCTGCGCCCGGGGTAAAAATCGGTTCGGCCGCACCGGATTTTACCCTCAAGACGGTAATTGGGGATACGGTTACCCTGAGCTCGTTAAAGGGGAAAAAGGTTTTGCTTAATTTCTGGGCAACCTGGTGTCCACCCTGCCGGGAAGAAATGCCGGCCCTGGAAAATATTTATAAAAAATATAAAGGGGAGGGCATCGAAATAATCGCAGTTAATGCCACCGTCGGAAAAGAAACGGAAGAGAAAGTGAAACAGTTCATTGATGTACATCAATTAACATTTCCCGTTCCGCTCGACACCGACGGGGAAGTGGTGCAAATGTACGGTATATACGGGATGCCGACAAGCTATTTTATTGATGAAAACGGCGTTGTCCGGTCCTTTTATTTCGGGATGATGACGGAGGAGATGATCATCCGGGAGCTTAAAAAATTATGATCGGGCTACGTGGTCTTTTTCACTTTTTTTCTTTCAAAAAGGCAATGATGTCCCGCATCGGTCCGTCATTTTCAGCCGCAAAATAGCGGGCGAAGGGATTGTGCTTTTTCACCCGTTTTAACACATCTTCCATGGAAAAGCCGTCAGCAGTGGAAAGGGCTCCGAGTTCATCCCAGCCGACCGGTGCAGCGACGCCGGCATTTTTATTGCCCCGGACCGAAAAAGGGGCTATGATTGTTTTTCCCTGTGCATACTGGAGGTAATCGATATACAGCTTCCCGCCCCGTTTTTTCTTGAGCCGTTCGATTGTAAACGCGCGGCTGTTTTTTTGTATGAGATATTTCGCGGTAAAAGCGGTGAACAAGCGCGCTTCTTCCCAGGTGACGGAATTCGCCTGCAGAGGAAAATGGATTTGCAGCCCGCGGCTGCCGGAGACTTTCAGAAGTGCCTCCAGCCCGAGCCGGTCGGCAATTTCTTCCTTGATGCAAAAAGCGGCTTCTTTTGCCAGGGAAAATGTGCTTTTGTCCGGCGGATCCAGGTCAATGACAATTTCAGCCGGATTCCTTTCACCTGCCCGGTAAAAGGGAATATGAAATTCGATTGCCAGCTGGTTGCCGAGCCAAAGGAATGTCTCCGGATTGTTGCACAAAATATAATGAATTCCGTCTTCCTCAAAAGTTTCAACGAAGGACGGGGCATAGTCCGGGCAATGCTTCTGAAAAAACGCCTCCCCGCTTATGCCGTGGGGATAACGGATGACCGTCAACGGCCGGTTTTTTAGAAACGGCGCCATATACGGATAAATTTGTTTTAAATAGTACAAATAATCCCGTTTCGTCACGGACGTTCTCCATAACGGCTTTTCCGGATGGGTAACAGTGACAGGAATTTCCATTTCCGCTTCCAGCTGATCATACGTGCAGTCTTCCGGTTCAGCGGAAAAAAGAAAGCGGTGAAAATACGGTTCCCGCAGTCCTTTTTCATACAGCTGCAAATAAAAAAGTTCGACGCAGATCGCCGGCCCGATATAAATAAACCGACTGTCTTCGTTTTTTTTATTCTTTTTTACCGTACGGATCAACGCTTCTTTTTCCTCTTTCCCCAATCCGTTTTTGAACTGGCCTGCCGGAACAATGTCCCCGTTTTTATACACGCCCGTATGGAAATATCCGTTTTCCTTATCGAAAGCGGTGATAAAACAGCGGAGTTTTTTCCAGTTTTTATATTTCCTCCACCGCTCCGTCCGCTTTCCTTCTTCCCAACGGCTTTTCCGGTGTTTGGCAACAACGCCTTCCCCTCCGGCTTCCCGCACCTTTTTCCATATGCCGGAAAAGGAAGTGAAATACGGGACCATCTGTATAAAAGCCGGGTGGTGCTGCGCCGGGGAAAGGGGGAGGGGAATCGAACAGAAAATCGTTTCCAGCCGTTTTTTCCGTTCTTCATACGGAAGTCCGGTGACGGCCTGTCCGCCAATGGTAAGCAAATCGAAAGCAAGAAATACCGCACGGCTTTCCGTTCTGATTTGTTCAATTTTTTCCCGGCTGCGGAGGCGCCCCCTTGTCTGCATTTGAAAAAAATCGCTTTTGTACGGATTTTGCAAAACGGCCAGTTCCCCATCGAAAACGACGGGAAAATACGGAGTGATTTTGTTTTTGTATTGATTGAAAAATTCCACGGCTTCCGGAAATTGTGGCAGCAAATTTTTCCCGTTCCGGCTGGTCATCGCAATTCCGTTTTCATCCATCCGGACGATGGTGCGGAACCCGTCATATTTTACTTCATAAACCCAGCTGTCCCCTTCCGGAAGATCAAACGTCAAGACGGGCAGCATTGGTTTCATCGGATCATCTCCGTTCCGGTTGCAATTTTTTTTATTTTATGTAGACGGAGTTAAACTATTTTTCCAAAAGTTCATCGGTATAGAAGTCTGCGGATGTTTGAAAAATAAAACCGGGACTCCAATACATGTGCAAAGAGGGAGAATGTTCATGCATACGATGTGGAAAGGAAGAATCAGCTTCGGGCTTGTCAACATACCGGTGAAATTGCATGCGGCGACCGAAGATAAAGATGTGAAATTCAGAAATTTGCATAAAAAATGCCATACGCCGGTGAAATACGAAAAAGTATGTCCCCGCTGTGACGAAAAAGTTGCCAATGAAGAAATCATCAAAGGATATGAGTACACGAAAGGAAATTTTGTTGTTTTGGATGAAGAGGAGCTGGAGAGCCTTGCGTCCGGACAAAAGGATAAGGCGGTGGAAATTATTGATTTTGTGAAAATCACCGATATTGATCCCATTTATTTTAACCGAAGCTATTACTTATCCCCGGACGGCGGCGGGGAAAAAGCGTACAGTCTCTTGAGAAAAGCAATGCTGGAAACCGGGAAAGCCGGTATTGCGCGGATCATGCTCCGTTCTAAAGAACAACTTGCCGTGATCCGCGTATATGAAAAAGTACTTGTAATGGAAACGATCCATTATCCGGATGAAGTGAGAAAAGCAGCGGATGTGCCGAACATACCGGCAGCCGCCGGATTGTCGAAAAAAGAACTGGATACAGCCATCCTGTTGATCGATCAGTTAACAACAGACTTTAATCCGGATGATTATAAAGATGAATATCGGGAAAAAGTGCTGGAATTCATTGAAGCAAAACGGGCCGGTAGAGAGGTTGTCACACCGGATCCGGAAGAAGAGCCGCAAGTCATGGATTTAATGGCCGCCCTCCAGGCCTCCATCGACCGGACGAAACCAGCGGGGAAAAAGAAAACAGCCCGGAAAACGAAGACAACTGTGAAGGCAAAGAAAAAAGCGTGAAATAACGGACCCATTTTTCCCTTCCTTCATATGATATTTGGGAATTGAAGATATTTTGGGAAGGGGAGAAAGATGTTGTGGGTTCCGATGTATTTTTACCGGCCCTCACCCATATGGGTTCCGTACCGCTCGGGGGCAGCTCCGGCAGTCAATGCCTGGGCGGAAATTAAAGGCGGGCCGCTTGCCCCGGGTCTTCACGGATATGTTGTTTTTACCGACATGGGAACGGGAACGGATGTATTTGTGGAAATCACCGGTCTTCCTGAATATCAGCCGGGCGGAAACGGCCGCGAGCCGGTCGGGCCCCACGGTTTCCATATTCATGAAAAGGGGAGTTGTGACATTGGTGATCCTGATGATCCGTTTCAGGCGGCGGGCGGTCACTGGAATCCGGCGGATGAACCCCACGGCAATCATGCGGGCGATTTGCCGGTCATCTTTTCCAATACCGGTTACACCCGGATGAATGTGTTTACGGATAAATTCCGTCCCCGTGAAGTCATTGGAAAAACGATCATCATCCATCAAAATCCTGATGACTTCCGTACCCAGCCGGCCGGAAACGCCGGGAAGAGGCTGGCGTGCGGGCTCATCCGGCCGCTGTATTAAATTTTTCGGTCCCGGCCGTGATCAGCGGCCGGGGAAGCTTTGTCCGAGCATCCATCAAAAAAAAGAAAAAAGTTTTTCTTTTTGTTGACAGCGTGCCGGTTTTCGTTTATGCTTAATAAGCATTACATAGTTTTTCAAAGGTTAGGATCATAAGTCGCGGATGCTTCGTTGCAGGGCGATGGAGTCCTTGAACGGATGTCGGCGGCTTTTTCTTATGCCTGGAATTATGTAATGGAATGTAAATTTTAGGAGGAACATTTATGCATCAAGGTAAAGTAAAATGGTTTAACGCGGAAAAAGGATACGGTTTTATTGAAGTGGAAGGGGCAAACGACGTATTTGTCCATTACACAGCTATCGAAGGCGAAGGGTTCAAAACTTTGGAAGAAGGCCAGGAAGTATCCTTTGAAATCGTTGAAGGTAACCGCGGACCGCAAGCTGCGAATGTAGTGAAATTATAAACGAAAAAACATGGTGAATCTTTTCAGATTCACCATTTTTTTATGCTTTTCCCGCGAAAAGGATGTTTATATTTTTTTCTTTTACCCATAATACTACTGCAAGGGATTTCAGGAATCCCGTATTTTATACAAGAATGTAGGAGGAATTAGATGGCAACAGGTAAGGTAAAATGGTTTAACCCGGAAAAAGGCTTCGGATTTATCCAGCAAGAGGACGGTACGGATGTGTTCGTCCATTACTCAGCGATTCTCGGTGAAGGTTTTAAGACGCTGGAAGAGGGCCAGGAAGTATCGTTTGATGTTGAAGAAGGGGCCCGCGGTCCGCAAGCTGTTAACGTACAGAAGTTGTAAAACGCTGGGGCGGTCCGGTATGCCGGACAGCCCCGTTTTTAATTGCGAAAAATGTGAATGTGGTAACATTTTACTGTTGAAAGAACGGACAGAATGTGTATATACTATAATTGGAACAGGAAAAAATCCCCCCTTATTTCAACATGCTTTACCGGACGACGGACGTTCCGCCATTTTCTCGGAATGGTCCTTTTTTTTTGCTGTTTTCTCTGTAAACATTCATTTTTGCAGAAAACGATCCGGTTTTGGACACAATATTGTTATAAAGTAAGCGGGGAAGATCAGGAAGTTTTTTTATAATGAAAGTAGAACGTTCCAAGGAAAGAGGGAGTGGAATGGAGCCAGCTGTAAACGAAATTTATCATGAATTAAAGTATGTCTTTGATCCGGAAACCGGCGTCAATATTGTCGATTTAGGGCTGATTGAAAAAATCGAAACAACCGGTGATGGGATTGTCCGGATTGAAATGGTCTTTGCCACAGACGATTCGGATATCATCAAGCAAATTTGTTCCGGTGTCGTTTATGCTGTCTCATTGGTGGACGGTGTGAAAGAAGTGGTCATTACAAAAGCGGAGAAAAAAGACTGGACCCCCGGCCGGATGAACGAACAGGTGAAAAGGGATTTAATCGGCACGTAATCCTGGTTCGATTGATTTCCCTGCCATTTATTTTATAATGGACAGGGAAAGGAGTGATTCGGATGATCCACAAAAACTGGATAAATCGGAAAACAGTGAAAAAAGTGAAATGTGTACATACCAATGCCAAGAAATATAAAGTTGACACGATGTTGACCGAGGGCCGGATCTATGACGTAAAAAGCGAAACGGAAGAGTTTTATTTTTTAATTGACAACTCCGGCCGGATCGGCGGTTATTATAAAGAATATTTTACCGAAGTGGAATAAAACACGAATGTTTGAATTCAGGCTTCGTACCGTTACGGAACAAGCCTGTTTTTTATACCGGCGGTTGGTAAATTTTTCCGGCTGATTTTGGTAAAGGAGATGAAGAGAGATGTATATTTACACAGAGGAAGAGATCCGGAAAGCGGACCGGACGGCAGAGGAAAACGGATTGACCGGGAACACACTGATGGAAACGGCGGGGCGCGGGTTGTTTTCCGCGGTAAAAGAGCTCGTCGGTCGGGACCAGACCATTCTCATATTAAGCGGCCCTGGGAATAACGGGGGAGACGGCATCGTTCTGGCCAGGTATTTAAAACTGAACGGGTATACCGCCGACCTGGTTTTTCCTGTCGGCCCGCCACGGTCGGAAACGGCTAAGGAACATTTTCGATATTATAAAAGTTTAGGATTCCAGGCGGAAACGACCATTCCGGAAAAAACGTATGATGTGATTATTGACGCGCTCCTCGGTGTCGGGACACGGCTGCCGCTCAGAAACGATTATGAAAACGTGGTCTTATGGTGCAATGAACAGCAGGCATTAAGAATTGCCGTGGATCTGCCGACTGGTGTGCTGGCCGATAACGGGAGAACGGAGACCGCTTTCCGAGCGGATTATACATTTTCCTTACACGGATATAAACCGTCCGCATTTTTATCTCCGTCCCGTGACTATTACGGTGAGGTCCGGCGGATTGATATCGGCCTGCCGCATGACAGCCGGTGGCGGATGTGGACTGCGGAGGACGTCCGGCGGACCTTGGCCAGGCGGCATGAAGCAAGCCATAAAGGAACGTTCGGTTTCGGTTTATTAGTAGCGGGTACGGATGAAATGCCGGGATGCGCTTTTCTCGCCGGACAGGGGGCGATGAAAACGGGGATCGGCAAGTTAATGATTGCGACAACCCCTTTTGTGGCGAAAACGGTTGTACCCCGGTTGCCGGAAGCAACATACTGGCATAACGGATTGGAAAAATTGGCTGCCGGCGAATGGCCGGAGGGGATTTCCGCCGTTGCCATCGGACCCGGCCTGACCGATGTGGAGCTTGTGGAACGGGCGCTCGGACGGCTCTGGGACCGGAATGTACCGGTTATTCTTGATGCGGGGGTTTTGCAAAAACGGGACTATCCAGAACGGGAAGCACCCGTCATTATCACGCCCCATCCAGGGGAATTCAGCCGTTTAACCGGCATTCCGGTTGCGGAAATCCAAAAAAACCGCATCGAACTGGCGAAAAAGTATGCGGAGGAACATTCGGTAACGGTTGTATTAAAAGGAGCCAATACGGTGATCGCCTTTCCTGACAGCACGGGCTATGTGAATCCGACGGGAAATGCTGCTCTTGCGAAAGGAGGCACGGGGGATACGCTGACGGGAATGATTCTCGGATTTGTATGTTCGGGAAAAAACGTGCGGGAAGCAGTCGCCAACGCCGTATATTTACACGGTCTAGCGGCGGATGAATGGGTCAAAACGAATGATGAACGGACGCTTCTAGCCGGAGAGTTGACTGATTTGTTCGGTCAAATGATGTATGAACTGACCCGGTAAAAGAAAAAAGCTGCGCCATTTGCTTTAGGGGTGATTCATGCAATGGCGCAGCTTTCTTTTTGTACTTTCCGAGATGGATTGGGGGGATTTGAACGTGATCACAATCGCAATAAAAAATGTAAACCGAATATGGTGTTTAGTTAACACTTTTATTATATATCATTTATATCGGCATGACAAGCTTTCCGGTATCCGGCTGGTTGAATTTTTTCCACTGCTAATTTTTTGCAGGATAATTCCCTTTCATTTGGCCAACATAAGGATAGATGAAAAGGGGTGAGGATAATGAATCAATTCGATTCGACACGGCTGGCAGGCAAAAATTATCAGCCGGATATGCAGGAAGGCCAGGACGAATGCATGCAAGGCTTACAGGTTACCCATGAACAGGCGACCGGTTATTATGAGGAAGGAACCGTCGACCGGCTGGCCGGAAAGAAAAAGAAATAAACAGTGCAAAAGGTTGCTTGTATGCAAGCGGCCTTTTTATTTTTAATCAATTTTGTTGACAGTGGGAGTATTTTTCTTTACGATAAATATGGAATTCGAATATCTCTATATAGAGATAAACAAACGGTTTGAAAGGAGATAAGGGCGATGGGTAAATTTCATGAAAGCCCAAATTTGTATATCAGGGATGTCGTGTTGAAGGTGAGCGATCTGAAGCGTTCTGTTGAATTTTATAAAGATATTCTCGGTCTTTCTGTTTTGAACAAAACAGAGCGGAAAGTGGAATTGACAGCGGACGGAAAAACGTCGCTTGTGACGTTGGAACAGCCGGAAAATGTCGTGAAAAAATCCGGCCGCACAGCCGGTTTATATCATTTTGCGATATTGCTTCCGGACCGGAAAAGTTTATCCCGATTTTTGCACCATTTGCTGAAAAACAACGTTCCATTCGGCGCTTCTGACCATCACGTCAGTGAAGCGATTTATTTAAATGACCCGGACGGCAACGGCATTGAAGTGTACCGGGACCGGCCCGAAGAGGAATGGGTATGGAAGAACGGCCTCGTCCACATGGTAACGGACCCGCTGGATGGGGCGGGAATTTTGGCGGAAACGGATGAGGCATGGACAAAATTGCCAAGGGAGACCATTATGGGCCATATTCATTTACATGTATCCAATTTAAAGGAAGCCGAAGAATTTTATTCGAAGGGACTCGGGTATGATATTGTGTCCTACTACCCGCAGGCCGCATTTTTGTCCACCGGGCGTTACCATCATCATCTCGCCATCAATACGTGGCAGGGAACAGGGGTTCCGCCTACCCCCGAAAACAGCACCGGTCTCCGGTATTACTCCGTCGTTTTTCCGGATGAACGAACGCGGATGGAAACGGTGAAACGGTTGAAAGGGATGGGCGCGGAAGTTGCTGAACATGGAGCGGACTATATGGCTAAGGACCCGGCCGGAAACCAAATTTTATTTGTCCTGTAAATAAAGAGGCGCGGATATGATCCGGCCTCTTTTTTGTTTATCCTCCGGAAAGAGTCCGGCCATCCGATATTTTCCCTAAAACAATTTTCGCCGGACATTCCGCCATTTTTTCCCGTTCATAACGGATTAAATCAGAAAAATATTTGCCCGCTTGTTCCCCGGAATACATAAAGCGGATAATTTCCTCGGAAAGCCCGTTCTGCCGCCGCCATCCGGCCGATGGATAGATCAATCCTTCCTGTTTTAACTCTGTAAAATTCATCTCCTCCTGTCCGGGCAGTTTATCATAGACAAAAATCGGCAGCCGTTTATGGACGCATTCCGCCACCGTCACGCCGCCCGGCTTGGTGACAACCAAGTCCGCCGAATTGTAAATAAGGTCCATCATTTTCCGCGAGCGGATGTAAGGGAGTGGGGTCACCCCGGCATGACCGGAATATTTCAACTTTGAATAAAGCCGGCTGTTTTTTCCGCACAGGACATAATAATGGATCCCTTTCACAAAACCGAGATAACTTAATAATTCTTGCAAATTTCCGGCACCCGTACTGCCCCCGGATATGAGGACGTGGATTTTTCTCCGTGGCGGCTCAAACACGGCCGGCGGCTTGGTCAAGGCCGGATGGGTCGGAATCCCCGTGAAAAAAATCTTTTCTTCCGGCACCCCGTTTTTGATCAAATAGTCCTTCATCCGGGCGGTGGAAACGAAATGACCGTCAATGGCCCGGATCCCCCAGCCCTCATGGATGAAATAGTCGGTATACACATTAAAAACCGGCACCGCGGTTTTTCCCTGTTCTTTCAACCGGCTCAAAAGGCGGGAGGGGAGGGCATGGGTGCATACAGCGCAATCCGGCTGTTTTTCCCGGAGGAGCCGCTCCATTTGCCGTTCAAAAAAATATTCATACACATACCGGTCCCGGTCTTTTTCCTTGCAACCGGACAAAACCATTTTTTTATATAGGGCGCTGTAACTTGAGGGAAATCGATGAATCCAGGTTAAGTAAAACCGGGAAACGATTGATTCCGTCCGGCCGTAACTGTAGGAAAAAATATCAACTTTTTCACAATGCACGGAAGGATCGATTCTTTTCAGCCGGGAAATGAACGCATCGGCTGCCTGATGGTGGCCGGACGGAATGCTTAAAAACGGCAGCAACAATATTTTTTTCATCGGGTCATCTCCTTTAAACGGAAACTCGGTTTCCAAACATCACATCTTCCAATTTCTGTCCGCTTCCGTACCGTTCAATGAGCACCCGCTTGGACATAAAAAAGTATACCGGTCCTGGCGCGTTTTTCCGGCTTCTCAGCCTGCCCGTCGATAAATATTGGATCGGCAGTAACGACAGCGCTTTCCACTTTTTATACAATGGATTTTTTATTTCAAACGTTTCAAAGCCGAGGCTGTTCGTGCGCAGATGAAGCGCTGTAATGCCGATTAATCCTTTAATTCTCTTCTTTTCCGGATGGGCTTCCAAAAACCGGGCGAGACCGGGAAGAGAATGTTTTACGGATTGGTAAAACCTTCTCCCTTTCTGGAATTCATTCGTTACGGCCATTAATTTTGGCAGTAAATAGACATTGTGAAAATGGATTTTAATGAGTAAATCATTTTTGGTAATGGTAGTGCCATCCGTCAATATGACCGGGCGTCCTTTATAATGGATGAGCCGGACGCGGAAAATGTTTTTCCCCCGCTGGATGTACGTTAAACGGGTGCAGTGAAAATACACAGGATCGAGACAACGCCAGAGAAATATGAGAAGTTTTCGCAAAGGAACCAACCTTTCTTTACCGTTATTCAACTTTCCAGCTTTTCTTTCGAGGCATAACAGATCATGGTATAATAAGTGATAACAGTTTAAGCATGTTTATTTTTTGCCAACCGGCTCTGCTTTAAACATTTGCGTACGGAAAGGACCGGGAATGTATCCTGAGGGGGGATCAAGTTTGGCCAAACTGTTGAAACGGTTGTGGTTTATTTTTAAAATACGCCGTTCAGTATCTTTTTTTACCATTTTTTCCGCTCAAAAGAAGTAAAATTTTGGAAAAATTCATTTCTGCCGGTTTAATTGCCGTTTATTTTTTTCTTCCCTTTGATTTGATTCCCGACTTTCTTACGGTTTTCGGCATTGTCGATGATCTGACGCTGTTTTTTGCGGTTTTGCAGCTGATTGTAAAAATGGCACCCGAATCACTTGCGGAAAAATATGATTTATCAGGAATGATTTAATGTGCCCAGAGGAGGAGAATGATGTTAAAAACTTCATTTGAACAAATTGTCGACGTCAGCCGCATTGGAAAACGGAGCAGAAAGTCTTTGCACGATATTTTGACTCTAGCGGAACAAGAAGAGAAATATCCTGCTGCAAATGATGATAAGAAAGTGTTGTTTTTGGGGATTGATTTGCAAAATGATTTTATGGAAGGTGGCGGGCTCGGGGTTCCCGGAAGCCTGAAGGACGTTGAAAATATTACAAAATTTATTTATCACAATTTACATAAAATCACCCGGATCGCTGTTTCCCTCGATTCCCACTTACCGAAGCAAATATTCCACCCGTGCTGGTGGCAGGGGGAAGACGGCAGGCATCCGGAACCGTATACGATCATTTCGGCGGATGATGTCAAAAGCGGCAAATGGAAACCTATATATTTGGAAGACGACAGCATCGATTATGTCATCAATTTGGAAAAGGCCGGAAAAAAACAATTGTGCATCTGGCCGTACCATTGCATCGACGGAACGGATGGACATGCCCTGGAATCTCAGTTTTCACAAATGATTTATTTCCATTCGGTCGTGCGGGAGACGGATGTCATGCGGATCGTCAAAGGTCTGGATCCGGCGACGGAAATGTACGGTATTTTCCGTCCAGAGTACAGTAAAACGGATGCGGTCAATGAAAAGCTTTTAGCGGAAATAAAAAATTACGATAGGATTATCATCGCCGGCGAAGCAAAATCCCATTGCGTCCTTGAATCCACCCTCCAGCTGGCCGAATATTTTGCCGCTGAAAACGAACCGGCGGATAAAATAGTGCTCTTGGAAGACGGGATGAGTATCATCCCCGGTTTTGAAGAAGAGACGGAAAAGGCATTCCGGGCACTGACGGAACAGTACGGCATCCGGCTTGTTTCTTCCCGGGATTTGAATTTATGAGCTTTCAACTTGATACTTGCGGGGTTTTCCCGCCAGGCCCTCAATACAGGGAAAATGCTTTGACAAGCTGTGTGGGAAATATGATACTAGTATCGGATGGATTAAAATGAACGGAGGATTGAACAATGACGAAGAAAAAGATGAATGTGGAAAGCTTTAACCTGGACCACACGAAAGTAAAAGCGCCTTATGTCCGGCTGGCCAGCGTCAGCGAAGGGCAAAACGGGGACAAAATTTATAAATACGATGTCCGTTTTTGCCAGCCGAATAAAGAACATATGGATATGCCGGCCATCCATTCCCTGGAACATTTAATGGCGGAGCATATCCGTGATCATCATGATCAAATTTTTGACGTCAGTCCGATGGGCTGCCAGACGGGATTTTATGTATCCATCATTAATGACGGGGATTACGACCGGTTCCTGGAATTGCTGGAAAAAACATTAAACGATGTCATTAACGCGGAAGAAGTGCCGGCATCCAATGAAGTGCAATGCGGCTGGGCGGCTAGCCATGATTTGGAAGGCGCCAAGAAATTTGCGAAAAGGATGCTGGAGAAAAAATCCGAGTGGAGAGAAGTGTTCGCATAAAGAGACAAATCGCGGGGCAGGGTAACCTGCCCTTTTTTATTGACGTAAAAATGCGGCGGAAGCCAGGAAAAAATCCCGGTTTAAAACCGGGATTTATTCAGCGGGATTCCTTATCCGGATGTTCTTTCCGGCCACATTTTATAAATCAATAATATCACCGCAGCAATGAGAGCCAGATAAATGCCGGCGCTCAGCAGACCTTTGTCGGGTGTCAGGGAAAACATGCCGGTAACCGCCGTTCCCAAAAAGGAACCGAGCGAGAAGAACGCGTAGAAAAGACCGAACGCTTTTCCCCGGAATGATTCATCGGAGCGGGTGGAAACAAGTGTCGTGGATGAAGGAAAGATCATCGCAAATCCGATGCCGTAAATGGACATGCTGAAAATCAGCACCGCCAATTCCTCGGTCGAGCTCGTAATCGTCTGGGAAACGGCCACGATTAAAAGACCAGCGGCGAGAATGAGCTCATTTTTGAAACGGTCAAAAATCCGGTTTGTCGGCAGCAGGAAAAATAAAATGGCGACAATGCCGAAAATACTGATTAACATTCCGCTGATATGGCTTTCCATGTTCAATTCTTCCACCTTAAGAGGCAGCATGTAGGCGAGGATTCCCTGGGATACAGCTAAAGAAATAACGCCGGTATAAGAGATGATGAGACCTTTATTTTTAAACAGCCGGTTCAGCACATCTTTGCCGGAAAGTGCAGGTTCCGTTTTTTTCGCCTGTTGCCGGGATGAGACCGGTTTTAACGCCAAGGAAAGTAAACCGCCGGCAAACATGATCGCCGCGATCACGAGATAAACGGTTTCCGTGCCGAATTTGGATGAAATAATACCGGAAAAAGCCGGGGCGAGAATTGCCGCCAGTCCGACGGCAGCGCCTGACAGGGCCATCGATTTTCCTTTTTCATAACCAAGGTTCAGGAAACTTAAGTACGTAAAAACTGCGGGCGTGATGACACCAGCGGTCATCCCGTTCAGGAAACGGACGGCAAGAAGCTGTTCGGGCGAGCCGGCCAGTGCATAGAAAAATAATACGGCGCCGTTTAACCAAAACCCCGCGACAAGCACTTTTTTCGGTCCGGCACGGTCAACAAGCCAGCCGGAATACACATTACTGAGCAAATTTGAAAGGGAATAACTCCCGACGATCAGACCGATCAGTCCGGATGCGGCGCCCAAGCTTTTTGCGTATGTGCTCGCAACCGGCAGCTGGGCAAATAAATCGGTAAAAGAAAGAAAAATTAATAAGTACAGAAGAAATGCCATATGACGACTCCTTTCTCAAGGTCAAGCTGTCACTTATAAGTATATCATTGCGTAAACAGGGAATTCCCGGAAAAATTGAAATTTCTGTCTCAGAAACTGTGCCGCCGGTTGCTGAAAATATGTAAAAAAATGCGGGGGAAATACATATGGACAGCCGGTTTAACCCCAATGTTTTTTCATAAAATCATCCCGTCCGGACTGCTCTCGTTCTTCTTTATAAGCCCGGGGGTTCTTTTTATAAAAATATTGATGTTCTTCTTCCGCAGGATAGAAGGTTGTGGCGGGCAAAATTTCCGTTACAATAGGTTTTGTGAATTTTCTGCTTTTTTCCAATTCCTTTTTCGATTGTTCCGCCAGCTTTTTTTGTTCTTCGTTATGATAAAAAATCGCCGTCCGGTACTGGCTTCCCCGGTCATGGAACTGCCCGCCGGGATCGGTCGGGTCAATTTGCTGCCAGTAAACGGATAAAATCGTTTCATAAGAAATGACTTTCGGATCGTAAATAATTTGCACCGCTTCATAATGGCCGGTTTTTCCCGTTTTAACCTGTTCGTATGAGGGATTTTCCACATGGCCTCCGGTATAACCGGAAATGACACTCTTGATCCCCTCCCATTCATCAAAAGGTTTTACCATGCACCAAAAACATCCGCCGGCAAACGTTGCGATTTCCGTTGTTTTTTTCATTTTTTCTTCACTCCGTTTTCTGATTTCCATATATTGTATCATTCTCATAAAAATGAAGAAAGAAAATAATTCCGCCCCGAATAAAAAGGTTGAAATGAATTAAGCTAATACTGATTTTACTTGAAAAGGAGGACCATGATGGAACATTTAAGGGCAATATTGATTAAGTTTGTGCTCGTCACTGCAATGTTATCCATCGTGCTCGGTTTCCTGTACGGGGTTTCCTTCGGCGATATTTTGACGATTAGCATTGTATTAACCATTGCCGCTTATCTGCTCGGGGATATGCTCGTCTTGCCCCGCTCGGGAAATACGATGGCAACATTGGCGGATTTCGGACTGGCTTATGCCATTACCTGGCTGGTCGGGGCGGCCGTTATTGAGGAGCCAATCCGCCTCGGTGTGGCAAGCTTTCTGTCCGCCGTGCTTATTTCCATCGGGGAAGTGTTTTTTCATCGTTATTTAGAAAACAATATTATTGACGATAATGAACGGATGGAAACAAGGAAAGAACTCCGTCCAAGTTACCAGACGGAAATGGCGGAAGAAAGCTTTCCGGAACTCAGGGAGGACCGGAATACCGGTGAAGCCATTGATGAAGAGTTTGCCGAAGAAATTTTACCGGAAACCATAAAAGGAGCAGGAAACGCAAACCAGATGGTTGGAAACTCTCCGAACGTTACATCGGATGTCGCTTCCGGTTCAACGGAAGATATTGTAAAGAAAAATGAATAAACAAAGAAAGGGCTGACAAATGTCAGCCCTCATTTTTTATTGCATTTGATTCGTCATGCGCGATGTTGTCATCATAGGCATACTTTTGCCGGCTGTTTTGATCATTTGGGCAATTTTCTTCATCCTGTTCCCCCGCGCCAGACCGAAAGCGGCTCCCGCCAGTCCGATGCCGAGAAGCGACAACCATAAGCCGCCGTTTCTTCTTCTCCTGGCCATTGGCAACCACTGCATCAGGTTCATCTTTTTCATCCAGCGTTTGTTCAAGCGAAACACCTCTTTTGTTTTGTTGTCAGTTGTAAGAAGAACGGAATTGTTCTTCTTTACATAAATAGTGTTTGTGGCAGGCTTTTTCATATACAAGGGATTAAAAGTCCGATAATGCTGGAAAAGGAACGGAAACCAATTGTTTAAAGATTTTCCACCAACTCCCGCTGTAACCAAAAACATTTCTTCTGTATAATTGGGAGAACGGGAGGAATGTGTGATGAGTGTGGCAATAATAATTACAAGTATTATTCTGTTATGTCCGTTTCTTTTCCGGGCATACAATAATACAAAAAAAATAAACTTGAAAACGATCCGCATTCCGGAAAATAACAGGGAAGCGGAAGAAATTTCAGTGTTGCATTTGACGGATTTGCATTTGGAAAATTTATCCGTGACACCGGAAGACCTGGAAAAACTTGTTTCCGGTCGGAAAATTGATCTTATCGCCCTGACCGGCGATTTTTTGGACCGGAAACGTTCCATTTCGAAACTTATGCCGTATTTGGAAATGCTCCGTAACCTGAAACCGGAATACGGAATTTATACCGTCTTTGGGAATCATGATTATGTATTAAAAGGTAAACATTTTATGCGTTTGAAACAAGTACTGGAAGACAACGGCTGTAAAACGTTGCAAAACGAACATGTCACCCTCCGTGTCGGGGGAAAAACATTCAATATCATCGGAATTGACGATTTTAGCACAAAGCGGAGTGATATTGAAAAAGCATACAGAAAGCTTCCGGGAGGATATAACTTAATCTTGACCCATGATCCGAACATCGTTCTGGAAATGGAACATATTCCTTATGATTATTTATTATCCGGACATTTCCACGGCGGGCAAATCTACTGGCCGAAACCGTATCATCTCGTTAAAATGGGAAAACTTGCCCGGATGAAAATAATTAAAGGGCTGCATTATTATCATGGGAAACCGTTTTATATCAGTGAAGGTCTCGGGCAAACGGCTGTCAATATCCGCATCGGCTCCCGGCCGGAGATTACGTTCCATGAAATCGGTCTGTAAAAAAGGACTGAAAAGATCGCTCTTTTCAGTCCTTTTTAGCCATTTAATCAGTAGTACCGCGGCAGCCGGCGGCAGCAAAAGCAAGAGCAGCACAGTATTCTTTCACGTCTAATGAACCGTCTTGACCGCACAACATCATGACAATCGCAATCCCGGTCACGGTCTTTGCGGTCCCGGCGGTCTCGATCTCGGTCACGGTCTTGATCCCGGTCACGGTCTCGATCTCGGTCGCGGTCTCGATCGCGGCCCCGATCCCGGTCATGGTGTCGGCAACGGTCATCATAATCCCAGTCCCGATCCCACCAGTCGTGATCCTTGTCATGATGCCGGCAACGGTGATCATCGTAATCTCGGCGGTCCCGATCCCGGTCCCGGTCACGGTCTCTGCGATCCTTATCCCAGTCCCGATGGTGGTCGCAGTGGTCGTAATAACGGCTCATGGCAATCCCCCTTTTTAAAAAATTGTCAAAATCCCATTTGACATTAATATCATATGATGACAAGGCTCTGGGGGAATAGGCTGTCCAACCAATTTGCACAAAAATTGGCAAATATCATAAAATAATACGTTTCTTCCGCAAATCCTGTGAAAACGACCGTAAATTAACAAACATGATTCAATTGCCGGGGACAAATACTCAGAATGAGGGGGGATTGCATGCTTACAGAAGAACAGCTCGTCCGGTTCCGCGCACGTTTGTTGGAAGAAAAATATGAAACCGAACGCAGGATTAAACTAAATGACAGGTTCGGCATGAAAAAAGGACATACCCATGAAGCAACAGGGGAACTGTCCAGTTACGACAATCACCCGGCCGATGAAGGAACGGAATTGTTTGAACGGGGAAAAGATCTTGCTCTGCATGAGCATGAATTGCTGCAATTAAAAAATATTGAAAAAGCATTGCAGGCGATCGATGAAGGGACATACGGCATCTGCGAAGTGTGCGGAAAAGCCATTCCGCCGGAACGTCTCAAAGCCTTGCCGGCTACGACCTTTTGCAAGGAACATTCTCCGGATCAGGTGATCACGGAAGACCGTCCGCTCGAAGAAGATGTGCTCTCGCCGCCGTACGGCAGATCGGACTTTGACGACTCCCCTGATGAAGGACTGATGTTTGACGGCGAAGACGCCTGGCAGGAAGTCGCAGCCTGGGGTACGAGTGAAACCCATTCAGATTTCGCTGAACCGGACAGCCATTACAATGATGTAAATATCGAACCGGATGAACATGTCGGTTATGTGGAAGATATCGAAAACTTTGCCGGTGTGGACATGTACGGGAAAAATGTAACCGGTTATCCGAATGCCCAGCACGAAAAATATGAAGAAATGCTGGACGAAGAAGGCGTCATGACGGTATTCGGCGACTTACATCCGTATGAAAAGGATCCGTATGTTGAAGACGAATAATCCGATTAAATTTATATGATTAATTAAATTTTTTATAAAAACAATTGACTAAATAAAGACAATTCTTTATAATCAGTTTAACACAATACAATATATGAGTGACTCTTATCAAGAGCGGTGGAGGGACTGGCCCGATGAAACCCGGCAACCTTCAAACGCAAGTTTGAAAAGGTGCCAATTCCAGCAGGTCACATGATCTGGAAGATAAGAGGAGGACAAGGCCTCTTCTTATAACAAGAAGAGGCTTTTTTCATTCAAAAAATGCGCAAATCCATATTGTCACAATACATACAGGGGGAATTGAAGATGACGAACAACTATAAAGACGAAACAATTTTACTTCATGCAGGACAGGAAGAAGCGGATCCGGCGACAGGTTCCCGGGCGGTTCCGATTTACCAGACGACTTCGTATGTATTTAAAGATGCTGACCATGCCGCAAATTTGTTCAGCTTAAAAGAACCGGGAAATATTTATACGCGCATCATGAACCCGACCGTTGACGTATTTGAAAAGCGGGTTGCGGCGCTTGAAGGCGGTACAGCCGCGGTGGCGACATCATCCGGATCAGCGGCGATTACCTATGCAATTTTAAACGTTGCCGAATCCGGTGATGAAATTATTTCCGCAAGCAACTTGTACGGTGGAACGTTTAACTTGTTCACCCATACGCTGAAAAAATTCGGCATTACCGTAAAATATGTCGATGCAGAAGACCCGGAAAACTTCCGGAAAGCGATCACGCCGAAAACGAAAGCCATTTTCGGGGAAATCATCGGCAACCCGAGCCTGCAAGTGTTTGATGTTGAAGCGGTGGCAAAAATCGCCAATGAAGCCGGCATTCCGCTTATTATTGATAACACCTTTGCACCGTACAATGCGAAACCGGTCGAATGGGGCGCACATATCGTTGTCCATTCGGCAACAAAATGGATTGGCGGACACGGAAACTCCATCGGCGGCATCGTTGTCGACGGAGGCAACTTCCAATGGAAAGATAACGACCGTTTTCCCGGATTTAACGAACCAGATCCGAGTTATAACGGCCTCGTCTTTGCCGACTTGGGCGAAACGGCTTTTGCAACGAAATTGCGCGTCCAGCTACTCAGGGATACCGGTGCCTGCCTGAGCCCGCAAAACGCATTCTATTTCCTGCTCGGTCTGGAAACATTGCATCTCCGAATCGAGAGACACAATGAAAATGCCCTCAAAGTGGCGGAATGGCTGAAAGAACATCCGGCCGTTGAGTGGGTATCCTATCCGGGGCTGGAAGGCCATCCGTCCTATGAGTTGGCGAAGAAATATTTCCGCCACGGTGCGGGCTCGATAATCGTGTTCGGCATTAAAGGCGGACGTGAAGCCGGACGGAAAATCATTGACAATGTGAAGCTGTTTTCCCACGTGGCGAACGTCGGCGACGCAAAATCATTAATCATTCATCCAGCGTCCACGACCCATTCCCAATTAAATGATGAAGAGCTTGAATTGTCAGGTACAAAACCGGAGTTAATCCGTCTCTCCATCGGTCTGGAACATATTGATGACATTATTAATGACCTGGAACAGGCGATTGAAAAAGCCGTGGGCACAGCAGCAACAAAATAAAACGGATGAAAGACCGTTATTCAGGAAAATTCCTGGTAACGGTCTTTTTTCTTTCATAAATTTCGTTAAAAAAGGTACGGATTATGGTAATATGAAATAGGTTCAACATCAAGACAGGGAGCGATGAACATGTACGCATTTCTAGGAAAAATCGCGGCAATCATTTTAAAATTGTTTTCAAAAATTACCGTAAAAAACCTTCATCATATTCCGAAAGATAAAGGCTTTATTGTTGCCTGCAATCATACCGGCTGGATGGATATTGTTTCCCTCGGTGTCGCCCTGTTGCCGCAACAGATTCATTTCATGGCAAAAAAAGAATTGTTTCAAAACAAAATTGCGGAAAAATTTCTGAAAAGCTTAAACGCTTTTCCCGTCGACCGGGAAAACCCAGGAACGAGCAGCATCCGGATCCCGGTAAATTTATTGAAAGAAGGAAAAATCGTCGGCATTTTCCCGAGCGGAACAAGAAGCGACGATGCGCCGATGAAAAGGGGAGCCGTCACGATTGCCAATCTGGCAAAAGTACCGGTCGTCCCGGCGGCATACACCGGTCCGGAAACATTAAAAGGTGTATTGAAACGGGAGAGAATTCATGTCATCTTCGGAGAACCGATGGAGATCAATGCCCGGGGTAAAGAACAGCTTCTCGAAAAAACGGAGGAATTGTCCAAACGGATTCAGGAACTGGAGAGCCAGTTAAAGAAATAAACGGCGGATACTTTTCATACAAACATTTGGTAAAATATAGTCAGTAAAGAAACATGCGGAAAGGAGCGGGATTATGGAAAAATTTCGCGTACTGTTCGTTGACCAAGACGGGGAAGAAACGAAAACAATGGTCAAAACAATTACAACCGGTGATCTTCCCGACGGAGACGTTCTCATCGAAGTGCATTATTCCAGCGTAAACTATAAGGACGGTTTGGCTGTCATCCCGAATGGCGGTGTCGTCCGTGCGTATCCGATGGTTCCCGGCATAGACCTGGCCGGTGTTGTACTGGAGTCGGAGGATGCCCGTTTTCAGAAGGGGGACGAAGTGCTGATTACCGGGTATGACCTCGGTGTCAGCCATTACGGAGGATACAGCGAAGTGGCCCGGGTGCCAGGGGACTGGATTGTTCCGCTTCCGGAGGGATTAACTTTGAAGGAAGCAATGGCGATCGGAACAGCCGGATTTACGGCGGCTTTATCGATTTATGAGCTGGAACGGAAAGGAATGAAAAGAGAAAACGGCCCGGTGCTTGTGACCGGCGCAACCGGCGGTGTCGGAAGCCTTGCCGTATCAATGTTGAAAAAGCTGGGATATACGGTTACGGCCAGCACGAGAAAAACGGACATGCATGACTATGTGAAGAAACTCGGGGCGGAAGAAGTCATTTCCCCGGAAGACCTGACCAACCCGAAAAACAAAGCCCTGTTGAAACAGCGCTGGCAGGCGGCGGTGGATCCGGTTGCCGGTGATTATCTGCCGGTGATTCTTGCTTCCATCAAATACGGCGGTTCGGTAGCGGTCAGCGGGCTGACGGGCGGAAACAAATTTACATCCACTGTTTTTCCGTTTATTTTACGTGGCGTCAGCCTTCTCGGCATCGACTCGGTCTTTTGTCCGATGGAAACACGGCGGAAAATTTGGGAGCGGCTTGCCGGTGACATGAAACCGGAACATTTACTGGACTCCATTGCCCGCGAGGTGACGTTGGACGAGCTTCCGGACGTATTCCGGGAAATTTTGGGCGGCAAAATGAAAGGCCGGGCGATTGTCAAATTGAAATAACGGGCTGGGGACTGTTCATTATGGACAGTCCCCGTTTTTTATTTAAAAGTCCCAACCGGTTATAAACCATCCGGATTGTGCGTGCTATGCATGATCTGCGCGCTCCCGCCGGGTTTTTGCTATAATAGATGTAATCGGGACTTGGAATGAAGAATATAGCGAGGTCGATCAGTTTGGAATTTATTTTTCAGAAATTAAAAAATTATACACCAACGATATTGGATGAAGAAAGTTACCGCCGTTACGGAATTTTAATTCCCCTGGTTAAAAAAGAGGACGGAATTCACGTGTTGTTTGAAGTCCGTTCGCTGGAACTGAAAAGCCAGCCGGGGGAAATTTGTTTTCCGGGAGGAGGACTGGAAGAAACCGACCGGACACCGATGGATACCGCCATCCGGGAAACATCGGAAGAGCTCGGCATCGATGAAAAATATATTCAGGACGTTTATCCGGTCGATTATTTCGTCCAGCCGATGGAAAAACGGATGATTTTTCCCTTTGTCGGAAAAATCGAACGGTTCGATTTGATCCGGCCGAATCCGGGGGAAGTGAAGGAAATTTTTACTGTACCGTTATCTTATTTAAAAGAACAGACACCGGAAAAGCACCGGCTTGACTTTCAAGTGGCCGATAATGACCATTTTCCGTTTCATTTAATCCCGGGGGGAAGAAATTATCCGTGGAAACCACGCGCAATTACCGAGTACTTTTATTTTTACAAAGATTATATTATTTGGGGATTAACGGCAAAAATCCTGCATCACTTTTTACACCTTATTTACGGCAGGTCCCGTTCCGGATAAGTTGTGCAATTTCCGGGAATATGTTTAAATTGGCAAGTACAAAAATTACTTTGAAGGAGAGCGAAAATATGGAATGCAAAATAAACCGGAACGCGACAAATGTGCTGAAAAAAGAACTGGAAAAGGAAGAAAACGCCAGGAAAGTGCTACGGGTTTTCGTCACCCATGTACGGTGACCATGCCCATTACGGCATAACCTTTGACACCACGACGGAAAACGATGAAGTGGTGAAAACCGACAAAGGGATGATGTTATTCTGGAAAAGGGAAATGATTGGCTAGACGGAGTCTGGATCCGCTATTTTTATGTGCCGCAGGAAGAATTGGTGATTACGAACCCGAAAAAAGGCGGCCGCCATTATCATTAACGGAGGATCTGCAATGAAATATTATGTTGTTTGGAAAGGACGAAAAACCGGAATTTTCATTTCCTGGGATGAATGTAGGGAAGCGGTCACCGGTTTTCCGGGAGCAAAATTTAAATCGTTCCCCACTAAAGAAGAAGCGGAAACTGCATTTCAGAGCGGATGGGAACCATACATCGAACAGGAGGCAAAAAAAGGGAACAGAACAAGTAGTGCAGCCTCCGGGGATGATTATATTGCCGACAGCATCTCCGTTGATGCCGCATCCAGCGGGAATCCCGGGGCAATGGAATACCAGGGGGTATGCACAAAGACGGGTAAACGGCTGTTCCATTTCGGTCCGGTAACAGGGACAAACAATATCGGCGAATTTCTGGCCATTGTCCACGCCCTAGTTTATTTGAAGGAAAAAAATTCCGACCTGCCGGTTTATTCCGATTCGGCAACCGCTATTAAATGGGTAAAAATGAAAAAAGCGAACACAACACTTCCCGAAACAAAAGAGACGGAACCGGTCTGGAATTTAATCAGACGGGCAGAAGAATGGCTGGAAAACCATACATATCCGAACAAAATATTAAAATGGGATACGAAACGGTGGGGGGAAAACAAGGCGGATTTCGGCCGCAAATAAGTCGGACCCTTTTTTCCATATGGAGTCCGGATTTTTATAGTATAATAGTTTTGTCATTACAGTACAGACGGGAGTAAGGATATGAAATTTGTCAGCTGGAACGTAAATGGCCTGAGGGCCTGTGTCCGGAAAGGATTTCTCGATTATTTTCACGACATTGATGCGGATTTTTTCTCCGTCCAGGAAACGAAACTGCAGGAAGGCCAGATTGATTTGAAATTGCCCGGATATCACCAGTTCTGGAATTATGCGGAACGAAAGGGGTATTCGGGAACGGCTGTATTTACGAAACACGAGCCGTTTTCGGTCAGTTACGGATTTTCTCCGGATGAAAAGGAAGAAGAAGGCCGGCTGATTACGCTGGAATATGAATCTTTTTATCTTGTAAACGTGTATACACCCAACTCCCGGCGAGACCTGGCTAGGCTCGGCTACCGGCTGGAATGGGAAAGCCGCATGCGGGAATATTTAACAAGCCTGGATGAACGGAAACCGGTCATTTATTGCGGGGATCTGAACGTGGCCCATAAAGAAATCGATTTAAGGAATGCCAAAACGAACATCGGAAACTCCGGCTTTACTTATGAAGAACGGAAAAAAATGACCGAGCTACTTCAATCGGGGTTCACGGACACATTCCGTTATTTCTACCCGGACAAAACCGGAGCCTATACATGGTGGAGTTACATGAACAACGTCCGGGAGCGGAATATCGGCTGGCGGATCGATTACTTTATCGTATCCGATCGGTTACGGAACTGTTTGAGGCGGGCGGAAATTCATTCCCATATATACGGAAGCGACCATTGTCCGGTTTTTCTTGAAATGGATTTGCAAACCAGCCCCCGCATGACCGAAAAAAATGAACGTTTATAGAGTATGGTTTGAGGAGTGGTTTCAGATGAGCAAAATAAAAATTACGTGTGACAGCACCGCCGATCTTCCTGATGAGTATTTGCAGGAAAACGGCGTGGAAAAGCTGCCTTTATATATTATTTTGGATGATCAATCCTACCGGGACAGTGTTGATGTCTTTCCGGAGGACATATATAAATATGCGCAAAAAACGGGCAAATTGCCGAAAACGGCGGCAGGATCCATTAAGGATTACTTAGACTTGTTTAAAAAGTATACGGAAGACTACGATGCGGTCATTCATATCAGCCTCGGGGGAAATTTTTCCAGCTCCCATCAAAATGCCCGCATAGCCGCTGAAGAATTTTCCAACGTGTTTGTCGTCGATTCGGAAAACTTATCCACCGGTACCGGACATCTCGTTGCCGATGCTGTAAATCTGGTAAAAAAGGGAATGGATGCTCAAAACATTGTGAACGAATTAACAAATACAGTCTCGAAAATTGAAACCAGTTTCGTCATCGATACACTCGACTACTTAAAAATGGGCGGCAGATGCTCGGCCATCGCAGCTTTCAGTGCTAATCTGCTCAATATTAAACCGTGTATCGAGGTAATCGGCGGAAAAATGGAAGTCGGGAAAAAGTACCGCGGCCGGATTGAAAAGGCAATTGAAAAATATGTGAAAGACCGGTTGAAAGACCGGACAGATATTGACCCGGAACGTATATTTATCACCCATTCAGGCTGTTCCGATGAATTGATTGAAAAAGTGAAACAAATCGTTGCCGAGTATTGTTCCTTTGAGGAAATGATGGTGACACGGGCATCCTGTACGATTTCGAGCCACTGCGGACCGAACACCCTCGGCATCCTTTTCAAAAGAAAATAACACCGGGAAACCATCCCGGCATAAAAAAAGCGGCCGTATGACATGGCCGTTTTTATCTGGCATAAAATTTCTGGGTGAAAAACGGTTCATGATTTTTGTTAAACGCAACACCGACTCCTGCATATACATAGCGTTTTTCCAATATATTTTTCCGGTGGCCGGGTGAGTTAAACAGCCCTTCATGGGCGTAAATGCTGCTGAACTGCCCGTATGCGAGATTTTCGCCGGCAAAGGTGAACAGAATCCGGTCTTCCTTCATCCGGTCGAAGGGGGACTGGCCCCGTAAATTCGTATGGCTGAAAAATCCGTTTTGTGCCATGTCCTCGCTGTGTTCCCGGGCGGTGCTTCTGACATTGTCATCCCACTTCAGCGGATTAAGTCCGTGTTTCACCCGTTCGGCATTCGTTAAATCGAATAATGTATATTCAAAACCTTCCCTTAATGTTTCATCAGCATTCTGGTATATTCCCGGTTTTTCTTTTTCCAGTTTGTCGCTAACGATCAGGATGGCGGTAACCGTTTCGTTTTCGAGTTGATCATAAAACACGGTAATATAGTTGCCGTATTGATAAAAAATGTCAAACTCCCGGTCTTCCGGTAATTTATATTGGACAAAACCTTTTTGGATGGCCGTAAGCGGCTCGCCCATTGCGGCCAAAACCGTCTCTTTCGGCGTGCCGTACCGGATCCCGTTTTCCGATGCAATCAGGTCCTGGTTCGTAAATAAAGCGCTGACCCGTCCATCTTCCTGGTAACTGACAAGGAAAAAGTTTTGGTAATATTGGTGGTAAATATGCCAGTCAGTATTGTATTCATTCCGGGTGATGCGCTGCGGTGCACCGTACAATGCTTCCACTTCGTTTTTCGTCATTCCCAGTTCAATATTGGCCACCGAAAACAAATGCTCCTCCGGCGGTTCCAATGTCATTTGTCCGGCATTTTCATCCGTGCTTTTTTGGCTACGGTTTTCCCGGGACAAGAATAAATCATGAATTTTTTCCGTGAATTCGCCAGAATCAATCTCTTCCATCAAAATGCCGATCCCCGATTGCAGTCTTCCAAGGAATGAATCCTCTCCGTGCGAATCGTTTACCGCATAGGAAACAAGGATGATCACCGCCAAAAGAATCAATATATTCCGCAAACAGACACTTCCTCTCCGCATACCGGGAATGATTATGCAATCATTATAACAAAGGAAAGTAAAAAATCCTGCCCTTTTGCATGGGTAAAAACAGGATAATATAAAATCGATTTGGCATCATCCGTCTGATGCGGTCTTTCATCGTTCCGCCGGTATTTAGTCAGTGTCCGCTCGGGCATGTCCGGTACAAAATGAAAAAACAAGTGAAGAAAAACGGAATGTTTTTCTCCACTTGTTTTTCAGGCCTTAAGAAAGGCAGCACTGGTTCTATTATAACCAGGCTGCACCGACGATGATGAGCAAAATGAACAGGACGACGATTAATGCAAACCATCTGCCGCCGCCGTAGCCGTATCCGCCGTAGCCATAGCCGCCATAGCCTTGGCAACCGTAAAAGCCCATACCTATCCCTCCGTAAAATTTAGTTTTTATAATGATGAAGCGAACGGTCCGCTTCATCATTTTCCATACCAGTCAAATCAAGGCCGTTGAAGTGGTCCGGTTAGGAAAACTTCAACGCTTTACCAAATATAAGCGGAACCTACGATGATCAATAGGATGAACAATACAACAATCAACGCAAAGCCTGCGCCGTATCCGCCTGTCGGAGCACTCATCAATAAACACCTCCATGTTTATTTGTTAGTAATATATGAATTTCCGGCCGTATTGTCTGGACATTTATCATGGATTTGCAAAAATTTAGGCGGCTGGTTCAATTAACGGAATGTCAAGGGGATTTCATTTGGAACGGAATTGTTTTACGATCGATGCCATTTGTTTGACAAGGGGATCGGCTTGTTTCACAATTTCATTGATTTGCCCGATGGATTGCGAAATTTTTTCCAAGTCCCAGCCGCCGTTCCCTTTTTTAAATTGCTCGAGGAAAAATTGCAGATATGGAATGTCGTGCGGTTGATAAGAACGCGGATTTTTCCGGCGTCCGCCCCGGTAATAATGCGGATGCAATACAACCCCTCCTTGCAAAAAGATTCTATTAATAATGTATTTTTTTGAGGACGGGTTGGTAAGGGCGGATGAACCGGAAACGGAAGTTACATGTCCGGGGTTCGGGGGGACCGGTCTCTTCCGGCAGAACGGCGGCTGAACTGTTTCTGGCTGTAGGCAATCAGCGGCAGGCTGGCGAAAAGCAGGGAACAGACGAAAAGAACAACACCCGTCCAGCGAAATTGGATCCAGAACAGGCCGCCCAATGTTCCCGCAATACTTGAGCCGGTATAATAGCATAAAAGATACAGAGAAGAGGCTTGGGCTTTGTTTACCGTTGCCGTCTCGCCGATCCAGCTGCTTGCAATCGAGTGGCTGGCAAAAAAGCCGAACGCGAATAATGAAACGCCGAGCATAATGGCCGCAACGGATGAACTTAACGTTAAGAGAGCGCCGGAAATCGTCAGCAAGACGCAAAATTTCAAGACGGGTGCGTGGCCTTTAATGTCCGCTTTTTTCCCCATGTAGACGGAACTGAAACTGCCGAACAAGTACACGAGAAAAATGAGCCCGATTAACGTCTGGCTGAAGAAAAAGGGCGGTCCGCTCAACAAAAAGCCGATGTAATTAAACAGGGTGACAAATCCGCCCATAAACAAAAACCCGAGCGCAATGAGGGCCGCCAGCGGTTTGTTGGCAATATGCCTACGGTAGGCGCCCGTCAATGTTTTCAAATTCACCGGCCGCCTGATGGAATGTTGCGGCGCCGGGAGGATTAACACAAAAATGACCGATAAAATAAGGGCAATGACCCCGATGATGACGAGGGCGGTTTTCCAGGACCATAAGTCCGTGAAAATTCCGGTCATGATCCGGCCGGCAAGCCCGCCGATGCTCGTTCCACTGATGTACAGCCCCATGACCTGTCCGACGGAAGAGGGATGAAATTCTTCGGCCACATACGCCATCGCCAAGGAAGGCACACCGGCGGCTGCGATTCCGAGAACCGTCCGCAATACAAGGAGCATCGTAAAATCCGGGCTGAACGGAATGAGAATGGCGATGACGGATGTGAGGATCATGGAAAACTCCATGATCCGCTTTTTCCCGAACCGGTCGGCCAACCCGGCGGAAAACAGCATCGCCACCGCCAGCGTACCTGTTGACAGGGATAATGCCAGGCTGGTGACGGACGGATTGGCGCGGAACTCCTCCGCAAAAACAGGCAGGAGCGGCTGGGGCGTATATAAATTGGAAAAGGTGACAAACCCGCCGAAAAACAGGGCGATGCTCGCTTTCAAAAAGGCCGGATCCCCTTTTTCAATGTAGCTCAAAGCAAACTCCCCTTTGTATGATTGTTTATTTCAGTATAGAATCATGATAAAATAATCATTGTTTTTATCATAACGGGATTTCTAACCGTTTGTCTATATTGTCTTTTTATTCACAAAATATCGATATTTTCATATAAAACTATTTGGTCCATTTTTTAAAAATAAATCCGGGTATTGCCGGTAAAGGAAAGGGTATTATGAACGAGGAACATATTACACGGATATTTCTTGACGATAAAGAATATATTTTAGTTGGAACCGCCCATGTGTCGAAAACGAGTGCGGAACTGGTGAAAGAAGTAATCGAAAAGGAACAGCCGGACTCCGTATGCGTGGAGCTGGACCGGGCGAGATACGAGTCGATTACGGAAGGGAATAAATGGAAAGATACGGATATTTTTAAAGTAATTAAAGAAAAGAAAGCAGGTATGCTTTTCATCAATCTTGCCCTGTCTGCTTTCCAAAAGAAAATCGCTAACCAGCTGGGGGTCAAACCCGGCCAGGAAATGATCCAGGCCATTGAATCGGCAGAAGAAAACGGAGCAAAGCTCGTTCTTGCGGACCGGAACATTCAGGTGACGTTTTCCCGCATTTGGCGGAGCCTCGGCTGGAGGGACCGGATGATGCTCCTGACGCAAACGGTGGCCGGGATGTTTACGAATGAAGAAATCACGGAAGAAGAGCTGGAAAAGTTAAAATCAAAGGACACGATTGATGCGATTTTGAATGAGTTTACGGAAAAACTGCCTCAATTGAAAAAGCCGTTAATTGATGAAAGGGACCAATATTTGTCCCATAAAATTAAACATGCCCCCGGCAAAAAGGTGGTGGCGGTGCTCGGCGCAGCTCACGTTCCCGGGGTGGCGCAGGAAATTCACCGCAGGCAAAATATACGGGAGCTGACGAAAGTTCCCCCTAAGTCCAAAAAGCCGAAAGTTATCGGCTGGCTCATTCCTTTACTCATAATAGCCGTCATTTTATATACATTTTTGGCCAATCCGGAAGCGGGGATGCGCCAGACGGCAAGCTGGGTGATCTGGCACTGTGTCCTTTCCGCCCTCGGCGCCGCCGTCGCCCGAGCCCATCCGCTCGCAGTGATAACCGCAGGTGTTGCTGCGCCTTTTACCGCATTGAACCCCCTTCTCGCTGCCGGCTGGTTTGCGGGGTTCGTCCAGGCGTTTATGCGGAAGCCGACGGTCAGGGATTTTGAACGGCTTTCGGAAGATATTACGTCCGTAAAAGGGTTTTGGCGGAATAAAGTGACCCGCATTTTGCTCGTTGTCATACTGGCCAATATCGGCAGTTCCCTTGCGACATTCATTAGCGGGTTCGACATCTTGCGGGTGTTTTTCAGACATCTGTAAAATCTTCTTGAATTTTCCTCTTAATTATGCAATAGTAGAGTTGAAAGAAAATAGAATAGATAAATAAGTATGAGGGGAACCAGTGTTGCTGGTTGAGAGTGCATCCGTTAAGATGCAGACCCTTCGAACCTGATCTGGCTAAAACCAGCGTAGGGAACATGCTTATTTCTGAAATGAAAATTTTGGAATATAAGTATGCGCCCCGGGTTCATTCCCGGGGTTTATTTGTATGTGTATCCCCCGAAACTTGTTTATCTATTCTGGTAAAAATTCAACTAAGAAAGGGGAACATCAATGAGAAAATTTTTCAGTGCACTCATCATTTTGTTTGTTACCTTTTTAACAGGTTGCGGGGGAGGAGAGCCACAGTCTGACAAAAAGGAAGGCGGCGGTGCCGCGGAAAAAATCACCGTCGTTCTCGACTGGACGCCGAATACGAACCATACCGGTCTCTATGTGGCCGCTGAAAAAGGATATTTCGCCGATGAAGGGCTGGATGTGGAAATTATGCTTCCAGGTGAAGCCGGGGCGGAACAACTTGTTGCTTCCGGACAGGCTGAGTTCGGCATCAGCTACCAGGAAGGCGTGACCGAAGCCCGGGTGCAGGGGGTGCCGGTTGTATCCATTGCGGCAGTCATTCAGCATAATACATCCGGTTTTGCTTCACTAAAAGAGAAGAATATTACGTCACCGAAAGACTTCGAGGGAAAAACGTACGGCGGCTGGGGAGCCCCGGTGGAGAAAGAGGTCATTGAAGCGTTAATGAAACAGGAAAATGCCGACGTGGAAAAAGTGAATATCATCAATATCGGTGATACGGACTTTTTCACAGCGGTTGAGAGGGATATTGATTTTGCCTGGATTTATTACGGATGGACCGGCATTGAGGCCGAGCTGAGGGACATTCCAATAAATATGGTCTGGCTGACGGATTACAGCGAAAAGCTTGATTATTACACGCCGGTCATTATTACCAGCGAGGACATGATTGAAGAAAACTCGGAGACAGTCCGGAAATTCATGAGCGCAGTATCCAAGGGCTATGAATTTGCCATCAAACATCCGGAGGAAGCGGCGGAGGTTCTGGTCGAAGCCGAGCCGGAACTGGATGCGGAGCTTGTGAAGGAGTCACAAAAATGGCTAGCGGACAAGTATCAGGACGATGCACCGCGCTGGGGTGAACAAAAACTGGAAGTATGGGAAAACTATGCCCGCTGGATGTATGAAAACGGGCTTCTGGAAAAAGAATTAGACAGTGAAAAAGCCTTTACGAATGAATTTTTACCGGAAAAATAAACGGAATGAAGGTGAACATCATGGCGAACGCATTAGTAAGCATTCAAATTTTGCCGGATACGCAGGACGGAAAAGACCGCATCCCGCTCATTGACGAAGCGATCAAAGTCATCGCAGAATCCGGGGTGAAATATGAAGTCAATCCGCTTGAGACAACGATGGAAGGGAAGCTTTCCGAGCTCCTTTCCATCGTGGAGAAAATGAATGACCGTATGGTGGAGCTAGGCGCCAAAAGCATCATTTCGCAAGTCAAAATTTACTACCGTCCGGAAGGCGCGTCAATGGACAAATTGACGGAGAAATACCGATGAATTGGCGGAAAGGATGGAGTCCCGTACTGGTACTCCTCCTTTTTCTCCTTGTCTGGGAACTGGCGGTCCGCATCTTCAACGTGCCGGCTTGGCTGCTTCCGTCCCCGGTTCAGATCGGTCATGAACTCATCACCGGGGTGGGGGTATACAGCTCCCATCTTGTTCCGACCGTCCAATTGACCCTTGCCGGTCTCGCTATCGGAAGTGTCTTCGGCGTCATCACGGCGGTTTTATTACATAATGTGCCGTTCCTGCGCGAAGCCGTCTATCCGCTGATCATCATATCGCAGAACATTCCGACGATCGTGCTGGCGCCGCTTCTGGTTATCTGGTTCGGTTTCGGGACTCTGCCGAAACTTATCGTCATTATTCTTGTTTGCTTTTTCCCGGTGACGGTTGCGCTGCTCGACGGATTCCGGCGTAGCGATCCGGATTTGATGAATTACATGAAAATGGCCGGAGCGACGAAACGGCAAATTTTTTGGAAGCTGGAGTGGCCGCAAAGTCTTCCTTCCTTGTTTTCCGGCCTGAAAATATCCGCAACGTACAGCGTGATGGGGGCCGTCATTTCCGAATGGCTCGGTGCGAGACAGGGAATCGGGGTATATATGACCTTCGCTTCCTCATCATTCCGGACAGACCGGGTTTTCGTGGCGATTTTCTTTATCGTCTTATTCAGCCTGACGCTGTTTTTAGCCATTCAATTACTGGAAAAAATCGTCATCCGCTGGCATCCGAAAGAAGGGAACAACGATGGGTAATTTAACGGTGAAACAGATTCATAAATCATTCGGCGGACAGCCAGTTTTGGAAAATATATCCTTTACCGCCCGGGAAGGGGAGTTTGTCTCCATTCTAGGCCCGTCCGGAAGCGGAAAAAGCACACTGTTTAAAGTGATCGGCGGGCTTCTCGCCCCGGACCGGGGAAGCGTCTATCTTGACGGGGAAAATATTACCGGAAAACGCGGATACATCAGCTATACCCCCAGTCCCCGGCGCTCATGCCCTGGCGTACCGTTTTGGACAATGTGCTCCTCGGACAGGAAATATCGGGGGAGATGAAAAAGGAAGAAGCAATGGAAATGCTCGCTAAAGCCGGATTGTCCGGATACGAAAACAGCTATCCCCATGAACTTTCCGGGGGGATGAAACAGCGGGTATCCTTTATCCGCAGCCTATTGAGTCCACAAACATTAATCTGTCTCGATGAGCCGTTTTCCGCTTTGGACGAATTCACCCGTTTGGAAATGCAGAAATGGTTATTATCGATCTGGCAGGAGTATAAGCGGACGATTTTATTCATCACCCACAATATTGAAGAAGCATTGTTTTTATCGGATGAAATCATTATTTTTTCCTCCGGTCCGGCGACGATTAAAAAGAAATTGACCGTTCCGTTTCCTCGGCCGAGAAGTGAAGAATTGTTTTACTCCGGCGAATTTCTCGCCTGGAAAAAGTGTATTTATGAAGAAATTAAAGGATAACGGCAGGCTCCGGTTTGAGTCTGCCTTTTATCGAAATTAAGTTAACATAATATGTTTATGGTTATGTTTATACAGATTCCGGAAGCAAATTTTCGGTCTGATTGCATTCCGTCCGGTTTTTCATTACGATAAATAAAAAAGAACATGTACGGAGGCATCAATGGAAAAACTGAATCATTTGTCTACCGAATCCATTCAGCAAGCAAAAGAAAAAATCTTGGAAGACATTTTGCAATACATGGAAGAAAAGGAGGAAATCCCATCCCCCGGAAATTATTTGCAGAACCGGGAGGATGTGATTCAGCATATATGGACGAATGTTTGGATCAATGTCACGACGAACCGGCTGTCAAAAAAAGAAAAGCGGGAATTTGTCAACCAATGGTATGATACAGAAGGCCTCGGCCGGAGAGGGGTTAACCGGCTGTTCCGGCAGGAAATTGTCCGCGCGGCCCCGCCCTTTGATCCGGCTAACTGGGTGAAAAGCCTCTGCCGGGACGAGTGGGAACGGTATTACGAGAAGGCAAGGAAAAGATTTTTTGAAAAAGAAGAAAAAAGAAAACGGGAGAGAAAACAGCATGAAGCCCGGAAAGCGATTGCCCGGTATGCGGAGGTATTCATGGACTCCTACGAAGATGCATTGTACGTCTATATCCGCCACCGGGCAGGAAAACAGCTTGCCGCAGATCTCGAATCCCAGCCGAAATACGAATTGCGGGAGAGCCGGCGGAGCGAGGAACTTGTAGAAGCAGGGAACTTCAACCCGGAAGATTATGCGACGGTGGAAGACTTTTTCGCCGAATGGACCGGGGATTACTATTTTGAACGGGTCCGGGGCAGAATGTATTATGATTGGGAAACGTACGGCGACCGGTATGAAGAACTCCTGTACCAATATGTGTTCGACTACGTGTCGGAATATATACTGAAAAAATCAGAAGTCATTCCGGAAACGTATGAATCGGTGACCGGGGAACAACTCGGGAAGCGGAGCTTGGCGGAGATGACCGAATCGCTTTTATTCAGTCTCGGCGGCCGTTTTTTCACGATTCTGGCAGAAGAAAGTTTCAAAGACGTGCTTGAAGCGGCATCCCTTCCCTTTGATGAACAGGAACAAATCCAGCTGTGGGAAAAACAAAAAGCGCGCTGGGAAGAAGAAAGACGGAGAAGAATCGAGGAAGAGCGGAGAAAAAGAGAAGAAGAACGGCGGATGATCAATGATGTTTTCAACCTGCAATTTGACGCGCCCGTTAAAGAGGGAACCCGTTATGTGTTGCATATCGGCGAAACGAACACTGGCAAAACATACCGGGCGCTGGAGCGGATGAAACAGGCGGAAAGCGGCTTGTATCTTGCGCCTCTCAGGTTGCTTGCGCTTGAAGTGTACGAAACATTGAATGAAGCTGGCATTCCGTGCTCCCTAAAAACCGGTGAGGAAGAAAAACAAACGCCCGGCGCCCAGCATTTATCAGCGACGGTAGAAATGTTTTACGAAAAAGAGGTATACGACGTCATCGTCATCGACGAAGCGCAGATGATTGCCGATCCGGACCGCGGTTATTCGTGGTATAAGGCGATTACCCGGGCAAATGCGGAAGAAGTTCATATTATCGGCAGTAAAAACGTCAAAGAGATGCTCTTGAATCTTTTGCAGGGGGCTGACATTGAACTGCTGGAATATGAACGGGATATACCGCTCAAAGTGCAGAAAAAGGAATTTTCCTTAAACCAGGTGCAGCCCGGCGACGCAGTCATCTGTTTCTCCCGGAGAAAGGTGATTGAAACGGCGTCCATCCTGCAAAAAAACGGTTACAGGGTAAGCATGATTTACGGCAGTATGCCGCCGGAGACGAGAAAAATGCAAATTCATGCCTTTACAACCGGGAAAACGGAAGTGATCGTGTCTACCGATGCAATCGGCATGGGGCTGAACTTGCCGATTCGACGCATTGCCTTTTTGGAAGTAGAAAAATTCGACGGTATCCGGCGCCGGCGACTCACTTCTCAGGAAGTGAAGCAAATTGCCGGCCGGGCAGGAAGAAAAGGCATCTACAACGTCGGAAAAGTGGCGTTCGCCCGCGATGTAAAACAAATGAAAAAGCTGTTGGAAATGGAAGACAAGCCTGTCGAAACCTTTACGATCGCGCCGACGTCCCAGGTGCTGGAGCGGTTCCAGAAATATTCCCGGGATTTAAGTTTGTTTTTCCGGTTGTGGGAAAAATTCGACAACCCGGAGGGAACGGTCAAGGCCAGCCTGCAGCAGGAACAGGAACTGTATGAAATGGTGAAGGGGACGGAAATTGAAGCGAGACTTCCCCTTCCTGAATTGTACGGTTATTTACATCTGCCGTTTTCCACGAAAGACCCCGGCATGAAAAGCCAGTGGCTCCGTTCCATGCGGGCGATCGTCCGCGGGGAAGAATTGCCGGAACCGTCTGTCAAACTCGGAAGCCTCGATGAAATTGAGCTGTCATACAAATCCATCGGGCTTCATCTCCTCTTTTTATACAAACTGAACCGACAGACGGAAGCCATCTATTGGGAGCGGATCCGCAAGCAACTGTCGCTGGATGCGAATGACCAAATCCGGAAGGAACTGAAAAAATACCGGAAAGAATGCCGGCGCTGCGGCAGAAAACTACCCCCGGACCACCCGTACGGCCTTTGCGACCGGTGCTATGCGGCCAGATATGTGTATTAACAGGATGGACCGGAAAAGCACATGGCAATGAATCGAGGCCGGCATGATGCCGGTCTCCTTGAACATAGAGGAAGTTTGAAGGCAGTGTCTCAAAAGAAGATAAAGTTTAGCAGTTTATCATGAATCAATCCGGATGCAGTGAAAAGATGACATACGATAACAATCAATAAGGCGGGGAAAAAATGCTAACATTTCTTGGAGAGGTTAATTGTAATTTTCATAATGGTGACTTGACAATCGATGGTTATGTATTTAATCTTTATCGCGGATATCATAAAAGAGAACTAGAAATACGATTAAAAGAAGATGAAGAGTATTTTATCATTGAAGAAGTCGAAAAAAACGGTCCATTTCGGGATCCGGTTGTATACATAGTAAATTCCCGGGGAAGTAAATTAATCAGAATCGCTTCCTTTCAAGAAGGAAATGATTTTGAACTTTTGGACAGGGAAAAAATTGAGAGCCTTAAGGAACATTTTTATGAGCTCAATAAGAATACGACCAAAGCAATAAATAGAAGGAAAAAGAACTTTTTAAACAATGTTACGGAGAAGACCATGAAATATAAGCCGGGAAGTACCGTCCGGACAATGATTTATAATTTTATAGCAATCTATCCTCCCGTTCATATTTACAAAAATACATATAATCTGGAAATCTTTGAGGAAATTCTATTGGATTCTGTGAAAATTGGAAATGACTTAGATCGGCAATTCAAAAGTGAGAACTCTTGGTATGGACCGAATTCCGAATATAAAGAGAGGTTGCGTAATGAGTTGAAACCTTATTACTCGGATTTTTTAAAGCTTGCAGAAGTGATCAAAAGACGGGAAAAATTTGATGATGATGTAACGCTTTACTTTACATGGCTTCTCTTTAACGAAGAGGTTTGCCATTATTACCATGATCAGTTCCATGAACAATACGGTTTTTATTTTCCAAATGTCGAAATATTAACATGTGAT
>CALGYZ010000021.1 GCA_937934645.1 uncultured Bacillaceae bacterium | reverse complement strand
AATGTTGATTTTACCGTGTTTTGAGACGATTAGATTCGAGCCCGGTATGCTCCATCTTAAAAAACCCTTGTGGAAAACAAGGGTTTTTTATTTTTCATTTTCCAGCTGATCTAAACTGCTTCAACTATTTAGTTTGACTAAATTCCTAATTTATTTCAGTCAGCCAGTTTAAATAATTTTTCGTCATGGCTTTTCTTAAAAAATTTTAAGCAGCTGCCAACAGATGGCAGCTGCTTTTTCTATTTATAAAGTTGTTAAATAAATAGAAATTTAACCCTGAATATAAACAAAATCCGGAACACGAACTAAGCAGTGAAACAAAGGCAATAAAACGAACAGGTATAGTTTAACTGTTTTCATGAATGCTTACGCTATTTCTATTCAGTATCATTTTTCATTTGATCCAGTAAATTGACCGTTTTCGCTAATTGATTATTAAATATTTTTTTTGCTATATCCAGTAATTTAATAATCATTGGATCACTTAATGAGTAAATCACCCGGTTTCCCACTTTTGTACCGACAACTATGTTTTTTGCACGAAGAACAGTCAACTGTTGGGAAACTGCCGAGCCTGTGCTGCCGATTAAATTTTGTATTTCGTTTACACTTTTATCTCCTGTGGCCAATTGTTCAAGTATTTGGATTCGTAAAGGATGTGCCAGTGCCTTAAAAAAGTCTGCTTTAAATTTATGGAGTTCATCATACAACAGTACCACCTCGCTTTCAAAGAATCAGGGAGTGAATTCTTTATTTATTTTTCTGCCTGTTTTGCAGCTGCAATTTCGTTTTTTGTTATTTTAATCGGTGTAATATCACCTTTTGAAAGCTTTTTGCATTCTGTAAAGGCAAAATGTTTACATCCTAAACATTTCTTCGGATTTAACTTAGTCAACGCAAAATTAATCGCTTCACCAGTATGTTCAAAGAAACATTCTTCCCCAATTAAATCATATAATCCTGTTTTCTTCATTAACTTCTTTGGTTGTTCCTGAATACCGGTGATCAGTACAACTCCGTGTTTTGAGAAATCTTTGACGATGCTTGCCAGATTCGCTTCTCCCGTTGTATCCATGTACGGAACATTTCCCATCCTTAATAACAGCACTCTCGGTTTGTAATTAATCGTATTCATAATCGATTGTGTAAATTGTTGGGCTGCCGCAAAGAAAAGAGGGCCCTCTATATTATAAATACTAATTTGCGGACAGTCACGTGTGTCAGAAACAACATTTGTGTCAATTTTTTTATTTTTATGTTCATGATCCGGTAAAGCCTTTGCTGCAACCACTTCATTACTCATCCGTTTAACGAAAAGAACAAACGCTAATAAAAGTCCGAATTGAACAGCAACGGTCAAGTTTACAAAAACGGTTAATAAAAAAGTAACCAATAATACCAAAGAATCCCCGGTTTTCGTTTTAAGTACATGAATGAAAACTTTAATGGAGCTCATATTCCAGGCAACAACCATTAGTATTGGAGCTAAACTTGCCAAAGGGATACTCGATGCCAACGGAGCAAATATAAGCAAAACCAGAAGCACTACAATTCCATGGATTATCCCGGACATAGGTGAAACAGCACCGGTTTTAATATTGGTGGCAGTTCTTGCAATGGCCCCGGTTGCCGGGATTCCTCCGAAAAGTGGTGTTACCATGTTCGCAATCCCTTGACCGACAAGTTCGCGGTTACTATTATGTTTACTATTTGTCATTCCGTCAGCAACAACGGCAGAAAGCAAGGATTCAATTCCACCTAAAAGGGCAATAACAAATGCTGGTTGTATTAACATAACAATCTTATTCCATGTAATCTCAGGAAAAGAGAATTGAGGCAATGTGTTCGGAATTTCTCCGTATGTTGAGCCGATTGTTGCAACCTGGCCCGGATAAAATACGACAGCAATTATCGTGGATATAACAAGACCGATAAGCGGCCCCGGAATTTTTGGTGCAAATTTCGGGGTAAGAATAATGATAATTAAACAAATGATGGCTGTAAGAATGCTGTAAAGATTAACCGTCTGAATATGGCTGAAAATTTCAATTAAATTATCAATAAAATATTCTTTACTCTCCACCCCGGTTAATCCGAGAAAGTTTGCAATCTGACCGGTAAAAATTGTAACGGCAATCCCTGTCGTAAACCCGATCGTCACAGGCCGCGGTATGTATTTGATCAAATTTCCAAGTTTAAATATCCCCATCAGGAAAAGGATAATCCCGGCTAAAAATCCTGCAATTAACAAATTAGTATAACCGTAAGTAGCTACAATTCCGAAAAGAATAGGAATGAAAGCCCCGGTCGGCCCGCCAATTTGATACTTTGATCCTCCACAAAGGGAAATAAGAATACCCGCAATAATTGTTGTATAAATTCCATATTCCGGCTTTACCCCGGAGGCTATGGCAAAAGCCATTCCAAGCGGAATAGCAATAACACCAACAATCAATCCTGAAACAAGATCCTTTTTAAAACTGTTTAATGAGTAATTCTTATATCTCCCCGTAAAGAACCATTCGTTTTTCATTACATCAACCCTTCTCTGAATATTTTTATATTCAAATATTCGAATATACAATTTCTAACATTACCTTATTTCTTCAGGAAAGTAAAGAAACAAGCTTAATACAGGACAACCAGATCCTAAAATGCTTTTCAAAAAAATCTTCCCGGCTAAACATAAGCAGCACAAACCTGCCAAGGTCGGTGCTGCTAATTCTTAGTATCGTAAAAAATCATTATTCCGTTATAGATATTTGCTTTATTATCAATAAGTTACCGGGATTTTTCCAAATAATGTTTTAATGTTTCCAACTCTTTGGCACATGCTTTGGCAAAAATATTTTTCATCATTTTCCCAAATATTTTGGTTAAGCCGGTCAAGCCGGAAATTTCCCCGTGTAATGAAACTTCTGTCCCGTCAGCTGTGGACCGCAAAATATATGTATACATGTATTGGCCTTTCCCGGTCGATCCCTTTGTCCCGTCGACATAGAGAACAATTTTATTGGGACGTTCCAATTCCAGGACTTCAAAATATTCCGTTGCTTCTTTTCCATACATTTTCCGCGTTTCTTTCCACTTACTGCCTGCCTTCATCGGTCCATTATCTAATCGTTCCATCCGGACTAATCCTTCCATCCAATGTTTCGCTGCATCTAAATCTAATAATGCTACAAAGACCTTATCCCGGGGTAATTGAAATGTTTGTTTCACTTTAAATTGAATACTCAATGATATCCCTCCATAAATCAGGATGTAACAAACTTAAAATGTTCGGTTATGTTTACGGTAAACCCTTTCAGAGCTTCTTCTATTCAACTTTTTTCCTGTATTTTCCTTTGCGTCGATTTTTGTTATACTTATTTACAAGTATTTATATAGGAATTATATATATTAAAGTTTAAAAAATGGAGGGACGGATATGTCGCTGATGGATCTCATCCGCTCAAGAAGGGAAATAACAAAATTTAACGATCAAAACATTCCGGATCATGTTTTAGAAAAGGTTTTGGATGCCGGCTACTACGCCCCTGCAGGCAACAATTTATTGTCACGGGAATTTATTGTTGTAAAAAAGCGGGAAATGCTCGATGAGCTTGAAAAAACAACTCCCTTTATGGAATGGATGTCCACTGCACAGGCTGCCATCGTTGTCACCGGCAGGCCGAATGTGAGTAAATACTGGCTTCAGGATGCCTCCATCGCCTGCGGATTTATCTGGCTTGCTGCAACAGAAGCTGGCCTCGGTCTTGGATTTGGTGCCGTTTACCATTCAGAAGATGAAGAAGAATCTTTTATACGGGAGTCTTATGTCCGCAAAAAATTAAACATTCCCGGTGACCGGAAAATTGTCGCCATTTTAGGTTTAGGATATCCCGATGAAAAACCGAAAGAGAAAAAGTGGCATAACCGAAATGAAGTCATTTTTTACGATTCTTTCCAATAAAACCGGATTGCGATTCAACGGCATTTTTTATGCCGCTGAATCGCCTTTTTTATTATGTGAGGGAAAATTATATTTATGTAACAAAAATCCGTGAGTATGTGAATGTCTGAATTATTAAACAACGGGATGAATAATGGCAAAACGGAAAAAATAAAGGAGGAAGCCGGTCTTGACAGGCCGTTCCTATAATTGAGAAAAAGGAGTGAATATCATGACGGAAAAAGATAAGCAGAAAAACAAGGAAAATCAAAATACACAAGCGGAAAATGATCTGGCTGAAGCAGTAGGGACCGTTAGCGGAGCTGCCGCGGGGTCCATGATTGGATCCGCTTTCGGACCGGTCGGGACTATTGTCGGCGGGATCGCAGGAGGGGCGCTCGGAAACCAGGCGGGAGATGCAGCTGATGAAACTGGTGAAAGAAAAAATAAAAAGCAAAAATAGTAAGATCAGACACCGGACCGGTCCAACCGGTCCTTTTCACTGTTCAACTTCCCTATGCTCCCATCATCCCCAATCCTTAGTAATGCAGAACAAAAGAAACATCCCATAATTTCTCTTCCAAATCATTTTTCCATTACAAAATTCTCATTATTTTTACAACTTATAATAAATTTTTGCAATTTTTTCAGTTTATGATTAAAATAGAAACTGTCTCTCCTTTTGTAAACTTTTTAGCAGAAAAACAGGAAAACTTGCTGGAAACTTGAAAGATTTGTGAACTTTCAAGTTTTCAATAGTTTCTCCTGTTACAATAATATTATCATCGCATAAGGAGGAGAGTGTGACATGAGTGTAAAATTTATTACAAGAATTGACCAGGTTGAGCAATTAACCGAAGAAGAGAAAGAGAAAATCAGACCGATTACGAATATGTTTGAATTCCGTACGAATGATTATTACTTAAGCCTAATCAATTGGGATGATCCCAATGATCCGATAAAAAGAATCATTATCCCGAGTGAAGGGGAATTAAAAGAGTACGGTGCCTGGGATGCAAGTGACGAAGCATCAAACTATGTCGTTCCGGGTTGTCAGCATAAATATAAAACAACCGCTTTGTTGCTCGTTGCGGAAGTATGCGGCGGTTATTGCCGGTTCTGCTTTAGAAAACGGATTTTCAGGGATGACGTAAAAGAAACCCATCCCGATCCGACACCGGGCATTGAGTATATTAAACAGCATCCGGAAATTAATAACGTGCTGTTAACCGGCGGAGACTCCCTCATCTTATCAACCAGAAGACTTGAAAGCATCATCAGCCGCCTCAGAGAAATTGACCATGTGAAAATTATCCGTCTCGGTTCCAAACTGCCCGCCTACTATCCGATGAGAATTTATGAAGATGAAAAATTATTATCCATGCTTTCAAAATACTCCACTCCGGAAAAACGAATTTACGTCATGGCCCACTTCAACCATCCGAGAGAAATAACCGACGAAGCCAGAAGAGCTGTGCAAGCGCTTCATGACGCCGGAGTAATTGTCGTTAACCAGACACCGGTATTGAAAGGAATAAATGATGATCCGGATGTTCTCGGCGAATTGCTCGATAAGTTATCATGGGCAGGTGTTACACCGTATTATTTCTTCGTTAACCGCCCGGTAGCCGGAAACAACGACTTTGTTCTGACCCTTGAAGAGGTATACAATATTGTTGAAGAGGCAAAAGCGAAAACTTCTGGCCTTGGTAAACGTGTCCGCCTGGTCATGAGCCATAAATCCGGTAAAATTGAAATTTTAGCGATTAAAGACGGTAAGGCGTATTTAAAATATCACCAGGCAAAACACGGAAAGTACGGTGAATTCATGGTACTTGACTGTCCGAAAGATGCAGCCTGGTTCGATGACTTGCCGGGTAATGAGAAATATTGGAAAGAAGAAGCACTGGTAACTACAAGTTAAAGAAAGCGATTTACAATAAAGCGAGCGGAGGTCCTGATTCTTTCCGCTTGCTTTTTTAATGGATTCTGATGGTAATACAGTAGAACATTGGTCATTCTCATGATTAAAAAAAGAGGAAAATTCCTCCCTTTATTCTGTAAACTCAATTGTCCAGTTTCCGTCCGCTTTTACAGATACAGCATAAATTCCGGAATCTTTAACGCCTTGTATTTTACTTCCTTCATATGAACCGATCTCGTTAAACAACAAATTCTTTCCGTTCACTTTCACGATAAAATTCCGTTCTCCGTCATGGGATCCGTTGACCACATAACTGCCGGGTTCAAGTTTAATAAACCGGACATCATCACCCTTGCCGCTGACCGGACCGGTTTCCGGATCTTCCGGTATATTTTGATCAACTATCAAATCCCAATTTCCATCGGCAGTAATTTCAAACCGGTAACTGCCCGTCTGTTCGATTAATGCAAAGGTTTTTCCATTATAATTGCCAATATGATTGATCATAAGTTCCGTCGGATTCCCGTTTGGATCATACAATTTCACAATGAAATTTCTTGAACCGCTATGATTGGCATCCAATACAATGAACCCAGGTTGCAAATCAATTGCATCCGTTACAGTATCACCGGAACCGGATAATGCATGCGGTTCAATATACGGGATTTCAACGGTCTCTTCTTCCTCGACTTCTTTTTCGGCCTTTGCGTCTTTTCCTTCCCCGGTTTTTTCCCCACCGGTCTCAACAGATGTCTCCGGCTTGTCCGTTTGATCTGATGATTCACCGCAGCCGCTTAAACCAAATGCTATGGCAATGACGGCAAAGATCCCCCAAAACTTCCGGAGCAGATGAAACGGTCGCTTGTTTCCTTCTACTGACATTTTAGGCTCTCTCCTTAATAAATTTTTATAAAACTTTTTACCCATTCCATTTTATCACACGGGGGGAAATAAAAAAAACGTAGTAAAAAATACCTTTTTCTTTTACGGCAATACTTTTGAAAGAAAAAATTCCGGTATTGAATTCCCATTATTTGACTGTGAATGCTGGGTTATGTAAAATGGTTCTGAGGTGATAAAAAAGTGGGAAAAAAAGTTGCTGTTGTAATGACAGACCTGTTTGAAGATACGGAATATACATCACCGGCGAAAGCTTTCAAAGATGCCGGACATGAGGTAAGCGTCATAGAAAAAGAAAAGGGGAAAACAATCACCGGAAAGCACGGGGAAAAAGTACAAGTGGATGCATCTATTGATGATGTCAAACCGGAAGATTTTGATGCCCTTTTAATCCCCGGTGGATTTTCACCGGATCTTTTAAGGGATGATGACCGCTTTGTTACATTTGCCAAAGCATTTATGGACGCCAAAAAGCCGGTCTTTGCCATTTGCCACGGTCCCCAGCTGTTAATTACGGCAAAATCCCTGGAAGGACGGAAAGCAACAGGATATAAATCAATCCGGGTTGATATGGAATACGCCGGAGCTGACTATGTAGACCAGGAAGTTGTCGTTTGCGGAAACCAGCTGGTAACCAGCCGTGTACCGGATGATTTACCGGCCTTTAACCGCGAATGCTTGGCACTGTTAGAAAAATAATGATAAAATACCGGCCGCCGGATTATTCCTGCGGCCTTGTTATTTTTAAAAAATTATTGCGGCAAATGGTTTAAAAAGTTTTGGTAAGCAAAACCTTTGACAATATCTTCTTTGTAATACTTTAGCAAAACGGAAATGAGATTTTGGGTCATTCCTGCATGTTCCAGTCCCTGCACTTTTTTTTCAATACCGTCAAAATCCGAGCCGAGACCGATCTGATCGGCCCCGCCTAACGAACATAAATGATCAATATGCTTGATTAAATCATCAATCGTTGCTTTATCATTGCCGGTAATAAACGGCGGATGGTATACAACATGGATCATTCCACCTTTAGCAAATAGCGCCTTGATCTGTTCATCGGAAAGGTTCCGCGGATGCGGACAAATCGCTTTTGCGTTCGAGTGACTGGCAATCGGATAATCAGCCAATTCCATGACATCCCAAAATCCCCGTTCCGATAAATGGGAAACATCGGTAAACACTTTCCGTTCATTATTTAACCGGACGATTTCTTTACCAAAATTGGTCAGGCCGCCTCCCCTTGGTTCTTCTACACCGTCGGCCGCCAAATTGGCAAAATTCCATGTCAGTCCGACCGACATCACCCCCAGCCGGTATAATGTCCGGAGCTTTGCTAAATCATTTCCGACCGCATCCACGCCTTCCAATGTTAAAAAGGCACCGATTTCCCCGTCTTCCAGTTTGGCAAAATCTTCCCATTTGCGAATATGTTTCATTTCTTTATTTTTTCCTAGTATTTCTTCATAAAAATAATCGACCTGATTGAGTGCTTCCTGGAATTTCTGTGCACTTTTAATTTCCGGATCAACAAAAATCGCAAAAGCCTGGGCTTTCACTTTTCCTTTTTTTAGCCGTACCAAATTTGTATCCAATAACTTCCCGTCACGGAATGATAACGTTCCTTTCGCTTCCGAAAGTTTCCACAATGCATCACAGTGCAAATCAATGACATGCATAACTTTCCCTCCTGTCCGGTATGAAAAATCCGCATATTTTCATCTTATTGTACCGGCCGAATAAAGTAAACGACTTTTCAATCAGCCGTACCGAACAGTAACTTTTTACGTTTATAAACATATGATGTTTATCTATGTTATCCGTTGATCATACTAAAGAAGAACGGTCTCTGGTGAAACCGCAAAAAGATAAAACCGGAAAATTCCCAAAAACAATCAGGTACTATATAAGGAGTTTTTTTATGGTCCGGCAACTTTTCCACCGTTTTATGCAACTGCCATATTTACTCCGGCTTCTTGCCGCTGTCATATTTATATTGCTCGTGTTCGGTGTGGTCATTCATATTCTTGAACCCCGTTCTTTTCCCACCCTTTTTGAAGGTATATGGTGGGCAATTGTGACTACATCAACAATCGGTTACGGGGATTACGTTCCTGAAACAACCGCAGGAAAATTTACGGCGATGCTATTAATTTTTTCCGGAGCCGGACTTGTTGCTTCATATTTTGTTGCCATTGCTTCCACGGCGATTAAAAGACAAGGTGCGATTTTGAAAGGAACGGTGCGCGTGTACTGGAAAGACCATATCATCATCGTCGGCTGGAATGAACGTACAAAAGGAATAATTCAAAACATCCGCAAGTTTCGCAAGAATCAACCAGTCGTTCTAATTGATTCATCTTTAGAAGAAAGCCCGGATCCGCAAGATATCCGCTTAATGTTTGTCAAAGGACATGCCTTTTCTGATGAAACGTTGTTGCAGGCACATATTAAAGAAGCGAAGATGATCATCGTTACGGCAGATCCGACCCGTTCGGAATTCCATGCCGATATGAATACAGTTTTAATTATTGTTGCTGTAAAAGGACTGGCACCGAATGTTCACTGCATCGCAGAAATTTTAACAAAGGAACAAATGCTGAATGCCAAACGGGCCGGCGCGGATGAAATCATCCAATCAAACAAACTCATCAGCTCCGTCATGAATCATACGATGCTTTCCCCCCATGTCTCAACCGCCCTTCTTCATATGGTCGATTCGCAGATAGGCGTCCAGATTAAATTTTTAGACAGAAAAAATTTGTCCGGACGGACCTTTGCATCTGCAGCTGAAAATTGCCTGAAAAACGGATCAATATTAATCGGCTTTCAACGGAACAACGAAACATTCATCGCCCCAGACCGGGAGGAGGTTTTACAAGAAAGTGATAAACTGCTCATCATACATCATGAACAGCCTGGTCCGGGGAACAATCAGTAAAACCATTTCACAAACAAAACAGTAATCCCTCGCTGCGGGAAACGGAAGAATTCTCCGTTTCCCACTTTCTTTTTTTCCCAAAATTGCACTCTTTTCTTCTCTTTATCAAGTTAACTGGAAAAATTTCTTTCATTCCGTTGCGTAATGTTACAAATATTACAATGGAAAACTTTGATCCAATAAGACTTCTCCTTTCCTTTATTACATTTGTAATCTTTTTGTCTAAATTCTTCCATTTTTTTTATAATGAAATCCTCTATAAAACCCGTTATCGTAGAAATAGATTTCATCAACAAAGGAGGACACATCATGTTTAAAAAATCAAAAAAATTAATAGCTTCCTTGATTGTGGCTGTACCGTTATTTTCCATACCGGCGGCTGCATTAGGAGCAGGTTCAAATACGTATACCGTCGTTTCCGGGGATACCCTTTGGAAAATTGCCGTTAAAACAAAAACGGGGATCCAAGAAATTATTTCCGCAAATCCGCAAATTTCCAATATTGACCTCATCTATCCGGGACAAAAAATTAATATTCCGGTTAATGATACGACCAATGTTGAACAAGAAGTTGTCAAGCTTGTAAATGCAGAACGGGCGAAAGCGGGACTTGCACCTCTAAAATCAGATTGGGAACTGGCAAGGGTTGCCCGTTTTAAATCACAGGATATGCATGACCTGAACTACTTCAGCCATACAAGTCCTACCTACGGTTCGCCGTTTAAAATGATGCAAGATTTCGGTATCAAATACCGGTCAGCCGGTGAAAATATTGCCAAAGGACAACGTTCTGCACAGGAAGTCGTTAATGCATGGATGAACAGTTCGGGACACAGGGCAAATATTTTAAATAAAAACTTTACCCATATCGGTGTAGGATATGTAAAAGACGGCCATTACTGGACACAAATGTTTATTGGAAAATAATAAGACAATGTTTCCCGGATAGACTCCGGGCGCAAAGCTGAAAAAAACCCGGAACCCTGTTGCAGGGCTCCGGGTTTTTTATTTTCAGATTATAAACGTTTTTCCAGTTCCGCTTTTTTCTCCTCAAATCCGGGTTTTCCGAGTAAAGCAAACATATTCACTTTATATGCTTCAACACCCGGCTGGTCGAACGGGTTGACACCCAGTAAGTAACCACTCATGGCACACGCTTTTTCAAAGAAGTATACCAAATAACCGAATGTATAAGCATCCATTTGCGGCAGGGTTATAATTAAGTTTGGCACACCGCCGTCGGTATGCGCCAGCACCGTTCCTTCAAAGGCCTTCGTGTTAACGAAATCGACAGTTTTTCCTGCCAGATAGTTTAATCCGTCCAAATCAAGCTCTTCCGCTTCAATCGTTATATCGTGACGCGGTTTTTTCACTTTCAGAACTGTTTCAAACAGATCCCGGCGTCCTTCTTGCACATACTGCCCGAGGGAATGCAAATCCGTAGAGAAGTTGGCAGATGCAGGGAAAATACCCTTTTGATCTTTTCCTTCACTTTCCCCAAACAGTTGTTTCCACCATTCAGCAAAATATTGCAGACCGGGCTCATAGTTTACGAGCAATTCAATGGTTTTTCCTTTATTATAAAGAATATTGCGGATTGCTGCATACTGGTAAGCGATATTTTCTTTAAGTTCGGAGCTTGACAAATCTTCCCGGGCTTGACGGGCACCGCTTAACATATCATCAATATTTACACCGCTGACTGCAATCGGAAGCAATCCGACTGCTGTAAGAACCGAATAACGTCCGCCGATATCATCCGGCACAACGAAAGTTTCGTATCCTTCTTCTGTTGCGAGTGTCTTTAACGCCCCTTTCGAACGGTCCGTTGTGGCATAGATTCGTTTCCGTGCTTCTTCTTTTCCGTATTTTTCCTCCAGCAGTTTGCGGAAAATACGGAAGGCAAGAGCCGGTTCAGTAGTCGTTCCGGATTTGGAGATGACGTTGATCGACCAGTCTTTACCATCCAACAAATCGATTACATCATGCATATAACTGGAGCTGATGTTGTTGCCTACAAAAATCACTTGCGGAGTTCCGCGTTTTTCTTTCGGCAGTGTATTATAAAAACTGTGATTTAGCATTTCAATGGCTGCACGGGCACCGAGATATGAACCACCGATGCCGATGACAAGAAGCACATCGGAGTCATTTTTTATTTTTTCTGCGGCTTTCAATATACGGGAAAACTCTTCTTTATCATAATTAACCGGATGATCAATCCACCCCCGGAAATTGCTTCCGGCACCGGTTCCTTCATGTAGGACATGATGCGTGACTTTTACCAAATCCCGCATTTGAGTCAATTCATGTTCCTTAAAAAATGTCAGTGCTTTTGAATAGTCAAACTGAATATGCGTCATAATGTACGAAGACCTCCAGATTTTTACTTAATAGTTACTAATAATGTAACGGATGGCTGAGAAAATGGCAAGTAATGGAAAAATACAGTCCTTTTCATATTTTACCCAATATTATATAGAATGTTTTAGTAAAATATTGGTAATATTTTTCTACAAATTTGTAAACATTCTTCAAAATCATTGCAGAGATTGCGGAATGTTATGTACCGTTATAATGATGCCCGGTAAATCGTTTCAATATCTTCCCGGGTCAATGGTTTAAAATTCCCGATGTTTTCATTTTCCATAACCCGGTCAGTGAGCTCACCGATATTTACATCATTAATTCCATAATCAGCCAAACGGCTTGGTGCCCCGAGCCCGTTCCAAAATTCACGCAATTTTTCTATGCCGAGCAATGCGGTTTCTTCCGTTGTTTTTCCCGCCGGATCCACACCGAAAACCCGGACAGCCAGCTGTTTAAAACGCTCCGGATTTGCAGAAATGCTATGTTTCATCCAGTTTGGGAACAAAATTGCCATGCCGCCGCCGTGAGGAATATCATAAATGGCGGATAACGGATGTTCCAGCTCATGGGTTCCCCAATCACCGCGGAGTCCCATGGAAACCATTCCGTTCAATGCCATCGTTCCGCAATACAAAATCGTTTCCCTGTATGCGTAATTTTCTAAATCCTCGATGAGTTTCGGTGCCGTTTCAATGACTGTCTGCAATATGGATTCACACATCCGGTCCTGAAGTGGGGTGTTTTGCTCCGGATGAAAATAATGTTCGAATACATGTGCCATAATATCTACAATTCCGTAAACGGTTTGATCTTTCGGTACTGTAAATGTATTTACCGGATCCAAAATGGAGAATTTCGGAAAAACGTGACGTGATCCCCAGCCAAGTTTTTCTTTTGTTTCTTCATTGGTGATGACGGATCCTGCATTCATTTCCGATCCGGTAGCCGCCAGTGTTAATACGGTGCCATAAGGAAGCGCATCTGTAACCCTGGTTTTTTTCGTGACAATGTCCCACGGGTCACCGTCATATTTGCTTCCAGCGGCAATTAATTTCGTGCAGTCAATGACACTGCCGCCGCCGACAGCAAGCAGGAAGTCAATACCTTCTTTCTTGCAGATTTCCACGCCTTTTCTGGCCGTTGATACCCTCGGATTTGGTTCCACACCACCGAGTTCGAATATTTCCGCACCAGTCTCCTGCAAAAGCGAAACGACCTCGTCATACAAACCATTCCTTTTTATGCTTCCTCCACCGTAAACAAGCAGCACTTTTTTTCCGTATTTTGGCACTTCTTTGCGGAGCTGTTCTGCCTGTCCCCGGCCGAAAAATAATGTTACCGGATTGTGATACATGAAATTTCTCATAACCATCCCCTCCCTGTCCCCATTATAATACAAACTTTCCTACTGTAAAAAAGTTGCTTTTTTATGTATAGAATGGATGCATTTGTCTCAATATATTATCGATTACATTTTATAATGAGGAGGGTAAAAAATGAGCGGTTTACAGCGCACGGCATTACTGTTAACTATTATCGGAGCAATTAACTGGGGACTAATCGGTTTATTCCAATTTGACTTGATCGCTGCGATTTTCGGTGGCCAGAATGCTCTGCTGGCAAGAATTATTTACAGCCTCGTCGGTATTGCCGGCCTGATTAATCTTGGTTTATTGTTCCGTCCAAACGAAGAGCTTGGCACCGAACCGAAAGGAAGCAGATAAGTTCTTTCCGTTCACCGGAAAGGAGAGCATAACGGAGATTTTTAAACAAGCATACATCCGGCCCGGCCTTTTCATTTCCATGGCTTGGGCCGATTTTCTTTCCGGAGAACCCTTTTCGTTTTTGCAAAATGTCCGGAAATTTTATTTTTTATCAGTTTTCTTCCAGTACCGCCCTAATTTTTTCAAAAGCCCAGTCAATTTCCTCCCTCGTAATCACAAGTGGCGGGGCAAACCGGATGACATGTTCATGGGTTTCTTTACATAACACCCCTTTTTCTTTTAATCGCTCACAGTATGGTCTGGCCTTTTGATCCAACTCTACTCCGATGAAAAGCCCTTTTCCGCGAATTTCTTTAATATGATGGTTCCGGATTGTCTTTAATTTGTTTATAAAATAATTCCCGAGTTCCAGCGAGCGTTCCGTCAACTTCTCCTCGACTAATACGTCAACAGCGGCAATGGATACAGCACAAGCAAGCGGATTCCCGCCAAAAGTAGAGCCGTGGGAGCCCGGATTAAATACACTTAAAATCTCCCGGTCGGCACTGACGCAAGAAATCGGCATGACCCCTCCGCCCAATGCTTTTCCTAATATATACACATCCGGTACTACATCTTCCCAATCACAGGCGAACATTTTGCCGCTCCTTCCCAAACCCGATTGAATTTCGTCTGCCATAAAGAGCACATTATTTTTCCGGCACAGTTCATATGCTTCTTTTAGATATCCTTCCGGCGGAATGCGGATTCCGGCCTCCCCTTGAATCGGTTCAATTAAAAATGCTGCAGTATTTTCATTGATCGCATTTTTTAGTGCTTCCACATCACCGTACGGTACAATTTTAATATTCGGCAAAAACGGTCCGAACCCGCGTTTATATTCCGCTTCTGAAGATAAAGAAACAGCAGCGAGTGTTCTACCGTGAAAATTTCCTTCACAAACGATAATTTCGGCTTTCCCTTCCTTAATCCCTTTAATATCATAAGCCCATCTCCTCGCCGCTTTTAAAGCCGTTTCAACCGCTTCTGCACCCGTGTTCATCGGCAAAATCATTTCTTTACCCGTAAGTTTGGCAATTTTTTCATACCAGACCCCGAGCTTGTCATTATAAAAAGCCCTCGATGTTAAGGTCACCTGATCTGCCTGTTCTTTCAATGCCCGGATAACTTTTGGATGCCGGTGGCCCTGGTTAACAGCAGAATAAGCGCTTAACATATCCAAATATCGTTTTCCTTCCGGATCTTCCACCCAGACCCCTTCCGCTTTGGAAATTACAATCGGCAGCGGGTGGTAGTTCCGTGCACCGTAACGCAAATCCAGCCGGAGGAAGTCCGCAGTTGTTCGTTTTGACACGCTAACGCCTTCCCATCATCAATTTAAACCTCCTTTTATATCTTATGTTTTTCCACATCAAATCTAGTACTGTGAAATGCCCGGAATTAACAAAAGACCCGGAAACAGACAAGTTTCTGTTTCCGGGTCCGTGCGGAATCAAGTTTATTTCTGCGTAATTCCGCCGTTTTTCTTCGACTCTTCAATCCATTGGGCAAGTTTTTCCTTCAATGGATGAAAACCTCTCGTTGATGAAGCGAGCAGCTTTTTCAAGCGGTTTTGGTCCTGACCATCTCCGTTTGCGCTGTCCGTATTTTCCGTGACTGCTTTTAACGACAGGCTTATTCTGCCCGTCAATTCATCGGAGGACAACACTTTGACTGTAACAACATCACCAACATTGACATAGTCACGAACATTCTTCACATAACCGTGAGAAATTTCGGAAATATGAATTAATCCCTGTTTCGTTTCGGACAATGCAACAAATGCACCGTACGGTTGAATTCCCGTTACTTTTCCTTTGACAATTTGACCCGCTCTAATTTTTTCATTCATGAAAACACTCCTATATACAAAAAATCCGTTTTCTAATTCTAACATATTAATGATAGACTGACAAAAGAAGCAGAAAACTCTTTAATAACAAAGGAAAAATCTGTTTGAATTGAAGATCCGGTGACAAACTTATTACCAAACAGACATTGCCCCGGCATAGCTTCAGTACAACAAGAAAAATTTATAAAAAATGTATAAAACAAACAGAAAGGCGGAAAAATAATAAACAGAAGGCTCAAGTATTCCCCCCTTTTTGCGGACAACCCGGAAAGGTTGTCCTTTTTTATTTTTCCTCAACCGGTTTCTTTAATTCTCCTTCCCGTTGTATAAAATAAAAGATAACGGAAAATAAACCGGCATGCTGAACGTCACTTTCATTACAAAGGGGGGATTAGATGACCATAACCGAACGTCCGGAAAAATACGCCGGAACGGAAAAAGTAAACGGTATTGAGCTTTATTACGAATTTTATCCGCGGGAACAGGCGGAAAAAACATTATTTTGCATCCACGGATTTCTTGCGTCAAGTTTCAGTTTCCGGACCATCATTCCGGATCTTGCCGATGAATATGCCATTTGCGCCGTTGATTATCCTCCGCACGGTAAAACAGAAAAATCCCGGAACTTTACATATTCATATAAAAATATCGCAAAAACTTTAACCGGACTAATCCGGAAACTGGAACTGGAAAATGTCGTCATTGTCGGTCATTCTATGGGCGGGCAAATCGGCCTTCATATGCTCCTGGAAGAACAAAACTTATTTGAAAAGGCGGTTCTCCTGGCCAGTTCCGCTTATTTAAAAAAAGCACGTAAATCCCTTGTTTATCTAAGCTATCTTCCGTTCAGCCACCGTCTTATCAAAAGAAAATTGATTCAATCCGGCGGTGTTGAGGGAAATTTAAAGCAGGTTGTTTACGACCATTCCATCGTAACGGACGAAATGATCAACGGATACCTCGAACCTTTTATCCAAAATGACGATATTTTTTATACCCTGTCCAAGTTTGTCCGTGACCGGGAAGACGATTTATCCCCCGGTGAACTTGCGAAAATCTATATACCTATTCTTCTTGTTTGGGGTGAGTTTGATAAAATTGTGCCGCTGAAAGTCGGAAAACGGCTTGAAGAGGACCTTCCCAACGCAAAATTGACTGTTTTTGAAAAAACAGGTCACTTAATCCCGGAAGAGAAGCCGGAAGAAACCGTGCGATTGATCAAAAAATTTTTAAAAAATTCATAGTAAACTACCCGGATATGGTAAGATAAAAGAAATGATTTTATTAAAAATTTGTCGAATACTTGCAAAAAATAAGGAGGAATTTTCAGTTGTCCGGATATGATTTTGATTCCATCGTAGAAAGAAAAAATACCGCTTCCTTGAAATGGGACTGGATGAGAAATATTTACGGCAGAGAGGATTTGTTGCCGATGTGGGTGGCAGATACGGACTTTCTCTCACCGCCGGAAATCATTGAGGCTCTGCAAAAACGAACGGAACACGGTGTTTTCGGTTACGGGATCCCGCCAAAAACTATGTTTTCAGCCGTTACAAATTGGGTGGAGAAACGTTACGGCTGGAAAATAAAAGAAAGCTGGCTGATCGAAAGTCCCGGTGTTGTTACCGCACTTGCCTTCGCAATTCAGGGCTTGACAGAAGAAGGGGATAAGGTGTTGATCCAGACCCCGGTGTATCCGCCGTTTTATACAATGATAAAAAACAACAACCGGGAAATCGTAAAAAATCCGTTAAAATACATAAATGGAAGGTATGAAATTGATTTTGCCGACTTTGAAGAAAAACTAAAGTCCGGTGTCAAGTTATTCATTTTGTGCAGCCCGCATAATCCGGTCGGCCGTGTCTGGACAGAAGACGAACTGGAAAAAATGGGTGAATTATGCAAAAAATACAATGTTTTCGTTGTATCCGACGAAATCCATGCCGATATTATTTTCCGGCCGAACGTTCATACACCGCTTGCCTCTTTGGCCGGCCTGGAAGAAATGACCGTCACATGCATCGCACCGAGTAAAACATTTAACATTCCCGGTCTGCAGGCATCCGTGATGATTATACCGAATGCGGAAATCCGCAAAAAAATTACCGCGGCGCAAGGAAAAATCGGCTACAGCGGCAATAATATTCTGGGCAGAACCGCCATGGAAGCCGCATATACCCACGGAAAACAATGGCTGGAACAATTGATCGAATATTTAAAAGGAAACCGGGACCGTGTCATCGGGTTTATCAGCCGGGAATTGCCGGATTTACACGTTGTTCCATCAGAAGGCACGTATTTATTATGGATCGATTGCCGGAAACTCGGCCTGTCCGATATAGAGTTGAAAAAACGGCTCGTCGAAAAAGGAAAGCTTGCCCTTGAACCCGGAACAAAATACGGGGAGGAAGGTACAGGCTTTGTCCGGATGAATATTGGCTGTCCGCGGAAACTGCTGGAAGAAGGATTAATACGGTTGAAAAACGCACTTGTCTGAAAGGCAAGTGCGTTTTTAACGGAAACTACTGCTCTCCATGGTCATGGTTTTCAAATCGTAACTTTTCCTCTAATTTTTTTGTCCGCAACTCTTCTTTTTTTGAATATTTCTTAATCCAAATAAAAGCAAGGATACTGAATAATACGAATATCGATAAGGAAATGGCCGCCGGAATATATACCGCCGGGTCATCCGGAAAATAAAGAAATAACAAAAAAGGCCACCTCTCCTCTTATTTTTTAAATTTTCAGTTATTTTGAGTATATCAGGAATATACGATGTTGCAAATAAGAAAGGGAGCAGCTGTCAACAGCACTCCCTTTTAAAATTTTTCCGTTGTTATATTTCATGAATCGTTATTTTTTCAATTACGACATCATTCACCGGACGGTCTCCCGGACCGGTTTGGACGGATGCAATCTTATCGACGACGTCCATTCCTTCCACAACATGGCCAAAGACCGTATGGCGAAAATCAAGCCACGGTGTACCGCCGTTCTTTTCATAATGCTCGATCACTTTATCCGGATAACCGGCTTTTTTCATTTGTTCAGAGAATCCGGGATCCCAGTCGCTCTTTTGTACAATAAAAAACTGGCTGCCATTCGTGTTCGGTCCGGCATTGGCCATACTTAACGCACCGCGGAAATTAAACAGTTCAGGGGAAAATTCGTCTTCAAAAGCACGGCCGTAAATGCTTTCTCCCCCCATGCCCGTTCCTGTCGGATCTCCGCCCTGAATCATAAAGTCTTTAATTACGCGATGGAAAATAACTCCCTCATAATAACCGTTTTTCGCATGGGTTACAAAGTTTTCCACCGTTTTCGGCGCATAATCCGGGAACAGTTTCAATTTAATCGTTCCGTAATTTGTGACCATCTCGGCAACGATATCATTTTCCTCTATTCCTTCATGCAATTGCGGATAGCGCTTTTCAACCATCTGAAACATCTCCTTTTTTGTTCAATCATGTGAAAAAAGTTGAACGGTGCGGGTTCAACCTTTCTTCTAACTTTCCTGTCTTTTTGTATCGTAAAATAACCAAAATAATTTCGCAAGTCATTGGACCAAGCAAGACTTGTTTTTCCAACAGCCAGAATTTCCCAATTGCTTATCCCTTCTGCACCGGTAGGCGGCTTCTCGATTCAAGCTCAATGACGGAAACATGTACCCGCAATCCGGTGAATACAACTGCATTATATTTTGTTTTTTCTTAACGTTTAGGGATAATAGTGGTATATACGATATTTTTGAAAGGGTGGGATGTTCTGTGCAGGAGGATCTGCCGACAGGCACTATTGTCTGGGCCCATAAAAAAACAGGTACGTACATCGGTGAAATAACGGCTGCCAATCCCAATCATTATACTGTCCGGGTATTGGCCGTTGTAAAACATCCGATGCAGGGTGACCTGCACAACCCGAAACAGGGAGATGTACCGTTTTTCCATGAAAGAAAAGCTTTAGCATACCGGGAACAAACAAATGTACCGAAGAATATGGTCAAACCGTATGATGGTGAAATTTCCGACTATGAAACTTCATTGAAAGAGGCTTTTTACAAGTTAAAAGAAGAGTTGGAAAAAGAAGATTCCTTATTTGCAGAAAGAAGCTTACATTGTTTGAATGAACTGGCAAAGGAGTATTTCAAATAATAACGATCCGGAAGGGACAACCTGGCAATGAAGGCCGGCTGTCCTCCGGATCACTGCATCCTCTATCCAAATTTATTAAACAATTCGCAAACAACATTTTTATCCTGCCGGTTGTTCAGATTTTTCCTCATTTTCTGTAAAAACTACCCAAATAATGGCTTCATAAGTCCTTCAGATAAAATTCACAAACCGGTAAAACTCGTAAAGTATTGATAATCTTTGCTTTTACGAAGCAGGAAGCTTTCAATCTTTCACAATATCATCTATACTTTTATTAAGGGTAATATTTTGAGAAGGTGATATTTATCAAGCGTGAAACAAAAAATTTAGTCATCATGTGGTTTGCCAACTTCTTGGTTGCATCCAGCACGACAATGGTCATGCCCTTTCTATCCCTGTATATTAATACAATGGGGGATTTCTCAACGGAGTATGTCCAAAGATGGGCAGGCTTTGTTTTCGGTATAACCTTTTTAACGGCCTTTATTTTTTCCCCGATCTGGGGCAGGGTCGGAGATAAATACGGATACAAACCGGTACTCCTCATTACCGGATACGGTATATCTGCGAGCTTGTTTTTCATGGGACTCATGGATACCGTCCATGAGCTGTTTCTATTGCGGTTTGTGCAAGGCGCCGTTACCGGATTTATACCAACATCTCTCGCAATGATTGCCGCCCAGACACCTAAGAAGAAGGTCGGAGAGGTATTGGGCATTCTTCAAACCGGAAATGTGACAGGTACATTGTTCGGTCCGTTAATCGGCGGAATGATGGCCGACCAATTCGGATTCCAATATACTTTCCTTTATACATCCGCAGCAATATTTACCGCAGCCACTGTTGTCGTTTTCGGTGTTAAGGAAATCCGCAAAAAAGAAAAACGGGAAAATCAAAAACATTTTACCCAGCGGGAAGTTCTGCAGTTTATTTTCCACAAACGGGTTTTGCTAACTTTGATGGTCATTACATTGCTTGTCCAGGTTGCCAACTTTTCCATCCAGCCGCTCCTTGCCATATATGTAAGCATGCTGACAAAAACAGAAAGTATTGCCTTTCTGGCGGGGCTCGCCTTTTCAGCGACAGGCTTTGGAAACTTAATTGCAACAAGACGGTGGGGCAAACTCGGTGACCGGATCGGTTATGAAAAAGTAATTATGGGTCTTCTCATCGGGGGTGCGGTTGCCTTTATCCCGCAAGGTCTCGTTACATCGTTGTGGCAACTTGTCATTTTACGGTTTATATTCGGCATGATTACCGGTGGAATTATACCGTTGACCACCGCATATATCCGGAACATATCCCCGATCGATATTCAGGGTGAAGTAAACGGGTATAGTGTGAGTTTCCGCTTTTTAGGAAATGTCATCGGGCCCGTCTTTGGCGGTGCCATATCCGGATTCATCGGTATCCAGGCAGTATTTTTTGTAACAAGCGCCATTTTATTTGCCGCATTTCTGTTACTTTACTTCAGCGTAAAAAAAGAGATTTCGGAAAAAAACACGCAACATTCAGGAAAAACAGCAGTATTATTTAAAAGCCACCATTAATGTGGTGTCCCGGGACAACGGGACACCACTTTTATTTTCCTTTTTCCGTTGTGATCAACGGTCAATCCGGGAGTATAATTTTATATTTTCTTGGCAAAATAATACTAAAACCTTCCGGTGATGGCCTTGAGAAAAAAAATATTTGTCTCGCTTCTCATTTTTGTCACATTGTTTTCAGGTGCCTGGTATCTTAACGGACTTCTTGAGCAACAAGCGGAAACAGAATTGCACCCCCCGCCGCCGGTTAAACGGCTGAAAACCGGCGGTTCCCTTCCGGAAGAAATGTTACTCACACCGTCCGGAAGTCATATCCGCTTTGCTCCCAGGGAATATATAAAAATTCATGATGATAAGCGATTTTATGAGTAACCCGGAAAATCATTTATTTAAGCCATTTACCAGTAGTACGGGTATCCGCTGTAATATGACGGATAACCAAACGGAGTAAACGGTCCCGGATAAAACGGTCTCGGATACAGAAGCGCGCTGCCTAATACTCCGCCGAGAAGCCCGCCAAGAAACGGCCACGGACCGAAAAACGGTCTTCTACCGAAAACCCTGTAGTCATGCATTCCGGCAAACCTCCTCTCGTACATCTCCAATGAATACAAAACCATTGTATTCATCTGTTTCTATTACTTTGTATGCAAATGCCCCGGTTATTGCATAGGCAGACGCCGGTTCCCCGGTAAAATATCTTCAATCCTCGGCGGATAAAAGTGAAAATAAAAAAGACATGGAGATCTAATATCTCCATGTCCGCCGGTCTATGCCAGCAACGTGCGGTCTGTGGTCATTTTCTTTCCGCGGATCCGCTGGAATTCATTCAATAAATCTTCCATTGTTAACGTCTTTTTCTTTGTTTCATCTATATCCAAAATGATTTTCCCTTCATCCATCATGATCAGCCTGTTCCCGAGATCAAGGGCCTGTTGCATATTATGGGTCACCATTAATGTTGTCAGATTATATTTCGCAACGATATCACGGGTTAAATTGGTGATCAGTTCGGCGCGGTTCGGGTCAAGCGCAGCCGTGTGTTCGTCAAGAAGCAGTATATCCGGCTCAGTGAATGTCGCCATGAGAAGGGAAATTGCTTGCCTCTCCCCTCCGGACAGCAAACCGACCTTGGCATTTAAACGGTCTTCCAGTCCCAAATTCAATGATGCCAAAGCTTCCTGGAAATACTCCCGCCTTTTTTTCGTTACACCAAGACGCAATGTACGACGCTTATTCCGCGAATACGCCAATGCCAGGTTTTCCTCAATTGTCATTGAAGGAGCGGTGCCTGCCATCGGGTCCTGGAATACTCGGCCAATCCGTCTTGAACGTTTATATTCAGGAATGTTTGTGATATCCTTCCCCTGGATTGATACTGTTCCGGCATCCGGCAATAAAACCCCGGAAATAATATTCATTAACGTCGATTTCCCTGCACCGTTACTGCCGATGATGGTGACAAAATCCCCCTTTTTCAGCGATAAATTGATGGAACTCAGGGCGACTTTTTCATCCGGCGTACCTTCATTGAACACTTTATAAATATTTTTCAATTCAAGCAATGTACTCACCTTCTTTTCCTCCGGCATTCGCTTCCCGGTTGCGTTTCATTTTTTTCTTTTTCTCCCGTCTTTGCTCCAGCATTTTCGGTATCACAAGCGCCAATATAACAATTAAAGCTGTTACCAGTTTTTGATCACTTGCATCCAGAATTCCCTGATTTAAAGCAAGAGTAATGAAGATCCGGTATATAATGGCACCGAAAACAACTGCCATTGTTGTACGTGCAATAGTCTTCTTCCCGAAAATGGCTTCCCCGATAATAATAGATGCAAGCCCGACGACAATCATTCCGATTCCCATACCGACATCGGAAAACTTGTTATATTGGGCAATAAGCGCACCTGAAAACGCAACAAAGGCGTTGGATATTCCAAGCCCGACAACGATCAGGCGGTCGGTATTCGCCGAAAAGCTGCGGATCATCCGCTTGTTATCACCGGTGGCCCGAATGGAAAGGCAGATTTCTCTCTTTAAAAAATAATCTGTCAAAAACTTAATAATTAATGTTACAGCTATGACAAAAATCAAAGTCCCATACTCAGCCATGCCGGTTGATGCGAAAAGGTCATTGACCCTGGTAAAAACTGTTTCTGAATTTAACAGCGGAATATTCGGTCGGGACACCCCGTCTTCCAATGTGATTCCCATGATCCGTAGGTTAATTGAGTATAAAGCAAGCATCATTAAAATTCCGGAAAGCAGATCATTTATTTTCCCTTTCGTGTGCAGGAGACCGGTAAAACATCCGGCAACAAAACCGGCCAGTAATGCGGCAAGGGATGCAAGAAACGGCGAATAGCCCTCCACAATCATCACCGCCGCAACCGCACCTCCGGTGACAAAACTGCCGTCAACCGTTAAATCGGCAAATCGGAGGACGCGAAAAGATATATATACCCCGAGAGCCATAATGGCGAAAATAATTCCCATCTCTGTTGCATCCAAAAATGCTGTTGTACTCATTGAGATCTCTCCCATCGTTGTTATTCCTAATTTAAGGTGATGCAAAAATACTTTATCCCTTTAAAGCAAGTAATTGTTAATTACTATTTGACACCTAATTATTGAAATTGTCAATAAAAAAACTCATTTTTTTAAAAAAATATATTACCATTTTTCATTTGACAAAACGGATGCTCAGAAAAAATAAAAAAATCCCCGTCATCATCGGGGATTTGTGTTCAATTCCGTTTCACGGAATCTTTCTGATTTAATTTTAAATAATCTTTCAGCACATCTTCCATTGAAGATTTTGCCATGGGTACACCGTTCCTGTAAGCTGTCCGGGTAATCATATGCGCTGAAACAGGCGCAGTCAGAAATACGAAAAAGATCACTAAAATCAAACGGATATTAAAGTTTCCTTCAACAATCAAAAAATACAACAAAGCACCAGTCAGGATCGTCAAGACACCGAGAGTTGAACTTTTCGATCCGGCATGGGAGCGCGTATATACATCAGGCAGCCGGATTAAGCCGATTGAACTGATCAAGGTTATCACCGCCCCGACCAGAATAAAAATGGCTGAAATCCATTCACCGCTTCCGCTCAATGACAACACCCCGTTCCAAAAACCGGGAAAATGCAATCGTCCCGACAAAAGATAAAATACCGATCAAAAGCATTAAATTAAAAAATGCTTCGCTTTTAAAGATCACGGAAATGATGGCAGTGCTTGCGACCAGGTTTATGCCGATCGTATCCAGGGCCTGAATTCTGTCGGCATTTGAAGGTCCTTTGATGACACGGTAAAGATTAATTAATATTGACAGTCCTAATATGGTTAATGAGACGATCGTCAACATTTTAAACATTATTTTCTCGTCACATCCTTAATCGCCTTTTCAAAAATCTTTTTCGACTTCAAAACTGCCGGTTTTGACTCGGGAATATCGAGACAATGAATATATAATGTTTTCTTATCCGGAGTGACTTCCATCACAACGGATCCCGGGGTTAAGCAAATCAAAAGGGAAAGAAGCGTGACTTCGATATCACTTTCCAAGTCCGTATCCGCTTTAAAAATTCCCGGCTTCACATTTACTTTAGGCTTTAAAATATGTTTCATCACAAGAATGCCGGAAGCAATCAACTCGTAAATAAAGATGATGAGAAGCTTGCCGGCAGCATAAAACTTATACAAATAAAAGGATTGTGGAAAAAAGCGGCGCAAACAATATAAAATAAACATTCCGACTAAAACGCCGCTGAAAAATGTCAGGAAACTTGCCTCATCCTGCAAAAACATCCATAAAGCGGCGATAAAAAGATTTATTAATACTTGTAAGGCCAAGCAGGACCCTCCCTTCATCGAAAACATCCGGTATCGAAATCTCATCAATATTTTTTATCCGTAGCTCCCTACTTTAACACAGCCCGGATATAAATCTCCGGATCCAGTAAACTTTGCGCCGCTTCCGCTACATAGTCATAAATTACTTCCGCACCGATTCCAAGGGCAAGACTGACCGCGGTCAAGAGGGCTATCGGTAATATTAAACCTTTTGTTGTCCCTTTCTCTTCGTCTTCTCCCAAAATGGTCTCTCCCCAAAATGCGTTCATAAATATTTTCATCATGGAATAGAGAATGAACAAACTAGACAGGAGACCGATTGTACCTAAAAGAAATGAATCGGCTTCAAAGATTCCCTTTGTAATAAAATATTTGCCGATAAAACCGCTTAACGGCGGAATACCGGTCATCGAAAAGATTGCCAAAAACAACATCCAGCCCAAAGACGGATGGGTGCGGATCAATCCGCTCATACTCCGTAAATCGCTTGTTCCCGTCAAATGAATCATTACACCGCCAATGAGAAAGATGATGGCTTTAATAATGATGTCGTGCAACAGATAATAGATCGAACCCGACAATCCGCTCTCCGTAAAACTGACAAGCCCGATAAATATGAATCCGATACTTATGATGACGTTGTAAGTCAGTATTTTTTTCAAATTCCAGAAGCCGACTGCACCCATAATTCCGAGAATGATCGTCACGGCTGCTAATATACCAATCAGCTGATGGGTAATTTGCGGTTGATGATAAAAAATCAAAGTAAACATCCGGAAAGCCGTATACACTCCGACCTTTGTCAACAATGCTGCAAAAATAGCCGCAATCGCCGTCGGCGGGACACTGTATGAGCCGGGGAGCCAGAAAAACAAAAACAGACCCGCTTTTAATCCAAACACAATTAAAAACAGAATGGAAATGGTCGTTAACAGCCCGTCCTGCCCGGCTTCGGCCACACGGACCGATAAATGGGCGAGATTCAACGTTCCCGTAACCGAATATAAGTAAGCAACCCCCAGCAGGAAAAAGGCCGAAGAAACTACATTGATCAAAATATATTTTAACGATTCCCGCAGCTGGGCGCGGGTTCCGCCGAGCACGATTAATGCATATGATGCGATTAAAAACACTTCAAAAAATACGTATAAGTTAAACAGGTCGCCGGTTAAAAAAGACCCGAGAACACCGGTAATTAAAAACAAGTACAGAGGATAGAAATAATGGGTTTCTTTCTCGTAACCGACAGAGGAAAAAGCATAAAGAAGCACACATATCGCAACGATGCTTGTGGTTACAACGAGCAAAATGCTGAACAGATCACCAACAAGACTGATTCCGAACGGGGCTTCCCAACCACCTAGTTGCAATGTTTGAATTCCCTGTTCCTTCACGTCTTTTAATAATATAACAGAGAAAATACCGGTCAAAATTAAAGCCAGCAAGCTGACGGCCCGTTGAAGCAGAATTTTTTTCGGAAACAATACGAGAAACATTCCCGCAACAAGCGGAAGTACAACCGGAAGAATCAACATATTATTCATCATCATTTCCCCTTAACATTTCCATATCATCTGTGCGGAATGTCTGATAAATCCGGTAACTGAGCACGAGTAAAATAGCTGTAACACCGAAGTTAATGACAATTGCCGTCAAAATCAAAGCTTGTGGCAATGCATCGGTAAAATGGGTTGCTTTACCGCCGATAAGCGGAGGAGCCCCGTCTTTCAGTCCCCCGGATGTCAGGATTAATAAGTTGACTGCATGGGTAATTAAAGATGACCCCAAAATAATTCTCAGCAATTGTTTTGTTAAGATTAAATATGTACCGATCGCGAATAAAATCCCGATGAGTATACTGATCATCGTTTCCATTCCGACTCATCCTCACTAATTGTTAAAATAATATTTACTGCCGTGCCGATCACGGCAAATGCAACCCCTGTATCAAAAAGTAATGCCGTCGTCCATTCAGTATTTCCAAAAACAGGTAAATCAATATGGCCAAATGCTTGCGTCAAAAACGGAAGATCAAATAAAGGGCCGAGCGTTCCCGTTCCGACAGCCAGCAATACACCGAAAGCAGCCAGCTTTTTAAAGTCGATGGGTATGGTTCTCCGGACCGTTTCAAGGTCATAACAAAGGGTAAGGAGAACGATGGCGGCCGCCGTGCTTAAACCGCCAATAAATCCTCCGCCGGGATTATGGTGTCCGTTTAAAAACAAAAATATGGAAAATGTAAATATAATCACAACGGCAAATTTCGTTACCGTCCGTAATATAACATCATTTGGCTTCATCCTGCTCACTTCCTTTCTGACGCAAACGGATAAATGTATAAACAGCTAAACCGGATATTACCAGCACGGAAATCTCCAACATCGTATCAAAGCCCCGGAAATCAACCAATATAGCATTGACAATATTTTTTGCCCCTGCTAATTCAAACGCATCATTGTAATAAAAGGAAATGGAATCAAACAATTTGTGGCTGTTGCTGGATAATGCCAATACCGTTACGGTGAGACCGGCTGCGATGGAAATAAATAAATTTACAGCTTTAAACCGGACTTTTTCCATCGTTCTTTTCATCTTTGGCAAAAAGTAGAAACACAGCAAAAACAACACAGTCGTGACTGTTTCCACAACCATTTGGGTTAATGCCAGGTCGGGTGCACGGAAAATAACATAAAACATAGTGACTAAATAACCGACAAGGCTTAATGCTACTATTGCCGCGATCCGATTATTGGTTAAAAGTACTGTAATTGCTCCGGCTACAATGGCAACAGCCAGTCCGACATCAAATAATTCAACCGGACGGTTATTGGAAAAGTCAAACTGCACACCGTGAAGGAGAAGCAATGCCCCGTTTAAAACGGCAGCAAAAAACGCAAAGATGTAGAGAAAATATGTCCGGATGGATCCGGTCATATAACGTTTCGTAGCTCTGTTTGAACCACTCTCAAGCAATTCAAAAGTTCTATCATACAAGTCATTCAGCGACAATACATTCGACATTGACACCAGCGGCTTTCCCCAATGTTTTACAGTTTTATAAAGAATTGTTCCGAAAACGACGACACCGATTGTCATAAATAATTCCGTATTCCAGCCGTGCCACGCACTGATTTCCACATTAATTTGTTCCAAATAAAGCATCGGAAGTACGGAAACCAATGCCGGCTTTAATAAATATTCGGATAATATATTCGGATAGAAGAAAATGATAATGACAAACGATGCCAATATAACCGGGGAAATAAGCATTCCGGCAGGGGCTTCATGCACCTCACGCTTAACTTTTTCCCTTTTGTATTTCCCGGTGAAAGTTTTGAAAACAAGAATCATGGAATAAACGAAAGTAAATATGCTGGCAACCCAGGCAAGAACCGGAAATAATACTGCCAAGGTATCTAACTGAAATATACCGGCTTTGGTCAAGTTATTCACAGCGGTAAAAAACATTTCTTTACTTAAAAACCCGTTAAACGGAGGCAAACCGGCCATCGAAAAGCTCCCGATCAAAGCCACCGTAAATGAAACAGGCATAATCGTCATTAATCCCCCGAGACGGCGGATATCTCTCGTTCCTGTTTTTAAGTCAATGATACCGACGACCATGAACAAACTGCCTTTAAAGGTGGAATGGTTAAACAGGTGAAAAATGGCAGCAAAAATGGCCAGAGAATAAAGCGCCATAAATTCATGGTCTTCATATGCATAGGAAAGCGAACCGATCCCTAAGAGGCTCATGATCAATCCCAGCTGGCTGATCGTAGAATAAGCAAGCAACGCTTTTAAATCTGTTTGCCGAATGGCAGATACAGACCCGTACAACAATGTAATGATTCCCGTTCCTGCCACAAGCCAAAACCATACGGCATTACCCGCAAAAACCGGGGTTAAGCGTGCAACAAGATAAATTCCCGCCTTAACCATCGTTGCCGAATGGAGATAGGCGCTAACCGGCGTCGGAGCTTCCATCGCATCAGGCAGCCAAATACCGAACGGAAACTGTGCCGATTTGGTAAACGCACCAAGCAGTATGCAAACAAGGGAAGGAATGAACAGGGCATGATCCCTGATTAAATCCGCATTCGCAATGATTTCCTGGATGCTCACGGTATCAGCCATCAGCATCAGCATAATAAAACCCGCAAACATAGCAAGGCCACCGGACACAGTGATCATAAGAGATTTCAGGGCACCTTTCCGGGATGCTTTCCGCTCATACCAATAGGCAATTAACAGGAATGAAGAAACACTGGTTAATTCCCAGAAACCGTACAGAACGAAAATATTATCGGAAAAAACAAGCCCCATCATCGCGCCCATAAACATGAGCAAATAGATGTAAAATGTATGTAAAGCTTCACGCGTTTTTGACATGTAAAAAACGGAATACAGTACGACAAGAATCCCGATCCCCGAGATCAGCAGCCCGAATAATAAGGCCAGGCCGTCAACATAAAACGCTAAATCAATCCCGGCGGAAGGGAACCATGAAAGGCCGGATTGCAAAACTTCTCCTTTCGCAATCGTTGGGATATAATAAAGAAAGACTGCAAAAACGATGGCGGGCACAATAAGTACAAGCCAGCCCAAATGAACTTTCGGATGAATGATTTTATAAATAAACGGAATGACAAAAGCAAATAAGAATGGAAGAAAAATTATGGAATTCAAAGAAACCTGGCCTATGTCCAAACGTTATCCCTCCTGTATAACTCATGATCTGTAAAGTAACCGGCTTAACACAATACCTAACGTAACAATAGCAGATTGACCTTTTTTCCGGCATCATGTATGATTCTTATTTAAGTAAAAACAGTTTGCGATTAACTACTCTGAGGTGAACGATGGAATGGATAAAATTGAAAATAACCACAACGAATGCATACTGGTCTGTGTATACTACGGACCAAACGGCGAACGGCTGATCCGCCGCGGCTGTAAAATAGCTAATATGTTAAAAGCACCTCTGTATATATTAACCGTTGATCCTAAACCTTTCGATGAACTAGATGCCGAAAAAGTGTTGTATATCGAACAATGGAAACAATTGGCGGAAGATCATCCGACCGCACAATTTATTTTAAAAGACAATGAAAAACGGCCAGTGGCAAAAGTCATCGCCGAAGTAGCCAGAGAAAAGCATGTAACCCAGATTATTCTCGGTCAGACTGCACAGAGCCGTTGGGAACAAATTACGAAAGGATCTATTATTAATGCCCTTTTAACGGAAATTCCGTTTGTCGACCTCCACATCGTTTCTGTTTCCAGGTATTTCCGTGATGAAGAGGGGGCTTACCAAAAAGGAATCCGTGCCTATCTTGTTAAAGAGGGAGATTATTATAAACTGACATTCAAACATACGAAAGATGTCATTTATGAAGGCATTTTCTTTAAAGAAGTCGGTACGGATTTTGATAATGGAATTTTTCGTTTTATCAAAGATCGCGAGACGTTGCAGGTATATGTTTCCGACGGGATCGTCGAAAAGCTGGAAAACATCGATATTGAAACTGCGCTCAATAACGGGGATTAAAGCTTCCCCGTTTTTTATTTACAAGTTTACATCAACCCGGATAAAGTTTTGCTCGTTTTTATCTATGCCGATATATTTTAATGTTTCTGCCGTTGAATGATGATTAAAAATCGATTTAATAATGGAAACGGCAATACCTTTCTGGTAAGCATGGTAACCGAATGTTTTTCTTAACGTATGTGTACCGATCTTCTCTTCAATCCCGACTTTTTTTGCCGCATGATTAATAATCCGGTAAGCCTGTTGTCTTGTAATGGGCAAATTATCTTTTTTTGACTTGAATAAATAATCATCCTGCTGAAGTTTATATTTTTCTATATATTCCTTCAGTACATTGTTTATTTGATTATTTAAAAAGTACGCTTTCGTCTCCCCGTCTTTTTCATCCCTGATGACCAGAAACTCTTTCATTTTCCCGTTTTCCCATACATCGGAAACTTTTAATTTTAATAAATCCTGGAGTTTGATTCCTGTATTTATACCGAAAACAAACAGCAGCAAATCTCTTAATGATGACGCCCGCAATACTTTTTTTATTTCGCGGATTTTTCCGATGTCTTTAATGGGACTTACAAATTCCACACTTTACCCCTCCGGTAATGTTACATAACATCATTATAATATAGATTATGTAACATTTAAAAGTGAAAAAGCTATTTTTATGTAAAATTTTTTTATAAAAAAATGGACGTCCGAAATGGACGCTCTTATTCGAAATCATTCAATTAATGAAACTTTTCTCATTGTTTCTTTTAACGTATCCACTGAATGTTTCAGTTTTCTTTTTTCCGTAGAGTCGATTTCCATAACCATGATTTCTTTGATTCCTTTCCGCGTGACAATGGCCGGCACACCGATAAATACATCGTGATGGCCGTATTCACCGTCCAAATAGGCGGATACCGTCAAAATGGAATGTTCATCCTGCAAAATCGCCTTCGTTAACCGGACAAGGCACATGGCAATTCCGTAAAAGGTGGCGCCTTTTTTCTCAATGATATGATAGGCAGCATCTCGTGCCTGGATGAAAATATCATTTAAATCTTCAACTTTATATTCCGGACTTTTATTGACCCAGTCAAAAATCGGAACAACTCCGACAGATGCATGGCTCCATACCGGAAGTTCAGTATCACCGTGCTCGCCGATAATATATGCGTGAATATTTCTCGTATCAATATTGAAATAGTCGCCAAGCAAGTAACGGAGACGAGCGGTATCCAGTATCGTACCGGAACCGATGACCCGTTCTTTCGGAAGGCCGGAGAACTTCCACGTTGCATATGTAAGAATATCCACAGGGTTACTCGCTACGATAAAAATTCCGTCAAAACCACTGGCCATAACTTTCCCGACGATTCCTTCAATAATTTTTGTGTTTTTCCCGACAAGATCCAGTCTCGTTTCACCCGGTTTTTGGGCGGCTCCGGCTGTAATGACGACAAGATCGGCATTTTTGCACATGGAATAATCTCCCTGATATATTTTCATTCGTCCGGTTGCAAAAGGCAGACCGTGATTTAAATCCATGGCATCTCCTGCGGTTTTATCTTCATTGACATCAATAAGAACGAGCTCATTGACGATCCCCTGGTTTAACAACGCAAAGGCATAACTGGAACCGACAGCCCCCATACCGATTAATACAACTTTATTGACGCGACTCTGCATCATTATATACACTCCTTTTTTTTTTTTTTTGCAGCTGTTATGTATTTTTTCCAAAACCGGGAAAATCTTGTATAAAATAATTTAAAAAGCTTTGTCCGATTGCAACGCTCATATGTATTGTAACCGTCCATACAGGAAAAATTATATAATTTTTTGTGATATATTTCACAATAATATTAAAAAATTATAAGGTTGCCGCTGCAAAATATTAAAAAACAGCCGGCCAACGAAATCCCGCATTACGCTGCCGGCATTTTTTTCTCTTTTAGCAGAAAATATATGTACAAGTTGATTGATACTAATACGGAGAGGGCTGAAGCGATATATATACTTCCATACCCGAGCCAGTGGCCGATTTGCCCGAATGCAATTGCTCCAAGACCGATCCCCAGATCAAAAAACGAAAAAAATGTTGCATTGACCATTCCCCTGCGGTTTACCGGCGAACGCACGATTGCCCACGATTGTAATCCCGGCTGAATCAGCCCGAAGCCGAAACCGTTTAAAAATGCCGCCGTAAATAGAACACAATGATTCGGAATCCAGGCTAACAATAACATCGCTGTAAATATTAAAGCGGCTCCCGGTAAAAATACCGCTTTATGGCCTTTCCGGTCATACAGTTTACCGGCGAACGCACGTGTAATCATTAGGGCGACTGCATAAATGAGGAAGTATAATTGAATTCCGTCCACTCCCTTTTCCAATGTATACAGCGGCAGAAACGTCGCAATCCCGCCGAATGTCACCGTAATGAAAAACATCAAAAGGGACGGCTGTATTGCCGACTTTTCAAAAATATCTAGCTTCTTCGGTGACGGATCACTGTTCCGGTCCACTTTTTTATATTGAATAAACATTGACAAAACAAGGGCAATAAAGCCGAGAAAGGCACAAATGATAAACAGCCACCGGAACGTAACGAGCGGTACGAGAATCAAACCGAGGGACGGGCCGAAAGCCATGGCCAGATTTCCTGCCAGGCCGTAGTAACCCAATCCTTCTCCCCTCCGCTTTGCAGGAATCAAATCCGTAGCGATTGTGCCCGAAGCTGTTGTCGACATTCCCCAGCCGGCACCCTGAAAAATCCGGAATAATAAAAGCAAAAAAATTCCGGTAATAAAACTGTATGAACCGACCGTTAAAGCAAACAGGAAAAGCCCGGTTAAATAAACCGCTTTTCTTCCTATCGTTTCAAGAGCCCTGCCGGCGAACGGACGGACAAGTAACGCTGAAACCGTAAAGATCCCGACCGTAAGACCGATCAGCCGGTCATTCCCTCCCAAATGTTCAACAAATAACGGAATTGTGGGTAAAGTCATCTGAAAGCCGAGAAAAATAAAAAATTTAGCTGAAAATATAAGGATGAAATCCTTAGTCCATATTTTTTCCGTTTCTATTTGTTTCACTTCTTCCATTTCCAAACCGGCTTTTGCCATAAGCATCCCCGCTTCTCCCCGTACTCACATACCTGATCTGTAAAATATTTGATTTTATTTTATAAAATTTCTGGAAACATAGATATATCATAACAAAATTCTGTGAACATATAAAATAACTTGCCCCCGGCCGGATTTAAAACACATGTTAAAAGGCAACTGGCCGATGCCAATTGCCCTATCCGGCACTGCGGAGGAAATCCTCCCGGACCGTTAAGCGTGTGCTTTTCCATCATCATTGCTGAAAAATTTTTTCATTGCGTAGAATACATCTCCACGTTGGCGTAATACATAATAGCGGAACCGTTCGTCTTTAATATGCTTATATGCGGACATTAACGTTGAATGCCGGTTGTATTGATTAACTTCCCCGTAACCAAACATATTTGATTGATCCATCAATTCATTAACCAGTTTGACACACCTGGCATTGTCGGAAGTCAAATTATCGCCATCGGAAAAGTGGAACGGATAAATATTATACTGGCTTGGTGGATACTTTTTTTCAATTAAATTCAAAGCAAGCCGGTAGGCTGACGAACAGATGGTTCCCCCGCTTTCTCCTTTGGAAAAGAATTCTTCCTCCGTTACAACTTTTGCTTCAGTATGATGGGCAATAAATTCAATTTCCACTTTTTCATATTTCGTCCGCAAAAATCGGGTCATCCAGAAGAAAAAACTGCGTGCCATATATTTTTCCCAAACACCCATGCTGCCGCTCGTATCCATCATTGCAAGTACAACCGCCTTTGATTCATGCCGGATTTTTTCATTCCATGTTTTAAATCTTAAATCTTCCGGATAAATTGGATAAAATGACGGTTTCCCCCGTAACGCATTCCGTTTAAACGCCGACAACATTGTTTTCTTTTTGTCGATATTCCCCATCAATCCCGTCTTTCGTATATCGTTGAATTCAATATCTTCCACAATTAACTCTTGGTTATCCTTCCGCTGTAAATTCGGCAGTTCCAGCTCGCGGAAAAAGGCCTCCTCCAATTCTTCCAGTGATACTTCCGCTTCATAATAATCTTCTCCGGGCTGGTCACCTGCGCCCTTGCCTTTTCCGGATCCCTTGACGCCTGCACCGTCCTGTGCAATGACATCGCCGACCTTTGTATCTCCGTCTCCTTGGCCGACGTGCCTATTTTTATCGTAATTATAGCGGATTTTATACTCTTCCAGTGAACGAATTGGAATTTTTACAACCTTTTTCCCGTCTGACATGATAATGCTTTCTTCCGTAATCAAGTCCGGCAAATTTTTTTTGATTGCTTCCTGGATTTTTTCTTTATGGCGTTGCTGATCTTCCCAGCCCTTCCGGTGGAGCGACCAATCCTCCTGAGAAATCGTAAACTGGTGTTTGTCGACCGGCACTCTCCTCCCCCTCCTTTTAAGCGTATGATCATTTATCAAAACACTTTATTCATGTCACCATTTTCCGATTAACACATATGCATATACTGCATGCATATGTTTCGTAAAGTTTCATAACAAAATCCCAAATGTGATAAAGAAAGATCGTATTACTTTATTGTATGCAAAGCAACTGATAAATTTCACCGTCATTTGTAACGGAATTGATGCCGTAAAGAATCCGGAATTTCCCGTTCAACTTTGTATTGCAAAGAAATAAAAAGCCGGCTGTTTCATTTTCCCACAGTACAACATCTGTACTGCTTTTTTATGAAACAGCCGGCTGAATCAAAGTCCATAGCAGACGGCATGATAATCTCCTAACGGTTTAACAGACTGCCGACATACCGGAGTAATTCGTTTGCCGAAGTGGAATTGTATCCGTATTCATCAATCAACCGGGCAATCACTTCATTAATTTTCTTTAACTGTTGTTCATCCGGTGTTTTTGTCGATGTTGTAATCTTTACTACATCCTTTAAATCGGCAAACAGTTTTTTCTGAATCGCTTCACGCAATCGTCCGTGGGAATTGTAATCAAATTTCTTCCCTTTCCGTGCATAAGCGGAAATGCGGATTAAAATCTCCTCGCGGAATGCTTTCTTCGCATTCTCCGATATTCCGATTTGTTCCTCAATTGAACGCATCAGCTTTTCATCCGGATTAATTTCTTCACCGGTGAGCGGATCGCGCAGTTTTGTCTTATTGCAATACGCCTCAACATTATCAAGATAATTGTCCATCAATGTTTTCGCCGATTCTTCATAGGAGTAAACAAATGCCTTTTGGACTTCCTTTTTGGCAAGCTCGTCATATTCTTTCCGGGCAAGGGAAATAAAATGCAAATACTTTTCCTTCAATTCCGGAGTAATCGACGGATGTTGATCGAGACCTTCTTTCAGTGATCGGAGAACATCGAGGGCGTTGATGGATTTCGTATTTTTGCGGATGATAGCAGAAGAAATCCGGTTAATCACGTAACGCGGATCAATACCGTCCATTCCTTCATCCGGATGTTCCTTTTTCAGCTCCTCTACATCAACCTGGCTGAAACCGTCAATTTGTTCACCGTCATAAAGACGCATTTTTGTAATAAGGTCGATATCGTTCCGTTTTGGCTCTTTCAAGCGTGTCAAAATAGTAAACATGGCGGCAATTCTCAACGTATGGGGAGCAATATGGACGTCAGCCACATCGCTTTCCCGGATCATTTTTTTGTAAATTTTTTCTTCCTCGGAAACTTTTAAGTTATAAGGGATAGGCATGACAATGATCCGTGAATGGAGTGCTTCATTTTTCTTATTGGCAATAAACGAGCGGTATTCCGCCTCATTTGTGTGGGCAATGATTAACTCATCGGCAGAAATTAGTGCGAACCGTCCTGCTTTAAAGTTTCCTTCCTGGGTTAGGGAAAGAAGATGCCATAAGAATTTTTCATCACATTTCAACATTTCTTGAAATTCCATGATTCCGCGGTTTGCTTTGTTCAATTCACCGTCAAAACGGTAGGCCCTTGGGTCTGACTCGGAACCGTACTCGGCAATGGTTGAAAAGTCGATACTTCCTGTTAAATCAGCAATATCCTGGGATTTTGGATCCGATGGACTGAATGTGCCGATTCCAACCCGGCGGTCTTCGGAGAAAAAGATCCGTTCCACCATTACATCTTCAATCCGGCCCCCGTATTCCTCTTCAAGGCGCGTCATATTCAGCGGAGACAGACTTCCTTCAATGCGGATGCCATATTCTTTGTAAAAATCATCCCGTAAATGATTGGGAATTAAATGAAGGGGATCCTCATGCATCGGACATCCTTTTATGGCATAAACGGCCCCACGCTCAGTCCGGGTGTATTTTTCCAGCCCGCGTTTCAAAAGCGTCACTAACGTTGATTTTCCACCGCTTACTGGTCCCATTAACAATAAGATCCTCTTTCTGACGTCCAATCTTTTCGCAGCCGGATGAAAATACTCTTCCACTAAACGTTCAAGGGCCTCTTCCAAACCGAACAGTTCATCACTGAAAAATTTATATCGTTTCCGCCCGTCTTCCGTTTCTTCTATACCGGCATCTTTGATCATATTGTATACACGGGAATGGGCGGATTGGGCAATCCACGGTTTTTCTTTCAACAACTCCAGGTATTCTGCAAAGGTACCTTCCCACTTTAATTTTTCCTCTTCTTCACGATACTTCGCCACTTTATCTAAAATACCCATAGAGTACCTCCCCCGTATCTTTCAAAATAAACAACGGCCGTAAATCATCCGTAAAATATAATGAAAAGCAAAAGCTGAATGAGCAAAACCCTATCCTTACATATACTTATATGAACATGCATCGGAAAAGATGAATCAAATCCAGAAAAGTATTTTGTTTTATTTTAATATATATAATTTCCTGTTTTTAATTAACCGGAAAATGAGTATAATAAAATAAACATATTTTCTCCGGAAGCAAGGGGGATGGAGATGAAAACAGTTTTAATCCTTTGTTTGGCTGTCATCTTTTTAACAGCAATCTTTACAGCGGGATATGAAGACAAGCCGGAAGCCGGTAACAAATAAATGTTTATTATTACATATCCGGTCACGGCACCACAAAACGCAAATTCAGCACTTTTCCATTAAAAGAAAGTTCATAAACACCTTAAACAGCCGGAAGTTTCATTTTGCAAAGAAAAAGCGGAGAAAACGAATTGTTTTCTCCGCTATTTTCCGGTCTTTTTCAACAGGCATTATTTATTCAGATCATGTTCCTTTATAAACTCATGCATATACATCCGGCTTTTTCTTTCAAAGGTTTTAGCCATCTGGCCTGTCCACGTATCCGAACGTTTCCCTTTCGTACGTTCGATATAATAACTTTTTACAACCTCATTGTATTCTTCCAATTGAGAAATGTATTTCTCTCCATCGGGTATATAACGGTTCTCGTGATAAATATGCTCCAACGGTAAACGGGGGCGTTGTCCGCTGATTTTTGCCGGGTATCCGACAGCAAGACCGAACAACGGAATCACCCGCTTTGGTGTTTCCAGGATCTCACAGACTTGCTCCAGATCATTCCGAATTCCTCCAATATAACAAATGCCAAGTCCCATGGATTCAGCCGCAAGTGCAGCGTTTTGCGCCGCAAGAGCGGTATCAATCAATGCCACCATAAATTTTTCGGTGCTTGCTATGGACTCCTCCATATCCGCATTTTCCATTTTTTCAATCATTTCATAGCGATGAAGATCAGCGCAAAAGACAAACAAGTGACCGTTATCTGCTACATATTGCTGGTTGCCGGAAAGTTCCGCCAGCTTCTCTTTTTTCTCCCTGTCCGTTACGCCGATAATTGTATACGGTTGTATGTAACTCGAGGTCGAAGCCATTTGCGCACACCGGACAATCGTCTCAATTTGTTCTTGTGTGAGCTCCCGGTCCTCAAAGCGCCGGATTGAACGGTGAGCCAGAATTTGTTCAATCACTTCATTCATCTCGATCATTCCTTTTTATGTGGTATATACAGTATGCATCTACTCAAAGTAAAGCAGAAAATTGTCGAAAAAGCAAGTAAATTAAAAAAGCCGTTAAAAAGCATAAAAAAAAGGAGAAAACCTTCTGTTTTTCTCCCCCTTTTGTTTTACGCAGTCCGATATACTATGATCTCCCCCCGGCATCTTAATCGGAGTAGCGCAGCTTTAAGCGGGAAAATCCTTGTTGGCGCAAAGCTTCATATACAAGAATGGCTGCAGTATTCGACAAATTTAAAGACCGGACATTTGTTGTCATCGGAATCCGTAGAATCCGATCCCGGTTTGCTTCCAATAAATCTTTCGGCAATCCGCTCGATTCCTTTCCAAAAAAGAAATAATAATCTTTTTCAGGATCGCTGAAGTCTTCATCGGAGTATACTTTTTCCCCGTACGTCTCAATATAATAAAATTCCCCGGAATTTTTTTCAAAAAATTCATCCAGCGAGTTATAGTAACGGATTTTTACAAACGGCCAATAATCAATACCCGCCCGTTTTAACATTTTATCATCGGTGGAAAAACCGAGGGGACGGATTAAGTGCAAGACCGAGTCTGTTGCGGCACAAGTCCGTGAAATATTTCCGGTATTCGCCGGGATCTCAGGCTGATATAATACGACATGTATAGCCAAGATTGTCACCCCAAACTTCACAGGAATTTAAGTTTGTAAAAAGTATTCAATCATCATCAATGATGGTGAAAAATTTATACTGTATTTGAGCGGTGTATGCCGAAGAGTCTTCATAACTCCAGTAGCGCATCCGGCTGTTAGTTGTATGTGCGTTCACAAGCGGCATACCATACGCATCTTTTGCCGTTACAATTGTTGTGTGATCAAAACGACCGTCGCCTTCAAAATCGTAACATATAATATCGCCCAGGAGAAGCTCCCGCGGATCACTCACTTCTTTTGCCCGCAAACCGGTTTTGGAAGTTGCCAAATACCAGCGTAATGAGTGGGCTACCGACCAGCTGAAACTCCAGCTGTCCCCGCGGTACCACCAGCCCTGCGACCGGTCTGGGTAGCCGCGCATTGGTGCTCCGCCGGCGTGTAAACATTGGGACACATAGTTCGTACAATCCACCGTAAAATTCCGATAATCCGGGTTATAGTCGTTCCACCATCGTTCCGCATATTGTACCGCTTTTCTCCGGTCATACCGGAAAGGATAACGGTCTAAATATTCACGGGATTCCGATTTCAGCTCAATTGGTTTTTCCGGAACAAGCATGATTTCTTCCTCATCTGAAAACAGCCTGCCTTTACAAAAACGGGCTTTCCGTTTTTCTACTTCCTCCTCTATATAATAACGCTTTTCCTGCCGGATTAAGTATTGAAAATGCACTTTATAAAAAATGTCGGTAAAATCATCGTTTTCAATCCTGTTTTCCAGTTTTCCTGCTGCTTTTGCCTTTACAATTTCCCCGTTTCTTTTTTCAAGCATTTTTTTCTTCTTTTCGATTTTTTCACAAACAACGGAGCCGTCTTCCACACATTGGGTAACCCGCTGTTCCAGGCGCTTCTTAAGCTGATCAATCATCACATACACCCCTTTGATATATGTGTATGTGATGAAAAAGCGATGGTTACGGAGAGGACATGTCACTCCGTCTGTTCATTGATTCGTGACAGTGCAGATTCAATTTCCGACAGCACATCTGCGTCTTTTTCTTTATTTTTCGCCTGCAGTAAAATGTCCGAAGCTTCCCGGGTGCCGATTTTTCCTAAAGCCCATGCCGCCGTTCCGCGGATCACCGGACGGGGATCCTCTGCCAATAATCTTTTAAGTTCACCGGCGGCCGCTTCCTCTCTAAAATGTCCCAATGCGATAATGGCATTCCTTTGGATCGGCTTTTTCCCGCGCCATGCACCGGCCAGTTCACCAAACTTTTCTCTAAATTTCCGGTTGCTGATGGAAAGAAGCGGTACAAGGAGCGGTTTTACCGTTTCCGGATCCGGTTCAAACTCTTCGTGAAAATGGAAGTCTTTTTTTCGGTTGTACGGACAAACCATCTGGCATGTATCACAACCGTACAGCCGGTTGCCGATGACGCCCCGGTATTGTTCCGGTATAAAATCCTTTGTTTGGGTCAGATAAGAAATACATTTTTTCGCATTAATCTGGCCGCCTTGGACCAGAGCACCCGTAGGACAGGCTTCGATACATTTATTGCATGTCCCGCACAGACTCTCAAGCGGTGTATCCGGCTCAAAGGGAATATTCGTAATCATTTCGCCCAAGTACACATAGGAACCGAATTCCGGTGTGATAATGGCGCAGTTTTTTCCGCTCCAGCCGATTCCAGCCCGTTCTGCAACTGCTCGGTCCGATAGTTCACCGGTATCCACCATTGATTTACAACGGGCATCGGGATATTTTTCGCGGATGAACTGTTCAAGCTTTTGCAGGCGCTCCCGTAAAACAATATGATAATCTTTTCCCCAGGATGCACGGGCAAAGATTCCTCGCCGTGCTCCTTTTTTACCGCGGACGTTGTATTTCATTTTGGAGGGGTAAGCAAGGGCGATGGAAATAATGGATGCGGGGTTTTCAAACAGGAGGGAAGGGTCCGTCCGTTTTTCAATATCCGGTTCCTCAAATCCGGAGTGGTAATTTAACTCCCGCTGGCGGATGAGTCTTGCTTTTAATGTCGTGAACGGTTCCGCCGAAGCGAATCCGATTTTGTCAATGCCGATCGATTTGGCATAATCAATAACTTCCTGTTTCAAAGCGTGGACGTCCATTCCTTTCCCTCCTTTCCCGGAAATCCGGTTAATATTCTGAACATGATAAACTTTTTTATCTTAAAAATAGTAAAAACGCAATGCTTCGATCATTACGAAACGAAACACTGCGTTGGATCCCTGCATTATGTATGGAGCGGGTGGCGGGAATCGAACCCGCGACAACAGCTTGGAAGGCTGTGGTTTTACCACTAAACTACACCCGCATTTTTCATGTTTTATTTTAATCATTTTTTATTTTTTATCAAGACTGCAGCTCAAAATGCTTATTTAGGAGTACATGTCCGGACAACCTGATTGCGATTATTAATATAACATCTTTTTTGTCATTTGTCTACATTTTTCGTCAAATTTTTGTATGTTTTTTATTACGTGTTATTTATACAAGTGCTTTCATGAATATAATGAAGCATAAAATAAAAATTTTGTCAAGTCCCGGGATTTTTTCACCGGAACTTGACAAAAAACAGTACCCGGAGCTATTGTTTTTCCGGTTTAAAGTTTTGAACAAGTACGGCCAATGTTCGGACCATCACACCGGTTCCTCCTGAAGGCCCGAGGTTATGGGAAGATTTTACTGTAGCAGTTCCGGCAATATCAAGATGCACCCATGGTGTTTTCCCGGCAAATTCACCCAAAAACGCACCGCCCATGATCGCATGGCCTTCCCGTGACGGGGAATTATCAAGATCGGCAATTTTGCTTTTTCTTACTTTTTCCCGGTCCTTTTCCGTAATCGGCAGTTGCCAGATCATTTCATCTGTTTCCTTTGATGCTTGTAAAACCTGTTTATAAAACCATTCATTATTTGTCATCGCGCCGGTTTTGTCCGAACCGAGGGCTGTTATGACGCCGCCGGTCAGAGTTGCCACATCTACTAAAACGTCTGCGCCATGCTGTTTGGCATAAGTAATAGCGTCTGCCAGCACAAGACGTCCTTCTGCATCCGTATTTGTCACTTCAATGGTCATCCCGCTGAGTGACGTAATGACATCATCCGGCTTAAAAGACGTGCTGCTCACCATGTTATCCGTAGCGGGAATCACCGCAACAACATTTTGTTCCGGCTTCAGCTTGCCGGTAATTTCCATCGCACCGAGTACCGCGGCCGCACCGGCCATGTCCGTTTTCATCCCTTGCATACCCTGACGCGTTTTTAACGAATAACCGCCTGTATCGTACGTAATTCCTTTACCGACAAGACCGATGACATCTTTCCATTCTTTTTTTCCCTGGTACTTTAAAACGATCATTTTCGGCGGTACTTCACTTCCCCGGTTTACTGCAAGCAATGCACCCATGCCGAGTTCCATCATGTCTTCTTTTTCCAAAATTTCAATCTCAAAATCATATTTTTCTGCCAATGCTTTTGCATAATCCGCCAAATCTGACGCCGTCATTAAGTTGTGCGGTGTATTAACCAACGTGCGGGCCGAATTTACCGCTTTTCCGTAAATATATCCGGTATTCACCGCTGTTTTTACAACTTCCGTCTCTTCCGCATATACAGTGATTTCTTCCAAACGGACTTCTGGAATATTCGTTTTTTGCTTATAACCGGGAAAACGGTATAAAGCCATGGCGAAAGCTTCCCCAAGTGCTTTTGCTGCTTCCCCGGACGGAATGGTTCCATTTAGAAATGTATCAAGAAGAAGCGCCGCCTTCGAAATTCGTTTTTGTTCGACAGTTTGAAGAGCTTTTCCGAATGCTTCCCTGAGAATTTCCCGAGTCAGCTGTTTCTTCTTCCCGAGACCGATGAATAAAAGCCGTTTTGTTTTCATCAGACCGAGAGTATATACAAGGGTGACATGATTTTTTTTCGCCTGTAAATCTCCGTACTTTGCCATCCCGATTAGTTGTTTCTGCATATGTCCATCCGTTTCTTGCAACCAGTTTCCGAATTTATTACCCTGATCAAAAATGCCGATAATTAAAATTTCATGGTCGGCATCCCCCGAAAACGACTTTTTCACATGAAACATTCTCATCACCTCTTTATCCATTATAAGGGAAAACGGTACCGATTCGGTATAAGGGGCAACATGATTTTTAAACAACGGGGTTTATTCCGCTGTAAATACAAAAACGCTTGGGAACCCCAAGCGTTTTATTGTTTTCCTCCGGTTGCAATCTGGTTGCGGAACACCTGCATCGTTTCATCTTCATTCAGGCGTTCCAGTTCAGCGGCAGTCAGCGTACCGTCGCCCATTTTTATTACGTAAACGTCAACGACACGCTTTCCCCACTCTGAATAAACATCTTCCACAGTTTCAAAATATAAGTCTATTTTATCCCCTTTAATAGCGGCACCTTTATCCGCAACAACCCCGAATCCGTAACCGGGAATAAATAAAATGGTGCCGATTGGAAAAACATCTAAATCTGCCGCGATGGTCGAATATAAGTCACGCTTCACTTTTACGCCCGAATAAGTGATTCCGTACGACGGATCATCCGGCTTTTTTCCCGTTGATTCATACCCGGCCGTATAACCGGTAGCGACAACAGTTTTTTTCGGGTATTCTTCCCAGTTAAACGCCTCTTCCAAGTCCGGAATGTCTTTTTTCTCTTCTTTTTCCAGCTCTTTTGAGAGTTTTTTATTCGTAACATTCATGGATATATATTGTAATTCAGTATAAGGGGATGATTGCCATCGATGTTTAAAATTCATTATATGACGGATTGTTTTTATATAATGAAACGGACCGTTATTGGTTGCTTCCGCTTTTACACCAGTAATTGTTTGGATTGTAAGAAGCAGGGCGATCGCAAACAAAATGGTGATTAAGAAGCGCTTTAGCCATGTTATTACCATATTTTTCACTCCTCCCGTGTCTATTTGTTCCCCAGTGGATAAAAATTATTCACGGGAGAAGTGATAACCGCGCTTTCATCCTTTTCCAAGAGGATGAAATTTTTTTGCTAAAACATCCGGTATCCCCGTGCGCGCAATGCTTTCATCGTAATTCCCGCCATGATTGTACCGAGAAATCCGCTCAGTAAAATCGTAATATCAGCCGGCGCCAATGAAATAATATTTTTCCCCAATGTTTCAAAAGCCGTACCCGGCTGACGGAAATAATGGGTAAACGGAATTTGATCAACAATGAAAATGACAACAAGCGGATAAAACAATGACATGATCCATGTCATACGGAGAAGCATGTTCAAAATAAAGCCGATGCCGTAAAAAAGAACGAAAAACAATAATACCGATATAAACAGCTGCACAATAGATACTTCCATCAAATCCCTCCGGAGCTTGTATTACATTAAATTTACCAAAAATAAAAATATTCTGTCAATTGATATCGTTATGTTAAGGTTACAGCGTCTGTTCTAAATTCATGATAACATTTTGCGTGTTCAGTACCCTTATTCTGTAATTTTCAAAAATATTTGTTTCGAAAATTGTATGAATTATGATAGAATAATTTTTGAATGTAAATTGGAGGGATTTCTTTTGAGAGAAGATACAAACGTTTATGATATAACCATTATCGGAGGAGGTCCTATCGGATTATTTACTGCATTTTACGGCGGAATGCGCAACGCCACCGTAAAAATTATCGAAAGTCTTCCCCAGCTCGGCGGACAATTAACGGCACTGTATCCGGAAAAATATATATACGATATTGCCGGATTCCCAAAAGTTCGTGCCCGTGATCTGATTGAAAACTTATTGGAGCAAAATAAACGGTTTAAACAAACGGTCTGCCTGGAACAATCCGTCGAAAAACTGGAAAGAATGGAAGATGGAATCATTAAATTAACAACAAACAAAGAAATTCACTATTCAAAAACTGTAATTATTACCGCCGGAAACGGAGCATTCCAGCCACGGCGGCTGAAATTAGAAAACGCGGAAAAATATGAAGGAAAAAATCTCCATTACTTTGTTGATAATATGGAACATTTTAAAGGAAAAAAAGTCGTGATTCTCGGCGGGGGAGATTCTGCGGTTGACTGGGCATTAATGCTCGAACCGATTGCCAGCCATGTTACCATTGTTCACCGCCGTGACAAATTCCGCGCCCATGAACACAGCGTTGAACAATTAAAAAATTCAACCGTTGAAATTAAAACTCCCTATGTCCCGGCTGAATTAATCGGTGACGATGAAAAGATCCGCCGGGTAGTCATTCAGAAGACCAAAGGAGAAGAAACAGAAACCCTTGATACAGATGAAGTCATTGTCAACTATGGATTTGTTTCTTCCCTCGGGCCGATCAAAGAATGGGGATTGAACATCGAAAAAAATTCCATCGTTGTCAATTCCAAAATGGAAACAAATATTCCGGGAGTATACGCAGCCGGGGATATATGCACATATGAAGGAAAAGTAAAACTTATTGCAACCGGGTTCGGGGAAGCGCCGATTGCAGTCAGTAACGCGAAAAAATACATTGATCCAAAAGCCCGTATCCAACCAGTACATAGTACTTCGTTATTTGATAAATAATAAGAATGAGAAAAAGGGTATCCGCATTTGAACCGGATACCCTTTTTTAATGAATCCTGTTTTGAAATTATCCCCCTGTTTAACTTTTAACAATCACCTGGTGTTCCGGCATTTGTAGCCGTACGGAATGACTGGCCGCATCCGCATGTAGCGATTGCGTTCGGGTTGTCAATCGTAAAACCGCCGCCAAGCAAAGATTGCTTGTAATCGATTGTCGTACCTTTTAACACTAACGCATCCGTTTTATTGACAAGGACCTTTACGCCGTTTTTCTCAAATTGAATATCGTCCTCTTTTACTTCATGATCCAGTTTCATACCGTATGTCAAACCGGTACAGCCGCCGCCTGAAACATATACCCGCAAATAGGCGTCTTTTTCATCATTTTGCTCCATCATGTCTTTTACCTGGTATGCAGCAGCATCCGTTAACGTAATCACTTCTTCCATCCTAATCCCTCCTTTTTTAACCAGTTCTGTGTTTTTAACATTCTCCTTGTAATTTTAGTATATACATTATATTCATATTACACAATTAAAATAAGTTTAATCAAATAAAATCATTGTGGACATGAAAACGTTATTAATGCGGTTAAATTGTCAAAAAAGTGCTTAAACCACTGAAATCCGTCAAACCGGTTGTTATGTTCACAAAATTAAAATATACTTTTAAAAGGAAATTCATATTTGACAAAAGGGGATAAATAGATAGTTAATAATTATCGTAGAATAATTTATGAAAATTCAAAACAAAACAAAGGGGAAAATCACATGAAAAAACTTGTCATTTTGGGCGGCGGTTACGGTGGTATGCGGATTTTGCAAAAGCTTTTGAATCAACTTCCGGAAAACCGGCAAATCATATTGGTTGACAAGGTCCCTTATCATTGTTTTAAAACAGAATTTTATGCTCTTGCAGCGGGAACAGTAGCTGATGATCAAGTCCGCGTTCCTTTCCCGCAACATCCACAGTTGGAATTTATTAATGATGAAGTAACAAAAATTGACATCGAAAACGAAAAGGTTCATCTTTTGAAAAAAGGCACACTTTCATATGATGATTTGATCATCGCATTGGGTTGCGAGGACAAATATCATAATGTTCCCGGTGCGGATGAATACACGTGCAGCATTCAGTCCATTGAATCAACAAGAAAAACGTATCAAACTTTATGCAGTTTACCGAAAAATTCAACAGTGGCCATTGTCGGGGCGGGATTAAGCGGTGTAGAGATCGCCAGCGAGCTGCATGAATCCAGACCGGATTTAAAGATTTCCATATTCGATCGCGGAAATGTTGTTCTGTCCAAGTTTCCTGAAAAATTAAGCAAGTACGTTGAAGAATGGTTCCGGGACCACGGGGTTCAAATCGTTAATAACGCCAATATTACAAAAGTTGAAAAAGGTGTTCTGTACAATCATGATCAGCCGATTGCCTTTGACTGCGTTGTTTGGACGGCTGGAATCCGTCCAAATAAAGTTGTCAGGGAAATGAATGTGGAAAAGGACGGACAGGACCGGATTGTTCTTACTCCGCATCATAATATTCCCGGTTATGAAAACGTTTATGTTGTAGGGGACTGTGCAAGTCTTCCCCATGCACCGAGCGCACAGCTTGCTGAAGCACAGGGTGACCAAATTGTCGATGTGATTTTAAAAAGATGGAAAAATGAAGAACTTCCTGAGCTTCCTGAAATCAAGCTGAAAGGGATTCTCGGTTCCCTCGGGAAAAAGCACGGTTTCGGCCTCGTCAACGAAGTCCCGTTAACGGGTAGGGTACCGAGATTATTAAAATCAGGAGTGCTCTGGCTATACCGTTTCCATAACGGATAAGACTAAAAATCACCTCTTTTACGAGGTGATTTTTCTCTTTTCATTGTTTTGCAGTCTTGTACCCGTACTTTTCCATTTTAGCGTAAATATTTTTAAGTCGCGGATTTCCTTCGGCTACAATCTCGTCTTCAACGAGTACGACCGGGTAAAAAATGTCTTCTTCTAATATTTTTTTAGCAAATTCTGCCTTTTTCCGATCGGCGGGCGGATTCATAATATCGACGTAATCCATATTGAACGGCTGGTCCGGAAATTTCCGGCTGATGGCCGCTTCCAGCCATTCATAAGTGTCCTTTGAGCCCGGCAAATTAACACAGCTAGCACAAATCTGTTCCGCACCATATACAGTAATTGTGACCGGTTTTTTCAGTTCCATTTGTCCCGATCCCCCTTTAATGCAGAGTGGTGAAATAAATTCGTTTTTTCCAAAACGAACAAATGGATTTTTACACTTAACCTTATTATAATAAGATTATGAAAGGAGTGCGATTTCAATGGATATCAAAGAACAGGTTCAGGAAGTACTGGATAAATTAAGACCGTTCCTTTTACGTGACGGCGGCGATTGTGAACTTGTCGATGTTGAAGACGGGATTGTAAAATTGCGTTTGCTCGGCGCATGCGGTACCTGTCCCAGCTCGACAATTACCCTGAAGGCCGGAATCGAACGCGCATTGCTGGAAGAAGTCCCCGGTGTTGTTGAAGTAGAACAGGTGTTTTAAATAAAAGAACAAGAGTCCGTCTTTCCTGCAAAAGGAAGATGGCTCTTTTTTTATTCTTCCCTTATTCAAAAATTTCATCATTGACAATGCTTAGCGGCTTTTTTCCTTTTAGAACGAGTTCAATATTCCGTATGCAGCGCCGGACCATATTTGTCCTCGTTTCAACGGATGCACTGCCGATATGCGGCAGGGCAACAACTTGTTTAAATTTCAACAGCGGGTGGTCAGCGCTGATCGGTTCCTCTTCAAAAACGTCAAGGCCGCAACCGGCAATTTCCCCGTTCTCCAGCGCTTCCACCAGATCTTTTTCAACGACGACCCCTCCGCGGGCTGCATTTATAAAATAGGCGGTTTTTTTCATCTTTTTAAAAACTTCTTTATTGAACATGCCTTTTGTTTCTTCTGTCAGCGGTGTCATACAAACAACAAAATCCGATTTTTGAATTAACTCGTCAAAAGAGCAGTAGACGGCGCCCAGTTCCTTTTCTGCCGCAGGCTTGCGGTTTCGGTTATGATATAAAATTTTCATATCAAACCCTCGGGCACGTCTGGCAACCGCTTCCCCGATACTGCCCATGCCGACAATTCCGATAGTTTTATGATGAACATCCGCCCCTGCCATGAAAAACGGACTCCAGCTTTTCCACTCTCCTCTTTTAACAAGCTCCACGGCTTCGGGTAGGCGTCTGGCAACCATCAGAAGTAGGGAAAAGGTTAGATCGGCTGTCGTATCTGATAAAATTTCCGGTGTATGGCAAACGGCAATCCCCCTTTTCGTCGCTGCATCAACGTCGATATTGTCATAACCGACAGCCAGATTAGCAACCACTTTCAGCCGGGGTGCCGCTTCAATCAATTCTTCATCAACCGGGTCGGATAACATGGTAAATAATGCATCCACTTTTTTTGCCTCTTCTAATAAAACATCCCTTGGAACCGGCTCCTCTTCTTTTTCCCACATACGAAAATCCGCAAACTGTCCAATCGGTTCAACAAGTTCCTGCGGCAGTTTACGGGTTATATATACATAAGGTTTTTCCATTATTAACCCTCCGGATTTTATTGTTCTTCCTTCACTATTCTAACATAATTTACCAAGAATAATTGAAATAGAGAATTCTTTCACAAAAAGCTCTTTATCTTAACCAATCCGGTACAGGCATTCCCGGAAATCCCGTAATTTTTAAAATTTCCGCCAAAAAATTTTCATACTGTTCACTTGTTTTGATAATTTTTTTCAGTTCGGTGATATCCTGTTTTACGTTTGCGTTTACTTGCAACCGGATATAATAATATTCAATACACCGGAAATAATGGACGGGAAACAGGAGCCGGGAATATAATAGACGCTTGCCAAAGGAAGAAACGGGCATAACTTTTTCATATGCGGAAAAAAACCGTTGCACGTATGCCGGATAGGTTTGAGGATAATGAAAATAAACAAATCGGATCCATTCCGCTAAATCCCGGGACGGATGATCAACAATCCATTGAAAGGGGTTTTTCCAAACAGGCATGCCGGACCATGTTTGCGGAGAAAAACGCTCATGGGTTACCGTGCCGACATCAAAGGGACCGGGGGTTTCATCAATTATCGTATCGACAAAATATTGGATGGCGTTTTCTGCCATGGCTGAATAATAAGGAAAAGATTCCGCAAAATATGTTTCAAAATCATTGCCGGGTCCGGCCATTACGGTTTTTTTCCAAACGTCTTCCAATTGATCCAGACGCTTTTCCCAAAACGTTTTCCACTGTCCCGTACGATTCAAGTTTTTTATTTCGATTTGCATACCGAACCCTTTTTTATGAAAATTCGCCAATTCATATCCGGAATCGGAAACCGGTGCATTTTCCCAACGGTCGAGCATTAAAAGAACAAAATAACCACCTTCCTTCTGATGAACAAAGGTACCATCCAAAGCCGGTACAAATACCGGTACATATTTTTCTCCGTTTTCCCGCAGGAAATTCGTCAAATAATATCGTTCGGGCAACTCTTTCTGTTCATTTTCGTGCACGGAAATCATAATATAAAGTAATTGATTGGCCATAAAAGCATCATAACCGGTCAGCTTAAAAAATTGTTCCGGACGGATGCCAAATTTCTGTTCTATAATTGAAAACATAAGGTCCCCCTTTATGTTTGCGATTCAAAAATCTTTATGATATTTTTCTTTATAATAATAGTTATGGGAGAAATTCCATTTTAGACATGAATTCAGGAAAGAAAAGGTGAAGAGCATGGCTGAAGAAAAACATGAGCAGGTGAACGAAAAACGCAAAGCGTTCCCGCAAATCGGCGATATTGCAGTTCAGATGTTAAAAGAACGGGGAGTTACGATCAAAGATATTGCCGAGTTAGTTTATTTTTTACAGAAAAACTATCATCCGGAACTGACTTTAAAAGAATGTATTGAAAACGTCGAAGGGGTATTAAAAAAGCGTGAAGTGCAAAATGCGGTTATCACCGGCATCCAACTGGATGTTCTGGCGGAAAAGAACATGTTGGATGAACCGCTTTTATCGATTGTAAAAACGGATGAAGGATTATACGGCGTTGATGAAATTCTTGCTTTTTCCATTGTCAATGTTTACGGATCCATCGGGTTTACAAATTACGGTTACATTGACAAAATGAAACCGGGAATCTTAAAATATCTAAATGACAAAACGAACGGATATGTCCATACTTTCCTGGATGATATCGTCGGCGCCATTGCTGCAGCGGCATCAAGCCGTCTTGCGCACCGCATGGAAAATGTAGAATAAGTATGTCCCCGTAAAAAAGCAAAAAAGCTGCGGAAATCCGCAGCTTCTTTTTTACGGAAAAGACTGAAACCGGGAAAACCATGATATGTTACAATTCCCACTCATCCAGCGTGTCAACGGAGTAGGTTGGCTGTATCTCATACTCCGCCAGTTTTTCCTTCGGCGTCACGCCGGTATGGACAATTAAAGTATCGATTCCGGCGCGGATCCCCGCCAATATATCGGTATCATAATTATCGCCGACCATCAATGTTTCTTCTTTCTTTGTACCGAGGATATGTAAAGCCTGTTCGGTAATAATGGGTTCCGGTTTGCCGATAAATACGGGCTCCTTCCGTGTGGAAGTTGCCACCAATGCTGTGAGCGAACCGTTTCCGGGCATAAATCCCCGTTCTGTTGGTATGGCAACATCACTGTTTGTAGAAATAAATTCCGCACCATTCCGGATCGCCAGACACGCCACAGCAAATTTTTCATATGTGACGTTCCGGTCAAGACCAACCACCACCGTGTCTGCATCTTCCCGCGCAAAACGGAAGCCTTCCGTCTTTAAAGCTTCATAAAGACCTTTCTCGCCGATAAAATAAATTTTTGCATTATTCTTCCGTTCGTGTATATAGTTAGCAGTGGCCATGGCGGATGTAAAAATTTGCTCCGCGGTTGCCGGAATATCAAAGCCGCGCAGTTTTTCCGCCACTTGTTCCGGTGTGCGGGTTGAGTTATTGGTCACAAATAAATATGGAATGTTTCTTGCCGCCAGTTTGCGGACAAACCGGACAGCAGCATCGATTTTTTCCGTACCCCGATACATTGTTCCATCCAAGTCAATTAAATAACCTTTATATTTCTTCATAAAATCTCCTCATGATTCACAGCTTATTTACCGAAAGCCGAAACCGGTCCCAGTTCATGTTCCAAATAATTTCTGACAGCTTCAGGAAAGTGATCAAAAGCCGCTAAATTCTTTTTAAAGTCTTCGTACATTTTCGTATGGTTAACATCCGTAAAATAAACGACAAGATCCTTTCTGTACGGAATGAGCTCTTTAAACTGTTCTGCTTCTTTCTCCGTAATCACCTTTTCATCGGATAAAATATCTATAATATCATCGTAACTGCCCGGATCGCGCATGATGAAACCGTCAATCATATTTTTCCCCACTTCCAGGACAGCTTCCAGCAACATGTGGGCAATGCGTTCCAACGCAAGCTTTTCCATCCCGTCCTCTGTGTTTTTGATGTTCCGGAACATTTTCACCAAGTTCTCAATGTAATCCAACCTCTGTTCTATTTTTTTCCGATCAATAAAATACATTGCTGCCAACTCCTTCCATAACTGTTAGCAAATTATTTATCCACCCGTTTTAATACGAAATAAGGGCAGCCGAAGTTGCAGTATTCATACAGATATTCAGTCAGTGTGCTGATTTTTGTATCATATGTCGCCTTTTGATTATGGTCATCATAAAATCCTTTCAACCGCAGCTGACCATAACCCCAATCACCAACGATATAATCGTAACGGCTTAATATATCCGTAAAACGTTCACGGAATGCTTCTTCCACAAATCCGTTTTTTCTCTCCTCCACAAGTTCATAGCATAAATTTTGGATACGAACCATCGTCACTAATCACCCTTCTTCTTTGCCCTTATATAAAATTATTATATCTTATTTTTATTTTTCCTTCATTATTGCCGTTTCATCCGTTTCCAACATCTAACAATCATGATTTTCATGCATCATCACAAACTATTGGTAAGAAGGAGGTAAGGGCATTTGCGCTTTACAGTACATATCCTTGCTGTTTTTTTATTGCTCTTTTCCTTCCGGCCGGTTCCAGTTATAGCAGATGCAAAAGAGGAAGAATTGTACAAACAACGGATGGAGCTGTATAAAAAAATTGAACGGCTTACGTTTATTCCCTGGTATTATCTTGCCGCCGCCGATCAATATGAGCGGAATATCCGTTCCATGAGAAAAGATTTGCCGGATCCGGAAGGAGTAGCCGGACTGTTAATTCCGCAGGAAAAATGGTCAGGTCTGTTAAATCCGGACAAAAAGGATACGAACCCGGAGCGGATCCGTTTTTTCGAGGGAATCGGTCTTGATGCAAACGGAGACGGAAAAGCCGATCCGGAAGACGATGAAGATGTGCTTTTTTCCTTTGCCAATTACTTATTGCAGTTCGGTACGGATCACGATTCAATAAAAATCGGTTTATGGAATTACTATAAACGGGATAAAGCAGTCAGACTCATTATGAATTATGCGAAATTGTACAATACCTTCCAAACATTGGATTTATCGGAGCGGCACTTCCCCCTGCCGTTACACGCCAATTACAGCTACCGGAGTACCTGGGGTGATGCCCGCGGCTGGGGTGGAAGAAGAATTCATGAAGGCACGGATATTTTTGCCGCGTACGGGGTCAACGTTTATTCAACCTGCTATGGTATTGTGGAAATGAAAGGATGGAATAAATACGGCGGCTGGCGGATCGGAATCCGGGATATTCATAACACTTATCACTATTTTGCCCATTTAAACGGCTTTGCAAAAGGTTTAGAGTTGGGGGATGTTGTCAAACCCGGACAGTTGGTCGGCAGTGTCGGCAGTTCCGGGTACGGTCCGCCGGGAACTTCCGGAAAGTTTCCGCCCCATCTCCATTACGGCATGTATAAAGATAACGGCAAAACAGAATGGTCGTTTGATCCGTATCCCCACTTAAAACACTGGGAAAGGGAAACGAGGAGAAAAATGGCCAAAAATTAGTAAATGGCAGACGCCGGTCTCCTTCAGAAGCCGCAAAAACAGGCACCCGGAAAGCCGGAACAAAAACCGCCGGGTGCCTGATTACTGCCGGTTCTTTCCTGAATCTTTCTTTTCTTTATCCGGTATGATCACCGATGGCGTGAGTTGTCCGTGATTGCCGTAAAACTGCGGAACATCCCCTTTTATTTCTCCTGATGCCAATAACACATTTCTCGGAACGGTAATGATTTCTGATGTAAAAGGAACGAGCATCTGAATGCCGACTTTCATATGTAAACGGACTTCATACCATGTACTGTTGATCTGGTGTTCCTTTGTAATCGTTTTGATATCATACTCAATATGGCCGATGGCTTTAAAGCGAATGGGTATATCAGGGCCGAAATTTGCCAGCAATACGTTATTTGTTATTTTTCCCAAAGGAATTTGGAACTCAATTCCTTCCCCAGGTTTCGGTGTAACCTCTTCAATTTCTCCTCCGGTTGCCGCAGCCGGGGAAAAGACTTCTCCTCTCTCCATTTCGTTAATATTTTTTAAAACACGATCGGCAATGTTGTTGGCAACCGTCGTAATTTTATCTGTATCAAAAGTCGTCAATGTCGAGTTCCCGTATGGAACGACTTTAATAATTTCACTTAAATTCAAACCTTCCCCAATTTCTTCTTTTATCGCCTGATTCATCATGTGTGTAGCAAGATTTACCGACTGAGATTCAGCATAAGCAATAAGGGTCGGTTTAATTGCCCGGTTTACGATCCATAATCCGAGGGATGTGGAAAAAAGAAAAAATACTAAAGATAATAACAAAACATACCGGAACGGAAGCGGTGTACCAGGGTATGTTTTCAACGGACGCGACGGCCGCGGGATCCGGAACCGGTAATAAAAGTGCCGGCGCGGGTAGCGGCGAAATTTTACCAAAAGAAAATCCCCCCTTAACATAAATGTATGCATTTAAAGGGGGGATTTTACGCTTATAAAATGAATCAAACCTTACATTAACAATAATGCATCTTTGCCGGCCATCCCTTTTTTGATTCCGCGCTTTTCCGCCTCGGCCGTCACGGACTCCAGCGGTGCATGGAGCAGCTCCTTAATCGTCCGCACACCGACGGCACGGGCGGCGATCACTTTCCGGTCCTGCAACTTTTCATTCAACAAGCCGACATCCAGCGCGCCGCACATGATATAACCGTGTTCACCGGTCACAACAAGCAGCGTTGTTTTCGGCAATTTTACTTCAATGGCAAGAAAAGTACGGCCGTTAATGTCCACAGGTTTGACATTAATCATTGGTTTCGCTCCTTTCTTTAATATTTTATGAAAGGAGCATTTGTTTTGCGAATCGGCTTTTAGCGTTTTACTAATTCTGAACAGATTACTTCCCGGTTTTAACCGGATATAATTTGGACAATTTCCATTTTAATAAATCACGGAGAAATTCAGGTAAGAAGAATTCTTTTTCCGCCCGGGTGACCGGAGGATAAAAGCGGGCAAAAGTAAACATATCGAGGGTTGCAACCCGGTATATTCGATCCATTCTGATGTCCTCTCCGTTAATTCGTATTTTAGCGGAAGAACCTTTTCCATCAATCGATATGTTATCATAAATCACTTTTCCAAAAATTTCACCCCGGAATCCGAAACCTTTAATTTCCAGTGTTGTATATTTATCATCTTCTGTTTGAATTAACACTTCTTTTAACTCCCGTCCGGATAATTTAACCGTACACGGATTAATCGGGTGGGGACAAATGCGGTGGACATCATATTCGGTAACAATTCCCGCCGGTAAATCATCCAGGAGCACACCCGCATTAATAAAAGAGCAGTCTGCATTACACCATTCGGTTAAAGAGGAGCACAATAAATAATTCAATTCCGTTTCTTGGAACCAGTCGGTTTCCAGTTTATCAGGCAAACAGGCCACCGGCTGCTGCAATAATTCCTTCCCCAATTTATACAGGGTGTCATCAAAGAACTCTTCATCTTCCACCGGCTCCAGTTGTGCTGACGGGATCAGCTCTGCCCGTTTTTCCGCAACTTGTTTGTTCTCATCAAGGAAAATTTCTACTTTCCCCAAGTTCATACCGTATTTACCGGTACAACATAATAAACTGTTATTCACCGGTTTTCCTTCCGGTAAAACATGGTGGGTATGGGCACCAAGTACGATATCAATTTCCGGAAATTCCGCCGCCATTCGTTCATCATCGGATAACCCGAGATGGGACAAGACAATTAAGAGATCAACCCTGCTCCGGAGAAAAGGAATCAACGCTCTTAGTTCATCAAAAGGATTTGTTACATTCCAGTTTAACGGCTCATAAAAGTTCGTAAAATTAATCGTAACTCCAACAACGCCGATATTTGTGCCTTTTTCCGTTTGATATATATGATAAGGCTTTGCCCAGTCCGGGCGTTTACCATCCTTCGTATATAAGTTTGCAACAATACAATCAAACTCCGCATCACGATACAACGATTGCAAATCTTCATGGGGTAAAGTAATGCCTTCGTTATTGCCGATGGTTACTGCATCATAACCGCATTCATTCAGCATTTGCGCATTACCTTTCCCCAGTGTCCCTTCGGTGAAGGGATGAAAACGGTCAATAAAATCCCCGATATCAAATACAAAAACAGATTCTTTTAAATTTTTGTGAATATTCCGTCTTCTTTTGATCTCCCTTTCTATACGTGGCCAGTATCGGAAATGACTATGAATATCATTTGTATGGTAGATAACAATTTTTTCATTCATGAACGTTCCCTCTGATTTCAATATAATTCCCCGGATCACCGGTTATTCACCGTGCACAGCACAAAATCATCTGAAACGTGAAACACAAACATCCGGGTTTTTTCAACAAAAAAAGGTTGTTCCGAAAGAAGAGACTATATTTATTATATCTGGACAAAACATTGAATTCCAGATATACGATTAAAGTCCCTTCTTCACGGCAACAACCTTCTTTCCCGCCGGGAATATTATTGAGCTTATAAAAAGCGGACCCGTACAACACCGTCAATTTGTCTGACTTGGTATTTTACTTCTTTGATCAGGGATTCCGACAATTCTTCATCAATGTCGATCATCGTATATGCCCAATCGCCGCGGCTCCCGTTAACCATATTATCAATATTGAGGGACAACTTCGCAAGTAACCCGGTAATCGGTCCGACCATCTTCGGTTTGTTTTCATGGAGAACCGTTAACCGGTTTTTCCCTACATAAGGCATGCTTAAGTTGGGATAATTAACGGAATTGGTGATATTCCCCGTCTCTAAATACTCTTTAATTTGTTTTGCCGCCATATATGCGCAATTTTCTTCCGCCTCTTTCGTAGATGCTCCCAAATGCGGCAAGGCATAGGCATTTTCCATCGTTAAAATCCGTTCCGTCGGAAAATCCGTTGTATACGATGCGATTTTTCCTTGCTGGAGGGCTTCTTCCAAATCATTTTCATTGACTAATTCTCCACGGGAAAAGTTAAAGATCCGTACACCGTCTTTCATCTTTTCAAATGCATCTTTATTCAACATGCCCTCTGTGTCTTTCGTTAACGGAACGTGTACCGTAATGTAGTCACATGTACTGAAAATTTCATCAATATTTTCCGCCCGTTTTATATTGCGGGATAATTGCCAGGCAGCCGCAACCGAAATAAACGGGTCATACGCAATAACATCCATTCCGAGGGCGTCTGCTCCGTTAGCTACAAGAACGCCGATTTTTCCAACACCGATAACCCCTAATCTTTTGCCGGCAATTTCGGTACCGACAAATTGTTTTTTCCCTTTTTCGACTAACTCGGGAACTTTGTCACCTTCCCCGATCAACGATTTTGTCCAATTGACCGCCTCCATTAAATTCCGGGAATTTGCAATAATACTCATCAGCACAAGTTCTTTTACCGCATTGGCATTTGCTCCGGGTGTATTAAAAACGACAACACCTTCCTTTGTCAGACGGTCAATCGGAATATTATTCACTCCTGCACCGGCTCTTGCTATTGCCTTAACCGAGGTAGGAATCACTTCATCGTGCAAATTATAGCTTCTTAGCAAAATCGCATCCGGATTATCGGATTTATTAATTTCATAATCTTCCCCAAAAACATCCAAACCGGCTTTGGCAATATTATTATATGTTTTAATTGAATACATATTTTACATCCCCTTAACTATATTTTCTCTCAAACTCTTTCATAAAGTCGACCAGTGTTTTTACTCCCTCAACCGGCATCGCATTGTAAATGCTTGCCCGCATGCCGCCGACAGAACGGTGCCCTTTTAATGTATACAGTCCTTCTTTTTCCGCTTCTGCGATGAACCGTTGATTTAATTCATCCGAATCCGTCATAAACGGTATATTCATCAGCGAGCGGTCCTCTTTGCGGACTTTTGAATAAAACATCTCAGATTCATCAAGGAAATCATACAGCAATTTGGCTTTTTCAATATTCCGCTTTTCAAGTTCCGCAATGCCGCCTTGTTCCTCGATCCATTCGAGCAGCAACTTCGTCATGTAGATCGCAAAAGTCGGCGGGGTATTATACAAAGATTTATTTTTAGCATATGTTTCATAATTTAACATCGTTGGTAAATTTACATCAGCATGGCCGATTAAATCATCGCGGATAATCACAATGGTCACACCGGCTATGCCGAGATTTTTTTGCGCACCCGCATAGATAATGCCAAACTTCGATACATCCAACCGTTCGGATAGAATATTTGATGACATATCTGCAACAAGCGGTACATCTTTCGTGTCGGGTATTTTCGTGAAACGGGTTCCCTCAATCGTATTGTTTGTTGTAATATGGACGTATTTTGTTTCCGGTGTGAATTGGCTTGTATCAATTTCAGGGATGTATGTAAAATTTTTATCATCAGAAGAGGCAATGATTTTCACATCACCTATTTTTTTCGCTTCGGCAATTGCTTTTTTAGACCAGGATCCCGTATTCACATAGCAAGCATGGCCGTTTTTCAGGAGATTTAACGGTACCATGGAAAATTGTAAAGAAGCCCCACCCTGAATGAACAACACCTTATAATTTTCCGGGATCTCCATTAATTTTCTTAACCGTTCTTCGGCTTCCTCAATAATTTCACCGAATTCTTTCGAACGGTGGCTCAGCTCCATGACTGACATGCCTTTTCCCTGATACGACAGCAATTCATCCTGTGCTTTTTTTAACACAGGGAGCGGCAATTGTGCCGGACCGGCTGAAAAATTAAATACTCTTTCCACTTTTCTGGATCTCCTTTTCTTTAATTTGTTAATTGGTTGAATAATAGTATAACATAAATCTTTAAAAAATAATTTCTTCATGAAAAATTTAGCATATTTTGTCGCTAACAACAAAATATTTACATTCTAAATGATATAAGTCATTATTGTTCGTGTTTTGTCTATATTTTAACAGATTTTCCGACAATTTCATAGTATTATACGAGAAAATTCCGTAAGAAAGATTTTTGTATAAAAAAACAGTCCCGTTGCGGAAAGAACATAATTTTTGTCCATTCCACATCCGGGACTGCTTTTTGGCATTTATTAACCGATGCTGCCTTCCATTTCAAATTTAATGAGACGGTTCATTTCAACCGCATATTCCATCGGCAGCTCTTTCGTAAACGGCTCAATGAAGCCCATAACAATCATTTCTGTTGCTTCCTGTTCGGAAATTCCCCTGCTCATGAGATAGAACAGTTGTTCCTCCGACACTTTTGATACTTTCGCTTCGTGCTCCAAGGAAATATTATCGTTTAAAATTTCATTGTACGGAATCGTGTCCGATGTTGATTTATTATCCAAAATTAATGTATCACACTCAATGGTTGATTTTGCTCCGTCTGCTTTTCTTCCAAAGTGTACGATTCCGCGATAAGTTACATTTCCGCCGTCTTTTGACATCGACTTGGAAACGATGCTGGAAGAAGTGTTCGGAGCAAGGTGAATCATTTTTGTTCCCGCATCCTGATCCTGGCCTTTACCTGCAAAGGCAATGGACAATGTCATTCCGCGGGATCCTTCCCCTTTCAAAATGACAGACGGATATTTCATCGTTATCTTGGAACCAATGTTTCCGTCAACCCACTCCATCGTAGCCCGTTCTTCACAAACCGCACGTTTTGTTACCAGGTTATATACGTTGTTTGACCAGTTTTGAATGGTTGTATAACGGCAATAAGCATCTTTTTTCACGATAACTTCAACTACTGCACTGTGGAGGGAGTCCGTTGAATAAATAGGCGCCGTACATCCTTCTACATAATGGACGGATGCACCTTCATCAACAATGATCAGCGTCCGTTCGAATTGTCCCATATTTTCAGAGTTAATGCGGAAATAAGCTTGAAGCGGCGTATCCACTTTAACTCCTTTAGGAACATAAATGAAGGATCCTCCGGACCAAACAGCAGAGTTTAATGCGGCAAATTTATTATCTGTATACGGAACAACCGTACCGAAATATTTGCGGAACAGCTCTTCATTTTCTTTTAAAGCAGAGTCTGTGTCTTTAAAAATAATTCCCAGTTTTTCAAAGTCTTTCTTCATATTGTGGTAAACAACTTCAGACTCATATTGGGCTGATACACCGGCCAGATATTTTTGTTCCGCTTCCGGAATACCGAGCTTGTCAAATGTACGTTTAATTTCTTCCGGAACTTCATCCCAGGAACGGCCCTGTTTTTCTGAAGGTTTGACATAATAGGTGATCTCGTCAAAATCCAGCTCTGACAGGTCACCGCCCCACTGCGGCATTGGTCTGGAGTAGAAATGCTCCAATGCTTTCAGGCGGAACTTTAACATCCACTCCGGTTCGTTCTTAATTTTGGAAATTTCTTCGACAACTTCCCGGGTTAAGCCCCGATCCGTACGGTACACGGATACGTCTTTATCCCGGAAACCATATTTGTAATCGCCGATTTCCGGCGCTTTTTTGGCAACCATATTTCTTTTTTCCTCCTTTTGGAATGGTGTTCAATCACAAAAAGCAAACGATGGCGACCGGCAAAAGCTTTAATGTCCGCTTTCCTTTCTTCCTTCGGTTAAACCTCTTTCCATCGCTTTCCATGCAAGGGTTGCGCATTTAATCCGGGCAGGGAACTTGGATACTCCCTGCAGCGCCTCAATATCACCAAGATCCAAATCCGTAATGTGATAATCTTTTCCTTGAATCATGAGGGAAAAGATCTCCGCCAGCTTCAAAGCCGTATCAACATCTTTCCCTTTAATCAACTGCGTCATCATCGAGGCGGATGCCATGGAAATAGAGCATCCTTCCCCTTCAAATTTAACGTCTTCAATTTTGCCGTCTTTTTCTTTCATCGTCAGACGAATGCGGTCGCCGCAAGTCGGATTGTTCATATCGATCGTAACATTACTGTCATCGAGAACCCCTTTGTTACGCGGGCTCTTATAATGATCCATAATTACTGCACGGTATAATGCATCCAATTGTTCATAAGACATCCTTAAAAAACTCCTTTGCTTTAACGATTCCTTCAACAAGACGATCGATATCTTCTTCCGTATTGTATAAATAAAAGCTTGCTCTTGCTGTTGCCGTCACGTTCAGCCATTTCATCAGCGGTTGTGCGCAGTGATGCCCTGCACGAACAGCAATGCCTTCCGTATCCAATACCGTTGCAACATCATGGGGGTGTACCCCGTCAATATTGAATGTGATGACTCCGGCACGCATTGATGCATCTTTCGGTCCGTAAATGGTAATACCATCTATTTCTGACATCCGTTGAAGTGCATACTCTGCCAGCCGGTGTTCATGTTCTTTTATTTCATCCAAACCGATCTCTTCTAAATAATCAATTGCTGCGCCAAGCCCGACCGCTCCCGCAATAATCGGAGTTCCACCTTCAAATTTCCACGGCAGTTCTTTCCAAGTGGAATCATACAGATCGACGAAATCGATCATTTCGCCTCCGAACTCGACCGGCTCCATTTTTTCCAATAAATGTTCCTTTCCGTATAACACACCGATTCCGGTCGGACCGCACATCTTATGTCCGGAAAAGGCGAAGAAGTCGCAATCCAGTTCCTGTATGTTCACTTTTAAATGCGGGGCACTTTGGGCACCGTCAACAACGACAACTGCTCCTTTTTCATGGGCAATTTTGGTAATTTCCTTAATCGGGTTAATCGTTCCGAGGACGTTTGATACATGGGTAATCGCAACAATTTTTGTTTTTTCCGTTATCGTGTTGTGGACGTCCTCGAGCAACAATGTACCATCTTTTTGGAGCGGGAAATATTTCAGCGTCGCTCCCGTCCGTTTGGCCACTTGTTGCCAAGGGATGAGATTGCTGTGATGCTCCATATAGGAAATAACAATTTCATCGCCTTCTTTCACATTGTCAAGGCCGTAACTTGCCGCCACCATGTTAAGCGATGTTGTTGTTCCCCGGGTAAAGATAATTTCTTTTGTTGATTTTGCATTAATAAAGTTTTTTACTTTTTCCCTTGCACCTTCATAGGCATCCGTCGCTTTTGTCCCGAGCGTGTGCACACCCCTGTGCACATTGGAGTTGTACTCCTTGTAGTACCGCTCCAGGGTTTCAATGACAGATTGCGGCTTTTGGGAAGTAGCCGCACTGTCCAAATAAACGAGCGGATGGCCGTTTACTTTTTGTTGCAAAATCGGAAAGTCTTCACGAACTTTTACCGCATCCATTATTATTGTACTTTCCTTTCAATAACAGATGTTAATTGTTTCTTAACGCCTTCAACAGGCAATTGGTTCACAACAGGTGCAAGGAAACCGAAAATAATGAGGCGTTCTGCTTCTTCTTTAGGAATTCCCCGGCTCATCAGATAGTATAATTGCTGCTCATCTACTTTTCCGACTGAAGCGGCATGACCGGCCATTACGTCGTCTTCGTCAATCAACAAAATCGGGTTTGCGTCCCCGCGGGCATTCCTACTTAGCATTAACAGCCTGGATTCCTGATCAGCATTTGATTTGGAGGCGCCGTGTTCAATTTTACCGATTCCGTTGAAGATCGTCGTTGCTTCGTCTTTTACAACACCGTGTTTCAAAATAAATCCTTCCGAACCTTTTCCGTGGTGGATAACTTTTGTCGTAAAGTTCTGGGTTTGTTTTCCGCGTCCGACAACAACGGATTTTGTGTCTGCAAAGGAACCGTCACCGATCAAATTCGTTGTATTATCGGAAATGGTGTTGCCATCGTTCATTAATCCGAGAGCCCACTCAATCCGTGCGTCCTGGCCCGCATATCCACGGCGGTTCACATAAGTCGTAACCCCTTCAGCCAATGTGTCTACCGCACCATATTTTACATTGGCATTATCAAATGCAATAACTTCTGTAATAATGTTCGCAATTCCTTCCGCTTTTTCATTCATTGAATAGTAGTTTTCCACATAAGTAACCGAGCTGTTTTTGTCCGCAACGATTAACACATGGTTAATCAATGGTACATCGGCCTGGTCATGGATGAAGATCGATTGAATCGGCTCATCTATCACGACGTTTTCCGGTACATACAGAAACACACCGCCGTTTACTAAAGCTGCATGAAACGCCGTTAAACGGTGCTCATCGGCTTTAACGGCTTCCGTCATGTAATATTTTTGAATCAGATCACCGTGTTCTTTAACGGCCGTCAACAAATCGGTGAAAATAACACCCTTTTTCTTCAGATCGTTGCTTAATGAAAGGATACCGCTTGTTTGGTTATGCTGTACATACAAGTTTCTCTTATCACTATCTGTATTAATTAAGGATTTAATTTCTTCCGGCAGATCATCGATGCTGTTATATGCATCGCTCTCAACGGAATGTTCTTTAAAGTCTGTAAAGTTCCAACGTTCGATTTTTGTTTTATCCGGTTTTGGAAGCGGAAGTTCATCAATCAATTCGAAAGCTTGTAACCGCAAGTTTTTGAACCAGTCGGGCTCACCGTTTTTTGCGGAATATTGTTCAATTAAACTTTTATCGAACGGGTATTTTGTTTGAATGGTCATCATAATCCTCCTAACTGTAACATTCTGACTTATTGTTCAACAGCTTCGTCTTCAATTCCGAGCTCTTCCTTAATCCAGTCGTAGCCTTCAGCTTCAAGGCGTTTTGCCAGTTCCGGACCTCCGGATTTTACGATGCGCCCGTCCATCATAACGTGTACAAAGTCAGGAGTGATGTAATCTAACAAACGCTGATAGTGAGTAATAATCAGAGTGCTGAACTCATCGCTTCTCATTGAGTTGATTCCTTTGGCAACGACTTTTAACGCGTCTATATCAAGACCAGAGTCGATTTCGTCCAAGATGGCAACTTTCGGCTCCAGCATCATTAATTGAAGGATTTCGTTACGCTTTTTCTCACCGCCTGAGAATCCTTCATTTAAGTAACGCTGGGACATATTTAGATCCATTTCTAAAAATTCCATTGTTTTATCGAGCTTTTTAATAAATTGCATGAGAGGAATTTCGTTTCCTTCTCCCCGTTTCGCATTTATCGCAGTCCGGAGGAATTCACTGTTTGTGATTCCGCTGATTTCACTCGGATACTGCATGGCTAAAAACAGACCGGCTTTTGCACGCTCATCAACTTCCATTTCCAGTACATCCTGTCCGTCAAATGTGACGGAACCTTTTGTCACTTCGTATTTCGGATGTCCCATAATCGCCTGGGCCAAAGTGGATTTACCGGCTCCGTTCGGTCCCATTACAGCATGGAATTCCCCCGGTTTAATTTCCAAATTAACCCCTTTTAAAATTTCTTTATCTTCAACGGTTACATGTAGGTCTTTAATTACTAAAGTTGCTCCTGCCATTTTATTTACCTCCATCATCTATAATAAAATGTTGTTTTAGTATTCTCAATTTATATTCATTATTATCTTATAACAAATAAAAATTAATATCAAGCATTTAAAATTCTTAAACTTCCTATTTTTACACTGTTTTTACTATCTTAACATATCCGTCTATAATCGAGAATTTTTTTTGTAAATGAAAAAATTTTAACTTTTTATCAAAAAGTATAAAGGGCTAGGATTTACCCTCCTAGCCCTTTCCATTTTACATCTAATAATAAGATTTTACAAATGTTCTGTATATATACCGGTTATTCTTCATTTCCACCAACTGGAACGACTGCACCTTCCCATTCATCAAGAATAAATTGCTGAATTTCTTCCGAGTGCAATACTTCTACAAGTGTTTTGATTTCTTCGCGGTTTTCATCGCCTTTCCGTACTGCAATGATATTTACGTACGGTGAATCTTCATCTTCAATGGCGATACTGTCTTCCAGCGGATTCAAACCCGCATCAAGGGCGAAGTTTGAGTTGATAACAACAAGATCCCCCTCATTGTTGTTGTAAATGGTCGGCAGCATGTCCGGTGCGTAATCATATTTAAATTCCAGGTTTTTCGGGTTTTCTACAATGTCATCAAGTGTCGCCGCTGTTTTATCGATACCGTCTTTTAATTTAATCAGTCCTTTAGCTTCAAATAAGGAAAGGATTCTTCCATGGTCCGGAACACTGCTAGACATAATGACTGTCGCTCCGTCTTCAATTTCATCAAGTGACTTATATTTTTTTGAATAAATACCAATCGGTTCGATATGAATGCCGCCCGCATTAACTAAGTCATAATCGAATTCTTCAATTTGCAGCTCCAGATACGGAATGTGCTGGAAAAAGTTTGCATCGAGATCACCGTCGACAAGCGCCGGATTAATCAGTTCATACTTGCTAAATGTTTTAATTTCCAAATCAATACCTTTTTCCTCCAAAATCGGTTTTGCCTGTTCCAGAATAACGGCATGCGGCTCATTTGTGGCACCGACAACGAGTTTTTTCGTTTCTTCGCCGCCTTTTGCACCCTCATCGCCGCCGGCTTTTTCATTATCGCCGTTTCCACAGGCTGCCAGTGCAAGGATCAGAAATACGGAAAACAATACGGTCAAAATTTTTTTCATCTTTTTCTCCTCCTCTTATCTTTTATCAATTTTCTTAGTTATTGTATCCCCAATAAATTGGATAATAAAAACAATAAGTAAAATTAAGAGAGTGGCAAAAACGGTCACGTCATTCTGGTTGCGGGAAAAGCCGTCCAAGTAGGCATAGTCCCCGAGACCCCCCGCACCGATGACACCGGCAATCGCCGTATACCCGACAAGCGCGATGGCTGTGACTGTAATGCCGGATACAATCGCAGGCATGGATTCCGGAAGCAGCACTTTAAAAATAATCGTGCTTGTCCGCGCTCCCATGGATCTTGCCGCTTCAATCACGCCTTTATCAATTTCCCTTAGCCCGATTTCAACCATTCTGGCATAAAAGGGGGCCGAACCGATGATCAAGGCCGGCAATGCGGCTTTCATCCCGATCATTGTTCCCATAAGCGCCCGGGTAAACGGAATTAACAAAACAATTAAGATCACAAACGGAATAGAACGGAATATATTGACAATGGAGGATATTATCCAGTTAATGACCCGATTTTCCCATAGATTTCCTTTTGACGTTAAAAAGAGAAGTAATCCTAAAATGACGCCGATGATGAAAATCCATATTAATGAAACACCGGTCATGTACAATGTCTCAATTGTTTTTTCCCAGGCTTTTTCCGTATCCACATTCGGAAATAATGTCTCAATCATTGGCGATCACCTCAACTCCGACCTGTTTTTCCTGCAAGTAACGGATCGCCTTACCGATCATTTCTTCTTTCCCGTTCAAATGGATGAAAAGCGTTCCGTATGCACCGCTTTGGGTATGGGCAACTTTACCTTGCAAGATATTCACTGTTATCGGCAGTTCCCTGATTAAATTCATGATCACCGGTTGTTTTGCCACTTCCCCGACAAACGTCAATTTCACAATTTTGCCCCGGGGATATTCTTTCAATAAGAGATCAATGGTGTCCTTCGTTTCTTCTGGTTCTGTCAATTGCTGGACGAAACGTTTTGTAATCCTTTGTTGCGGATTTTTGAATATATCCAGCACCGGACCCATCTCGACAATTCTTCCGCTTTCCATTACGGCAACCCGGTGGCAGATTTTACGGATGACATGCATTTCATGGGTAATGATAATAATTGTCAAACCAAGCTTTTTATTAATATCGACAAGCAGTTCTAAAATCGAGTCCGTTGTTTCCGGGTCCAGTGCCGACGTTGCTTCATCACATAACAATACTTTCGGACGGTTGGCCAATGCCCGGGCAATACCGACCCGCTGCTTCTGTCCGCCGCTTAATTGTGAAGGATAGGCATCTTCTTTTCCTTCCAGACCGACCAGCCGGATTAATTCATCGACACGTTTTTTTCTTTCTTTCCGCGGAACACCTGCGATTTCCAGGGGAAAGGAGATATTCCCCCTGACCGTGCGGGACCACAGCAAATTAAAATGCTGGAAAATCATGCCGATATCCTGTCTTGCTTTTCGCAATTCCCTGCCGCGGATTTTTGTTATATCTTTTCCGGCAATGGTAATTGAACCCTCCGTAGGCTTTTCCAAGCCGTTAAACATCCGGATTAACGTGCTTTTTCCCGCGCCGCTGTATCCGATAATCCCGAATATTTCACCTTCTTTTATTTCTAAGTTGACACGGTCAACAGCAGTTACCCGACCGGATTTCGCTGAAAATACTTTCTTCAGATTTCGAACGGTGATCAATCAGGCTCCTCCTTCTGTCTCGCTTTTTCTGTCGAAATAATCATTCATATATCCTATTGGCATACAGGGATCTACACCCCGACATATGCAATTTATCTAATCCGGTATCGGATTTTCCTACCATACTTTCCTTTTAAAATAATAAAACCTTTCTACAAGATAAGTAGAAAGGCATACGATGAACGTCGAATGTCCTTTCTCTTATCTCTCAAAGTTTTTTAAAAAACTTTGTGTGAATTGGCACCATTTCAATAGGTTCCGGTAACGGACTATTGACGGTTGCCGGGTTTCATTGGGCACATCCCTCCACCTCTCTTGATAAGAGTCAGACGTCAAATATTCAATTGGGAAAGTATTGATGTTATTGTATCACCACTTATCCTGTTCGTCAATTTATAAATTAATATTAATATAATTTTTCAACCGGATTTTTTATGGATCCGCAACATGCCTGTCCCGTTTCGTTAACCAAAATATGGCTTCCAACAAAAGAAATGTCCGGTAATCGCAATCCATATGTACCCGGCGGAGCCGAATGGCTTCTCCGAGCTTCAGTTTTCCCCCGATAATCTTTTTCATGACTTCTCGCCCACCTGTCAGCGTACAGTGGGGGTTTCCATCATACCCTTCTAAAAATGCAACGTCCCGCTTGGATAATTTTAAAAAATATGTTCCGCAGTCTGTATCCATTTTCATAATGACTGGCTGTTCAGGAAGTAAATGATACGTAAAGGTCCGTTGTCTTACACTTTCCAGCAAATGATCAATCGGAATCATCATTTTCCCGCCCTCGGATATGTTTAAATATTTTTACATTTCGGCATAAAGGGAGAAAATCCTTTAAAACAAAAAAAGCCTTCCTTCATCCAAGTCATATAAAAATAGATGAACGAAGACTTTTCCTCATGAGCTTTTTAATTTTTCATATAAATAGGATACGTTTTGGAAAGCATAAACTTTTTCTTTGATCTGTTTGTTTTCAAAAATCAAAAGACAGGGAACCGATTCGACTTGAAATGTTTCTGCAATCTCAGGCAGAAAATTCAAATCAGCTTTTCCCATGAGAAATTCAGGCATCGCCTTTTGGACGATGTCAAGCATTTTTCCTGCCAGCTGGCAAGTACCGCACAACGGCGTATATAAATAAAATGCTCCTTTATTACCGCTGTTCAAATGTGTATAAAATTGTTCCTTCGTCCATTGCTGCATCGGTTTCAATCCTTTTCCCGCATGATGTTTAATTTAGATCAAATATTTGGAATGAACGTGAATATTTGCCTGGATTAAGGCTGCAGCGACATGATTTTCCGGGGCCGCAGCGACTTCCCTGTAATTTTTGTCAATATAGATATGTCTGGCTTCGGGGAATTCCCGTTTAAATTGTTTTCTTATTCTTTCCCCTGACTTATCCGCATCGACAAATACATATACTTCCTTGCCCAGCAGGTAGTCGATCAGCTCATCAAGACGGCCTGTTCCGATTGTTCCGTTAGTACATATTATTTCAACCGGTTCGTTGATAATTTCCTCAACTTTCTTCTTGTCCGTTTTACCTTCAACTATGATTACTTTTTCTATAAATTGCACCATTTCAATCACCTTAACATTATAATACAAGTAAACAGAGGGAGATGACAAATGGTTTGTTCCTTTTTTACCATACTATGCAAACAAACATTAATTTTGAAGGTAAAACATGTAAATTTTTTATTAAGAAAACAGAAGGAAAAATGAATAAAACGTCTGTTTAACTGGAAACAGACGTTTTATTATAGTTTTATTATATATGTATGTTTTACTCTTCACTGATTAATTTTTCATATTGTTCAGCTGTCAACAATTTTTCTACTTCACCTACGTCATTCGGCTCGATGACGATCATCCAGGCTTTCTCATATGGTGATTCGTTTACGTATTCCGGATTGTCTTCAAGCTGGTCATTAACTTCAACAACTTTTCCGCCAACAGGTGCGTATAATTCGGAAACAGTTTTTACCGATTCCACACTGCCGAAAGCTTCATTGGCTTCCAGCTCCGTTCCGACTTCCGGAAGTTCGACAAATACGATGTCTCCTAACTCAGACTGGGCAAAATCCGTAATTCCGATCCGGACTTTATCACCTTCAACTTTTACCCATTCATGTTCTTCAGAGTAACGTAATTCCTTTGGTATTGCCATTGGTTAATCCCTCCATCCGTAATTTATAAAACAATGATACACAACCTGTAATGGAAAATGCAATCTTTGGATAAATTTCACAGCCAGTTTTCTTTGAACTGCTCTTCCTTAAATCCGACAGTCACTTTTTCACCATCCGTCACAATCGGTCTTTTTAATAACATACCGTCAGACGCAAGTAAATCGAGCATTTCATCTTCACTCATCGTTTTGATTTTGTCTTTTAATCCGAGTTCACGGTATTTTTTTCCGCTTGTATTAAAAAATTTCCTTAATTCAAGCCCGCTTTTTTTGTAAAGTTCTTCAATCTGTTCCCTGCTCGGTGGCTCATCAACGATATGAACGGCTTCATATTCAATGTTGTGCTCATCGAACCATTTTTTTGCTTTTCGGCATGTTCCGCATTTCGGATACCAATAAAATGTTAGAGCCAAGAGATCACCGCCTCCAGTCTTTTCTTTTTTAAAAATTCAATCAATACTATTATACCATGTACGGACCATAAACACTCCTTTTCTTACCCAAAAAGAAACAGACCTGATACCGGTCTGCACGGTTTTTAACATATATTTATTTTTAAACAATGTACTTTCCAGCAGCAATAATCTGGTCTGCAGCTTCTCGCTTTTTCGGAATCATATTCAAGGGCTCTTGCCTGGTTAACTTCCGGAGGGCGGAAAGCATCAAACGGGTATGATCACCGTTTGATACGGCAATAATTGTCTCTTTTGCATCTTCTTCAATCCGCCGGATGGCCTCACGGACAAAAATTTCTGTATACAACAGCTTTTGTTTATTTTTCTCTAAACCTGTGCGGTAGATGGCTTTTTCCGTCCGGATGACCGCTGATTCCATTGCATACGTATAGGAAACGATATCTGCAATATTAACAAGCATTTCCTGTTCTTCTTCAATCTTTTCCCCGAAACGTTGTATCGCAAGTCCGGCCGCCATTAAACTTATTTTTTTGGCATTTTTGACTAAATATTTTTCCCTGGCGAGCGGTTCATCCCCCGGATCTTCCGGCATCAACATCATGATTTCTTCCTGGAGCTGCTGTGCTTTTTCAAATATCGGCAGTTCTCCTTTCAACGCTTTTTTCACATACATGCCTGGAACAAGAAGCCGGTTTATTTCGTTCGTCCCTTCAAAAATCCGGTTGATGCGGGAATCCCGGTATGCCCGTTCTATTTCATAATCCTGCATATAACCGTATCCGCCGTGTATTTGCACACCTTCATCAACGACATGATCAAGCATTTCCGTGGCAAAAACCTTATTTAACGAACATTCGATGGCATACTCAGCGATAGATTTTGCCATTTCACCACCGTCATTGATTTTTTCTTCCGGCAAATTTCCCAATCTTTCATCGAACAAACCCACAGTCCGGTAAACAGAACTTTCCGCAGCGTAAAGTTCCGCAGCCAGTGTTCCGAATTTTTCCTTTGTCAACGGAAAATCTGCAATCCTGCGGCCGAATTGCTTTCTCTCTTTCGCATATTTAACGGTTGTTTCAAAAGCAGCTTTCGCCCCGCCGACGGCACCCGCCCCTAACTTATACCGGCCGATATTTAATATGTTAAAGGCGATCACATGTCCCCTGCCAATTTCGCCGAGGACATTTTCAACCGGAACCAGCACGTTCTCCAGGATTAATGTGCGTGTCGATGAACTTTTGATTCCCATTTTCTTTTCTTCAGGTCCGGCAGACACGCCGGGAAAATCCCGTTCAACGATAAAAGCAGTAAATTTTTCCCCGTCTACTTTTGCATAAACAATAAACAGATCGGCAAAACCGGCGTTGGTGATCCACTGTTTTTCACCGTTTAAAATATAATGGGTACCGGCCTCATTCAATCTGGCGGTCGTTTTCGCACTCAGTGCATCGGAGCCCGAGTCCGGTTCGGTTAGAGCGTAGGCGGCAATGATCTCTCCCGTCGCAAGCCGCGGCAAATATTTTTTCTTTTGTTCTTCAGTTCCGAATAATACGACCGGCAGTGAACCGATCCCGACATGTGCTCCGTGGGAAATGGAAAAGCCCCCGGCTTTAGCCATTTTTTCCCCGATCAAAGCGGATGTCACTTTGTCCAGGCCAAGTCCGCCGTAATCCTCCGGGATATCCGCTCCGAGAAGACCGAGTTCCCCTGCATGTTTTAACAGTTTCACCGCAATATCAAATTCTTGATTTTCCAATTGATCCAACACTGGCAAAACTTCTTTTTCCACAAAGTCTTCCGTTGTCTTTGCGATCATTTGCTGTTCTTCCGTAAGGTCTTCCGGGGTAAACATTTGTTCCGGTTGAATGTCATCAATAATAAAGCTACCGCCTTTTATAAACATCTCCTTTTGACCAGCCATGAAATTCCTCCTTTTCTCTCCAGCGGGAAACGGCGGATCTTTCCGTTTCCGCACCGATTCTGTTTTATAGCAATTCAAACACTCCGGCTGCACCCATACCTCCGCCGATACACATCGTCACAAGGCCGAACTGGACACCCCGTCTCCTCATTTCATAAATGAGCGACAGAGTTAGTTTTGCCCCGGTACAACCGAGCGGATGGCCTAGGGCAATGGCTCCCCCGTTAACATTGACAATTTCTTCGTTTAAACCGAGCTCGCGAATGACCTGGATGGATTGGGAAGCAAACGCCTCATTCAATTCAATTAATCCGATGTCGGAAAGGGACAAACCTGCCTGTTCCAAAGCTTTCGGTACAGCAACAACCGGGCCGATTCCCATTACCTCCGGCGGTACACCCCCGACGGCGAACGAACGAAATTTGGCCAACGGTTTTAATCCTTCCGCCGCGGCTTTCTCCCGGTTCATCAACAAAACACTGGCTGCGCCGTCACTCATTTGGGAGGCATTACCGGCTGTGACCGTTCCGTCTTTCTTGAAAGCCGGCTTTAACTTTGCCAGCACCTCCATGGACGTATCTGGCCGGACTCCTTCATCGGTATCAAAGCGGATCTGTTGTTCAACAAGTGCATGATTTTCATCTACAGATCGGATGGAAACATCGATGGGTACTATCTCATCATTAAATTTTCTTTCCCGGATGGCCTTTGCAGCTTTTTGATGACTCCGGACGGCAAACTGGTCCTGTTCTTCCCTTGTAATGCCGTATCTTTCCGCCACCTTTTCAGCTGTATGGCCCATTGCCATATAATACTCCGGCTTTTTTTCGGCAAGCGTTGCATTCGGACGGACGGTATGTCCCATCATTGGCACCATGCTCATGGATTCCACCCCGCCGGCCAATATCACATCCGCACCGCCGAGCATAATTTTTTCTGCTCCGTAGGCAATAGCCTGCAACCCTGATGAACAGTACCGGTTAATGGTGATCGCCGGAACGGTATACGAAAGACCGGCTAGTGCACCGATATTTCTCGCTATATTTAATCCTTGTTCCGCCTCGGGCATCGCACAGCCGATAATCAGATCATCCACCGGCCCGTCATAATCACCGGCTCGTTTCAATGTTTCCTTTATAACGGCCGCACCCAGATCATCCGGTCGGACATTTCTGAGCATTCCTTTTTTTGCCCGGCCGACCGGTGTCCGTGCACCGGCCACGATAACTGCTTCATTCATCCTGAATCCCCCCTTTGTCAGTTTCCATCCGAAAGAAATTCCCAATAATTTAATTTCTGAGCGGTTTCCCCGTCCTGAGCATATGCTGCATGCGCATTTGTGTTTCCGGTTTGGCAATCAACTCCAAAAATGCTTCCCTCTCCAAGTTCAGCAAATATTGTTCATCGACTTTTGTTCCGTACGGCAGCTTCCCGCCGGCAACAACATAGGCAAGCTTTTTTGCAATCGTTAAATCATATTTAGAAATATATCCGGAATGATACAAATACTGTGCTCCTGTCAACATGGCGGCATAACCGGTTTCACCTGTAACTGGCACTTTTTTGCGTACCGGAGGCTGGTAGCCTTCTTCATACAGCCGAAGCACAACTTGCTTGGCATCGTAAATAACATGGTCGTCGTTGTTGCTGATTGCATCCTTTTCGTTCAAAAAGCCCAGCGTTTTCCCTTCTTCCGCCGATGTAGACACTTTTGCGAGGGCAATGGTTTCAAACACTTTAACGGCTATATCCTGCAGGCTGAAATCAACACATTCAGGCATACTTTCTAAATGTTTAATATAAAGCTCTTTTGTTCCTCCGCCGCCCGGAATCAGGCCGACTCCCGTTTCAACAAGACCGATATACGTCTCCGGTGACGCCTGGATTCGTGCCGCCACAAGGCAGATCTCCGCCCCTCCGCCCAAAGCCTTTTGCCTGGGAACGGCAATGACCGGCTGTTTGCTGTATTTTATTTTCATCATCGCCTGCTGGAATTTCCGGATCATATAATCCAGTTCAAACAGATTTTCATCCTGCGCTTCCATTAACATCAGCGCAAGATTCGCCCCTACGCAAAAATTTTTCCCCTCGTTTCCGATCACAAGACCTTTATAATTTCTCTCCGTTTCTTCCACCGCTTTTTCAATCATCCAGATGATATCCGGTCCAACAGCATTATTCGGTGAATGAAATTCCAGTAAAGCAACATTATCACCAAGATCAATCAGGCTCGCTCCGCTGTTTTTCGCAATTACACGGTTTTGCTTTTTCAGAAGTTGCAGGGAAATTACTTTGTCCTGTTGTTCCAGAGGTTTATACTCCCCGTTGTCGTAATAATAAATATTGCCGTTTTCATGTTTATAGAAGGAATCAGCTCCGTTTTTGATCATCTCTGTAATCCAGTCCGGTATTGCATATCCTTCCTTCTTCATCTTTTTTACCGACTTTTCCAGTCCGATGGCATCCCATGTTTCAAATGGTCCCAGTTCCCAGCCGAACCCCCATTTCATTGCGCGGTCCACTGCCACAATATGATCGGCAATTTCCCGCAGCAAGTTGGCTGCATGAAGTAAAGTCGACGCAAAAATATTCCAGAGCAGTTTTCCTGCCCGGTCATCCGCATAAATTAACGTGCGCAGCCGTTCCTTTACATTTTTTTGCTGTTTTGCTATTTCCACGGACGGGACTTTCAATATTTTCCGCGGCTCATATTCAAAGGTTTCCGGATTAAGCTCATAAATGTCCTTTCCTTTTTTCATATAAAAACCTTTTCCGCTTTTAACTCCGAGCCGGTTTGTTTCAAGCATCCTGTTCATGAAGCCCGGTATGGTAAAAATTTCCTTTTCTTCTCCAGCGGCACTGTTCTTCACATTATTTGCAACATGGACAAAGGTGTCTAAACCGACGACATCCAAGGTCCGGAATGTCGCACTCTTCGGACGGCCGATCAGTGTACCGGTAACCGAGTCGGTTTCCCCGACGGAATAGCCGCCTGCAAACATTTCTTTCAATGTAATGAGCAGACCGTAAGTTCCGATCCGGTTGGCGATAAAGTTTGGTGTATCCTTGGCAATAACGACACCTTTTCCGAGGACATTTTCTGCAAACTTTTTCATGAATGCGGTGACTTCCGGGGCTGTTTCTTTTGCCGGAATGATTTCTAACAGTTTTAAGTAACGCGGGGGATTAAAAAAGTGCGTGCCGAGAAAATGTTTCCGGAAATCTTCCGACCGCCCTTCCGCCATAGCGTTTACGGAAATTCCCGATGTATTGGAACTGACAATGGAACCCTTTTTCCTGTATTGATCAATTTTTGCAAAAACAGCTTTTTTCACATCCAATTTTTCAACGACAGCTTCAATAATCCAGTCACATTCCCGGAGTTTGTCCAGATCATCTTCTAAATTCCCGGCTTGGATCCTGTGGATATTTTCCTTTTTCGTCAACGGTGCAGGTTTTTGTTTTAGCAAATTTTGTTTCGCCTGTTCACTTAAACGGTTCCGTACTTTTGAATGGGATAGCGTCAACCCTTTTTTCTTTTCTTCTTCTGTTAACGTTTCCGGAACGATATCCAGCATGACAACCGGTATTCCTTTGTTGGCAACATGGGCAGCAATGCCGGATCCCATGACACCGGAGCCGATCACCGCTGCTTTTTGAATTTGCTTAATCAACGTCTCCTCCCCCTCTTGCATAATGAATGAAGACTCATTCATTTTCACTTTTTTCTAATATATATGAATTTTATGAAAAATTCAACAATTGATTCGTTTTTATTAAGATTTATCTTTATCGTACATACAGAAAGAAATTTTGAAGAAACTATAATTGATTACCATTTAAGGAGGAGTTTACATGCAGCAAAATATGTCACAAAATACGGGACAGCCTCAACAGCCGTTCATGCCCGAACCGCCGCAAACGGTGACAGTAAAAGATTCATTATATTTGACGGATATGCTTTCATGGAATTTGATTGCGGCCAAAAAAGCACATTTTTATGCAAATCAAGTTCAGGACCAGGAGATTAAGCAGGCGCTGCACCGTGCCGGACAAATGCACCAGCAGCACTATGAACGCATATTAGCCCGTCTGCAGACACATAACGGACAGCAAATGGGCAGTAATCATTAATATAGGCAACAAGGAGGTAAAATCGTGACACAGCAGAAAAAAATTCAAAATCCGGAAGTTCAAATACAAAAAACACCGCAAATGAACGATCGTGACTTTCTTAATGACATGCTGGCCACAGAAAAGTATATGACACAGGGATACAGTATTTTCCTGAATGAAGCAAGCCATGATGCATTATACCAGGAACTGTCAGCCATTTTTCATGAAACTCAGAACTGCCAGCGGGAATTATATGAAGTCATGTTCAGAAAGGGCTGGTATGGCTTTGAAGCGGCGGAAACACAGAAGCTGAACCAATCGTACCAACAGTTTTCCGGTTACCGGAATCAATTGCCATATCAAAACGGCGGTGCCCTGCAATAATGGTTCAAGAAGAAGCATACTAAGGATATGCTTCTTCTTTTTTTCTTTCCGGATATGCAATTGCCCGATGCATTTTATTTTCTCTGTTCTGGCATTCATGTGCAATTTTATATAATATAATAATAGTAAATATTTTTCGGTCACTTTTTAACGGAGGGAGTATGGAATTTTGTATAAGTCGAAGTTACAATTTTGGACACTCGAAATATTATTAATCGTAGCAATTATATACATATGTACAAAAATTTCTTTTTTATTTGAACCGGTATTTGTGTTTATTTCCACATTGTTTTTCCCGATATTAATTTCCGGCTTTCTTTATTTTCTTTTTGATCCGGTTCTAAAGCTTTTGTCCAAAATCAAAGTTCCCCGTACTCTGGGAATTTTATTGTTATATATTATCTTCATCGGATTGATCGTCCTGATTATCGCTTTGTTTGTACCAGCCATCACTCGGCAAGTCCGCGAACTGTTCAGCAACATTCCATTTTACATTGATGAAATCCAGAAGTTTATTAATGAAATAGCCGAATCCCAGGCCTTTTACTGGTTGCAGAAACAGGATTACATTGATCTTAATCAAATACGTGACATGTTGCTCAGTTATGTCACAGAAATTCCGACAACGATTACCGCAAGCATTCACGGCATCTTTGACATGGTCGCCAATATTGCTGTTGTCGTAGTTACTGTTCCGTTTCTTTTGTTTTTCATGTTGAAAGATGGCCATAAGCTGCCGCATGCAATCGTGCGATTTTTGCCTCCTTCCTACCGGAAAGACGGCTTGCAAATTTTAAAGGAAACAAGCGCCACGCTGGCCACATACATTCAGGGACAGATTATCGTCTCTTTATGTGTCGGCACGCTGTCTTTTATCGGATATTTAATCATCGATTTGCCTTATGCATTATTGCTGGCCCTGGCCGTTGCCGTGACCAACATCATTCCGTATGTCGGTCCCTTTTTAGGAGGTGCACCGGCCTTTATTGTCGGATTGTTCATCTCACCGATGACTGCTTTATTGGTGATCGTCGTTTCCGTCATTGCCCAGCAAATTGAAAGCAATTTGATCTCTCCGCTTGTAATCGGCAAAAAACTTGATACTCATCCGGTTACGATTATTATTATCTTGATCGTTGCCGGAAACATTGCCGGAGTTCTCGGCATGATCCTGGGGGTTCCGGTTTACGCAGTCACAAAAACGATTGTGTTGAATATCGTCCGCCTTGTAAAACTGCACCGGAAACACCGGAATGAAACGGTTATGGAACAAGGGCCCAGCGGACAGAAAAAGACGTAAAATCATTCGCATCCGTCTCAGACTTCACCGAAAATAAAAACTGGAGTAAATGGGGTTAGCAAGGATGAAGTTTCTTTTTAAAAGGAGAAGGAGAAAAACAAAAATAGAAATTTGTACAAGTAATTTAATGCTTTTTTTTTGACGATGAAGCCCTGGACTTGCTGGAAAGGTTGCTTGATGAAGAAAACACAACGGTCAGGGAAATGGACTGCCTGAGCTACTGTGAGGACTGCCGGAGGACTCCTTACGTTTTATTGAATTCTTCCCGTATTCATGGTGGAACACCGGAACAACTTATTCAGAAATTAAAAGAGCAGGCGTTTGCCAAATCATTGTAGGAAGATCTGTGTCCGTGGCCGGAAAGAGAAAAAGGAGCGTCCAAAATCAAACGCAAACTTTGGACAGCTCCTTTTTTAATCCCCGTACATGGATAAGCGTTTCAAACGTTCCTCTTCCTGCAGAAAGCGGATAAAGTGATCCATTGCCCGGACCGGATTCTGTCTCACCCGGCGGATATATTGGTTTTTCCGTTCAGTAGTCACATAGCGGCTTTTCTTCATCCGGTCAATGATGTAACGGACTCCGATTCTTTCAATTTCCTTTTTATTCAGCCTTGTTTCTTTCAACAACGCCAGCCCGATTGCCCCGATCAGCGCATAAACTCCAAGGGATATATACATTCCATCCGTCTGATTAGAAAAGAAAAGCAAATAGACGAGATTAATTAACGCAACCCCGATCAGCGGAAACGTCCAGAACATATACTTTGACGTTTTCTTGGCCAGAGGCATGATCAGTTCCTGGATTTGATCCAGTTCCTTTTTTATGTTTTCCGGAAAACTATGTTTAAAAAAATTATCCATTAAAATCATCCTTTATAAAAAAATTCTTGCATTTTTATTTTTATTATTGAGTATGAATTTAGCATCCGTTTTTATTCCATTATAAATGTTTTTATACGAAAAATAAACAAAAAGACCTGTCTTGTGAAAACAAGACAGGTCATGGAACTGTACCGAATAGGTTTGTTTTTCTGGTATATATGAAAGTATACAATTGTAAGGAGATATTCTTTACTCGGAAGAAACTTTCATCAAATCTTTTGGTACTTCAACATTTTTCGGGCGTACAGCAATCCATACTAAACCACCAAAGATTAGCAGGATAGCACCGCATATGATAAAAGCTGACTGAAATCCAGCAGCCATAGTGGCCGAATGTTCAACCAGATACCCTGTGACATACGGTCCTACAATACCGCCCAATGATGTGATCGCCATGAACCAGCCCTGTATTTTTCCCTGATGTTCCTCGGATACCAAGCTGACTAAGATGGCCGGCCCCAACACTAAGGTAATGCATCCAAAAGTCAAACCCAGGGACAATAATGTCACTGCAAGGATATTTGACTGGATAAGATTACCGATAATATAACTGACCCCGCCGGCTGCCATGACCGGTCCGAGTACGAACACACGACTTTTTACGATATCCCGGGTATTTAGATAAATCCGGTCCGATAAAGTGGAAAAGAATAATTGGGATAGGGTAATCATGATCCAAGGCAATGAAACAACAAGACTCAGCGTCGCTTCACTTAATCCGCGTACATTTTCCAAATAGTTGGGCAGCCAGTTTAAACCTACTGTGAATGACCAGTACGTAGCGAAACCACATAAAGCAATAAATATAAAGTTTTTAGAGAATAATGCGGAAGAAAATTTGCTTTCGGCAAAATCAGCTGTTCTGTTACCCCCGGATGCCTGTCCAGCTGTTTCAGCCGAAGTTTGATTGTCATTGATAGTTTTTTCTTTGACAAACATTAACCATAACACGACCCAAATGATGCCCACAATACCTGTGGCGATAAAAGCGGATCTCCAGCCATAATTAAAGATTAAATACATTAATACGGGTGCTGAAATGGCCACTCCAAATGGTCCGCCGATGGAAACAAGGGTTAATCCGAGACCCAGCTTTTCTTTTGGCAAATACCTCGAAGCTGCTGCCATGGCCAGCGAATACGAAGGACCTTCACCTGCACCCAAGACAATCCTTGTAATAAGCAAATAGAGGTAACCGGTTACAAAAACCGTGGCAAATTGAACAAGTGCCCATACTGTAGCCATTCCGGCAATGACCTTTTTCAGCCCGACTCTGTCTGCCAGAGCTCCGATCAAAATAGCAAACAGAGAATATAAAAAGAAAAACGAACTTCCAACCATCCCCCACTGTTCGGACGTCAGGCCCAATTCCTCCATAATCGGTACAGATGCGTACCCGATTACGGCTTTATCCGCGTTACTAATGATCGTCAGAACAAACAACAAAAAGATAATCAAATAAGTCTTTTTACTGATTTTCACTTTTTTCTGTTTCTCCATAGCAAACCTCCCGCTAATAAATGAAAGAACGGGAATATAGCTGATGTGAACAGCTATATTCCCTGTAATCTTTCATTCCGTTACATTTTTTAATAAAACCTTGTATTTCTTCCGCCGGCTTGGCCAGCAGGCAAACGGAATATACCGGGATATCCGGAGCTGCCGTTCCCGCTTATTTTACTTCTAACGGAACTTTGCTGAAAAAGTCAATGAGTGTTTGGTTAAACTCTTCGACTTGTTCCCATTGCGGCCAGTGTCCCGCGTTTTTAATCACTTTCAGTTCACTTCCCGGAATCATTTCCTGTATCGGTTTTCCTTCTTCTACGGTGGATGTCGGATCGTGATCTGTCCAAACTAGTAATGTCGGCACGTCAATTTTTCCGCACCAGGACGGATCCCAAGTGTACTTCATCCGGGCTTCCATATCCTGAAGGTAGACAATATTGTATACCGCCTTCTGGTATGAAGGCTGGGTATAAATCCGGTATCTGGATTCAATCAATTCTTCCGTTACCTGGCTCTTATCATACATCAACCATTCAAGTCTCTTTTTAACATTTTCATAGTTTGCTTCCACGACTGCTTTTATGGTTGACTCTTTTAACCGGGCCATGACTTCCGGATTGTTGTTTACATTACCAGGGGTATTCAGAACAAGGGCTTTAGCTATGCCCGGATGATGGGCGGCAAACCAGGCAGACACCCAGCCGCCCAGCGACTCACCGGACAGATAGATTTCTTTCAAGCCCAGCGCTTCTGTAACCCAGAGCAAATGATCGCTGTAAAAATCTACGCCGTACGGTCTGTCCGGTTTATCCGTATAACCGTGTCCGACCATATCAATACAGATGACCCGGAAATGTTCGCTCAATCCTTTAATATTGCGGGTATACGCTTCGATATGTCCTCCTGTGCCATGTAACAAGATCAGCGGCGGTCCTTCTCCAGCTTCAAGAACTCTTGTTTTAATGCCATTAGCATCCAAATAGTATAATTTGAATTCAACATCCTGCAAATCGGTCCAAATGGACATTTCTACAGCCCCTTTCAGCGTTGTTTTGAGATGCATTAATTCTTAACCGGTGTTTTGACCCATTCCGGATTTACCGGAGTTGTTTCAAAGAAGCTGTCAGGAACATTCGGACCCCACCACAGGCGGCCGTAGTTTTCATAGTCATCTTCCGTCCAGCCGATCGGTTCGAGGTCTAAGTCCCGACGGTAATCGTTAGCATAAATTTCAATCCGGTGACCGTCCGGGTCTCTGACATATAAGAAGAATGCGTTGGATACACCGTGTCTTCCCGGTCCATAGTTAATCGAATGACGATATCCGGCATCTGCCAATAAATCGGCAGCTCTTACAACACCGGCAACGCCGTCAACGGTATAAGCCACATGGTGTAGTGCTGTTTCTTTATGTTTGACCAATGCAACATCATGAGTGGATGTTTTGGCACGCGTCCAGGCAGCAAATTTACTTCCGTCATTTCCTTGTACATACTCTGAAATACTCAAGCCCAAGAAATCGTGCCAGTACTCCAATGCTTTATCTACGTTCGGTACACGTAAATTCATATGGTCGATCCGAATAGGCGGGATTCCGTTTTGCAAGTGGGTATAGCGCATCGGTAATGCCTTCACACCCCCGCCGGGCTTGCTGACATCCACTTGTTCCATTGAATGATAAAACTCTACAGGATGTCCGTTCGGCTCAGCCACTCTTAAGACAGCTCCTTTACCCGGATGCGGGCTTTCTTCCAGATATTCCGTTGCAATCCCGGCTTCTTCATGTTTTTTCTTTAATTCTTCCAAATATTCCGGAGAGGACACTCTTAAACTGAAACTTCCTAAAGCAGCATAAGGCTTTTCTGTTAAGACCATCGTATATTTGTCAAAATCTTCCGTTGCCTTCAGATAAAGGCTGTTTTTTGTTCTTTCAACTTCAGTAAATCCTAAAACATCAACATAGAATTCTTTTGAACGGTTCAAATCAGTGACAAACAATTCAACTTGTCCCAAACGTAAAATCATCTGAATCACCCCTATTATTATTGTTATTTTGATATTTTTTATTGATATAAAGTTCTAAATTCTTCCGTTTTCCCGGAATCCGGCGAAGGAATTGCTCCTCCGCCGTTCCTTTCATATTCGTATTACCGGTTTTCACCGGCACACTTGACTAATGTTTCCCGTTTGACTATAGTTTTTATGAACATTGTTTATCGGTATTTCCGGTTATTTGTTTAAACGTGTGTTTTTTCAATTGACCGGTATTTACCTCCATAGAAGATCAATGGGTCTTTCTCTTCTTCCGGCAGGTGAATACCGGTTACTTTTCCGACAAATAATGTATGATCGCCTTCTTTATACTCTGATGTCACTTCACATGCCACTTGTGCAAGTGCACCCGGTAAAACCGGTTTTTCATCCAACCGTTCGAATTCAACTTTCCGTTTCTCTTTTAACTGTCCTGCAAACATCATTGATAGCTCTTCTTGCTCTTCCGACAAAATATTTACTGTAAAAATTCCGCTTTCCCGAATTTTGTTCAAAATTCTTGCCTTTTCTCCGATGGATATAACAACCAGCATCGGATCAAGAGAAACCGACATAAATGCATTGGCTGTCATGCCGTGTATGTCCCCGTCATTTTCCGTTAAGATGACGGTAACACCTGTGGCAAATTTCCCCATCGCATTCCGGAATTGACGTGAATCCATATTTTGTACTCCTTTCACTGGCAGTCGAATGTTTGCTTACCGGATGCTTATCCTCTTACACCGCTTTCAAAACCGAATAATTCTTTTCCGTATGCAGCAACTGCATCTTCGTAAAGAGATGTTTTATGCGTAGCAACCGAAAGAAGATCCCTGATGAACAATTCCGTCGGTCCGCCTTTATACAATGCGCCTCCTCCCATCGTCAATAAAGCGCGTACGGCAATATCAACACAAAGTTTAATAGCCTTTGTCCTCAAGGCAAAAAACTCTCCCGGTTGTGTTACACATCCGTTTTTCTCGTAGTTAATCAGCAAGTCCACGTATCTGTCCATCAAACCAACAGCCTGATGGAAATCCGTTGTCATTTCGGCAATTACTCTCTGGCTTCTCGGAGATTCGCTCTCCCGTACACCGTCCATCAGACGTACCCGGTTTTCCGTAAATTCTTTAAATTCTTTAAGAATTCGTTCGGCACCGCCGATGGCGATATACGGAAATCCGAAGTAAAACGCCGGATAGAACGGTACGTGATAAAACGGATAATCTTTATCGTAATCTTCTTCAGGCGGTCTCCTTGTCGCTTCGGCAAGCTCCAGACGCAAAATTCTTTCCTTCGGTACATATACGTTATCCACGATCACCCGGTGGCTGCCTGTTCCCCTTAATCCGAATGTATCCCAGTTTTCAACGATCGTTACCTCTGAAGCTCTCAGCATCGGCAGACAAACTTCCGGTTTCGGGCTGTCCGGAAACTGAATCTTCACCCCTACACCGACCCAATCACTATGAAGCACGCCGCTAACAAAATCCCATGTACCGCTGATCCGGTATCCGTCTCCGTCTTTTTCCGCCTTTCCAATCGCTGCGAATATATCAGCAATTAATCCGCCTTGATTGACAATTTCATCGCGCCCTTCCGGAGGCAAATATGCAGGCAATATGTTGTGCAAAGGGTAAAGATATGTGAGCCAGGCTGCCGATAAATTGTAATTTGCCACCTTTCTAACAATCTGGGCAAACGTTTTCAAATCCACTTGAGGCCCGCCGTATTTTTTCGGCAACATCATTCGTGCAATTCCCGTTTCTTTGATCAGGTTGATTACATTATCAGAAACAGTTGAATTTTTCTCGGCTTCATGAGCCTCTTTTTCCGCCAATTTTCCAATTTCTTCAGCACCGCGCAACAAATCCTCGGCAGTTATATTTTTTTCCTGAACTAACGTCTCAACCATCATGACCACCCCTTTGTTTTTGTAATATATAGATAGATGAAAGAATTCATCCATTATGAAGTAATGCATCCTGTCAACCGCTTACATTTTGAAATATGGTCTGGATCAACGGTTAACTTAATACTATAATATTCCGAATTTTATTACTAGGGCAAAAAGTGTTCATGTTTAGTAAAATTTTCATCACTTTTTGTTCATTTGTGAAATATATTCAACATTTTATTAATAAATTGTGGCAGAATTATAAACACAAATATATATATTTTGCCAAAAAGTGAAGGCAGTGCAAACCTGCTTCGGTTTGCACTGCCTTATTCATTAATTTTTAATTCGCCCAGGGATATCAACAATTGTAAAATCAGTAGCAATTGATGGGATACTTCCGGATCACGTAAATCTTTATTAAGCAAATTTTCAATTTTTCTGATCCGGTGTCTTAATCCGCTCATCGATAATGATAAGTCCTTCATTGTTTGTTCCAGCTTTCCGCCGTTCCGTAAAAAGAAGTAAAGGGTTTTTAACAATTCACCGGATTTTTCCTCATCATGTTCGTATAACAATCCTAATTCTTTTTCGGCAATCATGCGGATACCGGATAGATTAGCAGAATTCATCAAAACGCCGATCACACCAAGTGATTGAAAAGAAACAATCTTCTTTTTTGAAGGTAGGCGGACGGCCATTAATGCTTCTTCATAAGACTGGTTGGCTGTTTCAATATCATTGGCTTCGTTACTAAACCCGATTTTAAACTCGCTTAAAGGGAATTTATCCAGCAGAAAACGGTGATATTCTTCGAGTACAAGATCTATCGATTGTTCTCCTAAACTGTCCTTTGTAATCAGCATAACGATTTTTCCATCTCTTTGGCCGATTAACACATTTTGCTTTCTTTGACTGAAATATTGGGTGGTAAAATCATAAATGTTTTCCTGAAAACGGAACTCTTCTTCGATGGAATGTCCGGATCTTTTATAGCGTAAAATGATAACATAATACGGTTTGCTGAGATCAAGCCCGGTATATTTTCCTCTTTTGATCATTTCATTTTTCGTTAATTGGTTGTCCAAAATTTGCTCCAAAAAAGTGCCTTTCATCCGTTCAAACGATTCGAATTCCGTTTTTTCATTCAGTAAAATCAAGGAAGCCGCACTCGCAAACCGTTCTAAAATAAAAAAGTCCGATTCGCTGTCACGCGTTGAATGACAATCATAAATAAACGTACAGTAACCTAAAATCTCTTTTTGAACAAAAATCGGGGTAATGAGCCGTTCCTGCAGGTCTGTTTTGATCGTTCCCCTTAACAACCATTCCGGCCAATTATCCTTTGTTAGTTTCTTATTTTCCAGATAATTTTCCAAATCTTCCTTATACTCAATATACTGTTCATCGGTTAAACCGGCAGAAGCAAGAAGCTGAAAATTCCGGTCCTCCACCGTAAGCGGAACGTTTGCAATGGAATAGATGATTTCCGAAATCGTTTGTAAATCACTGCCGTTAATAACCTCGTCCATTAACCCCTTTTGTAATTTCTCCAATTGAAGCATGAACTGCTGCTGTTTATACAACTGCTCGTAAGTGACTTCCAGCTCTTCGACAATCGGCGGATTTTCATAATCAAAATAGTCATCGTGTCCCTCTTCCAACCATTGCCGTTTTGTTTTTACTTTCCAGCGGCAAACCGGGTCACCTTTTCCTACACATTCAAATTCTTTGGCCAGAACAGGTTCGCCAAACACCGTCGACATAAAACCACTTGCGTATCCGATCAATGTATGGCAAACAGGTTCATCGGCAACGCCGAAATGTTGAATATGTTCTTGTGCTTCGTAGGAGTCAATCCATATGCCTCTGCCGTAAACAGACTCGACATCCCCGAGGTCATTATAATTGACATCACACTTGTGTTCCATTCCGCGAATATGTCCGTTTTCAATATGCAGCATTGGACCTTTTCGGATTAAATATTCTTTATCAGTGTTTTCTTTCATCAATTTTTTCGCATCATTCGCACCCATTTTCCAGCCGAAATGGTACAAAAAGTTTTTTAATCTTTTCATTCCGATATTTTTGACCAGTTGCTGGCGGAGAATACCGAATGCTGCACTGGTTGTAAAAACTTTCCGAATATCGGAATTGATTTTTACATGGTTGCTCGTATAGCTTGCTTCAGAAATTTGTATTATCATTCATACCACCCGCCTTTCATAAACTAATCTGTAACCTGCTTACACAAAACAAAATGATGATCAACGGAAGGTAACCGCTTTCAAACGAAAATAACTGTTGAAAAAGAATCCGGTATTCTTGGATGGGCCGACAAGATAATTTTCAAAATCATGAAAAAGAATATTTATTGATCCGGCTATCATAACCTCCGGCAATTTCCCCTGCAACCTCAGCAATTAGATCATGCTGGCCGCTGACTGCTTTCCTTTTTTCTAATTCTATGAAAATATCACGGACATCAATGCCAAATTTTGCTGCTGTACGCCGGATATGTTTAGAAAATTCGGTGTGAATACCTGTATAGCCAAGCAACAGATTATCCAGCGCAATTTCCTGTGGAATTTGCAATAAAGGAGCAACGGTCTCTTCCGCAAGATCCATGATTTTATAGAGATCAATTCCAGTTTTGATGCCCAGCTTGTCAAGCACCGCGACAAGGACTTCCGTTTGTGTACTTCCCGCACCAGCTCCGAAGCAACGGATGCTCCCGTCAATCCGGGTGGCTCCTTCTTCAATGGCCGTTAATGTATTAGCCAAGGCCAGCGATAAACTGTTATACCCGTGAAAACCAATATTTACACCACCTGTGTTATCTTTCAATGCCTGGATCCGCTTGCGGACGAGATGGGGAAATAAGGCTCCGGCTGAATCAACAACATAGATGCTATCCGCACCGTAGCTTTCCAGCTGTTTGGCCTGCTTCACGAGTTCACGCTGGTCAGCCATATGGGCCATCATTAATAAGCCCGCAGCTTCCATTCCCAGTTCTTTAGCCGCATAAATATATTGTGCCGCTAAATCGGATTCTGTCGCGTGGACAGCAATTTTGGCCATCCGGGCTCCATGTTGATATGCTTCTTTTAACTCCCTTACCGTGCCGGTTCCCGGCATGATCAAAACAGCTATCCTACTCTTATCGACAACAGATGTTTTAAATCGACCTGTATTATTTTGGTATGTTTTTTTATCTTCCACCCCAAATAGTTTCATTAATGCTTCTTTGGATAAAGGTTTATGCCAATAACCATAATGTGCTTTCAAATATTCGTATAAGGTCCAACTAAATCCACTTTTAAACTGAGAAGTAATTGTTAAGTCAGTCGTTATGTACCTTTCTTTCAACTCTAAAATATGAGGTACCATATCATCAGTCCATTTAAAATAAAAAATTCCGTCTTTATACTTGATAGACTGGAACACATTATAGTATTCGAAATAATCGTTTTCCAAATCTTCGATACTAAATTTTAAGTCCAGAAGACGTTTCGCATCCTCTTTAGCATGACGGGTTTGATATTTTTCAATGCCGAACTTATTTTCAAAATCAGTTTTGTTAAATTCTGTTTTTCCATCTTGCTGTGTCGAATAGATTGCATAAGCGAGCAACTGCATTTGATTTAAAGTTAATCCTTGATTTAACTTAGCCATCGACAATTCATTACTTTTTTTTATACTATTTTCATAACTGAACAGTGTCTTTTTTTTATTTTTCCGCACTTAAAGGCACTCCTTTTTATTGAACCCTTTTTATCCTAAAAACTATACTTTTTCATTTTTCGAAGTTCCTACATTTACACTAAATATACTTCACGATAAAACCAAGTTCAATAAAATAAGGGGATAAAAAAAGTTCAATAAAAGAGTGTAATCCTTGCAAATCAATGGATTCAACAGTTGTTAAAAGTAAATAAAATATAATTAATAAAAAAATAAATTATACATGTATTCCAATGTATTCCATAAATTTTTTCTGTTTTGAAATTCTATACATTTCTTCAATGAACATAATATTGTTTCCCAGGATTGTTCTTACAGAATTTCTAAACATGGATATTTTAAAGGATATTCTGCTAATACGTTGTATTATTAAATAAAAACGAGAGGGAAACGCAAACGACTGTTAGAAGCGCATATAAAGACGCAGAGAAGTTTTTTGAACATTACAAAGCAAATGGCTTTCAAGTTATTTTCAAGCAGTCAGACGGCATTATTAAGCCTTATAAAACGAGCAATCCAATATCACATGAGATCCGTTCGTAGTGCAGATGTGGAGAGAAGGCAACGTGCAGATTACATGCGTAGACAAAGACGTGCAAATTATAATGGGCGCAGCAATTGATTAAAATAGTTAACGAATTGGACGATTCAAAAGCGAAGACGTCTTCGGATTTATAATATGAAGGATGAATTATATAAATCAGAACATCTTTGAATGTTCCATCTACGACATTACAAGCGTACTCATACATTTCATCAAATACATTTCCCCTGGTTGTTCCGGCTGTCGTAATCATAATTAAAAGTGGCTGCTGCCTTGCTGATTGCGATTGAAAACTCTTTTTCTTTCCAGTTCACATCAAATGCGTTTAGGCTTATGTATTGGTCTTTCCTTCCTGCTTTTGCATGAATCTGTCTGTTGGTTTTTTGTAATTCATTGAGAACTCTCATGAGTTTTTGATCACGTTCAATTTGTCGTCTCTCTTGTGCTTCTAATTGGTCTAGTATTTTATGATTTAATTCTTCTTGTTGTTGAATGAAGTTGAGTAGCTTTTTTTCAGGTTCTTGTAGCGACATATCGGGTTGCAATATGGTCAGATTTGAGTGATATAGACTTGCTATGTGTTGTATAGCTTGGTCGAGTGATTTACCTTTCGCTTTCATGCTAGAAATATATTTTAAGTATTGTATATCGTCCTCGTTATATTGCCGCCAATTGTTGTTGTCTTTTTGGAATGAATAACCTTGTTCTTCAAGCATTTGAGAGTATTTCCGAACTGTTACAGGTTTTATATAGGTTTTATGCGTGCAACAGAGGTTACTTTTAATAAGGTTGATAATTCTTATCATCCTCATATACATGCTTTGTTATGTGTTGAAAGTTCATATTTCAAAGATACAAAGAATTATATTACACAGAAACAATGGACAAGCTTTTGGAAAAGAGCAATGAAATTAGATTATGATCCGATTGTTGATGTGCGTTCTGTAAAATCTAAAAACAAAGATAAAATTGATCCAAAGGATGTTACTCCAGCGGTATTAGAAACAGCAAAGTATCCAGTTAAAGATTCGGACTATTTAACTGATAATGAAGAACAGAATATTCAGGTTGTAGCTGATCTGGAAGAGGGATTGAATCGGAAACGATTAATCTCATATGGCGGGTTGTTAAAAGAAGTTCATAAGGAATTAAATTTAGATGATGTTGAAGATGGTGATTTAATTCATACGGATGATGATGAAGAAAAAGCTAGTGAAGATGCTTTTAGTATAGTTGCTGTATGGAATTGGAAAAGGAAAAATTACTTTATTAAAAATATAGGTTAATAGAAAAAGTAAGTCGTTTTAAAACGACTTACTTTTTCTAAATATCAAATTGTTATCAAATTTGGAAAAAAGTGTTTATATGTCGTCTATTATGTGGTATTTTTATAATGATTAAATTTAGACAACTCTTATAATTTAAGGAGGAATGATTATGAAAGGTAAATTACAGAAATTTATTATTATGAGTATGGTATTAACATTATTAGTTAGTTTGATACCTAGTTCTGTATTTGCTAGTACTAACAATTTAATTAAGGAAGATAGTTTAGAGGAACTATTATCGGAAGATGGTGATTTTATTAAGTTTATGGAAGGGATTGAGGAATTACCATCCGGTATTGAAAAACAGGGGGCAGAAAAGGTTGCTAATTGGTTAACTAAAAAAACAGGTGTAGAAGTTATTGCAGAAGGTGAAAATCTACTTGTTCCATCATTATCAGAGTTAGATGTAGAAATTCCGGAGCAAGCTTTTAATAGTGATTTAATAACTACTTTTGGAGTTACAGACTGTATAATTGCTGTTGGATTGATGATTGGAACTGTTGGTTTTCCTTTATCTAAAATTACTAAATTAAAGAAAGCTATTGATTTTCTTGGTGGAGTTAATAAAACTGTTAATAGAATCTATAAAAGCTATAAAAAGTATAAAAGTTGGAACTATAGAACAAAAGATGCTTGGAAAGCAGCTGTAAATGAATCTGCTAAGGGACTTCCTCAAGATACATTAAATGCTTTTCTTGATTTCTTTAATATATCAAATGTTGTCAATAATTGTACCTGATTTTTAAAAAGGTAAGAGGGTGATGATGACGATTAAAACATTACCATTTAAATTAGCGGTTATTATATTAATTATTTTCCAAATATATTCTATATATAAAAATTGGGGGAGTGATTTCTTATCAACTTTAGTCTCGGTTTTAATCCTCGTAGGTTGCATTATTTTGATAATACTAGATATTTTCTTTAAAAAGGAATAAAAGATGATTTTATTAAAAACTGAATATAAATAATGTTTAATGATCCGATCTACGTCATTTGATCCGTAAAACATGCCGAAGTTTTATACATAGAAGTTCATAGCTGATCCGGCTTTCTTTCCATTTCTAAAAATTGGGAAGGAGGCCGGATTTTTTTAATGGGACAAGTACTACAGCAAATAACGCAACAGACACAACAATTAAACCACTGGACTGATCTAAACATGGATATTTTAAAGGATATTCTGCTAATACGTTGTATTATTAAATAAAAACGAGAGGGAAACGCTATGACTAATGAATTTGGTTCGTTTTCTAAAGAAGTTGCTCAAATACTTGATGTCAGTCCTAACACCCTTCGCCGCTGGTCTATTGAGTTGGAAAATGCAGGTTATGAATTTGAACGAAACGAAAAGAATCAACGCATCTATTATGAACGAGATATTTCTGCGTTATCTCATTTTAAGACTTTAATTGAAAAAACAAACAATCTCGAAAACACTGCAAAAGCAGTTGCTTCAAAGGTTAAAGACAAAAATAACGCACAAAAAATGCTAAGCGTTATTGTTAAAAATAGCGATAATTTAACGTTATCTAAAGATGATTTAAAAGAATTAATTGAGGAGTCTGTAGAAAAAGCGATCGAAAAAGAAAGAGAAACCATGTTTAAAGTATTTGAAGCAAAATTGAATGATGTTGTTGAAATGCAAAGTCGAGCAGTAACAAAAGCTATTCGAGATCAACAAGAAGAAACAAAGCCTTGGTACAAGAAAATTTTCAAAAAAAAATAATAAGAGTTTGTTCCATTTGTTTTGTTATTGAGAAAGGCATACAGATGTATGCCTTTCTCATGTTTAAAATTTGAAGAATTAATTCAATCCAAATATATTTGTCTTTTTAAATGTTCATAGCCATCTTTGGATATTAGCAATGTATTTCCCTTCATACTGACACTATTTTCAAGCAGGAGATCCGAATGAGTTTTCCATAAGAAATAGATGTACTTTTCGTTTCTACCTAATTTTAGACTAGCTTCTTTAGCAGTCATGATTTTACTCCAATCCACTCTATCACACATCCATATTTTTATAGACTTATTTAATCTCGATACACTTCACAAGCATATCATATTGCTATATCCAATAGTTAATTAATGTTGTATCTTCTGTATCTTAAAAGCAGTGTAGAAAAAGGAAAGTGGACAGGGGGCAAGCTACGGGTATGGCATGCCATACCCCGAAAACAAAGTTTTCGGCTTGTTAGAATTACATCCTAAAACCTTTAGTGTCGCTTCGCTCGAAGTTATTAGATACAAGTAAGATACAATTAGATATTTTAGGCCTCATCAGAAGGTACAAAAGTTAGGTAACATTCATATCCCATGCTTTTCAAAGTATTTATGTTTTCGCTTATTGATATCATTTCTAAAATTGAGAGTAATTCACTATTATCCTTGCGAATCTTCGGTTTTTTTGAGTATGCATTTTTATCAATAAGTACCAAAACTATTTGTTTTTTTTGCGAAGTGTAATTATATTTTAGAAAACTGTATGTTTTATCCCTTTTGCTGTTATGACTTACAATCTTCCTTTGTATAAAATTGTTTACCTTATCTCTATCTTCGTTAAACAATTTGGCAGAAGCAATAGCTTGAGAAAGTAAATGACTTGTTCCTGAAGCTCCGCTATGTCTTTTAATATGAATAAATTGAATAACGGAAGAGGTATAAAAGAAAATATCACAAAGCTCAATGTTACTTCGAGTTTTAATTTGCAATTTTTTTAAAAAACTTTTTCGATATCTTGTTTTTGTGCTAGTGCTTCGATTAAATCTGTAGTAAGATGATT
>CALGYZ010000020.1 GCA_937934645.1 uncultured Bacillaceae bacterium | reverse complement strand
GCCGATACGAGGAAAAGGGTCAGAGCCGGAGACATGGTCGTATAAGCTGTACTTCCGTTACCAACCCATTTTCCGTTCTGTTTCACCGCTTTCGTTGTCGGCCTTCCTCCCCGCGTCGGGCTTCCGGTTTGAATTTCACTTACCGCACGGTTGACCAATGCCCCTTCGGTAACCTCTTTTGCAAAAGCAACAAGCTTTTCCTCATCCCATAACTTTTTCTCGTATAATTCGCCGACGACCCCGAGATGCCAGCCGATGGACAATCCGGTTGAAGCATCAAAACTGGCAATTGTTTCCTGCGTTAAAACCATATCCATAACACGAAATCCGAGTCCTCCGTATTCCTTCGGCAATGTCGATTTTGTGTAACCGATTTCCACAAGTTTTTTTACATTTTCCATAGGAAAACGGGATTTTTCATCCACTTCCTCTGAATAAGCCCGGAACGAATCTTTCAAACGATTTAATTGATCCATCCACTTCTTTTGTCCTTCAGTTTTTACAAATAACGTTTTTGACACGTGATCACATCCCTTATTGTCTGCTTGATATAATTTTTTCTATTATACAATAATTCTGTTTTTATGTTAACAAATAAATACCCACTAGACAACTAGGAATACTTATGTTATTGTTTGATTACTCAGATAAATTTATTTATACGTTTGTTATCGTGGAAAAGGGTGGTGATCATAGATTGATTGAATTAAAAAATATCCGAAAATCTTTTGACGGCAAAGAAATCTTAAAAGGGATTGATTTGAAGGTCGATAAAGGCGATGTTTTGGTTATTGTAGGACCAAGCGGCTCAGGTAAAACAACTTTGCTCCGCTGTATTAATTTTTTGGAAAAGCCGGATGCCGGTACCGTATCGAATGATGGTTTCACTGTCGACAGTAAAAAAGCATCAAGGAAGGATATTCTTACTTTGCGAAGAAAAACAGCAATGGTTTTTCAGCATTATAATTTATTCAAAAATAAGACTGTTCTGGAAAACGTTATGGAAGGTCTGGTCATTGCGAAGAAAATAAAAAAAGGAGAAGCGCGGAAGATCAGCCTTGAATTATTAAAAAAAGTCGGCTTGGAAGAAAAAACTGATGCCTATCCTGCCCAGCTTTCCGGCGGCCAGCAACAAAGGGTCGGCATTGCCCGTGCCCTTGCCCTGAATCCGTCCGTTATTTTATTCGATGAACCGACATCTGCGTTGGATCCAGAAATGGTTGGTGAAGTTTTGGCCATTATAAAAGAAATCGCCCAGGAAGGGATTACGATGATCATTGTCACCCATGAAATTGATTTTGCCCGTGACGTTGCCAGTTCGGTTGTTTTTATGGATGGAGGTACAGTTATTGAAAAAGGAACGCCGGATGAAGTGTTCAATCATCCGCAACATGAGCGGACAAAGAAGTTTTTACGGCGGTTGATTCATGAACCTGAATATACCATATAGGAGGAGATAAAAATGAAGAAATATTTACTTACTTTCATTTTTACCTTGATTCCTCTGATCTTGCTATCGGCTTGTTCAAGTGAAACCGGGAATAAAACGGAAGACGGAAGGGAGATTATCAAAGTTGCATTAAGCGATGAAGTGAATCCGCCCTTCTTATATACAGATGAAAATAATCATCCGATCGGATATGATATGGACTATTTAAAAGAAATTGAAAAGAAATTGCCCCAATATAAGTTTGAGTACCAATTCGGTGAAGAAGAAACCAATTTGGTCGGCCTTGATGCGAAAAAATTTGACCTGGCCATCAACTGGTTTTTTAAAACACCGGAACGTGAGGAAAAGTTCTTATATCCCAAATATGAATACGGTTATTCCTTAACCGCTTTAATTACGAGAAAGGACCGCGATGATATTCAAACACTAGATGATATGGTCGGGAAAAAACTGGCCCCGATGCCGCCCGGAGGAGGTCTACGTGCTATTTTAAACGGCTATAACAAAAAGAATCCGGACCGTCAGATCGAAATTGAAACGATCGATCAACCGTCTAATGCGGACAATTTAAAAAGGGTCAGTGAAGGAAAAGCAGATGCTGCATTTTTAAATAAAACAACCTTTGATGCGATTCAAAAAGAGTTAAATCTGGATTTAAAAATAGGCGGAATTGTATCAAAAGAGCCCGTTTACGTTGTTTTTCGGAAAGATCATGAAAAATTGGCTGAAGAATTTGACCAGGCTACGAAAGAGTTGATCGAGGACGGAACCTTGTCCAAGCTTTCCGAGAAATGGTTTGGCACCGATATCTTCCAGGATCTTGATTATATCAATGAAAAAGGTTTTGAATATTCCGAGTAACACGTTTTTCATCCCGGTGCGGGACTCCCGCAAATGGTCGTACAAGTATTTTCGGTGCGGCAGCATATATGGTTTTGCTGATCAGGTGGTGGATGTATGAATAAAGATTTGAATTACTGGCTTGATCTTTTTATAAAAGTATTGGATAAATTGCCGTTAACCTTGTTTATGATGATCGTTTCATTATTTTTCGCGCTGGTTATTGCCGTTATTGTGGCAGTCATACGCATTAAACATGTGCGAATTTTGTCCGGCCTTGCTGCATTATATTTGTCATTTACCCGTTCAACACCGCTGCTCGTACAAATTTTCTTAATATATTTCGGCTTGCCGCAGTTGCTATTGGTGTTTCATATTGACATTAATCACTGGAACCGTCTGATCTTTGTGATCGCCGCCTTTTCATTGCATACCGGTTCATATTTGGCTGAAATCATGCGGGCGGCTTACCAGGCCGTTGGAAAGGAACAGCTGGAAGCAGCGTTAAGTGTCGGCATGAGTTATCCGCAAGCTATACGGCGGATCATTTTGCCACAGGCCTTTGTCATTGCCCTGCCGAATATTGGTAACCAAGCGATTGAGCTGTTAAAGGATACATCTCTGGCCTTTACAATCGGCATCATCGATATTATGGGACAAGTCCGGATTATTTTGGGCAATAACCACGGCATTGGCATTTTTGAAGTGTATGTTGTCATTTCCATTGTGTATTGGATCATTTGTATTTTCATTGAGTTGATCATCAATGTAATGGAAGGAAGCGTACGGAAACGGCGGGCCTTACTGAAGTAACGAAAAAGGATTGTGATGAATCATGGCTGTCATCGATCTCGCTTTTGCCATCAAACATTTACCGGACGTGTTAAAAGGTGTGCCGGCGACCCTGGCCATTACCATTATCGCAATGATTTGCGGTCTGTTTTCCGGACTTCTTATTTCATTTATTCGAATTTTTAAATTGCCGGTATTGAACCAAGGAGCCGTTTTGTTTATTTCTTTTATCCGCGGTACACCGCTTATCGTCCAGCTTTACATGTTTTACTATGGCCTTCCGGTTTTGTTTGATTATTTAAACGGCCGGTTTGGTTTGCAATTCAATGCGGATAACATCCATCCCCTTTATATCGCATTCATCGCTTATACGATCAATACTTCTGCATATCAGGCGGAGATTATGCGGGGAGCAATCCAGTCGGTTGACCGAGGCCAAATGGAAGCGGCATTAAGCATAGGCATGACCGTTCCACAGGCACTAAGGCGGATCATCATGCCGCAGGCTTTCCGTACGGCCCTGCCCGATCTCGGTAATACATTCATTCATTTGATCAAAGCGACTTCTCTGGCCTTTGCCGTTAAAGTGATGGAAATTCTTGCGATATCCAGAACCATTGCCAATGATGGGTACCGGTTTTTGGAAATGTATCTGGTTGCTGCTCTGCTCTATTGGCTACTCAGCTGGATTTTTGAAATCGTATTTACGAAACTGGAACAGAAGGTCAGCCGGTATGAAAAAGCACAACAATCCCCTGTTAAAAGATTTTATTCCGTCCGGCAGTTGAAAACGTAATGTTTTTCTGTAGTTCAGATGATAAAAAAACTGCTAAATCAAAAAGGATGTCCCCTCTTTGATTTAGCAGTTTTCGAGCTCAGTCGGATTGTTTTAAGTTGTCGTTAATTTTTTGCAATGTTTCATGCATTTTAAAGAGGATGATTAATAACTCACAATAAATGCGGGTAAAAAGCGGGCCGAGAATAATGATGAGCAAGCCGCCGACGACTTGTGCACCGCCGCCGAAGGGTGCCGACATTCCGGCAAAGATTTGTGCCAGACCGGCCAAAACCGTGACGATCACACCAATCCAAAAAACAGCTTTAATAATTGCCGGGGTGACCATCCGATCAAATTGGATAAATCGTTTCACTTTTCCACCTCGCTTTTTGAATTTACCGGGGAATGTGAATGCAAACTGCCCGGTTTTCCTATTACAAATGTAGTTTTTCGCCTGTTTATTTATGCCACAGACAAGCAAAAAAAGAGCCGTCTTTTCCCGACGGCTCCTT
>CALGYZ010000019.1 GCA_937934645.1 uncultured Bacillaceae bacterium | reverse complement strand
TCACTTAAAGATTCTCCAGTTTTTTCATCTGTTTTCGTTTTTCTGCTGGCTTCCAATGCTTCATCAATATCGCGTGTTATGTCCCCGCTGTACTTGAGCCGATAAATATCCGGGGTCCAATCATCATAACCGGGAATATTCTCTTCATTTTCTTTATTATCTTCATTAACCGGATCATCTACATATGCAATATATCCGGTGTAATATAATTTAATATCTGGATTGTTGTTGAAAATGACTGAAAGAGCGGGATCAGCTTGTTCGGTTGAGTAAACCGGGATAACCATTCCCACTGTTTGCAAAGAATTTTTATATTTAATATAAAAACCTGGATACCTGGAATAATTGAGCGGCAAATGTTCATATTTGATTCCATCCGGCAATTCAGTAAAAATTTCGCAATTATCGCTGTAGTATATTTCTTCAATGGAAGATAAAGGGATTGAACCGGTAATCGGATCACCGTAAATTTTCCGGTGTTGTTTGTATTGAATTTTGTTTTTTGTGAATTCGTATTGATCAAGATGATTATTTAGCCAGAGATGTTTCTTTACTTTTCGTAGCACAAAGCGAAAAATCATGACGGTTGCAAAACTGCCGGCGATTCCTGCAGCATACCAAGCCGGATGCCGGGTTATAGCAAAATAAACAGGTACGATTATGAAGGCGATTCCCGTACAAAATAACAGGGCATAAAATTCCATAAGAAAAATCCAACCATACGGATTCTTTTTTGGTTGGCGATATTCGACAGATTGCGAATGATCCAAACTCATTCCTCCTTATTTAATCAGATATAAAAAAATATTTGTAATGGGTGAAACCTTTGTCGCTTTCAAACGTTTCAATTTGCTTCTTTTCTTCAGGACCGATGGTTATTTTATAAGTTTTGGTATCTTTTATTTCATTGTCCTTATAGAAAAGAATCCGCAAATCCCCCTTAAATGTTTTTTCTTCATTGTAATTAGCCGCCCAAATTTCAATTATACTTTCATCCTTGTCACTGAATGTTGAAACGGCTGCAACCATTTCCGGATATTTATTGAATGGATCCTTTGCTTTCTGTTTTTCTTCATAATTTTCATCCAGTACATCAATCATGACTTCTTCTCTGTACAAGCGCTCTTGGGCAAAAAATAATAAAGCTGCCGTTAGCATGACGTAGAAGATAAAAAAAGAAACAAATGTTGATTTTATGATAGTCCATATTTTATACCGGCCGATGATTAAAGCGGTAATGGCGATAAAGATTAATAGAAAAAGAATATTATGAGTATCCGTCCATAACAGGTCAAACGAAAACCGCAAACACAGTTCACCTCCTAGAAATATACAAATAAATTATACGAATTAAAATAATAATCAAAAAGAGGCGAAAAACCTAAATTTATAATATTCCCAATTTTTTTGCGGACCATGAAATTGCTATTATTGAGAGAAAAAGATAATCAAAGGGGAATATCGTAAAAATGATTTCATTAAATCACTAGTATTTTTTTCATATAAAAACGTCCGGGTGTTACCCGGACGCACAGTGTCATATTTATAAACTTACTGCCAAATCTTTCCAATAATAACAAAGGGTTTTCATACCTTTATAAAAGTTTTCCAGATGGAAGTGTTCGTTCGGTGCATGGAAGTTTTCCGTCGGAAGCGCAAAGCCCATTAAAACGACGGGAACATTTAATAACGTCTGAAAATCGGCGACAATTGGTATTGAACCTCCGCTCCTTGTGTAAGCGACCTTTGTTCCGTAAACTTTTTCATAAGCACGGCCTGCGGCTTGTATTGCCGGATGGTCAAGCGGTGTAACAAAGGGGCGGCCTTTGTCAAATGGAGTGACGTTAACTGTTACTCCTTTCGGTTTATGTTTTTCGATATGTTTGACAAGCAGTTCATATATTTCTTCCGGATCTTGATCGGGCACGAGCCGGCAAGTGATTTTTGCTGTTGCTTCACTTGGGAGAACAGTTTTTATACCTTCACCCTGAAATCCGCTGTATATGCCGTTGACTTCCAGAGTAGGCCGGTAGGAAGTCCGTTCATAAAAATTATAGCCAGGTTCGCCGAAAAGTTCAGGAACCCCCAATTCTTTCCGGATCTCTTCATCATTGGACGGAATGTCTGCAATGGCTTTTTTTTCTTCTTCCGTAATTTTTCGGACTTTGTCATAAAAGCCTTCAACTGCGATTCTTCCTTCATCATCATGAAAAGTAGAAAGAATTTTTACTAGGGCATGTGCAGGGTTTTGTACACCGCCGCCGTAACTTCCGGAATGAAGATCTGTATTTGCACCTTTGACATCAATCTGTAATCCGGTTAATCCTCGCAAACCGTAACAAATAGAGGGCTTGCCGCGATCCAGCATATCGGTATCAGAAATAACGAGAACATCCGAACGGAGTAGATCTTTATGTTCCTTAATAAAATCCGGCAAATTCGGGCTGCCGATTTCTTCCTCACCTTCAATAAGGACTTTGACGTTAACTGGGAGTTCCCCTTCCGTTTGAAACAATGCTTCGAGTGCTTTTAGATGCATAAAAACCTGCCCTTTATCATCGCTTGCTCCGCGGGCATATATTTTATCTTCACGCACGTCCGGTTCAAAGGGGGGCGTTTCCCATAAATGTAACGGGTCAACGGGCTGGACATCATAATGGCCGTATATTAACACAACAGGTTTGTCTTCTTTATGTAACCAATCGGCATAAACTAAAGGATGCCCTTTTGTTTCGTAAACTTTTACATTTTCGAGTCCGATGCGTTTCAGCTGGCCGGCAAGCCAATTTGCCGCGGTATACATGTCTTCTTTATGTTCCGACAGGGCGCTGATGCTCGGTATTTTTAAAAACTCTTTCAGTTGTTCGAGACTTTCTTCCTTATTGGCTTCCAAATATTGTTTAAATGTTTCCGCCATTTTGTACCCTCCAATGTAATTAAATATATGTATTGTTTTCTTTGATTTTACTGCAATTTGGAAAAATATGCTAGATGATTCGGTTAGAAAAAGGTCCCCTTTAGAGAATGGGATGTACAAATAAAACAATTTATTACATTCCGTGGCCGGGATTGTTATTCTGGCGTGAATGGTTTTTGTTTTTTACTTTTTTGGAACCGCTTAACGGTTCAGGTTGCGTTCTTTTATATTTTTCATTGTCTTTATTGTATTTCGTTTCTCTTTCTCCCAAAATGATCACCTCCTAGACAGCTAAAGGGGACCTGTAACTTCTATCATGTACAACAAACAAAAAGATAACCGAATAAAATTTTTTCTTCCGTTTAATCTATAAAAGAGGTGATCGATATGCCTTATCATAAAAACAAACAACAGGCATTCCAGGCCGCCCAGCAGGGATTTGAAGAAGTGAAGAATCTTTATGAAAACTTAAATCCCAATTCACCGGAATACGGACATGTTTTAAAACGTCTTAATCAGGAAATTGTTGAAGCACGGCAGCAAATTGAGAGTGCACATGAAGTGGCAAGTGAAACACAGAGAAAAGTCCTTGAAAAATATGAATCGGAGCTTGATCAAATGACCCGTGAGATTGAATAACGATAATCTAACCGGCGGTATCCACCCGCCGGTCTTTTTATCCGACCTTTTTTATTATAGAAGTAAAATAGTCATTTAAATCAACAAGCAAAATATTCTTTTTCATCCGGGGAAACATTTCATTTTTCTGGTGGTAAGCCATAATCTCTCCGTTGAATCGGTAATTAATGTAAACGCTTTACATGGACCGGTTTTAATTTTTTATTTCTAATAAAAATATATTTTTTATGTTTTCGATGATAAGTAAAAGTTATGTTTAATTATAAAATACTCATATTTTACTTATCTTTTAAATTATATTAATATAGACATGGAGGGAAAATTAAAATAGCTTTACTATGGCCGATTTTCCCAATATTTCTTCCAAGGGGGGAATTCTTTTGTCAAAGCAAAACTTGTATGACTCAAGACAATCTTTTGAACTGAATGGCAAACGTTATAACTACTATCGTTTAAAGTCTTTGGAAGAAGCTGGTCTGACAAAAATTTCACGTTTGCCGTATTCAATCCGTGTTTTACTTGAGTCTGTGCTCCGTCAAGTAGACGGCCGTGTCATTACAAAAGAACATGTGGAGAATTTGGCAAAATGGGGTTCTGATGAAGTAAAAGATGCAGAGGTTCCATTTAAACCATCCCGTGTTATTTTGCAGGACTTTACCGGAGTTCCGGCAGTGGTTGACTTGGCATCATTGAGAAAAGCCATGGCTGACATGGGCGGAGATCCTGAAGAAATTAACCCGGAAATTCCGGTGGACCTTGTTATCGACCACTCTGTACAGGTTGATAAGTATGGAACGAATGATGCACTACGCTTGAACATGGAATTGGAATTTGAAAGAAACGCCGAACGTTATCAATTCCTGAACTGGGCACAAAAAGCGTTCAAAAACTATCGTGCCGTACCGCCGGCAACAGGAATTGTTCACCAGGTAAACCTTGAATACTTGGCCAGTGTAGTACATGCGGTTGAGGAAGAAAACGGCGAATATCTGGCATTTCCGGACACATTGGTCGGTACTGACTCCCATACGACAATGATTAACGGTCTTGGTGTACTCGGATGGGGAGTTGGTGGGATTGAAGCTGAAGCAGGAATGCTGGGACAACCGTCATACTTCCCGATTCCTGAAGTAATCGGAGTCAAATTGACCGGAAAACTTCCGGAAGGTGCAACAGCTACTGACCTGGCATTAAAAGTAACTCAGCTATTGCGTCAAAAAGGCGTAGTAGGAAAATTTGTCGAGTTCTTCGGACCGGGTGTATCTGAATTGCCGCTTGCTGATCGTGCAACGATCGCAAACATGGCACCTGAATACGGAGCAACTTGCGGATTCTTCCCGGTAGACGAAGAGTCACTGGCATACTTACGTTTGACAGGACGCAGTGAAGAGCATATCGAACTGGTTAAAACATACTTGCAAAAGAACGATCTGTTCTTTACTCCTGAAAGCGAAGATCCGACATATACTGATGTTGTTGAACTTGATCTTTCTACAATTGAAGCAAACTTGTCCGGACCTAAACGTCCGCAAGACTTAATTCCTTTATCAGAAATGAAAGAATCATTCCGGAACGCAGTAAGCGCGCCGCAAGGCAACCAAGGCTTCGGTCTGGACGAAAAAGAGCTGGATAAAACAGCTACCGTTGAATATGCTGACGGAACAAAGGAAACTATGAAAACCGGTGCGGTGGCCATTGCAGCGATCACCAGCTGTACAAACACATCCAACCCGCATGTTATGTTGGGAGCAGGGTTAGTTGCGAAAAAAGCTGTTGAAAAAGGATTGAAGCCACCGAAATACGTAAAAACATCCCTTGCTCCGGGGTCAAAAGTTGTTACCGGTTATCTGAAAGATTCAGGCTTGATGCCGTATCTTGAAGAAATCGGATTTAACCTGGTCGGTTACGGATGTACGACATGTATCGGTAACTCAGGACCGTTGCTTCCTGAAATTGAAAAAGCAATCTCTGACAGTGACTTGCTCGTAACATCCGTATTGTCCGGAAACCGTAACTTTGAAGGACGGATCCATCCGCTGGTGAAAGGTAACTATCTCGCTTCACCGCCGTTGGTTGTTGCCTATGCATTAGCAGGTACTGTTGATATTGACCTGGCCAAGGATCCGATCGGAAAAGACAAAGACGGCAATGACGTATACCTGAAAGATATTTGGCCGACAGCACAAGAAGTAAACGAACTCGTAAAACGCACTGTTACACCTGAACTGTTCCGCAAAGAATATGAGCGGGTATTTGACGACAACGAACGCTGGAATGCAATTGAAACAAGCGATGAACCGCTGTACGACTGGGACGAAAAATCAACATATATTCAAAACCCGCCTTTCTTCGAAAACTTGTCGCCTGATCCGGAAGAAATCAAACCACTTACTGGTTTACGTGTCATCGGTAAGTTCGGTGACTCTGTAACAACTGACCATATTTCACCGGCAGGAGCCATCGGTGTTAATACACCTGCGGGCAAATACCTGATCGAAAACGGAGTAGAGCCGCGTGACTTTAACTCTTACGGTTCACGCCGTGGTAACCACGAAGTAATGATGCGCGGAACTTTTGCTAACATCCGCATCCGTAACCAGATTGCCCCGGGAACCGAAGGCGGATATACAACTTACTGGCCGACGGGAGAAGTCATGTCCATTTATGATGCAGCCATGAAGTACAAAGAGCAAGGAACAGGACTCGTTGTACTAGCAGGACATGACTACGGTATGGGATCTTCCCGTGACTGGGCAGCAAAAGGAACAAATCTGCTCGGTATTAAGACAGTAATCGCCCAAAGCTTCGAACGGATTCACCGTTCAAACCTTGCATTAATGGGTGTACTGCCGTTACAATTCAAAGAAGGCGAAAGCGCTGAAACACTCGGCTTAACCGGAAAAGAAGTCATCGATGTCCATATCGATGAAGACTTAAAGCCGCGTGACACAGTTAAAGTAACGGCTAAGAAAGAAAATGGCGATGTAATCGAGTTCGAAGCGATTGTACGTTTCGATTCCGATGTCGAAATTGACTATTATCGTCACGGCGGTATTCTGCAAATGGTATTACGCGATAAATTGAAAAACTCCAAAGTATCCAACTAAACAATGTTACTTATCCCTTATTGAAACGCATTTCCCGTTTCAATAAGGGATTTTTTTGTCGAATAAGCACATTAACCTGTCTCGTTTTATGAAGAAGATTGTTGATTTATCAAAAATTTTCGAAAGTTTGTCATAATTTTTGCATAAATCGGAAAAGATAAATGATACTATATAAGTAAAGGAGCGTGAGCAGGATGAGAAAGAAAAGAAAATTGACATTCAATGAGCTTGTTCTTGAAAATAAATTACAAATTTTGAAAGATCAGGAAATATTAGAGAGAATTGAAAAGAAAATTGAAGAAAAATATACTGCTAAAGCAAAATAAAGAATACATACAAAAAATGTAAGCGCTCAATTTGCTTACATTTTTTTATATTTTTATTACATATAAAAGCTCGATATGAAGCATTCTAATCCCTGAGGAGGGATTAGAGAATGGGTAATCCAAAGCGGAATTCAAAGCAGTTTCAGCCGGATCATATCGGACTTAATACAAGGGAAGCCGGCGGTAACAAAGGCAAAAAAATGCAAGACCAATCTGGAAAACAGCCTCATGTGATCCAAACGAAAGGTGAATAAATATCTGCAAGGAAGAACACGATAAAAAGTATACTTTGACTAATAAGCTCAAGGAGGTTGCTTCATGAAACATCAGCCGAAGCCGGATGATCGTTCCGACAACATCGAAAAGCTGCAAAACATGATTCAAAATACAATTGAAAATATCCGCGAAGCAGAGGAGTCAATGAAAACCGCCAGTGAAGAACAAAAAGAACAAATCCGTGCGAAGAACGAACGCCGGAGAGAAAGTATCGCTGCGATGAGGGAAGAAATCAGGGACGAGTATCATGATCAATATGAATAGATAAAAAAATCAGGAGATCCGATCTCTTAACCGGTCTCCTGATTTATTTTCCCTCCGGATTTTAATCCTCAACTAAAAGTTATATTTTCTGCCCGGTTTGCATTGAAAACCTTTTCGAATGTATAATATTTTCGGAAAGGAAATAAAAAACGATAAGAATAATAGAAAGAGTTTGTGATTAACATGACAAAGAGAACAGGAACAAAAATGAAAAAAGTAAATGATCAGCTTTTAGATATAATTATAGAAAAATATGACCATTACTGTGCGAACCAGCCGGAAAAAATATCCGGGCTCATGATCGATTACATGAAACAATTGGAAAAAACGAATGTAGGCAGTGACTTTATCAGAAAATGGATGGAACATATATTGGAAATTGATCCGGGAAATGAACAAGCCCGGAGTTATGTGAGCAAATATAAATTAACGGAAAAGGTAAATCTTTTGCATGATTTGACTTTTCCTCCGGTAAGGGAGTCCGACAGTCCGCTGCATAAAGAACGTACGTTAAAAAGATATAAAGAAATATGTGAACATTTTTTACATCATGTAGATGAAAAATTTGATCATTTACAAAATGAGTTGAACTTTTACCGGAAAATGGATAATGAAAATTTCATAGAACTTTTTACGGAATTGACTGCATTTCTGGAACAAATCAGCAAAGAAATTGTTCATTTAAAATCGATTTTAGAAGATTTGCATGAATCATCCAAGCGGACCTTTATCCATGCGAGTACTCTAGAACAAATTCAAAAAAGCATCGGAAAAGTAAATCATTTAAAGGAACAATGGGATCAAAAAATTCAATCGGAAAAAGAAGAGGAAGAAGAAAAAACAGCCTTGGACGAGCTTAATGAAATGATCGGTTTAACAAATGTAAAAAAAAGGATTCACCAATTTTATCAATATTTGAAATATCAAAAAAGCAGAAGGCAACAAGGCTTCAAAAGTGTGGATGAACCAAGCCTGAACATGATTTTACTAGGAAATCCGGGAACGGGAAAAACGACTATTGCCCGGCTTTTGGCGAAAATATACTATGAACTCGGGGTATTGCCGACAAAAGAAGTAATTGAAACAAACCGCTCACAGCTCGTCGGTGCTTATGTCGGCCAAACGGAAGAAAACGTCCGTATGATGGTCGAAAAGGCTTTAGGCGGTGTTTTATTCATAGATGAAGCGTACAGTTTAAAAAGACCAGGACAATCGGAAAATGATTACGGACAAAATGCTGTTGATACCCTTGTATCCCTGATGACCAGTGAAGAATACGGAGGAAAATTTTCCGTAATAATGGCCGGTTATCCGGAAGAAATGCGGCAGTTTCTGGATGCCAATCCGGGGTTAAGAAGCCGCTTTCCGGAATCAAATATAATCGAGTTGGATGATTATTCGACAGACGAGTTGCTGCAAATCGGAGAAAAAATTGCCCATGCCAATGACTATGTACTCACGGCGGCGGCAAAGCGGGAACTCAAATATTTAATAGAGCAGAGCAGAGTGGATCATACTTTTGGTAATGCCCGCACGGTCCATCATTTAATCATGCAGGCCATTTTTAAAAAAGGACATAAAGAAAGCAACCTTCCTGTGCTCTTTCAATACTCAGTACTCGACCGTGACGATTTTGAAGTTAAGCGTCCGTCCGACAAACCGGAAAAACCGCCGATGGAGAAGTTAAATGAATTAATCGGACTCAAAGAAGTAAAGGATGCCGTCCGTACATATATTTCCTTTGTAAAAATGCAAAAGTACAGAAGAGAGCAGGATTTGCCCACTGTTCCGATCCAGCTGCATTCGGTATTTACCGGTAATCCGGGTACAGGAAAAACGACTGTTGCCAAAATTTATGCGGAATTATTAAAGGAATGCGGAATATTAAAAAGGGGACATCTGGTCGTTTGCGGACGGGCAGATTTAGTTGCCGGCTATGTCGGACAATCGGCAATAAAAACGAAGAAAAAAATTAAAGAAGCCTTAGGCGGAGTGCTTTTTATCGACGAAGCCTATTCTTTGTTCCGGGAGAACAATCAGGATTACGGTAAAGAGGTGATCGATACTCTTGTCGAAGAAATGACAAAACATAAAGAAAATCTTGTCGTGATCCTTGCAGGGTACCCGGATGAAATGAAACAGCTTCTGGAAAGCAATCCCGGTTTAAAGTCCAGATTTAAGAAATTCTTTCATTTTGCAGACTATCATATTGACGAACTGATAGAAATCATGCATCTGTTTGCTAAAAAATATGCCTATAAAATTGATCCGGATGCTGCCAAGTATCTAAAGCAGCAGATGACAGTACAATATCCCGGAGGAAACGGAAGGTTTGCCGAGAATTTAATTCATGAAGCCATCCAACAGCAATCTTTAAGATTGTCAAAAAAGTCTGCGATCGAACCCGGCGAATTAAGCCGGCTGACAAAAGAAGATTTCGTGAAAAGTTATCAATTATTACAAAAGGGAGAGTAGACATGCAAATTTCAACAGTTTCTATACCGGTCCGCTACGCGGAGACGGATCAAATGGGTGTCGTTCATCACGCAAATTATTTAGTCTGGATGGAAATCGGACGGACAAATTTAATTAAAGATCTCGGCTTCAGCTATGCGCAATTGGAGAAAGAAGGAATTTTGGCTCCGGTCATAGATGTGCAAGTATCTTATAAGAAACCTTGTAAGTACGGGGAAACCGTTCAGATACAAACTTGGATTGAAGATTATAACGGCTTAAAAGTAGTATACGGGTATAAAATATTTAAGGAGTCCGGAGAACTTGCCGTAACCGGTACTACCACCCATGTGTGCGTTAAAAAAGAAAACTTTAAACCGGTATCCATTCGTAAAACACATCCGGAATGGCACGAAGCATATTTAAAAGCGAAAAAGAAATAGAATCTTAACCGATCGGAGTGTATCAGCGAAAGGGAGGAATGATTGTTGGCCTTCGGTATTAAAAGGAAACATGTGGAAGAATGGAAGCGAAAAATTGATAACGGGGAAATTGCCTTTTTAACCCATTATTGGTATGACGAACGTTTTCCCGATATGAAAACCGTAACAAAAGTCGGCTGCAAAGACTTGAAAAAACTGGCTGAATGGGGAAAACAATACGGTTTGAAGGAAGAATGGATTCATCACCGGAAAGACGGTTATTCACATTTTGATTTAATTGGAAAAACAGAAAAGTATATTTTAAAAGCTGAAGGCTTGTTCGATCAGTCTACATTTTTTAAGAAGTAAACATCCGGGAATTGTTCCCGGATGTTTTATTTTAACATACAATAAACGGTTTTATTTATCAGAAAATAATGTATAATAAAAATAATGAAAATAAAGGGAGGTTATTATGCGGAGAATTTTTCATCTCATTTTCGCTTCCTTACTCGTTGTTGTTTTTTCCGGGTGCGGTCATCAAAAAACAAATGATCATGTTCAAGAATTAATAGAAGTTCAATTGGATGTGCCTCAAACTGCGGCTGTTTCAGAGAAAGTGAAAGTTCAAGCTGTAGTGACTCAAGGAAATGAACAAGTGGATGATGCGGATGAGGTGATTTTTGAAGTTTGGAAAGAAGGAGAAGAAGACGACAGCAAAATGATTGATGTACAAGGACAAGATCATGGTACTTATTACACTGAATTATCTTTTAAAGAATATGGATTACATTACATACAAGTGCATGTGACAGCAAGAGGTATGCATGTGATGCCGAAAAAAGAAATCAGAATCGAATAAAAATAAGGGGCAAAGATCAGCCCCTTATTTTTTTCTTTTCTTTTTCTTTCTTTTTTTCTTTTTCGCTTGTCCTTTGTTATTTGCTTTCGTTTGTGTGTCTTCTTTTTCGGGTACATGAGGCGGATATAATTTTCTTGTTAAATATGTTTGACCGATTAAAAAGATACCACTCACTGTCCAGTAAAGAGCGAGGGCAGATGCTGTTGAGAGTGAAGCAACAAAGATTAATGCCGGGGACATAATTCCCATCATTTTCATCATTTGTTGCTGCTGCTGGGCCTGGGCTTCCGTTTGGAATCCGGCCGTTGCAGGTTGCATCATGGCCATCGAAACTCTAAATTGCAGGAAGTATGCTCCCGCAGCAAGAATTGCCAGGATAATATCCGTTTCGTTTAAGTTAAACCAAAGGAACGAATGCTTTCCAATCTCTGGAGACAGCCGGATGGCATAATACAGTCCCATCCAGATCGGGATTTGCAGAAGAATGGGAAGACATCCCATATTAAAAGGGTTAAAGTCATGTTTTTGATATAATTGCATCATTTCCTGCTGGATTTTCATCTGCTCTTCTTTTGTTTTGGCGGCTTTCATGCGCTCCTGGATTTTTTCAAGTTCCGGACGCATAATTTCCATTTTTTCCCGCATGATTTTTTGTTTTTTCGCCGCATTCAAAGCAAACGGAAGTAAAAGTGTACGCAGGATAATAGTGATGAAAATAATTGCCAATCCGTAGCTGTTTCCTAACATTTGACCGAATGTTTTAATGATGATTATAAACGGTTCAACCAAATAATCATGGAAAAATGCACCTTCGGTTTCGGCCGCTTTACATCCGGTCAAGAGAAGAGAAAACAGTAAAAGCGCAACAGATAACTTCCATTTTTTTCTTTTATTCAATATTATTCTTCCTCCTTATTGTTACTCGTGGGATGTTTTGAAGAAGAATAATCCGGGTGTGTCATCTTCAGGGCTGTCTTTTCTCCGAATGGTTTTCGGCAGCCAGAATAAAAAGAAAAATCCGCGATCATTCGTTATTCTTTTCCTGACCGGAACATTTTTTAAACAAAAGGGATTTAAATTTTCTCCGGTGTGATAGTCGGGATAAAGAAAGAAAAGACGACGGTATATGTATAACAGACAGTACCAAAAAAGAGATATGTACAGGATATAAAAGATCAGCCCCTGGTAAGATTCCGTTATAAATTCTATCATTTTAATACTCCTTACTCATCCTCTTTACCACTCAATCGCTTACCAGCCTGAAACGATTATCATTTTATATGATGTTTCTCCATGAAGTCAAGCTTATACCCGTGTATTTTCAATTTTTCCTTCTAAAACCTTTCTTTTTTACATATCTATTAGTAAATGATGAACTAATAGGTGATAAATGACGATGAATCAGTTATTGAAATTTATTTTATTCCTGTTTTCCGTGATCTCAATTATCAGTACTGCCGCAGCCAGTCAGTCCAATTTGTTTTTATCCGTATTTTTTAACGGTTACCATGAAAGTAAAGTGAAGTCCGAACTTTTTTTAAAAATGATAGCATTCGAGAATCATTATTATTCGCAGTTTTTGACGGAAGAAGAGCAATCGGTGTTTATGGATGCTGTTGAAATTGCGACGAATATCAATTTGAAGGATGCCCGGAGCATGATTTTTGATGAAGTTCCCGGTTTGTTTGCAATGAAATCAGAAATAGTCGTTGCGGGTGAAGGAACCGATTTCACCAATCTGCCAATTGAATCATCACCGCCGATTGAAGAATTGTTAAAGGACCGGGAAGTTGTCGAGGAAAGTTTAGAAAATATTTTAGACGATCCCCCAAAGAAAAATATTGAGAAACCGGATAAAAATACCGTCTTTATTTATCATTCCCATAACCGGGAATCCTTTATTCCCCATATAAAGGATTCAAACAGTGCGGTCACCGCCCAACATAAGGAAGTGAATATAACCCTGGTGGGGGAACGGCTTGCGAATAAATTAATGGAAAAAGGAATCGGGGCGGTTGTTGATAAAACGGATATTGCAAAAATTTTGGCCGAACGGAATTTGCCGTATACAAAATCTTATGAAGCGTCCAGGGAAGTTGTCCAGGAGGCTATGGCACAAAATAAAGATTTGGTTTATTTCCTGGATATCCACAGGGACAGTGCAAAAAGAAACACAACAACAACGATCATTAACGGGAAAAATTATGCTAAACTGTATTTTATCGTCGGTGAAAGCCATCCCGGATATAAGGAGAATGAAAAGTTTGCCATAGAATTGAATTCATTAATAAAAGAAAAGTACCCGGCATTGACACGGGGAATCTTCCATAAAGACAAGACTGAGGGAAACGGAGTATATAATCAGGATTTATCCCCGAATTCATTAATTATCGAGATTGGTGGGCCGGAAAATACATTGGAAGAAATGTATAATACAGTGGATATATTAGCAGAGGTTTTTGCCGAATATTATTGGGAAAAATCCGAAGCTGTTGAAGTGAGCAATTAAAAAAGGGGGAAGTACTCCCCCCTTTTATTTTTTGAACCATTTGACTTTTGGCTCCGTTTTGTTTTTTATCCGTTTTATATTGTCACGGTGTCGGTAGAATATAAAAATGGTCAATAAAAAAATGATGACAATGAGTAAAAGATCACGTGTAAAAAGTGCATAAATGCATGCTACGATACTGGATACCATTGAGGATAACGATACGTATCTGAAAAGCGACAATGTAATAATAAAAGTGATGACAAGCAGAAGAAATAACAGCGGTTCATAAAAAAGGACGACTCCGCTTGATGTCGCCACCGCTTTTCCGCCTCGGAATCCGGCAAATACCGGATACATATGTCCGATGACTGCAAAAAGTCCCACCAATAACGGATTGATATTCCATTCGATAGGAATTTGCAAATGTTGAAACTGATAGGGAAGGCTGGCTGCCAACGTTCCCTTTAAAATATCCGCTATCATTACGATTATTCCGGCTTTTACACCTAGGACTCTGAATGTATTTGTTGCGCCTAAATTGCCGCTTCCGTGTTCTCGGATATCCGTTTTATAGAATACTTTCCCGATAATTAAGCCGGACGGAACCGAGCCGATTACATAAGCGATCACGAGCATAAGTATGGTATACATTCGGTCTTCCCCTTTTAACAATCCGTTCTTTTTATGATTATACACAAATTATTTTATTTTTAATAGTGGACAGATAACTGAAAAAATAATTAGTCCTTTTGTGGTCTCTGAAGTACTGGAAAAGCCGGGAAAAACAACAAGAAAGTTGTAAACCGGTTTAAAAACGTCCCCGGAAGGTATTGCTTCAATCCGGCGGTAAGCGTGCTATAATGAATTATAGTTTCCGTTGTTCTTAAAAATAATATGAATTGGTCATGAAAACTTTTGATAAAAATCATTTGTATGGGGCTAAAATTCGTCAACCATGTGACCGGGCATGTTTTTACCGAAATAATTTTCATATTTATTAATGCAATTGATCCGTACTCAAAAAAGCATTTTTCATATAACTATGCAACGGATATGCCCGATTCTTACCAATGCCTGTTTATTAAATACGGGTTACACTTAAACGCCGCTTTTCATTCTTTTATCAAAAATATTTCCGTATTCTATTCATGTATAGAATAATACATACCTGCCAATTTGTAAACAGTATGAAATTATACGCTCATCCCGATGTACAGTGGTGTTTTGTGATATTTGATAAAATAAATTGCAGTAGGAGTGTTCGCTATGTATACTGATCGGCAAATCGGGGAAATGATGCGGAAAATCAGAAAAGAAAAAGGACTTGCCACTTCGGAAGTATTAGATCAACTACAAATATCCCAGCCGACATTGTCAAGAATTGAAACAGGTTCACAAATGATTCCGGTTACGTTGCTTAGCAAATTTTGCGAAATCAGCCAAATTAGCATATATGAGTTTTTTCGCTTACTTGATGAAGAATTGCAAATACAGAATGCGGTTCGGATCGGCGAGGAAAAGTCCAGTTATGCCGAGAATGGAAAGGATTCGATTTTCGATCTCGTTCAATCACTTACACTGGAAGAAAGGAAAGCGGTTGCCGATTTGATCCGGATTTTCAAAGACAATTAATAATTTATTGTTAGCACCGCCTTTTACACATCTGATTTACGTCCAGACAAAAAACGGCACGCTCACGTAAGGACATAATGAAGAGGCTGTCGGTACCCGCTGCTTTGAAAATATTTTCCATTCATAGTATGATAGTCATGGTTTCATAAACTTTTTTATTACCAGAACAACAAGTGATTTTTTGTTTTTTTACCGGACTTATAAACCGGATCAGTTTGTTTTCAGGAGGTCATACTATGGTTCAAAATCCGTCTTTGGAAGAACTGGGAAAAATATTGAAAAAGGCAAAACGCATTGCTGTGGTCGGTTTAAGTGACAAACCCGAACGGACTTCCTATCAGGTTACGAAAGCAATGCAAGAGGCCGGCTATGAAATCATCCCGGTCAATCCAAACGTCGATGAAGTTCTTGGCGTAAAAGCAGTAAAATCGTTAAAAGATATTGAAGGCCACGTCGATATCGTCAATGTTTTCCGAAGAAGTGAACATCTTCCCGGAATTGCAAAAGAATTTGACGAAATTGATGCTGATGTATTTTGGGCGCAACAAGGTGTTGTTAATGAAGAGGCTTACAAGTTTTTAAAAGAACGCGGATATACGGTGATTATGGACCTGTGCATAAAAGTCATACATTCATTAACGCGAATAAGATTTTGATGATTGAAAATGGGAAGGCTGGACAATTATGTCCACCTTTTTCTTTTCATTTTTTTCTTACCGTTCCCGGTATAAAATGTAAATGGTCTAAACAGTTGTAAGTCCTTTCTGGAAAATCAAGAGAAAAATTTGTATAATAATAAAACAAACATATGTTCTCTTTTTTAAAGCTTATACTTCATACATATTCAGTTGAAAGGGGAATGGTTGTGGCAAAAAATCAACCGTTGGAGTACACTGATGACTCCATTCAAGTTTTGGAAGGTCTTGAAGCAGTAAGGAAAAGACCGGGTATGTACATAGGAAGTACAGATGCACGCGGATTGCATCATCTTGTATTTGAAATCGTTGATAACGCTGTGGATGAAGTGATCGCCGGTTATGGAAACCGGATTATTGTTACGATACATAAAGATAACAGTGTGACCGTTACGGACTTTGGTAGAGGTATTCCTACGGGAAAACATAAAACCGGTAAACCGACACCAGAAGTTATATTTACTAAATTGCACGCCGGCGGCAAATTCGGTCAGGGCGGTTATAAAACGAGCGGTGGTTTACATGGTGTCGGTGCAGCGGTCGTCAATGCCTTGTCCGAATATTTAACGGTGACAATTAAACGGGACGGATTCATTTACGAACAAAAATTTGAAAATGGCGGCAAGCCTGTTACAACTTTAGTGAAGAAAGGAAAAACAAAAGAAACGGGTACTTCAATTCATTTTAAACCGGATCCTGAAATTTTTAAAACAATAGTATTTCAATATGATATTTTGAGCGAACGGTTACAGGAATCCGCATTTTTGTTAAAAGGCTTGAAAATCGACTTCATTGATGAACGGGAAGACATTCATGAAACATATCAATATGAAAAAGGGCTCGAGGCTTTTGTTCAGTATCTTAATGAAGAAAAAGATCCATTGCATCCAGTAGTTAGTTTTTACGGTGTACACAATGATATTGAAGTGGAATTTGCTTTCCAGTATCATGACGGTTATTCAGAAAACATGTTGTCCTTTGTGAATCTGGTTCGCACGAAAGACGGAGGTACACACGAAATCGGTGCCCGTTCGGCAATTACCCGTATTTTTAACGAATATGCCCGGAAAGCGGAATTGTTAAAGGAAAAAGACAAAAACCTGGACGGTCCGGATATCCGGGAAGGATTGTCAGCAATTGTATCCGTCAAGATTCCGGAGCACTTATTGCAGTTTGAAGGCCAAACAAAAGGAAAACTCGGTACAATCGAGGCCCGTTCCGCAGTGGATGCAGTTGTATCCGAACATTTGACTTATTTTTTACAGGAGAATGCTGATATCAGTACGATGCTTATTAAAAAAGCAATCAAAGCAAAACAGGCCAGGGAAGCGGCGAGAAAAGCACGGGAAGAAGCAAGAAGCGGAAAAAAACGCCGGAGATCGGAAGCTTTGTTATCGGGTAAACTGACACCTGCCCAATCCCGTAATCCGGATAAAAACGAGCTATATCTTGTTGAGGGAGATTCAGCGGGAGGGTCGGCAAAACAGGGACGTGATCGGCGTTTTCAGGCTGTGCTTCCCCTTAGGGGAAAAGTTATCAATACGGAAAAAGCAAAACTGGACGACATTATGAAAAACGAAGAGATCAATACAATTATTCACACAATCGGTGCAGGCGTCGGTGCGGATTTTAATATAGACGAAGCCAATTATAACAAAGTAATTATTATGACTGATGCTGATACGGACGGGGCGCATATCCAGGTATTATTGCTGACGTTTTTCTACAGATATATGCGGCCCCTTGTGGAAGCGGGAAGAGTTTATATTGCCCTTCCGCCTCTGTATAAAATCAGCAAAGGCACGGGAAAAAATGAAGTGGTCAAGTATGCCTGGACTGAAAAAGAACTGAAAAAGCTGATGAAAGAAATGGGAAAAGGGTATGTGATTCAACGTTACAAAGGTCTCGGTGAAATGAATGCCGACCAGCTGTGGGAAACGACGATGAATCCTGAGTCACGAACGTTAATCCGGGTAAAAGTTGATGATTTCACCCGTGCCGACCGGAGAATTTCAACCCTTATGGGAACAAAGGTTGAACCGAGAAGAAAATGGATCGAAAAACATGTTGATTTTGGATTGGAAGATGAAGGCAGTTTGTTGGAAAATGAAAATATCCAACAATCCGATGAGGTGAACAATTAATGGCAAATGCAAAAGAACATCTTGTGGATTTACCTTTGGAAGAAGTAATCGGCGACCGGTTTGGCCGCTATAGTAAATACATCATTCAAGACCGTGCGCTACCCGATGCAAGGGACGGTTTAAAACCGGTTCAACGGCGTATTTTATATGCGATGCATGTAGATGGGAATACAGCGGAAAAACCATTCCGCAAATCGGCAAAAACCGTGGGGAATGTGATCGGAAATTATCACCCTCATGGTGATTCATCCGTATATGAAGCAATGGTCAGAATGAGCCAAAATTGGAAAATGAGGAACCCGCTCATTGAAATGCATGGAAATAACGGGAGTATTGACGGTGATCCGCCGGCGGCAATGCGTTATACGGAAGCACGACTTTCTAGGATCAGTGCAGAACTTTTACGGGATATCGAAAAGGAGACCGTGGACTTTATACCCAACTTTGATGATACGGAAGAAGAGCCGGTGGTCCTGCCGTCACGATTTCCGAATTTACTGGTCAACGGTTCGACCGGTATATCTGCAGGTTATGCCACGGATATTCCTCCTCATAATCTGGGCGAAGTTATTGATGGTGCAATTTTACGTATGAAAAAGCCGGACTGTACAGTGGATGAATTAATGGAAGTCATTAAAGGACCGGATTTCCCTACCGGTGGTATTATTCAAGGAATCGACGGGATCAAAAAAGCGTATAAGACGGGCAAAGGAAAAATCATTGTCCGGGGAAAAGCCGAGATTGAACGAATTCGCGGCGGACGGGAACAAATTATAATTACCGAGATTCCGTACGATGTAAATAAGGCAAACTTAGTAAAGAAAATTGATGAGTTTCGTTTGGAAAGAAAAGTTGAAGGCATTTCCGAAGTGCGGGATGAAACGGACCGAACCGGCTTAAGGATCGTTGTAGAACTGAAAAAAGATGCTGACAGCCAGGGAATATTAAATTATTTATATAAAAATACAGAACTGCAGATCACGTATAACTTTAACATGGTCGCAATATATAAACGGCGGCCGAAGCTAATGAGTCTTACTGATCTGCTGGATGCCTATGTCGAACATCAGAAAGAAGTAGTAACAAAACGGTCCCGTTACGATTTAAATAAAGCAAAAGAAAGGCAGCATATCGTAGAAGGACTGATAAAAGCCATTTCTATTCTGGATGATGTCATTAATATTATCCGTGCGTCAACGGATAAACGGGATGCAAAGAAAAATTTAATGTCCGCCTACGATTTTACAGAATCCCAGGCGGAAGCCATCGTTTCTTTGCAATTATACCGCTTGACTAATACGGATATTACCCAACTGCAGCAGGAAGCAGCTGAGCTGGAGAAAAAAATAGCCGAGTTAACAGAAATTTTGTCCAGTGAAAAGAAGTTACAAAAAGTGATCATTAAAGAATTAAGGGATATAAAAAAGAAGTATTCCGATAAACGCCGGACAGAAATTGAAGAAAAAATTGAAGAGTTGAAAGTCAGTCTGGAAGTATTGATTCCCGATGAAGATGTTGTGGTGACGGTAACAAATGACGGATACTTAAAACGTACAAGCCTGCGTTCTTATGCTGCTTCAAACTGGGAAGACTTTGGTATGAAAGAATCAGATCACATTCTTGCCGCTTACGAAATGAGTACACTGGATGTACTATTGCTGTTTACCAATAAAGGGAACTATATTTATTGTCCCGTTCACCGGATTCCCGATATCCGCTGGAAAGACACAGGCCGCCATATTTCTTCATTCATGTCCACTGATCATGATGAGCGGATTGTTTCAGTTCTTCCTGTAAAAGAATTCGAACGTCCCGGATATCTGTTGTTTATAACGAGAAACGGTATCGTTAAAAAGACAGAACTGAACTTATATAAAGCCCAACGTCATTTAAAACCGCTGATTGCCATAAATTTAAAAGATGACGAGCTGGTGCAGGTTGGGTATACAAACGGAACGAATGAAATTTTTCTAGCAACTTCTTACGGCTATGGAATCCGTTTTGATGAAAATGAAATAAAACCGATTGGTGTCCGGGCAACAGGAGTTAAGGGCATTAATTTGAAAGAAGGGGATTATGTCGTTGGCGGGGGCGTAATCCGGGATCCTGAACGGCAATCCATCATTCTTGCCACCCAGCGAGGTGCAGTGAAACGACTCCCTGTTAATGTCCTGGATCTGACGAAAAGGGCAAACCGCGGACTTGTGCTGTTGAGGGAATTAAAAACAAAACCTCATCATTTAATAGGTGCTATTTTGGCAGAAGAAGATACAATTCATATTATTTCAGAGGATAATGTAACCGAAGAACTTACGGTGAACAGCCTTCCGTTCAGCGAACGATATTCGAACGGTTCTTTTTATATGAATGAAGAAGAGGCAGGACCAGCAGTCAAATTAATAAAAGTGATTCAAGAACCGGAAAAGCTGCCGGAAAACGAAAAAAATAGTAAATAATGCTGATTAAAGACTTTTTATTGTATTCACAGTAATACAATAAAAAGTCTTTTTTTCTTGGAAAATATATCCAATAAAAGGTAATTTTTTCTCATACATTATTATTGACATCCATTATATATCATGTTATAGTAAATAATTTTGACATATTTTTTAATTTGTGTTATATTTAATATAGTTTATCTGAGGAGGGAGCATTTTGTTTGAAATAGGCGATAAAATTTTTTATCCGATGCACGGTGCAGGAGAAATTGTAGGAATTGATGAAAAAGAAGTTTTGGGAAAAGTCGAAACTTATTATGAAATTAAAATCCCTACCAGCAATATGCTCGTCATGATTCCCGTTAAAAAAGCAAGCGAACTTGGTGTCCGGTATATTACTGATCCGACGAGGTTGAAAGAAATTTTTACAGAACTCCAGAACTTTCAAGTCGATAAAGAAAAGCCATGGAAAGATACGTTTAAAATCATCATGGAAAAGATAAAAAGTGGGGATATTAAAGACACGCTGAAAATTTACAAATGTTTAACGGCCAGAAGCAAGGAAAAAAATCTAAATATAAATGAAAAAAATCTGTTGAATAAGGTGAAGCAATTCTTGATCAGTGAAATTTGTCTCAGTCAAAATATAAATGAACATGAGGCGGAAGATTTATTGTTATCAAGTTAATGAATTGATATAATAATAATATATTTTATAAAAGCATTATATTTTTAATGCTTTTTTATTTTTTATTTTTATTCAGATTATTCTAAATAAAAAGTAATATTACATTATTTTAATCATAACGTACTACTGTATAATTTTTTGGAAAAAAGTAATTCAGTCAGGGGGAATAGGAGAAAGATGGAGCTACAAACCAGGATGAAAACAGGTAACAATTTAAAATGGCATTGGATCATTTTGTCCATTGCAGCTATATTGATTATTTTGGGAATCGTGCTCGTTACATTTTTTATGCGGGAAAAACCAAAAGAATTATTTTTTAAAGCCGAGGCTAATTCATTACAGCAGGCTTTGGAAGAATGGGAAGATTTGCATGGCGATTTATTAACATTCCAAAAATTGTTTTCAGAATCACCATCAGAAAACGATGTTAAAATTGACGGGAAAGTCGAAATTGATTCAGCAGGGATCCATATTGAAGAAATGTTAAAAGATATTTCACTTGATTTTAAGACGAAAATGATTCCGGACAAATCGGCTGTATACCAAAAAGCGGATTTGCGATTGAATGATGTTCCTCTTATTAAAGGCGAACTAGTACAAACTGACGAAATTTCTGCTATTAAAATTCCTGCATTGTATAACGATTACCTGTATGTAAAAAACAATGAATACGGTGATTTAATCCGGAGATTTGATCCTGATTATAAAGGGCCCGATCAGTTGGAGGTTCAGCCTTTTCGATTGGCAGATTATGTTCTTGCTGATGACGATAAAACGTATTTAAAAGAGCGGTATAAGGAGTTTTTACTGACCCAATTAAGCGATGATCATTTTGATATTGAAAAAAGAGTAAAGTATCAGCATGATGATGTCGAATTGTCACTGACAAAAGTAACACTTGAGTTGACGGAAAATGAAACAAAAGAATTCTTTGAAAAACTGATAAATTTATTGGAAAAGGATGACCGGCTGCACGACATGGTTGCAACTAGATATGTAAAATTCATGAAATCAAGTGGTTCCGGTTTTAAAGGAACCATTGCCGACATAACATATGATGAGGATGAAATGAAAAATAAAATTAAACAAAAACTGCGTGATGTGAAACAGAAATTGAAAGAAATTCGTATTAAAGATGGTTTAACTTATACAGTTTTCATTGATAAAAATGATCTTGTTATTGACCGGAATATAAGTCTTGGTATCGAGGGAAGCGAACAGTTGCGTTTTGAAATTTCAGTAAAAAATGTACCGCTAAATAACAGGGAAGTACATAAAGAAACAAAATTTGAGATAAAACCTTACGGCGATCAGGATAAAAAACATAAATTTTCCGCAGAATTTGTTCATACCACTAGTAAGAAAGAAAAAGAGATAACCGGAGATACGGATTTTTCCATTCACATTCAAAGCAAAAACCAAGAAACAATATCTACTGATTTAACTGTTCACTCAACATATAAAGAGGAAAATCAGCATGAACAAAAGATTATCTATGATGTTACTTTGGAAGTAGATGAAAGCAACCAACCACCGTTCAAAATCACAGGTACATTGGCAGAGGACCGGAACATAAATTTGGAAGAGAAGAAATTAAAACAACGGTATGACGGAAAATTTGATTATGATGGTGCTGAAACCGGGCCGTTTTCTTTGCATATAAATATGGATTCAAATACAAAGCTTGTTGATCAGGAAAAAGCAAAATTTCCGGATGCTGAAGACGGAATAAATGTAAACGCATTGAATGACGAGGAGTTATATGAGCTGTTAACGGATTTGGAAGAAAATTTCTATCGGTATTTAACACGTATCAGCTATAGTTTATATGAATTTTAATATTGTTTTGAGAGATTAGAGCCGGTTTTTTCCGGCTTTTTTCTTTATTTTCCGTAATTTTTTCAAATAGTATACAAAAATATGAGTTTTTAGTAAAATGGAAATAATAAAGTTACTTTTCAACCGGTGAAGTCAGTGACCGGTTTTTTATAACGGCGGAGGGTACGAAATAGCAAATGATTCGGCTAACAGGAATTGTAAAACGTTATGGTGAACACAAAGTGTTAAACCAACTCGATCTTCAAATTCAAGATGGGGAGATTTTCGGTATAATCGGCAGAAAAGGATCAGGAAAATCTACTTTGTTATCCATATTGGCCACAATTGTTTATCCGGATGAAGGTGAAATTGTCGTTAATGGATTCCATTATTTGAAACACCGGAAAAAAGTAAAGGATATCATCGGATATGTGCCACAAAAATTAAATCTATGGGAAAACTTAACAGTTTGGGAGAATCTTCAATTTTGGAATAAATTTTCCGGACGGAACCAGGATAAAAAAAGACTACTACATACACTCAAAGCAGTCGGTCTGGAAAAACATTTAACAACCAGGGTGAACCAAATGTCAAAGGGCATGCAACGGAAGCTGCATATTGCCGTAAGCTTGATTCACGATCCGGAAATCCTACTTTTGGATGAACCGGTTGCCGGTATTGATCAACAAACTAAATTTGAAATATACCAGTTATTAAAAACACTTGCCGGGAAAAATAAAACAATTGTATATGTGACAAGTGATCTTAATGAATTATGGTATGTTTGTGACCGGATCGGAATTTTAAAAAATGGAAAAATTGCTTATACGGGAACAATCCGGGAAACAATAAACGAGATTGATTATAATTACGATCTGCAAGATGATGAAGATGTAATGGATTTATTGACCAAAGAAAAATAAAAAGGGAGAGTTTATTATAATTATGTTATGTCAACTGAACTTAAAATATAGTAATGGAAACCGGGAAAAGTTCATATGTTTCCCGGTTATTTGTTATACCAGTTGTATATTATAC
>CALGYZ010000018.1 GCA_937934645.1 uncultured Bacillaceae bacterium | reverse complement strand
TACAATCAGTAAGCAAAGCCGAATGTTAAAGTATTTAAGTGGACACTAGTGATTTTATTTATATATAGCCATTAAGCAGTTATCAATTACTTAAAACTTCAACTGCATTCCGCTGTGAAACAAAGCAAAACGGTTCTGCAAGACCTCTGAAAAAACATCAACAGCAGCACTTCCGGTGCAATGACCTGTATAAAGGCACATTTCGGGATATTTATCCGCCAAGACACGGGCGATGGATGCAACATCATCTTTCTCCTCCATATCAGTATCTACTAAATGAGTACCGCCAACAAATGCCAGAACCTTAGAACAACCGGTTATTTCAATACTTGACTGAATAATATTCAGCACCCCGCTGTGCGAACATGCAGAAAGTATTACGATACCATCATCTATACGGATAACTAAAGCTACTTCATCATTAGGTATATAAGGCTTTTCCTGTCCATCGGCTACAATTCTCAGGAATTGATTGCCAACAGGCAAGCGATGTTCAAAAACACGATTATGTATTAAATAAACGTGGGGCGACAAAAGACAATCTTCTGTTAGCAGTACAAAGCGATCGGCATATTTTGCAAATAAAGAACTGTCCGAGCTAATATCTCTGGGCTTCTCATGCCTGTAAGTCAGATACTTATACTTAAAGGCCTTATCAGAGACAAAAATCTTTGCAGATTTATTTACTTGCAAGAAAGTGCTTAATCCACCAGTATGATCTTTATGTCCGTGAGATAAAATCAGGTGATCAACCTCTTCGGCATGAATACCCAATTTATTAGCATTATTGAGCCATTTGTCAGAAGCCCCCAAATCATATAAACAGGCTAAACCGTCAACTTTAAAATAAAAAGACAGTCCATGTTCCGTCAGCAATTCTTTATCAAGAAAGGCTGCATTATTATCAATCAAAACCGTAAGATCAAGCATGATCAATTAATTTTTGTTCTTCTAAATATTCCACCCAAATACGAGCTGCCTCCTCAACCATTTTGACACAAGGTCTTTTTTTATAATACGTTGCAGTACGTTCTTCAGGCATTGAAGATATGGGGTGATTTTTCTTCAGGCCCAATAATTCACCACAATTCAAGGAGCCATTTCTCGCTACAAAAACTTGCGCCAGGTCCTGCACTAGTTTATAATTGGCTCCTTTCGCTTTTGCATCGGGGACTACACTTCCCGTTTGCAAACCCGCCAGTATAAACATTCCGCAGGCTGCACCGCATGTTTCACGCATACGCCCAATTCCAGCACCAAAAGAAGCTGAAATTCGCAATGCTTGCTCTTCTGTCAAATCATATAAGTCAGCAAAAGCTGTTACAACAGACTGCGAACAGTTGTATCCGCTTTTAAACAATTCAACAGCCCTATCAATTCTTTCTTCCATAAAAACTATCCTAAAAAACTATTCCCTTAATTATTATTATAAATTTTGTCTCTTTTAAGCTGCCTCTTTTGATTTAAAGAATAGCCTGAGCCATCGCAACGATCAGCTTTCCTTTTAGGATCTTTTTCATTAAAGTCAGCCTTCCTGCAAGTGCGTTTTTCGTAATTATCACAAATGCCATTATGATTAGAATCAAAGAAACAACCTCTTTTTCTAATCGTCGTATTTTCAATATTATTGTTATCATTCTGGGCCAAAGAATAAGCAAGTCCTACCGCCCCTAAAAACAATACACCAATTATAATTCGTTTCATCATAACCTTCCTATATTATTTTTTCTCCTCACAAAAAGCTACTACCACCTCAGCCAATTGTTCAAAAACAAGTTTTAAATCTTTATTATCAAGAGCAGAAAAAGCCTTCCCTTGTTCAGCCAACTCTCCAACTTCTTTTATTAAAGGAATCTGGGTCAACAAAGGAACACTGAATTCATCAGCTAAAGTTTGCCCGCCGTTCTTTCCAAAAATAAAATACTTCTCATCAGGATGTTGTAACGGGGTAAACCAAGACATATTCTCAACAACTCCTATCAGTGGAATATGGATATTTTCGTTAGTTAACATCTCGGTTCCTTTACGTGCGTCATTTAACGATAACTCCTGAGGGGTAGTTACCACTATAGCACCATCAATTTCAAATTTTTGCACAGCAGTAATCTGAATATCACCCGTACCCGGAGGAAAATCGATAATCATATAATCAATATCGTCCCAATAGGTCTGAGTAAACAACTGAGTAATTGCATTAGAGGCCATAGGACCTCGCCAGACAATTGATTTTCCCTTATCAGCAAAAAAACCTAAAGAATTAATCTTCACTCCATATTTTTGTATGGGGTCCATCATCCCATCTTTATCTGCTTTGACAGATAAACAAGGACGTTCATTCTCTACATCAAAGATTTTGGGAATAGACGGTCCATAGATATCAGCATCAACCAAAGCGACTTTATAGCCTTTATCGGCCAAAGTCATTGCCAAATTAGCAGAAACAGTAGATTTTCCTACGCCTCCTTTACCGGAAGCAACAACAATTGTATGTTTCACCCCTTCTAAAGGGGTTTTATCAAAAACTTTCATATATAATATAAATTACCTAGTTATGAAATTGCATCCATGGGACAAGCCTGAATACATAGTCTGCATTTCTTGCACTTACTGTTATCAATAACTGCAACTCCATCAATTATATCAATAGCACCTTTGGGACAAATATCTACACAAGTACCACAACCCGTGCACAAATCTTTGTTCACAACCGGAAAAGCCGACACCCCTCTACGCGGTAAAACAGGAGAATCTTTGCTATAACCCAAACCTAAAATGGTAGCTTCCACTAAATCATCAGGCACTAAAGGCACATTGCATTTTGGGCATAATAGCGAACGACAAGGAACTCCTCTTTCATGTTGAACACTATAACCACATACCGGACAAACACATGATTGAACATGATTCATTTGGTTACGGCCACGACCGGCACCCAAATTTCTAAACATACGTAATCTTCTTCCAAACATCCTATTTAAAAATTTATTGTTTTTTCATCCAACACTACTGTCTAAAGATAATTCCAAAAGCTTCTGAGCCTCAACCGCATATTCCAGAGGTAGTTTTTCTATTACGTCACGCACATACCCGTTCACAATAAGTCCAACAGCCGTCTCTGTAGGTATGCCTCGTTGATTACAATAAAAAATCTGCTCCTCACTGATTTTTGAAGTAGTAGCTTCATGTTCAACGGTTGAAGAGTCATTTCTATTCTCAATACAAGGAAAAGTATGTGCTCCACAAGAAGAACCAATTAGCAAGCTGTCACACTGACTATAGTTACGCGAGTAATCGGCCTTTGGGTCAACATAAATTAAGCCGCGATATGTATTCTGACTCTCACCTGATGAGATACCTTTACTGACTACACGGCTACTAGTATGTTTACCATAGTGCAACATTTTAGCTCCGGTATCAGCCTGCTGATGATTATTCGTCACTGCTACTGAATAAAACTCAGCCGAAGAATAATCGCCCATTAGCAAGCAAGAAGGGTATTTCGAAGTAATAGCAGAGCCAGTTTCCACCTGAGTCCATGACAAACGACTATGCTCACCCAAGCAAAGACCTCTTTTAGTCACCAGATTATATATCCCGCCTATTCCATTTTTATCACCGGGATACCAATTCTGAATGGTACTGAATTTTACCTCTGCACGATTCATCACCACAACTTCAACTACAGCGGCATTCAGTTGGCACTTGGTTCGTACGGGTGCAGTACATCCTTCCAAATAAGAAAGATAACTATCATCTTCTGCTATAATCAAGGTCCTTGAGAACTGTCCGGTTTCACCGCTGTTGATACGGAAATAAGCAGAAAGCTCCATCGGACACCTCACTCCACGAGGAATAAAAACAAAAGATCCTTCAGTAAAAACGGCAGTATTAAGCGCAGCAAAAAAATTATCTTTATAAGAAATCACACTTCCAAGGTATTGCCTCACCAGCTCAGGATAAAGCTTCACCGCTTCGCTAATGGAGCAAAAAAGAATTCCTTTACTTTTTAAGACTTCACTAAAAGTGGTTTTCACTGATACAGAATCCATAATTGCTTCCACTGCCACTCCGGTAGATTGGCCGGCAGAAAGCGGTACACCCAATTTATCAAATGTATCAATCAGTTGAGCATCAAAAGCACTCTGGTTATCATTAGCGGATGAAGGGCAAGGTTCTGCATAATAGCTTATTGACTGAAAATCAATATCAGGAATGTGCAAATTTCCCCATTGAGGCATTGACAACGTTTTCCAATATCGATATGCTTCCAGTCTAAATTCAAGCATCCACGAAGGCTCCTGCTTGCGTGAAGAAATATAATATAGGGTTTCTTCGCTCAAACCCTCCTTTAAAACAGAAGTGTCTACATCCGTTTGAAATCCGTATTTATATTCCTGAGATCTATTTTTCTTAAATAAATTATCAAACATGATAAACTATAAAACAGAATCATTTAAAGAATAGCTTGCACCGGCAAACTATTTCATCTGTATCTTTCCTTATTTCAACATAAAAAGAATTACAGCCCATGTCTTCCTTATATAAGAGAAGACGATCTCCATAAGAAGTTTCCTCAACGTAAGCAATTTCCAGCTTATATAATCCGCCGTGATTATAAACATCCAAAGAAAAAGAGTTAAGTATACATTCTATATACTTTATGCTATTAACATGACCATTGATGTCTAAGTCGCCATAGGTCACTTTATGTTCAAAACAAGGAATCGTTTCTTTTAATTTAAAACGTTCTTTCGATGTAGAAAGCGCATGGATTTCATCGCAAACAGAATCAGTAATAATTCGATCAAAAAAACGATTCAGATTAACCGGAGTACGATCGGCTTCATGAATTAAAGCCCAAACGGCATGGGCTTTTCCAACCAATCGGTTATCGCTATTAATCAAAGTATACTCCCTATTAATAAAATAATGGTAAACCTTACTAACCCATGTGTGCAAAGTAAAAGGCTCGTTTTTATAAAGGGGCTCCTCTAATTGAATCACTAATCTTGAAATAACCCATGTATATGCCTCCTGATTGTAGTGCCCATGCCGAATCCAAACTGTCGGGCATGCAAATTAGAGCAGTTCAGAAGGTGATTACCTAACACACTAAAAGACAGCTTGCCCGTATAATCCGCGTGAAAATCCTCTACAATAAAAGGATAGCTACCTATTTTTATATTCTCATTCATAAATATTAATCAATACTGGAGATAAATCCTCCAGACGAAAAAAATCATTTTTCAGTCTGGCGGATATTCAAAAGAAACAAGCAAAAAACACTAAAACACAAATTATATTTTAAAAAAGTATCTCCGAAAGAGCCTTCTTAAGCAAGTTTGTCATATCAGACTGAGGACGATACTCCACAATTGTTTTTCCCTCAACCAAAGCCTCAACCATTTCAGGGGAAAAAGGCAATAGTGCAACTACCGGTACATTTATTTGTGCACACCAATCTTCCACTTGTCGTGCAACTGTTTGATTCAGAGTACACTTATTAATAATCACATACGTAGGAAGTGAATACTGCCGAACTAACTCTACCGCGCGCTTTAAGTCTGAGAATCCCGACAAAGTGGGTTCGGTTACAATAACAACCTTATCAACTCCTGTTATTGTTGACAGAACAGGGCAACCAATTCCTGGAGGTCCATCTAGTATTGTTACGGGACAAAGTTTCTCCTTCGCTATATTCTTACTGATCTCCCGAATTTGATTCACCATTTTACCGGAATTTTCCTCGCCGGGAGCCAAACGACCGTATACCATATTTCCATGACGAAAAGTACCTATATACATTCGGCTTTTATCAACAGGAATCATAGTTATCGCGTCTACGGGGCAAATCCGGTAACATAACGCACAACCATCACAACTAATTTCATCAATAACGGCTTTACCCTGTGTCATTTCTATAGCATCAAAACGACATAACTCTTCACATCGCCCACAGCCAATGCAGGCTTCATTATCGACTTTTGCATGCTTACCGGAAACAAACACAAGTTCCTTATCATGAAAAGGATGAAACAGTAAATACAAGTTTGAGGCATCAACATCACAATCCACCGCCATCACATTTGACACCAATGACATAAATGCTGCACTTATACTTGACTTTCCGGTCCCTCCTTTTCCACTAATTACTGCTATTTCCATATGCTATCAATTTATCGGCAAGACTGTGAAATACTCTATTAGCACCTTCGTGATGTTCAGATACAACTTTTCCTTCGGAATACAAACGGGCTATCTCTTCCTCAAAAGGAATCTCAGCCAACAAAGTATAACCATTCCTTTCTAAATAATCATAAACCTCCCTATCGCCCAAACCAGCTCGATTAATAACAACTCCAAAGGCTTTACCCATTGTCAGAAGAGTATCAATAGCTTGTTTCAAATCGCTCAGTCCAAAAGGAGTTGGTTCTGTTACCAAAATAACAAAATCAGATTTTGCAACCGTTTGAATAAAAGGACAAGATGTACCGGGAGGCGAATCATAAAGTTCATATTCAGATTGATCTTGAAATGCATTCTTCATGGTTGCTTTAATGAGCGGAACCGGTGAAGGATGCCCGGTTGTCATTCTTCCCTCTGCTAAACAAACACTATTCTGATACTTATAAGAAGAGACAGTCCCGACTACAGTACTTGAATTTTCAATTGCACCCGACTCACAAGCAACGCTGCATGCAGCACATCCATGACATAAATCATTGAGCAACCTGATGTAGCGAGAAGAAGGCATATAAAAAATAGCATGATATTCACAATATTCCACACATTTTCCACAAAAGACACATTGATCGTTATGAATAATAGGCCTGAATTCAGTAACTTCTATTTCATTACACAAATCAGCTTCAAAGAAAGCCAAAGCATTAGGGACCTCAACATCACAGTCAGCCAACGCTACACACTTACCTTTATTTTTTAAAGAATGAAACAAGTTAACCGCAACAAACGTTTTTCCTGTTCCACCCTTACCACTAGCAACTGCAATCTTCATTAATGATCGTGATTACAGCTATTCTCTCCCGTAACTAGCGAATTCTTTAAAAAGTCTTCAACCAATTCCCTAGGAGTTTTAGCATCTGCACCTACAAAAACCTGAATATTCTCTTGACGGAACAGTTCTTTAGCCTTTTCACCCATACCTCCTGCTATTACTGTTCCAACGCCCTGTTGACCAACCCATGCCGGATACAATCCGGGTTCATGCGCCGGTGGTGTAACCATTGTTTCTTCAACAATTAAACCTTCTTGAATGGTTGCCATATAAAATGATTCACAATGACCAAAGTGAGCACATAATTTCCCCCCTTCTGTGGGGATCGCAATTTTTTTATTCATTTTTCTATTCAATTATATATCAGTACTATACTTGTTGATTCAGCAAATCAATAATCTCTTTAATCGTTTTTTCCTGCTTCATCACTATCATCTGAATCTTAAGATCAGTCAAGAGCGACTTAATCTTAACTCCAAAATCACCCGATATAATCTTCACGACTTGGTGAGGAGCTACTATTTGCACGGCAGCCGGACCAGCTCCTTCTTCTGCCGTCTTGGCCGTGTTCAATATAAACTCCACTTTCTTAGTCTCCGTATCATACAATGCAAAAAAAGCACATCTTCCAAAGCGAGGATCCATCGCACTGTCTAATGAATCACCTGTACTAGTTATAGCTACTTTCATAATTATATATTATTTAAAAAATATCTTCATTACCACCACATCTCTGTCGTCTTCTCCCTCTGCATTTACCTCTTCCACAATACAAATGCCTTGTTCCGCCTTCTATCTGTAGAGTCATCTCTTCACTCGAGAACGGCTTTATATTTGGTGATCCGCATAACGCGCAACCCAATATCGTTTCAGTACCTTCATTACGCACAAAATAACAACCACAAGAAGAGCAGTACATCCATTCATTATCTAGTTCAACTTTCCCCCCCTCAATGATAATCTTTCTCCCTTCGACCATCGCCATCGCAATCTTCTCACGAGCCGACATGCAGATACGAGTTAATGTAGGTCTTGAAACTCCCATAAAAAGTGCAGCATCTTGCTGATTATATTTTTCATAATCCTTATTTCCGCAACACTATAATTTAATGTTTTTTATAAGCACCTGAGCAACAAA
>CALGYZ010000017.1 GCA_937934645.1 uncultured Bacillaceae bacterium | reverse complement strand
AATCGCCCAATTCTTTCGCACGTTTCAGAAGATTAATATGTCCATAGTGTAATAAATCGAATGTTCCGTAAGTAATTACAGTTTTCATCAGGCTTTTCACCTCGTGTATGTTTGATATCGTGTTCGGCTTTATCAATGTAATGTAAATGTTTCCAGGTTTTTGTTAATTTAGTATTAATATATATTAAGCATTTGTAAACATTACTTATTATAGCACAGAAACCTGTCTTATGAACTGAAAAAATTTTTACAGATTGTGAATACATTGGATAGCCAAAGTGGTGTAACTGGACCAGCCATACATTCTCCAAAAGTCCATTGCGTTAAAAAAAAAAACAGCCGGGGACCAGGCTGTCCCGGGCTGTCCAGCACATTATTGAAGATAAGAATAAAACATTTTTAAAGCATTCTCGTTATATTTTTTATAATCGAAGGTTCTGAAGGACAGATTGTTACTCCGTATTTGTTTCATACCTTCTATAAGGCCATCGATACTGTTTTCCACCAACAAACCGTAATTGTCTTCCAACACGCTCCGGTTGCCCGGAATGTCGGTTGCTACGATTGGTTTATTAAGAATTAGGCATTCCAACAGCACCATCGGCTGGCCTTCATGGTTTGAAGGCAGGATAAAACACTGACAATCATTAATCAATGGAAAAGGATTATCCAATTGCCCTGTCATATAAATATGGTCCTGCAAATGATATTCTTGAATCAAATCGTTAATCTCTTCTTCCTTCTCTCCGGAACCGATGATATATAATGCAGTATCTTTTTCACTTTCGAAATACTTGGCAAAAGCATGGATCAGCTTTTCCTGGTCTTTCTCCGGTGATAACCGTCCCATTGTCACAAAGTTGTACTTTTTGGAGTCGGGAACAGGATAGTCACTTACAGTCTTTCCGTTTGATCCATTTATGACATAATACTTCTTGCCATTCTGTTCAACCGTTTCTTTTTGTTTTGCAGCGTTTAAGACGTATTCGTAATTAATAGAGTTATGGACGTACACCATCTTCTCATCACTGTTGTGAACGATATGTTCCAGATGTTTCTTATTTGTGTCTCTCGTATGCTTTGCAACAGAAATTATATAATCATAATAGTTATATGTCGGGAATATGACGTTCAAGTTCTTTTTGTGCTTGTACTTTCCATTGACGACTTTTTCATATTCTTTCATCATTTCGTTATGTTGGAATATTAATTTTTTATCAACGTCGGAAGTAGCGAATAGCAATGTCCAAAATTTTACATATCCGCTAAAATCAACCACGACATCAACTTTTGAATTTCCAAATAATCTACGGAACTCCCGCTTATACATCCGGATCACTTCCGGGTCCAAATAATTTTGGCCGCCTTTTAGAAAATACTGCTCCGCTCCATAGGTAAATAATTTATTTTGCGCATCAACCTCATCCATTAAAACGTTCATGCTACCCACACGATAGTATGTTTTTACCTTTTTATTCAGCTTAATGAAGTTTTTCATACTAATATCATCGTGTTTGCCTTTATCGGCAACAATGACATTGTACTTACTGTAATCGATATTATTTAACAAGTTGATGGCTGATGTCGTTACTCCGTTGTTTAAAAAACCGCCGCAATAAATTAAAATATTCTTCTTGTCGTCCAGGACCCCGTATGTATGTGTATCATTATCATTAAAGATCAAATCAATCACACGTTCGGTACTTTTTCCATCCTCCAGGCTGAGAAATTTCTTATGGCAATTTTGTAATTTTTCACGATATCTCTCTTGATACCGGTCAGTTTGTGATAATTCATGTATTACATCCTTAATTGTCCGGCAAACCGGTCCCGGCATGTCGTGGAGATCAAGATAAAATCCGCGTTCCTCTTCGTATTTTTCTTTATCATGGGCATAAAAAATAATCGGTCTTTTTGTCACCATGAAATCGAAAAACAGACTGGAATAATCAGTAATGAGAACATCCACATTACTTAATAACTCGTTCGTATCAACGGAATCAGGTACAACATTTATTTTTAAGTTTTTATCTTTAATATACTTTTGCATTAAAGAATGTACTTTCAGGAGAATAACATATTGTTTTCCGGCTTGTTTTTCCATCTTTTTTACATCGGAAATGAATTGATCCACTTCGCCGGATATCTTTCCTACTTCTCCTCTCCATGTAGGAGCATACAGCAATATTTTTTTATCTTCCGGTATTCCCAGTCTCTCTTTGATTTTGTTTTCTTGCATAACCAGATCTATACGCGGATACCCTGTTTCAGCCACTTTTCCTTTATAGAATCCCCGCAAATCATGGGAATCAATGATTTTATCAGCGGTAAACCGGTTCGGTGCCAGTATGTAGTCAGCTTGTAAAAAGTTTCTCATTAAATTTTTATGTTGGCCGATCGTACCTTTCATGTCCTTACCTAATGTTTTTAACGGGGTTCCATGCCAGGTATTTACATAAATTTGTCCTTCCTTTTTTATAAAATAAGTAGGAAAAGATGTGTTATTAATTAAATATTTGCTGCTTGCGAGATATCTTAAATATTCATCGCTGTGAACTTCAACGAATTCAACGTGCTTTAAATTTCTGTATTCAGCGGGACAGTTATCTAAATCATTTAAAGCCCATACATGTTTAAAGTTTTTATAATGCGGGTCCCTGATTAACTTTTTGAAGATGGCATAAGGATTGCATGTCATGTTTTTTCCGTGGAAGCTTTCATATAAAATTACATTCTCATCGATGTCCAATGTTTCATAGTAATATGTATAATCTACGTTCCGCCGGAAGTTCATATTTTTATACTTGTATAACGTCTTCTTGTTGATTTTTGCAAGATATTCACCAGGAAATTTTTTCAATATTTCCTCATGGGACTGCTTTTTATTCTTTTTTCCCTTACTTCTTTTTTTCAGGGATACAGTGATTTTATAGCCTGTTAGCTGTTCAAGTATTTTTTTATTAAACCGCAAAAATTTCCATGTAGCTTGTTTCAAAAGAATCCCTCCAGAAATAAGCCTATAGACTTACAGAGTGGCGTTTACTTTAATTTTTTGCTATTCTATTGCAAAACATGCAAAACAAGCACTGACTGATTGTGTAAATATTCACATGAACTGTTATAAAAAAATTGCTTTTAGACACATGATTGAATTATACTATTATTATTTTTAAAAAACAATACTGGTAAGAATTACAGGAATTTTCCCTGCGGCGTGTTTTGATTTAAAAACGGCTTTGTCCTGTTTATCAATACAGGACAAAGCCGTTTTTATATAATGGCCTTTAATTTTTCGTGTTTCGTTCGGGTTGCCTCTTT
>CALGYZ010000016.1 GCA_937934645.1 uncultured Bacillaceae bacterium | reverse complement strand
TATAACAGTTTTGTGAAAACAAAATCTTTAATGATAATTGTAAATATTCTGATTAAAAAGTAACCACGTTCGTATTAATCGATGTATCCGGACCCGTTGCAACGACTGCACGCTGTCATTCCGGTACCCCGGCAAACACTGCACTGTCTGCTCCGTGATCCTCTTCCCAGATGGCAGGTGCAAGGCATTTCCCCGTGTCCGTCACAAGTTCTGCAATTCATTGAAATCCCCCCTCGTTTTGTTCTGTACTATTACAGTATGTATTATTACAGATTTGTTGTTTGATTCTTATTATATAACACAAAATTTAAAATGCAACGACTTTTTAGAAAATTCTTTCGACAAAATTCGATACTTCGCCGGAAAACTTATTGTATCAAGGGTTTACGCATTTTAATTTTTTCTTGACAAGCGGAATAACGGTAAAAACATCTTTTCTGTTTTATAACAAACGGAAAATTTGCTTTATTTTTCTTGTTGAAGCTGTTTTTTATTTCCAGTACCTCCTTTTGGTAAAATATTAATAGCACATCACAATCGGATAAGCCGCATGTCCGTCTGAGCGGTGAAGTCCGGATCCATATTGCGGCTTGTTGATTATGAAGATTATTTTTCCATTTCTATATAAGGAAGTGATTGTCTTGACTAACGGACAGGAACATGCGATCCGCTTTGAAAATGTAAACTATTCCGCAGGCGGGACCACGATTTTAAAAAATATATCCGGCTTCTTTCCCAAAGGAAAAATTACTGCCATTGCCGGGCCTTCCGGATCGGGAAAGTCCACTTTATTCCGGCTTTGTAATGGATTGTCTTCGCCGGATTCCGGCAATATATACATCCTTGGAAAACATATTAATGAATACCGTCCGGTTGAACTGAGACGGACCGTCGGACTTGCTTTGCAAAACGCCCCGATGATTGACGGAACGGTCATGGACAATTTATCCCTCCCGCTTGAGTTGCGGGGAAAACGGCTGGATGAAAAAGAAGGAAAACGGTTGTTGTCCCTCGTCGGCCTGGGGGAACATTTTTTAATGCAAAATGCCCGGGATCTATCCGGCGGGGAAAGACAAAAAGTTTCCATAGCCCGGACACTTGTCAACCGTCCGAAAATATTATTGCTTGATGAAATTACATCCGCCCTTGACCGCGTCTCGCAACAGGAAATTGAAAAGCTCGTTTTAACGATCAACCGGGAATTCGGGACAACCATCGTTTGGATTACCCATAATTTGGATGAGGCAAAGGCAGTCGGAGATTATATGTGGATCATGATGGAAGGCGAAATTGCGGAAACCGGGGATATATCCATTCTGGAAGCACCAAAAAATGAACGTGTTAAGCAGTTTTTAAAGGGGGTAAAATATTGAATTATATCACGTTATCACTGGCACTGATTTTTGTCCTGATCCCGCTTTTCTTATCGAAAACGTTGAAATTGGGGCTGGAAAAAGATACGGTGATCGCTACGGTTCGCTCCATCATCCAGCTCCTGGCCGTCGGATATATCCTGCAGTTCGTCTTCGATGCCGATCATTTCATTTATATTCTTCTTATGATTATGTTAATGATCGGCGCCGCCGTCCAAAATGCCCGGAAAAAAGGTGTGCAAATCCGCGGAATTACATGGAAGCTGGTCTTGACGCTCACCTTTGTGGAAATCCTGACCCAGGGCATTTTAATCGGTTTCGGGATTACTCCGCCCGAAGCCCAATATATTATTCCGTTAAGCGGCATGGTCATCGGTAACTCCATGGTACTGTCCATTCTTTTTTTAAACCGGTTCACAGCCGAAGTCCAAAGCGGCCGTGAAGAAACCGAACTGATCCTGTCTCTCGGCGGTACACCGAAACAGGCGGTACACCGGCAATTAATTGCTTCCATTAAAGCCGGCACCATTCCAACAATCGAAAGCCAGAAAACGATCGGACTCGTACAATTGCCGGGCATGATGAGCGGCCAGATTATCGCCGGGGCCGACCCGGTCCAGGCCGTGCAGTTTCAATTGCTGGTGCTCTTTTTACTGCTAACGACCGCCGTCATAACCAGCGTCATGCTCGGCTTTTTATCTTATCCCGCATTGTTTAACGAACAGATGCAGCTGATCCGGAAAAGCAACAACTAAATCTGCATTCCATCTTCCACAAAGAACCGGCCCTCCCGCCGGTTCTTTTTTGTCCGGACATCCTCTCGTTTCCAGTCCCCATTCCGTCATTTTTTTCTTTTCCCCTCATAAATTTTAGTGAGGCATGTATTAGCTTCCGGACAAAATTTCCGATGGATTGATTCTTGCATTTTCAAATCGAACCACACTGACAGGAATGATGATCCATTTTCAAGAAAGGGGAATCGGTGATGGATGTCAGCGGTATTTTACAAGTCGTAAAAGAAAGCAGGCTCATTTATCCGGATCCGGAGAAAGAAAAAAGGACAACAATCGGGTCAAGGCAGGCCTTTGAAAAACTTTTAAAGGAATCGCATGAAAATCCGGAAAAATTTTGGGCGGATGTGGCACGGGATTTCGTCTGGTTTAAACCATGGAAAAAAACGATGCGCGGCAAATTGCCGGATTTTGAGTTTTTCTCCGGCGGAATTACAAACCCTTGCGTAAACCTTTTGGACCGTCATATTGAACGTGAACGGGGCGCCGCTAACCGGACGGCCATCATCTGGGAGGGGGAAAACGGCGATACGAAATTTTACACGTATCAAATGCTGCTTGCAGAAGTAAACCGGTTCGCCAACGCTATGCGCTCATTTGGAGTGAAAAAAGGCGACGGGGTCGCAATTTTTTTACCGAACATCGCCGAAGCATTCATCGCCGTTCTCGCATGCTTCCGAATCGGTGCGGTTTATAACACGATCTTCTCCGGATATTCGGAAAAATCGTTAAAAAACCGGCTGGTAAATTTTGAACCAAAAGTAATTATTACATGCGATGCGACTCTCCGCCGCGGCCGTGTCATCCCGTTGAAGGAAAAAGCGGATGCGGTCGTTCCGGATATCCCCTCCATTGAACATATCATCGTCGTCAACCGGCTCGGAAAACAAGTTTCCATGCAAAAGGGACGGGATTACTGGTGGCATGATGTCATTCAAAATGAGAGCATCATTTGCGAACCCGAACCGCTGGAAGCCAATGAGCCCGGAATCGTATTTTACACGAGCGGGACAACCGGTAAGCCGAAAGGGGTCGTTCATTCCGGAACCGCTTTCGTCATTCAAAATTATATTTATGCCAAATACCATATGGACCACCGGGAAGACGATGTTTTCTGGTGTTCGGCGGATATCGGCTGGCTGACCATGCATATTTGGGGAATCGCAGGCGCCCTGGCCAACGGGGTAACGTCCGTTATTTATGAGGGAGCGATCGATTATCCGAGAAAAACAAGGTTTTATGAAATTATCGAAAAATACCGGGTCAACAAATTGTTTACCGCCCCGACAGCCTTGCGGATGATGAAAAGTCTGGGGGATGAAGTGCTGGAATCGTTTGACTTGTCCTGCCTGGATGTCATTTCCCTCGTCGGCGAACCGTTTGATCCGGAAACATGGTACTGGACATATGAAAAGCTCGGAAAGAAAAAGGTTGCAGTGAATAATACATGGGGACAAACCGAAACCGCCGGCAGTCCGATCGCCGGAGCTGCCTGGCTAACACCGATGAAACCGGGCTCCGCCGGCATCCAATTCCTCGGAGCGGATATAGCTGTCGTGGACCGCGACGGAAAGCCGGTAAAGCCGGGAGAATTAGGTAACATGGTCATCCGGAAACCGTTTCCGATGTTATGCCGGACGCTCTGGAAAGAACCGGAACGTTACTATGAAGCCTATTTCAGCCAGGTGGAAGGCTGCTATTTCACGAGTGATCTCACCCTGATTGACGAAGACGGCTATATTTGGGTAGTCGGCCGCTCCGATGACGCGTTTAATGTGGCTGGACATCGGTTGAGCACAATGGAAATGGAAAGCGCTGTTTTGGAATGTGAAGGAGCAGCAGAAGCCGCTGTCATCGGTGTTCCTGACCCGATCAAAGGGGAAGTTCCTGTTGTATTTGTCCGCTTATCCGGCAACAACCGGAATAAAGAAGAATTGGAAAAGGAAATCCGGGCAAGCATTGAGCAGCAAATCGGAAAAATTGCCCTTCCGAAAACGGTCGTCTTCGTCGAGCAGCTGCCAAAAACCGTGAGCGGAAAAATTATGCGCCGCCTGCTGAAAGAAATCGTCGTCACCGGCACGGTGAAAGGCGACATTACCGGGCTGGAAAACCCCGGCGCAGTGGAACATATTAAAGAAGCCGTAAAAAATTTATAAATCCCTCCGGACTGTCCGCGCCGCATTATGAACGGCCTTCTGGACAATCATTTTTTATTTTGGAAAATCGTTTCCATTACAGGCAGAACCGGTTTACGTCCTTTTTTGTCAAAATTGCTCATTCAAACAAACGTTTGATAAAAACAGAAAAATGAGCGGTTATTCCAGTTTTTACGGATCACCGGTTCCAGAAATTCCGGCATAACGTGACAAACTTCATTGATCCCCTACCGGGCCATGCCACGGATGTTTTCAATTTTGGATCCTGCTTTACCCGGCATCTGGAATCACTGATTTACTGCCGGTTTTACCATATTTAATCAAACGGCCGTTTGAACAATCATGGTCCGCATGCAACTGTTATGGATATTTCTGATCATGCCTGACAAAGTTTTGTCCACAAACAGGCTCCTAAAGATATTGTGAAAGCCGGGCTAACACATTTTGTCCGACGGAAACCGGCAATCGCCCAATCCCGTCTTCTTTTCCAATCCGGTGTCCGTTAGAAACAGTCTAAAGGACATCACATTCTGCCTGTTCCGGTGGTTTGTCCATAAGGGACCGTTTATCGGACAAAACATGCCGGTCTGCCCCCCTTCCCTGCCATAACCCCCGGTGTATCGGACATTTCAGCACGGCCGGAATAAAAATTTATCCTTTTCCATTTAGCACGGCTTATTAAGCACATACTGGGTTTCCGGATAAAATTTTTTCATAAAAAGCCACGGGAAGATGACCCGTGGTTCATATGTTTTTCCCGATTAAGCGCAAGCTGTTTAACGTGACGATCAAAGTCGCGCCCATGTCAGCAAAAATAGCGATCCAAAGTGTAAGCCAGCCCGGAAATGCCAGCAAAAGGGCGATGAGTTTCACTGCCAGAGAAAAGGTAATATTTTGCTTTATGATGGACAGCGTCTTCCGGCTCAGTTTGATCAAATACGGAAGCTTTTCCAGGTCGTCGGACATTAATGCAATATCCGCCGTTTCGAGCGCTGCGTCCGTCCCCGCTTTTCCCATGGCAATCCCGGTTGTTGCCGCAGCAAGGGCGGGGGCATCATTCACACCGTCGCCGACCATGGCCACTTTTCCATACTTCTGTTTCAACTTTCTTATAAAATCGAGTTTCTCCTCCGGCATTAAGCCGGCTTGGACGGTTTGAATGCCGGCATTCTTGCCTATGGCCCTGGCCGTCCGTTCATGATCGCCCGTCAACATTACTGTTTGTTCGATTCCGGCGTCATAAAGCTTTGCAATCATTTCTTTTGTTCCGCTGCGGAGTTCATCCCGGATGGCAAACAGACCGTAAATTCCGCTGTCGCTACCTAATAAGACCACCGTTTTTCCTTCATCTTCTAAACGGTTGACATGTTCCGTAACCGGTGGCACCTTGCTTACGGAAGCTGGGAAAAATTCCGGCTTTCCGATCCTGAACGGTTTTCCGTTGATTTTCCCTTTCACTCCAGAGCCGGTAACCGACTGGAAATCATCTACAGGAAGCGACCGGTAACGGACCCCCTCTTCTTCTGCTTTTTTCACGATGGCAGCAGCTACCGGATGTTCTGAATGCGCTTCCAGTGCTGCTGCCGCTTTCAGGATCTTTTCCGCTTTTCTGTTGCCGAACGAAACGATATCAGTTACCACCGGACTTCCCTTCGTCAACGTTCCGGTCTTGTCAAAGGCCACCGTTTTGATATGGGCCAGTTCTTCCAAATAAACACCGCCTTTAATCAGGACACCATTTTTTGCCGCATTGCCAATCGCAGTCACAATCGCAACCGGAGTGGAAACAACAAGCGCACACGGACAGCCGACGACAAGCACGGCAAGGCCGCGGTAAATCCACTCGCCCCAGTCCGCTTTCCAAACAAGCGGCGGAATCACAGCAAGGCAAAAAGCAAAGATTAATATGGCCGGAGTATAATACCGAGCAAAACGGTCGACAAATTTCTGTGCCGGGGCCTTTTCATTCTGTGCTTCCTCAACGAGATGGATAATTTTGGCAAGTGTTGTTTCCTCCGCTCGTTTCATGACCCGGACTTCCAAATAACCTTCCTTATTCAACGTGCCGGCGAAAACTTCATCCCCCTCTTGTTTGACCACGGGAAACGATTCGCCGGTGATGGATGATTCGTCCACCGGGGATCTGCCTTTTGTCACCACCCCGTCCAAGGCCAATTTTTGTCCGGGCTTGACAAGCATAATGTCACCGGGTTTTACCTCTTCGACCGGAACGGTCAATTCCCGGCCGTCCCGCCGGATCAGCGCTTCCTCCGGTGACAAGGACATTAGTGACCGGATGGAACTTCTTGCCCGGTCCATCGAATACCGTTCCAAGGCTTCACTAATGGCAAACAGGATCACGACCGCCGCGCCTTCTCCCCATTCGCCGATCAGCGCCGCGCCGATAATCGCAATCGTCATCAGCGTATGCATATCAAAATGAAGCCGGATTAAATTTTTCAGGCCGGTCAGAAACAAGGAGTAACCGCCGATGACCATAGCCAGTCCGTATCCGGCCGTCGGAATGAGATGACCGGCTCCATAAATCCGGCTCAACAACCAGCTGGCCGCAAAAATTACGGCAGATAGATATACTTTTCGATTTTCTTTTGCTTTCCAAACAGGAACCCGTTCCACCGGACGCTCTCGTTCATCGCGGATCTTTAAATTGTCAAAAGCACCGGCTTTTTCCAGCTCTTCGATTGTCGTATGGCCAGTTACGGTAAGTTTTGCCGCGCCAAAATTCACTTCCGCATCAATGACCCCTTCCAGATTTTTTACATTATTTTCAAAGGTTTTGGCACAGTTTGTACAGGACAAGCCTTCAATTCGGTACGTTTTGGTTTTCCCGTCCACACCCTTTCCTCCTTCCGGTACTGCGGTAAACTGCTCCGTTCAGAAAATGTACAGACTAAATTTATTATAAAACCGGCCATCAGGTGTTTCAAGAAACGTACCCGTATACCGGAACAAAAAACGGTGCGGACAGCCCCCGGAACCTACGGGTCAAGCCAGATCTTTGCGCGGGATTTCTACTCATCACGCAAACAGTCAGCCGGGTCCAGCTTTACCGCCTTATTGGCAGGCAAAAAGCCGCGAAAATGACACCGGTAAAAATGGAAAACAAGAGCCCAGTGACTACAGCCGGCCCAGAAACAAGAGACGGCCAGCCGGCAAGCGCAGCAATGACCACCGCGGTCCCGACACCGAGAACAATGCCCACGGTCCCGCTAATCACTGTTAATGTGATCGCTTTAATTAGAAATTGTAGTATAATTTGCCCTTTTCATAATCCGGGGAATAATCATTTTTTTATGTAGTCTTCCCTGTTGTAATCTATGTATTTGTCCTGCGGTTTACCGGAAGACGGCATCTGTTATACCGGAAGAGATGTTCCGTTATATCGTTGGATATCCCCTACCGGAAGTGATCCGTGTTTCGATCCAGCGAAGGACGAAAAGAAAAAAATCCCTCATCAACGAGGGATCCGAACGGGTCATCCGCCATATAGCAGCAATTCATCAAAATCATGAATTTTAATCCGTCTTTTCGGCAATTGTTCAACCAAACCTTTCCTTTCCAGTTCGGAAAATTTCCGGCTGATAGTTTCAGGCGTTGTTCCCAGATACGAGGCCAGATCTTTTTTTGTCATCGGCAAGGTAATCACCGGGCTGTTGCCGGCATCTTTTTCAACGCAATCGGCTAAAAAAGAAATAATCCTTGACTCCACCTTCTCAGTAGCCACTTGCATCGTCTGTTTTTCCGATTCTTTCAGCCGCTCAGACATTTCCGAAATAATTTTAAGCGCAATTTGCGGATATTCGAGCAAATAGTTTTGCAAATCCTGTTGCTTAATTAAACAAACCGTCGTGTTTTGCACGGCTTCTGCATAATTTTCATGAACCTCGCCGGGATTAAACAGCGCCAGTTCCCCGGTAAAGTCACCGGGGTTTAAAATCCGGACAAGCTGTTCTTTCCCCGCTTCGGACAAACGGTATACCCGGACTTTCCCGCTGTGGACCACATACAATGTATCATCCTTTTCCCCGGCACGGAAAAGCATTTCCCCTTTTTTGAGTTCCTTCCTTTTGACCGAGCGGGAAATTTTCTCCATCTGTTCATCTTCCAAATGGTTGAAAATCGGAACAAGCCGGATGCATGATGCATGATCATGCCGGCAGAAATGATTGTGCGACATCGTTTCACCTCATTTTGATTCAGCTTACTTTTTCTGTACATAATCCGGCAGAACCCTGCTGGAGAAAAATTTATATGAATATTGGGAATCATCAGCTTCCCACTGTTCATCCGCATATCATTCTTTGATTATACGATAAGTGCCGGAGAAAAAAGTTGACCGGCATCAAGAACCGGAATATTTTTCTGCATCTGTTGACAAATCTGTGTTGCAAAATAGAAAGGAATATGTTACGGTTAATTTGTCGAAAGTTTCATATTTTTATACATAAAAACCTGCTGGGGGCGCCGCACTGCGGCTGAGAAGTACCCTTTGAACCTGATCTAGTTAGTACTAGCGTAGGGAAAGCAGGTTTGTAAATTGCTATTGCCTTTTTGCGAGTAATTTACAAACCGCTTTCCATACTGGAAAGCGGTTTTTTTATGAATAAAAAAACAGGAGGAATAAGAAATGACCGAAAAATTTACCGACCGTTTGTACCGGAACAATCTGCCGATTCAGGAGAAAAAATATGAACATCCCTTTGTTGTCGGCATCGGAAAAGGAACATTGGAAAAGGAAAAGTTTATCCATTACATGAAGCAGGACTATGTGTACTTAATTGAATATTCCAAACTGTTTGCCATCGGTGTGCAAAAAGCCTATGACCTGGATACAATGGAGCGGTTCGCTAAAGTGCTTCATAATACATTGCATTTTGAAATGGAGCTGCACCGCCAGTATGCGGAGGAATTCGGCATTACCCGGGAAGAGCTTGAAAAAACAGAACCGGCCCCGATGAACATCGCCTACACAAGCTATATGTTAAAAGCTGGCGCTATTGGAGATCTTGCCGAACTGGTCGCCTGCTTGCTTCCGTGCGCATGGGATTACTGGGAAATCGGTAAATATTTGAAAGAAAAATATGCTGAATATTACGAAAACAACCCGTACAAAAAATGGATTGATACGTATACGTCTGAAACGTTCGCCAACAGCGCCAAGTATCTCATCAACTTGATGGATGAGCTGGCCGAAGGAAAATCCGACAAAGAACTCAATGTGCTGGAACGACATTTCCAGATTACATCCAAGTTTGAATATTTATTCTGGGATATGAATGATAAAAAAGAGGAATGGCCGATTTAAAAATACAAATCTATAAAACTTTTAAAGCAGGGAGAACGATGGGAAAAACAAAGAAAATGACGGTCACGGCCCTGATCGCCGCTGCCACCGCAACCACCAGCAGCGTTGTTTACATACCGGCAGGCTTCGCAAAAATATTCCCGGTCCAGCACTTCGCCAATATCCTTTCCGCCGTGTTGCTCGGTCCGGCTTATGCCGCAACCCAGGCCTTTATTTCATCCTTGATCCGCAATCTGCTCGGAACCGGAACGATTTTCGCCTTCCCGGGCAGTATAATCGGCGCTTTTCTTGCCGCCTGGCTGTACAAAAAAACGAAAAAGGCAGGCTGGGCCGCATTCGGGGAAATTTTCGGAACCGGGATTTTGGGCGCCGTTGCCTGTTATCCAGTTGCCGTTTTATTCCTCGGCCGGGAAGCAACCCTTTTCGGCTTTGTTCCGGCCTTTATTCTCAGCTCCTTCGCCGGGGCTGTATCCGGTTATGTGCTTATTAAAATCATGCAAAAAAATAAAATTTGGGGAGGAATGTTCCGTGAAAACAGCACTCACCATCGCTGGCTCTGACTCCGGGGGAGGCGCCGGCATCCAGGCCGATTTAAAAACATTCTCCGCCCACGGTGTGTTCGGCATGTCCGTCATTACTGCAGTAACCGCGCAAAACACCATGGAAGTCCGGTCCGTACAAAATATTGACGAAAAAATCATCCGGGACCAAATTGAAGCGGTCTTCGATGATATTCGCGTCGATGCCGTCAAGATCGGTATGCTGTCCAGCGCATCGATCACAGAAACTGTTGTGAGTACATTAACAAGATACAAGCCGGCACACATTGTCGTCGACCCCGTGATGGTATCAAAAGGAGGACATAAACTGTTGGCGGATGAAGCTGTCGAAGCGGTGAAAGAGCTCCTGCTTCCTGTTGCGACCGTTATTACACCGAACATCCCCGAAGCGGAAGTGTTAATCAACCGTCCTATCAAATCAGAGGAGGATATGCCGGAAGCGTGTGTACAACTCTATAAACTCGGACCCAAGGCGGTATTGTTAAAAGGCGGGCATCTCGAGGGGGAACCAAACGACTTATTGTATGACGGGGAACAATTCCACTGGATTAAAGGAAAACGTATTGAAACAAAAAATACCCACGGGACCGGATGCACATTATCCAGCGCCATTGCTGCCAATCTGGCCAAAGCGTTTTCGTTGAAAGAAGCAGTGGAGCGGGCGAAGACTTATATCGAAACAGCTATCCGGCACAGTCTGGACATCGGAAACGGTTACGGACCAACCCACCATTTTTACGAATTATATAAACAGACATCTTTGACCAACTGAAAAAGGAGTAAACGGTATGGAAAAAAATCAATTTCAGCAACTGCTTGCACGCGTCCGTCAAAAGAAGCCGCTCATCCACCAACTGACTAACCAGGTGACCATAAACGACTGTGCCAATGTCACCCTGGCGATCGGCGCATCCCCCGTCATGACCGCTAGCAAACATGAAGTACGGGATATGGTCCGGCTTGCCGACGCCCTTGTCGTTAATTTCGGCACTCTGAATGACGACATGTATGAATCGATGCTGATTGCCGGACATACGGCCAATAATAAAGGGATACCGGTTGTTCTCGATCCGGTCGGCGCCGGGGCAACTCCTTACCGGACGGAAAAAATTCGGGAGTTTTTGCAAAAAGTCCGGGTGGCCGCCATACGGGGAAATATCTCAGAAATTCATGCTTTAAGCAGTAGATCTTCCACAACCCGGGGCGTGGATGCCGGGGACGTGGCGGAAGATCCGCAGGAAATCGCCGGGCATGCGGCACGAATTTTCTCCACGGTTGTGGCGGTTACCGGCGTCACCGATTACATTTCCGATGGAACAACAACATACCGGCTGAACAACGGGGATCCGGCGCTCACTTCCATTTCCGGCACAGGTTGTATGAGCACTGCCCTGATTGCTTCTTTTTCTGCCGTTTGCGAAAGCCGCTTACATGCAGCCGCCGCCGGTGTATCCGTCATGAGCATTGCCGGTGAAGTTGCAAAAAAAGAAACGGAAAATGCCGGTCTCGGAACGTACAGGGTGAAACTGATGGATGCCATTTCCCTCTTTGATTCCCGCTCCTTGTATGACCGGATGAAATTAACAGAAATCAGAAAGGTGAAAACATTATGATTGACTACAGCCTCTATTTAGTTACCGATGAATCTTTTCCCGCCGGAAGACTACTTGAGATTGTGGAACAAGCGGTAAAAAGCGGCGTAACGGTTGTTCAATTAAGGGAAAAATCAACAAGCGGCAAAACGATGTATGAAAAAGCGGTACGCCTGAAAGAAATGTTATCCCGTTACCGCATCCCCCTGATCATCAATGACCGGATCGACCTGGCCCTTGCCGTGGATGCGGACGGCGTGCATATCGGCCAGGATGACCTGCCGCTTCCTGCTGTGAAAAAAATCGTTCCGGAACATATGATTGTCGGGGTATCGGCAAGAACACCGGAAGAAGCGGTTGAAGCCGAGCGGAACGGGGCGGATTACATCGGTGCCGGCTCGGTTTTCCCGACGGGTTCCAAACCGGATGCCGTCATCATGTCTGAAAATACGCTGGAAAAAATAGCAGCGGCCGTTACCATTCCCGTTGTCGCCATCGGCGGAATTACGGCGGATCGTATCCGTTTATTGCCTGATCGGTGCCTGGCCGGAGTCGCGGTGGTTTCCGCTATTATGAAAGCCGGCAACCCGGGTGATGCCGTCCGCACTTTCCGTACACAGTTAAAAAACAAACTTGTTTAACCCGGAAAACTTCCGGGGTTTTTTATTTTATTTTTCTTTGCTTGATTATGCCGTTCACAATAGGCAGGATCAAAAGAATGAGTGCAACAGGCAAAAACCATCCGCTGAGTCCGTCCGTCCAACCGAGCCCGATGGTGGCCGATTCCATAATCAGTGCGGAAAAAACTACCGCTGAAAAGGCTTTTAATTGATTTACCATTTTACGGCTGGCTAAGTAAAACTCCGCCGCATTCGATTCATTCAGCCGCTTCGGATAATTATGCATTTCCGGGAACTTTTCCACGAGCTGTAAAAATCCGAGCGTGAATCCGCCGATCACAGCCAGTAATACCAGCTCCCATTTCTCCCCCCACCGGTCCACCTCACCGCGGACATTATAATGGGCGGGGATTTTTCCAGGCAATTGATCCCACATCACAATCAAAAAAACAAGGGTCCCGAAAAATAGCGTATAACCAGTAATATCCCAAAAACCATTCCCCTTTCGTCTTCGGCAGTTTCAGCTTTGGACGGCAAGGCTCCATATTTTCCACCTGCCTTTCCGGTCGCAAAAACTATGTACAGTTTATTTCGCCACCGGCATAAAAAAACCTTTGTCCCTTTTTCAATGACCTCCGTATAACAAAGGTGAAGGGAGGAGATGAAGGAAATGGCAAGCGCAAATACTATTAAAACAAACTTCCGCATTATTTATGAAGCCGGGCTGGACCAGAACGGCGAGCCGGTATTCAAAGCAAAATCGTATAATAATGTAAAAACGACAAGCACGGACGGGGAAATTTTCCAGACCGCACAGGCCCTTTCATCATTGTCCAGCCTGCCCGTATTCACGGTTGAACGGGACGACAAAAAAGAAATTTACGGATAATGACAACCATTTTTAGGAAGGAGAAACGGTATGGAAGCAAACTTGGAACTCGTATTTTTAGCTGCGGACGGCAGAACGGTCCGGATCACCGTTAACGACCCGAAAGACGGATTGGATGAGGAAACCGTCCGGAACGTCATGGAGGAAATTATCGCTGCAGATGTATTCCAATCAACCGGAGGCGCATCCCTGGCGGCGGTGAAAGAGGCAAGGAAAATCACCCGGACGGTTGAAGTTTTTGCCGTATAACATCCCTGCCAGAAGCCGGAAAAAAATCCGGCTTCCTCACTTTTTATCCATTAAATAACCGGAGGAATGGACATGAGTGAATGGTACGCCATGATCGGGGAAGTCGGTTTTCCGGTCGCTGTCACATTGATCCTGCTTTACCGGATAGAAGCCAAGCTTGATCAAGTGATCCAATCGATCGAACAACTTCCCCGGAAAATTACGGACATTCATTATACAGGATGAAACAGATTGTCCCGGATGAACAGCCGGGACTTTTCTTTTTTCCATAAAATCCCTCCCTTTCCCCCATCTGGATCAGTCCTGCAAACCAAAAAACATTGGGAAAACGAAAAATTCCCTTGACTAAATTGCATGTCTTCACATATATTGTATTTAATAAAAAAAGTTTCCCTAAGGCAAAAATTAAGGAGGAAGGAAAATTTGAAAGAACCTAAACCGTTTTTTTCGCTGATCTTTTTTATTTTTCTTTTGTTCGTTTTAACAGCATGCAACAGCAATGAACCGGCAACAACGGATAAAAACGGAAAGAATAAGATCCAAGTTCTGACAACGATTGCCCAAATCGGCGAACCCCTTTCTGTAATCGGTGGGGATCGGGTGGAAGTAAAAAGTTTAATGGGCCCATCCGTGGATCCGCATCTTTACCAGGCAACGCACGGTGATATTGAAACAATTGAAAAGGCCGACATCATTTTTTACAACGGCCTGAACCTGGAGGCAAATATGGTGACAATTTTTGATGAAATCGGCAAAACGAAGCCGGTGCTTGCGGTCGGAGAAACAGTGGACCAATCTCGGCTGCTGAAAGATGAAAATGGCGCCGTCGATCCGCATATTTGGTTTGATATTGAACTTTGGCAACAAGCGCTGGAAGCCGCTGTGGAAGAGTTAATAGAATATTCCCCTGAAGATGCCGACTATTTTGAAAAAAATAAAGAGAAATATTTCCGTGAACTGGAAGAACTGAAAAAAGAGGCGGAAAAGCTTCAGGAAATTCCCGATGAAAAGCGGATTCTCGTTACTGCCCACGACGCTTTCGGCTATTTCGGCCGTATGCACAATATGAAAGTTGTCGGCCTGCAGGGGCTGAGCACGGACGGGGAAATCGGTGTATCGGATATTGAGGAAACGATCGATATCATTACAAAGTATAAAGTTCCGGCGGTATTCGTAGAAACAAGCGTCAATGAAAACGCCATTCATGCGGTGATTGAAGGGGCACAAAAGAAAGGAATTAATGTGGAACTCGGCGGGGAACTGTTTTCCGATGCGATGGGAGAAGCCGGGACGGAAGAAGGAACGTATATCGGCATGTACCACCATAATGTCGACACCATATATGAAGCATTGCAGAAAGGAGGAAATTAAATGACTGCCACCGTACTCCGGGTGGAACAGTTGTCCGCCGCCTACCAAAAAAATATTGTCCTCAGGAATGTTAACTTTCAAGTTCAAGCCGGCAGCTTAACGGGTATTGTCGGACCGAACGGTGCGGGAAAATCAACGCTCATTAAAACACTGTTAAACATTCACCCGGCACTATCGGGAACTGTGACGTTTTTCGGTTCACCGTTGAAAAAAGTGAAAAAGCGAATCGGCTATGTACCCCAAAGAAGTTCCGTCGACTGGGACTTCCCCGCCTCGGCGCTCGATGTCGTCATGATGGGACTTTACGGAAAAATTGGCTGGTTGAAAAGGCCGAAAAAGCAGCACCGGGAGCTTGCTTTTAAAGCGTTAAAAAAAGTCGGCATGGCCCATTATGCAGGCAGGCAAATCCAGCAACTGTCCGGCGGGCAGCAGCAACGGGTATTTTTGGCCCGCGCCCTTGTCCAGGAAGCGGATTTGTACTTTATGGACGAGCCGCTCGCCGGCGTTGACGCCCGGACCGAACGGGCAATTATGGATATTTTAGATGAATTAAAAAAACAAGGGAAAACAGTTATGGTCGTCCATCATGATTTGCAAACGGTAACCGATTATTTTGACCATGTACTGTTTTTAAACCGGACGGTCATCACCCACGGTAAAACAGAGGATGTATTTACGGAAGAAAACATCCGCAAAACATACGGCGGTTCTCTCCGCTTGAAAGGAGTGACCGGTGATCATGTTTTCAGACTTGTTAAGCAGTAATACACAATGGGTGCTGTTCAGCACGATGATGCTCGGGGCGGCTGCCGGTGCCGCCGGTGTACTTTCATATTGGAAAAAACAAAGTTTAATGAGTGATGCGCTCAGCCATGCTGCTCTTCCCGGCGTTGTCACCACCTTTCTTTTATTTCAAACAAAACAGCTGTTTTTGTTAATCACAGGGGCGGCAATCACAGCAATGGCCGGCACCTTTTTCATTCAATTGATTTGCCGGACAACGAGGATAAAAGAAGATACGGCAATGGGAATGATTTTGTCCGTATTTTACGGTTTCGGCATCATGCTCCTGACGATTGCGAACCGCTCTTCCGGAAACCAGAGCGGGCTGGACCGGTTTATATTGGGACAATCCGCCTCCATGACGGAGTCGGATATGTGGTCGATGCTCTGCCTCGCCTTTCTCGTGGCAGCTGTTATTTTTACCGGTTTGAAAGAATGGAAGTTATATTTATTTGATCCTGATTTCGGCCGGGGGATCGGGTTGCCGGTAAAACGGATGGATATTGTGTACACCGCCGTTCTCGTGACGACGATCGTCATCGGCATCCAGGCCGTCGGGGTTGTCCTGATCGCGGCATTGCTGATCATTCCGGCAGCAAGCGCCCGGTACTGGACCCATTCTTTTAAAAACATGCTTGTCATATCCGCGGTTTCCGGCGGTTTATCAGGCGTTCTCGGTACATTAATCAGCGCGGCGGGAAGCGGGTGGCCGACGGGACCATTTATCGTCGTTGTTGCCGCAAGCTTTTTTGTCTTTTCCTTATGCTGCGGCAAAGAAAGCGGACTGCTCGTCCGGTATTGGAAAATGAAACGGCAGAAAAAACAGCTGGAAGGGATTTTTCCTTCTTCTGTAACAAAGGAGGTCCGGTAATATGACATATACAGGCTGGATCATTTTTACCGCTTCATTGGTCGGGCTTTCCTGCGGTTTCATCGGCGTATTTTTAATATTGCGGAGATCGGCAATGATGGCGGATGCCATCAGCCATACGGTGTTGCTTGGCATTGTGCTAGCCTTTCTCGTTACGCAGCAATTAAGCGGAATATATATGTTAATCGGGGCGATGATCGCAGGAATCATGACAGCGTTGTTCGTTAGCTGGCTCCATTCTTTGAAAGTGCAGCAGGAAGCAGCCATCGGTATTGTGTTCACAACCCTTTTTGCTATCGGGATCATTCTCATTGAAATATTTGCGGGCAATGTCCATCTCGACGTGCAGCACGCCTTAATGGGAGAAATTACATTTATCCCCTGGGACCGGATCACCCTGCCGGTTGCCGGTTCGGTTCCGAGGGCAACCGTAATGCTTCTTTTCGTTTTTGCTATCGTCCTGTTTTTTATTACTGCCTTTTATAAAGAATGGAAAGTGACCACCTTTGATCCCGGGCTTGCCGCCAGTTTGGGCATTCCCGTTACGTTTATGAATTATTTGTTCATGACCCTCGTATCGATGACAACCGTTGCCTCCTTTGATGCCGTTGGGGCCATTATGGTTGTTGCAATGCTCATTGCACCGGCCGCATCCGCCTATTTATGGACGGACCGTCTGTCGGTCATGCTCATGCTCAGCGGGTTGTTCGGCATTCTTTCGGCCGTTAGCGGTTATTATATCGCCGCTTTTCTGGATACATCTATTTCCGGCTCCATGGCCTTTGCAACAGGATGCATTTTTGCAGCCAGCTATCTTTTTTCACCAAAATATGGGCTCGCCGCAAAACACATCAGGCCGTGATCCCTTTCCGCTCTGTGCTGACAATTTAATCATATTAAAACGAATTTTCCTAAACAAAAACAGGCTTTGGACATACCGAAGCCTGTTTTATTTTTACCGGACCCCTGACGTAAACCAGGTAATGCCAGTGAAATTATTTATTTTTTGAATAATCTGTCTATTTTACTGGATTTTTAATCGTCTTCTTACCGGCTTCTCATTTTTTGCCCGTATATTTGTTTACTAGAAAAAGAATAAATAAATCGGAGGGAAGTTGACATGAACGTGGTGATTGTGCCGTCAGGCTTTAAGGAATGCCTGGACGCTGAAGAAGTTGCCCTGGCGATGGAACGGGGAGTAAAACGTGTCGATCCGTCCATCGACAGTGAAGTGATTCCGATGATGGATGGCGGTGAAGGATTTGCCAAAGCGATCGTAGACCTAAAAAACGGAAAGTTAATTGAGCAAACCGTGACCGGGCCAGTCGGGAAGAAGGTTCAGAGCCATTTCGGAATTTATGAAGAGAACGGAAAACGGACGGCAGTCATCGAGATGGCGGCCGCTGCCGGGCTCAAGCTGGTTCCGCGCAATCAACGGAACCCTTTAAAAACGACGACTTACGGTGTCGGGGAGTTAATCCGTGCAGCTTTGGACTACGGAGTTAACCGGATTTTGATCGGCTGTGGCGATTCAGGCACTTCCGACGGCGGGGCAGGAATGGCCGAGGCTCTGGGTGTACGTTTTTTGGATAAACATAAGCAAGTGGTTCGGATTCGCGGCGGAGAAGATTTGGTAAAAGCGGAAACCGTTGTCACCACCCATATCGATCAGCGGTTGTTTGATGTTTCCATTGATGTGGCGTGTAACTGGAATAATGTTTTATGCGGGGAAAAAGGAGTTGCCCGGGTATTCGGTCCCCAAAAAGGAGCGGCGCCGGAACAAGTTGAACGTTTGTCACAGGCCTTAGAACATTATGCTGCTTTAATCAAAAACACAACAGGAATCGATGTCCGTACATTGCCGGGCAGCGGAGCCTCAGGCGGGTTGGGCGCCGGTCTCCTGGCGTTTACCGGAGCCAGGCTGCATCCGCGGTTCGATTTGATCATGCAGTATATCAATATAGAAGAAAAAATTGCCGCTGCGGATATCGTATTGACCGGAGAAGGCAGTTTGGACTTTCAGACACCGGAGGGGAAAATTCCGGCTGAAGTAGCGCGGATTGCGAAAAAGTACCATATTCCGGTTATTGCCATTACCGGAACCATCGGGAAAGGGGCGGATTTAAATTATCACGCAGGAATCGATGCGTTTTGCAGTATCATTCAAAAACCGGTATCTCTGGAACATGCTTTCAAAAAAGCGCCGGCCTGGATTGAAGAAAGTACGGAATCCGTTTTGCGGCAAGTGTTAATTGGTCTGAAAATCGCCCAAAAGAAAAAGTTGCATAAGGGTGTTTTTCTGCCATGATGACGAGAATGGAACGGCGGCTTACAAGGAAAAACCGGGCGAAAACTCAGATCCGGCAATGGTTCAATAAACCTGTTGCCATTGTTTACATACATCTTTTGTACCTCGCCGTCATTCTTTGGTTGGACGGTTTGGATTACCGGACAAAAGTGTCGCTGTTTGCCTTTTTATCCGCATTGACATTATGGACCGCGACCCCGCTCCCGGCCGGTTTCACCGCCGTTTTGCTCATTGTCTTCATTATTTTTTTGAATGCGGGGGAAGTGGAATTATTGTATCATTCCCTTTCCGGTGAAGTGATCTGGCTGATGATCAGTTCTTTTATCATCGGAAAAGCCGTGAAGAGTTCGGGTCTGGCTGAGCGCTTAACACAATATGTTTTGCGTCGGTTTCAGAACAAAAGCAGCATCCTCGCCGGACTCAGTTCGATTTTGTTTGTTTCGGCATTTTTTATTCCATCCACTTCCGGCCGGGCAGCATTGGCCATGCCAGTCATCAAACAGTTCGGCAAAATGTTTCCTGTCAAAGCTCAAAAGTTGCTGGCCGTTTTCGCTCCGGTTGTTATTTTAATGAGTACATCTGCCGCACTGACCGCCGCCGGATCCCATGTCATCGGGATCGGTCTTTTGGAAAGTACGACGGGCCGAACCATCAGCTATATGCAGTGGTTCCTGTGGGGTGCGCCGTTTGCGGCTGCCGTGACCTTGATTACCGTGATCCTCATTCTGCGGATGATGCCGCCGGAAAACAGAACCGGGAATATGGGAAACCAACAGCCTGAAACGGTCAGCACCGGAAAAACCGGGTGGAATGAAAAAGAAAAAAGAACGGTCATGATCATTCTTTTTTTAATTGCAGGATGGATGACGGAAAGTATACACGGCTATGATATCGCCTTTATTACAGTAATCGGGGCGCTCGCCATCATGATGCCGGGCTGCGGCATTATAAGCTGGAAACAGGGGATCAACGCAGTATCCTGGAATTTAATTGTTTTCGTTGCCGCGGCAACCACCCTCGGAAACGTGCTGGCGGATACCGGAATTGTGGAATGGATGGAAAGCAAAATGATGGACGGACTGTACCTTTTTGCATCCGCTCCGGAATGGCTGATCGTTTTGTTTATTTTATTTGTTACCGTGACCAGCCATTTGTACATCACATCCCATACAACACGGGCCGTTGTATTTATTCCGGGCTTGTTATTATTGAGTGAAGCAACCGGCCTGAATCCATCGGCCGTCGTCTTTTTAAGTTTAATCGGGATGAATTATTGCATTACCTTCCCGGTCAGCTCAAAAGCATTGCTGCTTTTTTATGAGGAAGGGGAAATATCCTATCATGCCGGCGATTTATTGAAAATCAGCGCAGTATTCATGCCGGTTTATATCCTTGCGGCCATGTCCTTCTACTTTACATATTGGCAGTGGACCGGAATGCAATTATAAATTGGAATAGAATATCAAGTTTTTCTTTTCACAAAAAACCCCGGGGGGGGAAAATCCGGGGCTCACCGGTTATTCTTCCGTTTTATCCGCCTGTTCTCTCATGTTCCGCTTATTCCCTTTGCTGTTATCGCCGCTTTCCGGCATCCGGCCGTGTAAATGGGAGGAATTTTGGTTTTTGCTTCCTTTATTCTGCTTTTTCGCCATGCATTCCACTCCTTTCATCAATTCAAGGATCTCCCCTTTTGCACGGTCTCATGTATTTTCGCCGGCAAAAAAAGAGAGCAACCCAGGCAAAAGCCCGGATTGCTCTGTTATGTTACGCTCTTTTTATTATACGTACTGATAAACTAATTTTTCCGCCGCTTCTTTCACTTTTTCCAGTCCTTCTGCAATGATTTCATCCGCCCGGTCCGGATCTGCATTATGGCCTTCAATAATCACTTCATCGATAATGTCCATGCCGAACATACCGGAAAAGATATTTTTCATATAATTGACCGCCATTTCCATCGGCTGCATTTCCGGTGTGGAGTATACGCCGCCGCGGGCACTTAATAGAACGATTTTTTTCTCCGGCATTAAATGAATCAGTTCGCCTTCGGGGCTGTACTTAAATGTGTAGCCTGCTTCTGCAATATAATCAATAAATGTTTGCAATGCCGCCGGAATCGTCGAGTTCCATAACGGGAAAGCAAAAACGACAACGTCAGCTACTGAAAATGCATCCTTCGCCTTTTGTTTCGCTGCCAAAATCCGCTCCTCGATGTCAGTCAGCGTACCACCGTTTTGGATCTTCTCAAGGGCATTAAACAAATCCTGCCCGAAATACGGCATATCTTCTTCAAACACATCAAATACGGAGATATTCGCCTGTCCCCCGTTTTTCTTCAATGTTTCCATAAATGTTTCGTACATCCGGCTGGAAACAGCTTCCGATGCCGGCCGGTTGTTTGCTTTGACGACTAATATATTCATAAATAAAAACCTCCTGTATTTCAAATTAATATTATTCGAAACTGTGATAAAAACATGTATTATTTTATCCCAGTTTTCGACATAAGTCATCTCTTTTGCACTTTTTCCAGAAACATACAAAAACACGGGACAATCCGGCACGCCGCTCCGCTCCGGATACCCCGCGTTTTTCACTCTTTTTCCGCACATTTTTCTATTAAACGACAAACTGAATTTTCGTTTTATAATGCTCCAATAGCTGGTCATACCGTTCATAACCGATATCCCGGCCTAACGGGTAATTCCCGTAACAGCCGTGGAAATCAGAACCGCCGGTTTCAACCAAATCGTATTTTTCTGCATACTCACCGGCAAGCTTCTCATCTGACGGACCATGCACGGGATGAACTGTTTCAATTCCTTCCAGGCCGGCAGCAGCAAGATCCGGGATAGCATCAAAATTATCAAAAAGTTTCGGATGGGCCAGTACCGGAATACCGCCCGCATCCTTCACCGCACGAATCGCTTCAAAAACATCGGCATATTGAACCGGTGTATATGCGAGACCGATTTTTCCGTTGTTTCCGCAGGAAAATAATTTATTGTACAACGGTCCGTATATACGGTCCGCATATCCCCGGTCAATTAATGCATGCATAATATGCTGTTTATAAACGGCGGTGCTCCCTTTAGCGTAATGGAGGACTTCCCGCCAGGTAATGTCATATCCCGCATCCGCAATTTTTCTTGTCATCTCGTAAGCAGCCCGGGTCCGCTCTTCCAATATGGGATCACAGAGCTTTTTAATTGCCGGATGGCCGGGTTCAATAAACAAACCTAAAATATGTACCTGTTTGTCTCTGCGGACATCAAAGGCGGAAATTTCCACACCGGGAATGACCGTGATTCCTTCCCTTTTTCCGGTCAACAGCGCCTCTTCCAACCCTTCCATCGTATCGTGGTCGGTAATGGCCAGATGGGTGATTCCTTCATCAGCGGCCCGCCGGATTAACTCCGGAACAGGCAGTGCTCCATCGGAAAGTTTGGAATGGCAGTGCAAATCAATCATTCTACTCATCTCCCGTAATTCATAATTTATCTGTTACCGGCGAAAGAAAAATTTTACCGGTAATTAAACCTTCCCGGGCTCCCCCTGAACGTTCCGGGTAATAATGCTCCGTTAAAGATGTATATTTACCGTTTCTCCATATATTCACTTTTAACTATAAAAGGTGATTCTAAAAGGAGCTTTAAGGACATGTATAGAATTGTAAAATTTCCGTAAACCCCGGTGCCGGAAGCCTGCGGGATGTACCGGGACAAAAAAAAATCGGGTTCCTGTCAACAACAGGAACCCGGCTATGTTTTTTCTTATGAAGTTATGAATGAAAAGCTTTTTTGTACCATTCACTTGCCGCTTCAACTTCCGTGAATGTCAGCTGATGTCCGTAATTTTCCCAATGGATTTCCACTTCCGCCCCTGCATTTTGCAGCAAGGAGGCCAGCTCTTCCGACTCTTCCTGCGGACAAATCGGATCATTTGTTCCCGCACCGATAAAAACTTTCTTTCCGGATAAATCCGGAAGCGGGATTCCTCTCCGCGGGACCATCGGATGATGCAAAACTGCGCCTTTTAACGAGTCCCGGTAATGAAATAGCAGGCTTCCCGCAATATTGGCCCCGTTGGAATACCCTACGGCAATGATTTTGTCGCGCCGGAAGCCGTATTTTTCCGCTGCTTCATCCAAAAACGTATTGAGTTCTTTCGTGCGGAAAACGAGATCAACCTCATCAAACACCCCTTCACGCAAACGGCGGAAGAAGCGCGGCATCCCGTTTTCCAGCACATTTCCCCTGACGCTCAAGACGTTCGCATCCGGATCAATCCGTCGGGCAAGGGGAAGAAGATCCCGCTCCGTTCCCCCTGTTCCGTGCAACAATAATAACGTATGTTCCGTTTTATCCGTTCCTTTTTGGAAAATATGTTTCATTTCTTTTTTCTCCCCTTACATGATTCAGTCCAATTCCCGGACTTCCACCGGAATCAATGTTTTATTTAAATGCTCACGGTAATGTTCATATTGGGGCGGCAACATTAAGCCGCTGCCGAGTTTTTCATAAGGTTCGTCACGCATAAAGCCCGGCGGGTCTGTGGCGATTTCAAATAAAATATCCCCGTACTCCCGGAAATAGATGGCATCAAAGTAATTTCGGTCGCGGACACCGGTGACAATGAAGTCCTTTTCGGCAACATGTTTCCGCCATTCCAGATGATCTTCTTGATCTTCCGCCCGGAAGGCAATATGATGCACTACTCCGGCGCCCATTCTTCCCCGCTTCACCGGTTCTTTCTTTAAATCAATGATATTCCCGATGTCGGCATAAGACCGGAAGCGGATATAACTGTCATCTTCCCCGGTTTGTTCCAGTCCCATAACATCTGTTAATGTATTTTCCGTGGATTCGGGGTTTGTCGAATAAAGAACCGCACCGCCGAAACCTTTTATGGCTGTTTCCGGTGAAACGCCGCCGAACGTCCACTGATTCAGCTCTCCTTCTTCCCGCTCCACAAGCTCCAAGATCAGCCCATGGACATCTTCAAACCGGAGATACGTCTCACCGAAACGTTCTTCTTTGGTAAACGGTATTTGAAACTTTTTCAGCCGTTCTTCCCAAAAGACCATCGAGCCTGGCGGTATGGCATATACGGTCACGGCTACCTGGCCGCCGCCGATGCGTCCTTTCCTTGCCCCCGCCCACGGGAAAAACGTAATAATGGTTCCCGGCTTTCCATAATCATTTCCAAAATAAAAATGATACGTTCCCGGATCATCAAAGTTAACCGTCTTTTTCACAAACCGTAAACCTAAAATACCTGCATAAAAATCAATATTTTCCTGCGGATGACCGACAATAGCCGAAATATGGTGAATACCTGCTGTTTTCTTCATAATCTCCCACTCCTGAAAAATTTTTATCCAATCTGTATAAAAACAAATCCGTCATTCTCTCTAAATATACTTCAAATTAAATTATCTCGAATCTGAGATAATAATACAATATTATTCTACCTTTGTCAATGATTTTTCACGGGGATCGTTTTTATTTGCTTGTACCTGGAAACAAAAAAGCCTTAACTTTACTAGTTAAGGCTTTTCACCGCAAACTTAAATTTTAAAATGAATATTAATCAAGCCCGCTTCTTTTGCTGCATATAATGCGATCATTGTCAGCGGTCCGATAATCAAGCCGATGGCACCGAAAAAATATACCCCGAACCATAAGCCGAGCAATGTCGGAAATGCCGGCAAACCGATTTGGTCTCCCATCACTTTCGGTTCTACCGTTCTGCGGATCACGAGCAAAATCCCGGCCAAAATGAACAGCTCAATTCCTGTTTGAGTATCCCCGGTAATCAAATGGAAAGTCGCCCAAGGTGCCAAAATGACAATTGACCCGATCACCGGAATAAGGTCAATGATCCAAATAACAATCGCCATCACAAGGGCATGTTCCGGAGTGATGATGAGGAGGCCGATATAACTGACGACAAAAATGATGATGCTGACAAGAAACTGCGCCTTAAAAAATCCGGTAAAAAACCTTGCCGAGCGGTTAAGCATATACCGGACTTTTTCCGCATGCTCCTCTTCAAATAAATTAAAAAATCCCCTTTTATACTTCGGCAAATCAAGGCTGATTAAAAATAAAGCAATTAAATAAATTAACGTAACAATGACCGCATAAGGGATTCCCTGCACCCATCCGGCCAAATACGCCAGCGCATCCTGGGCGGCATTCGTCACCCACGTCATCAGGGATGTGTTAAATTTATCGATTTCATCTATGACGATTTGGGGCAGGCTGGCCACTGTCTCATTAAAACGCCCGATTACTGACTCAACATATTCAATGATTTGCACGGTATACCCGGGGAGACGTTCCACAAAGTGAATGGTCTTGCTCACCAGGCGGGTAATTGCAAAGTACGCAAGGAGGGCTAAAAATAAAAGAAATAAAACAAATACAATGATGACCGCCGGAAGCCGTTTCTTCAACTTCAACGTTTTTTGGAAAAATTGCACGGGCGGCTCAAGAACCAATGCTGTAATAACAGCAAGAATAAAAGGCATAAAAGCCGATGAGTGAAAGTAAAACAAAACAATGATTAAAGCAAACACCAGGCTGGTAACCAGCCGTTTCGGGGTAAAAATCTGTTTAAAATTCAAAGGGAAACTCTTTCCTTCCAAACGATTCGTTCTATATTCTTATGTATTGTAAAAATATCATTCAATCAATCAATTCATCATCCATTATATTACAATTATAAAAATTCCATGAATCCGGTGAATACTTCCTGCCCGTGAAGGACAGCTCCCGCGCAACTGACCCTCCGTCCTCTTTGATCATAAATTTTGTCAAATTCTCCGCCTGAAAGATGATCCGAATCCGCTGTTTTCCCGTCCTCCGGAATATTATACATACCGGCAAACAAAAAACAGGCTCCGTTTCGTCCGTTTCTATGAAACAATGGGGAGGTAAATGTCAACAGGATGATACAGAATAAAAAGGCTGAATCCGTTTCCGGTTCAGCCGTATTTCCGGGCAGAAGGAAGAGGAATATGTCTTTATGAACGTTTCTTTTTCTTTCTTGAGGAATCCAGCCCGTATTTTCCCGTTTCCCTCCGGGTTGTTCCCTGTCCCTTGGTTTCCGATGATCCTAGACCGATCGTGGACGGATCCGCTTTTCGTTTTGGCACATTGTTCACCTCCACAATTAGTTTAGCCGCTTTCCATAAAAACATACGGACAAGGCTCAATTCCCAGAATTTTTATCAATAAAAAAAGGCGAAACGGACCGTTTCCCCCCTGGAGTTTTACCGCATCCGAAAGCTATGACTTCAAAGTTTCATTACTGCCCTTTTTGTATCTGTTTGTGCTGTTCCTTTTTAAACGCATCCAGTTCCTGTTTTTCCTGCTCCGTAAACTCATTCAGCATTTCCGCTAATAATTGTTTACCAAAATGATAAAGTTTTATATCCAGTTTGTTATATTCCTTAATCAACCGGATCGTTTCTGGCGGTATTTCAGACCGTGATTTCCGCGTTTTCGTCACATTTTTCTTCGTATAAAAAATATTTTTCCAGCCGAACTCCCGTTTCATGAGAAAAAGAGACTCGTCAAACTGCTCCGTGATGCCGGTAACCTTAAACGCTCTCAGATTTTCCAGCGCCTTCTGCAAATTAGGATTTCTTCTCACGCCTGAAACCATTTTTGTTTGTAAATTTTGTGCAAAAGGCATCTGTTTGACAAACTCGTCCAAAGTCATGTCCCGTACTTGCGGATAGATGGGATAAGTTTGCAAGAAGTAGTAGGACGATATCACCCGTTCAATCGGATCCCTGAGCATCGTGAAATACTGGCACGGTTTGGAAAAGTATTCGTGTACTCCGTAAAAATAATGGCCGGATACACCTTTTAATTGTTCTTTTTCTCTTTCCTTTAAATCTTCTATTGTCATAATCTTGTTTTGAAAACGGTCATGATCAAACAATTCGTTCGATACAAATTGTTTTTGAAATACGGAGTTTAGCGTTGTCCCGCCTGTTTTTGGAATGTGCAAAAAAATCGTGATCATTTTTTGTCCCATTGCCCACACCCCAATTCTGGTTTGTCCTTACATTGTATGAAGGACATATACGGTTGGTAAGGGACAGAGCGGAAATATTGTTTGATTCCGACATCCGTATGTCCGTACTTTATTCTGTCCGCTTGAATGCCGATTCAATGGCTTCCATCAGCCGGCTGGCATTTTGGGTTCCGAGTACAATAATGTTACCGTCGGCCATCAGCAATTCGATCCCTTCATTCCCGCTGACAATATAGCCGGTTTCCCCTTCCGTATTAAAACGGACACCCCAGCCGCCAAACCGCTTTACAGGTGAGTAGGTAACCCGGACATACTGGTCGATATCTTTAAATAAAAATTCTCGGTAACCCGGATAAAACGGCACATAGCGGATATACAGACCGTTTTTGCGCACTTCGGTGACCAGTTTCATCTTTTTGAAAAATGCGGGAAGTCCGATGCTGAAAATGATCCAGAAAATAACGAGCGCAACGTCCGGCGCCGGTTTATTTCCAACCGGCAGACCGAAAATAACTTGTTTTATAAAGCAGTACCAAAAAAATGCGGCAACAGGTAAAATGACCATCCATAACCAGATCAGCCGGGGGCGTTGAACTTCACGGTAAATGACGGGGCCACGTTGTTTCATTTGTTCATTACCTCCAAAATTGCTGAGCTTTCCGATGATGTACAAACATGCGTTTGTTTTTACCGCAGGCAAATTATTTCCCGGTTTCAGCAAACTGTTTGATCCGTTTCCCAATTTCATCCCGGACCCGCCGGAAAACCTCCCGTCTTTCTTCTTCTGTTCCTTCCGCTGCTTTCGGATCATCGAATCCCCAATGCACTTTTTTTACATGGGGATGCAGGGCCGGACAGCGGTCCTTGGCGTCACCGCAAAGCGTCACAACAAGATCGGCTTTGTTTAATATCCCGGGATCAATACATTCGGACGTCTGATCGGAAATATCAATTCCTGCTTCCTGCATCACTTTGACAGCTTCCGGATGCACACCATGGGCCTCAATTCCGGCGCTCCGTACGTCCCACCGTCCGCCGAGATACTTTTTTGCCCATCCTTCCGCCATTTGGCTCCGACATGAGTTTCCCGTACATAAAAAATAGATCAGCTTTCTTTGCATTCCCTTCTTCTCCTTTCCAACTCCTGAGGCATCTGCTGGCCAAAAAAATATCAGCACCTCGGTCTTCTGGACTGTTTGAGATGCTGATATACCCGGTGTTTTTTTAGTCTTCCAGCAATAATTTTTCCAATTCCAGAGGTTCGATGTATTTTCCATCTTTATAGGCGCGCATGTTTCCGCCGGAAATTTCGTCAATCAGGGCAATTTGTTTATCTTTCCCAATCCGTCCGAACTCAAATTTTATATCATACAGTTCAATCCCTCTTTTAGCCAGCTCATCTTTAACAATTTCACCGATTTCCCGGGTGAGGGATTTTAAAACTTTATATTCTTCTTTTGATAAAATGCCGAGCATATCGAGAGCATCTTCACTGATCGGCGGGTCCCCCCGCTCATCATCTTTTAACGTCACTTCCACAAATGCATCCAGCGGTTGTCCTTCTTTCGCATATAGACCATATCTCTGCAGGAAACTGCCGGCCGCACGGTAACGGCAAATGACTTCAAGACCTTTCCCGAACATTTCCGCCGGCTTGACCGTCATCGTCTGATTTTCAATGTCGGCATCAATATAATGGGTCGGTATTCCCTTCTTGTTTAACAGTTCAAAAAAATATTTTGTAATTCTCAATCCTGCCCGTCCGGCCCCTTCCATCGTCAGGCCGACGGTATTTGCGCCGGGGTCAAACACACCGTCTTCCCCTGTCAAATCATCCTTAAACTTCAACAAATAATTTCCGTCTTCCAATTCATAAACATCTTTCGTTTTTCCGCTGTATTTCAGTTTCATTGTGCATTCCCCTTAAAATGATATAAAATCACCAAAGTTATTATAATATAAATACTTGCTTTACAAAAGTGCTTTATTCCCCGGTAAAGAACGGCGGGAATTTTTCCACACCTGTTTTTTGAAAAAGAATTCCGTGGAAAATTCCGGTACGGCCTCCGGTAGCGGATGGCCGTTAATACATTTTTTCCCTACATTCGGGCATCTATTCGTTCCGGCGAGTCGGATTCTGGTGCCAAAATAAATCAACAAACCCGTATGTAAATGTATCCACTGCGATCAAGCAAATGTTCAACTCCATTTTCAAAAAACAGGACTTTTTCGCACCCGGACGGATGGCTCTATTGACAAAAAACAGACTGAACCAAAAAACGGTTCAGCCTGTAAAAAACTGCCGGAGCTCCGGATTGCCCGGTTTGATTGAATCTATAACCTTGCCCATAACGAGTAATTTTTTAAGGATAAATCAACCGGCGGGACATGCTTTTTATTTTTAATATATTTCAAGAAAAACAGAAATGCTTTAACATCTTTAATCACTTGCTGGAAACTGACGTGTTTAAAACCTGTTTTTTTGTGGTATCTAATATATTCATAAATTGTACTTTCATCAATAAAATCAATGAATACCAAATCGGTATAATGATAGATAAAGTCAAAAAAGCGCTTTAACGAATCATTGATCAGTTGATAGAAGGGATCAGATTCGTCCATCCTGAATTGCTCGGCCAATAATGTGTAATGAGCTGAATTTCTTAATTCCAACAAATCATTATACCCCCTATATTATTCCGGTGATGTTTTTCTTATTGCATCTCTATATCATTGCTAAAAAGCATGACCTTATGAAGATAATTTAAATTTCTGGATCATCGCTGACAGTTCCTCCGCCAGGCGGGCAAGCTCCCCTGCACTTCTGGCGTTCTCCTTCATGGCGTTTGCAAACTGTTCACTTTGTGATGCTGTTTGTTCCACTCCTGCAGCCGCTTCCTCCGAGATTGCCGCAATCTCCTGGATTGAACTGCTCATCTCCTGGCCTTTTACCGAAACTTTTGATAGCGTCTCTGTCATGGTGATTATATCCTCTGTTTCTTTTGTGATCAGATCCTGTATATTCCGGAATGTTTCTTCCGTCAGATGGATCTTGTTTTCCCCTTCTTCCACTTCCTTATATCCTTCCTGTAAAACATTAGATACACTTAACGTTTCATTTTGAATACTCCGGACGATTTCCGATATATTCCCCACGGATTGACTGACTTGTTCTGCCAACTTGCCGACTTCATCGGCCACAACGGCAAAACCTTTTCCGTGCTCACCGGCTCTCGCCGCTTCAATAGATGCATTCAAGGCCAGCATATTCGTTTGATCAGCAATCTCTTTAATAACAGTGACAAGTTGTGAGATTTCTCCTGACTTTTCCCTCAAACCTTCGATACGATGGACCGATGACCGGACTGCATGGTGGATTTGTTTCATTTGTTCCGCCGAGTCTTCCATTAGCCGGCTGCCTTCTGTTGTCATATGTAATACATGCTTTGACATTGAATAAATTTCTTCACTAAATTCATGTACTTCTTCCAGATGATTTTTAAATTCCTCCATGGCGGAAGACAATTCGCTTGTATGACCGGCTTGTTCCTCCGCCCCTGTTGCCAGCTCGACGATCGTTGAGGAAATTTGTTCCGCACCTTTTTTCACTTCATTTGCCGATCCAGATAATTCCCCGCTATAATTTTTAATTTGCTCAGAAGCCCGGGAAATTTTTAGAATCATCTCCCTCAACATGTCTTGCATTATATTAATGGATTGTGCCAAACGGCCAATTTCGTCATCTGTCTTAACATCTGCTTTTCCGGTCAGGTCGCCGTTACTGATCGTAATGGCTTGATTATGTAACTGTTTCACCGGTTTAATAATCGATCTTATGATGAGGTAAATAAGGACAGCGCCTATGGCAAAAAACAACCCGGTGATCATTATCGTTCTATGTAAAACCGGACGGGCTGCATCGGCAATTTCTGTATACGATAAATTGCCTCCTATTTTCCAATTGGTCACATTATTGGTCGTATAGCCCATCAAACGGCTTTGACCGCCGTCTATGTATTCGAATTCCCCTTGAGCTTTTTCATACATTCGTTTGAAAAAGGATTCTTTCGCTTCACTTCCCGGTTCAAATTCCGGATGATAAATAATGTTCCCGCTTCCATCCAGTAAAACGGTAAACCCTTCTTCACCGGTTTGCACATGTTGCGCCAATTGCTGCAGGTAATCCAGTGAAATATCAAGACCGACAACACCGGAATGATCTTCCGTTACTTTGGAAATGGTTACGACCGTATTCCCTGTGGCTGCGGAAATATAGGGCGGTGTAATAATAATATCTTCCTTATTTTCCATGGACAGGGAGTACCATTCCCTTTTCCGCGGGTCAAAATTCTTTCCCAAATCTTTCCCGGAGTTTTGAATAACCAAGCCTGTATTTGTTCCGACAAAAATATTTTCTACCTCACCGGGAAACAAATTTCCGTAAAAGCTGAGCATATCCTTCAATTCAGAAATGCGGTTGCGTTTATACAATTCAGCCGAAATCTGTCCCGATAAAAACTCAATATTTTCTATTTTTGATTCAATCGCTTTTGTGACCGATTCATTCAATAAAGATATACTCTCATTCATATTGCTTTTCATTTCATTTTCCAGCGCTTTTTTGATCGTGAAATAGGAAAATCCCCCTGACAACATCGCCGGAATGATAAGTAATAATGAATAAGACAAAATTAGTTTTGGTTTTAAATGTGTCAAACAGCTAATCACTTTTTTCAACAAACATACACCCTTCCCACATAAATTCCCTCTATCCCAGCGGGATCAATGCCGTCCCGCCCAAACCGGCATCGCTGATCTTTGCCATTCCCCTTTTTTTACAAAAAAAAGGGGAGTAACCAAAAATGGTCACTTCTCCCCCCTGTATTCAGTTTTCTTCGGCAACCAGGCTACCATAGCAAAAATGCCTTAGGCCCTTGGCTTTGCGTCCTTACCTTTCGGTAAGTTTGCCCTTATCGGAAAACATAAATATTTATTTTTTAGTAATATTATACTATTTATTACAAAAAACGACATATTTTTTAACTAAAACAGTATTTTAGTACTATTATTTTTCCATTATTTTGAAATAACTGAACGAAAATATTGGTTTTCTGATCATTTACTTCTTCAAGTCATTAAGTCATATCCTTTATTTCTTAATAAAAAATCCCGAAAATTCTTTAATCTGGTTTTAATTAATGACAGCGGGTAAAATGAACATCGTCCATAGATTATAAACCGCAAACTGTGAAAAAGTCCCTTAATATTTTTCACGAAACACCAGGCTTATTTTATCGCCATGCGGGTATACTAAAAAATAAAAGAAAGGAAGAACGGAATGGAACAGGATTCCGGAAATTTGATCGTCCGCTGCGGGGAAAGCTGTAAAAACTCACCGAAAAAGGAACTGTTGAAAAAACTGACGGTTGCCTTTGTAATAAATGATAAAGATTTTTGGGCAGAACATTTGAAAAATGAGGTCATATGGGATATTACCGGTGTCCGCCGGATCAACGGAAAAACAAGCGTTGAAAAAGAATTGAACAGGCGCAAACAAGAGGAAATCCGGGAGTTACAAATCCATAACATCATTACCCACGGGAACACGGGAGCCGTAAACGGTGTATTGATCCCCCGAAATGGGGAAAATCTGGCATTTTGTGATGTATATCATTTTTCCGGACACGGGAAAAAAGCGAAAATCCGGACCATTACCTCCTACATCATCCCGGTTCCGCCGCGAAACTAAAAAATTCCTAATTCAGCTTCACTGCAAACGAAAAACACCTGGTAAAAAAATGAAGTAACTAACGAAAAAAGACCGTCACCGGATTATCCGGGCACGGTCTTTTTGACATAGTCCGTTTTCTTATGTCCAGCGGATTTATGCTGCCAGTTTTTATTCATTACTTTTGTTTATCTGCATAAACTGCCATGGCATCCCGCATGAATTTCGCCAGTCCTTCTCCGAACCGGTCAATATTCTTTGTAAACCGCTCATCGTCAACATACATTTGTCCCAAAGCCTTAAACATTTCTGGGGTGTAGTTACCCAGTTTGTTTATAAACTTATACCATTCATGAATGGCTTCTTGTGCCTCTTCAGATTCCGGGGACAAATGGCGGATGTCGGCAAGCTTCTGAAAGATTTTATTAAATTTGTTTTTTTCAGAGGATGATAAGTTTTTTGCCCGTTCATTCGCTTCGTCCACTGCCCGGTCTCCCCATTTCTCCCTCGCTTCCTGTTCATACGGATTTTCGTCAAAATGAAATCCTTGGAATTTCTCTTTATGTGTCATTTGAATTTCTCCCTACTCATATAGTATGGTTTTTTCAATTGTCTTAATCATTTGATCAAGACGTTTCCTTTTTTCCAGAAGCAGTTTATATTGTATTTCCAGCGCCTCCAGCCGGTCAAACGACGGATTATGAATAATTTCTTTAATTTTCTGCAAAGGAAAACCGAGTTCTTTAAAGAACAAAATTTGCTGCAAAATTTTAAGATGTTCTTCTGTATAGATCCGGTACCCGGACTCTTTGTCTTTCTCCGGAACAAGTAAGCCGATTTCGTCATAATGGTGGAGCGTCCGCACACTGACTCCCGCCAGACCGGCAACCTCTTTCACCTTCATTCCGACCGCCTCCTTCAACAGTTACTATAAAGAATACCGTTACGTGAGGGTCAAGATGTATCATAAAAAAATTCCGGATGATTTTTCCGGAAAAATGCGGATCACAATGGCAGATTCCTTTCAATAAAAAACAGGGATGAAAACATACAAATTTCTTCCATCCCTGTTTCATTATTTCCTTTGACATGGTCTTTTCCGACCAAAGTATTTACCAGATGGTATTCACACCCGCAACAGTCCCCGGAACCCCCTGGAACTGTAGTAAGAATCCGCACCGTTATGATATACGAAAACATGCCCGTAACGGTAATCACAAAAAAGCGCACCGCCCTTAGCCCGGATATCCGCCGGGGTTTGAATCCAGCTTGATGTTTTTGTATCAAAAGGTTCCAGTTCCTGCAGCTTACGGTACTGCTCTTCCGTTAACAGTTCAATCCCCATATCCCGTGCCATATCCACCGCACTGTTTTCCGGTTTATGTTTTTTCCGCTTTTCCAGCGCTTCCCGGTCATAACAGACACTCCTCCTGCCTTTCGGGCTTTCTTTGGAACAATCGCAAAAAATATATTCCCCGGTGCTTTCATCAAAACCGATCACATCCGGTTCACCGCCTGTTTTTTCCATTTCATGAAGGGACCGAAGCTTTTCAGGCCTTTCTTCCAGCTTTGCTGCGATCTTCTCCCACTCCATCCCTTCATGGCGGTGCATATTCTCCTCAAACCGGTTTTTCAGTATATTTAATAATTCGTTCCGCCTTTCTTTTGGCAGATCTATCGTTTCACTCATACAATCTCCCTCCAATGTTTTTTCAACGTATCCGGCCCTTTTCTTCCGCCCGTTCAACAAAAAGTTTTCCCCGAAACAAAGGAAAGTATCGGACTTTTATATTCACGGTCCCAAAAATAAAAAAGCCGTCCAATGTCAACAGACGATTGGACAGCTTGGAAAACTTATTCATCCGTTCCCATTTCCGCATTCACGACGCTTGCAATCCGGTTGGCATAGGAATCACATTCCTCTTCCGTTGAAGCTTCCACCATGACACGGACAAGCGGTTCTGTTCCTGAAGGACGGACCAGGACACGGCCGTTTCCGCCCATTTCTTTTTCCACTTGTTCGATTACAGATTGTACCTTTTCATTTTTCATCACGCTGTTTTTATCGGAGACACGGACGTTGATCAGTTTTTGCGGGTATTTTTTCATTTCCTTAGCCAATTCGGAAAGCGGCTTTTTCGTTTGTTTCATAATATTTACAAGCTGCAAGCCGGTCAACATTCCGTCACCGGTCGTATTATAATCCAAAAAGACGATATGGCCCGATTGTTCACCGCCTAAATTATATCCGTTTTTACGCATCTCTTCTACGACATAACGATCGCCGACAGCAGTTTGTACACTTTTGATTCCTTCCGCTTCCAAAGATTTATGAAAACCGAGGTTGCTCATTACCGTAGATACAACGGTCTGGTTTTTCAACCGGCCTTCCTGATGCAAATATTTCGCGCATATATACATGATTTGGTCACCATCAACCACTTCACCGTTTTCATCCACCGCAATCAGCCGGTCTCCGTCACCGTCAAAGGCAAGCCCGATATCCGCTTCTTTTTCAACAACAAACTCAGCTAAAGCTTCCGGATGTGTGGATCCTACTCCGTCATTAATATTTAATCCGTCCGGAGATGCCGCCATTGTCGATAAATCTGCTTCCAGGTCTGCAAATAAATGGTTAGCTAGGGAAGATGTGGCCCCGTTCGCACAATCAAGGGCAATATGAATCCCGGAAAACTCTTCATCAACGGTTTGCTTCAAGTATTGTATGTATTTTTGGCCGCCTTCAAAATAATTGTTTACCATGCCGAGATCTTTGCCGACCGGCCGAGGTAAATTGTCCTCCTCCATATCCAAATACTTTTCAATTTCCAGTTCCTGTTCATCTGTTAATTTGTAGCCATCTGGACCAAAAAATTTTATTCCGTTATCTTCCACCGGATTATGGGAAGCTGAAATCATTATGCCCGCTTGTGCGCCGATTGCTTTCGTTAAATATGCTACCCCCGGCGTGGTAATAACACCGAGACGCATCACTTCCACACCAACCGAAAGCAATCCCGCCACAAGCGCACCTTCCAGCATGTGGCCGGAAATACGTGTATCCCGGCCGATTAATACCTTCGGCTTTCCTTCGGCATTCCGAGTCAAAACATAACCACCGACCCTGCCTAATTTAAATGCTAATTCAGGCGTTAGCTCACTATTGGCAACTCCTCTGACTCCATCTGTTCCAAAATACTTACCCATGCAGATCTCTCTCCTTTTTTCCATTTCTGGTAAACATCCTTAAGTAACCAGGCAACTACAGATCCTGTCTGTCTGTTTGTTCATCCTGACGAGCTTTAGCTGTTATTCTCACTTTCACCGATTTACGGGATGGTGACCAGTTGACATCATTCGGCCCGCTCATTTGTATATCGAGCTCATATTCACCGTCCTTCAGTCCCCCTACATTCACGGCAAAATTAAAGTCATCAGCCCGGATCCGGCTAAGCCGGTTGGACGCCCCCGACACCCGTACATCAACCCTTCCGTCTTCCGGATCAATAAAATCAAGCGTAAACTGGTCATTTAAACCGACATGACGGACCGGTACGTTATTAATGGTTTTTGTCTCCTCTTTTTCCGGACTTTTTACCACGGTAATTTTTACAGTAATTGTCTCGGGATTTGATGCGTGAATTCCGTCTTTTAACGGAACCGGCACTTCAATTTCTTCATCCTCTTCAACTTTGCTTACATTTACAGGAATTTCGATATTCGATATGTCATCCAGCACGCTTTTGCGGCCGTAAACGGTCACTTCACGGACAGAAGGTTCAATATTGCTGATCGTAACCCCTTCTTTTGGCGACCCTTCCTGCCGGATGATCACCGGGACGGTTTTCTCCGGGCTTTTTACCGGAATCGTGACGGAAACTTCTGCCGGCTCAACAATGACGTCCAATTTGTTTAAATTTTGATCGAGAACCGAAACAGGAACTTTTTGTGTAAACGTGCGGTTCACTTTCTGTTTCCGTTCAATATTTGCATATACATAACTGATCCGGTCAACAACATCTTTCGGACCTGTAATTGTTACGGTATCCGGTTCAACTTCCGGCTCTTCGAGGACATATCCTTCTTCCAGAAGTGATTGATTAAATTGTACCTCAACTTTATATTCCTTCGTTACCTTTTCCTGTACGTTTATTTCAACCGACTCGGGATCCACCCGGACAGACAATTTATCCGATATATCCCGTACCTGAAACTTGACCCGTTGCTTTCCAATTTTAGCATTTCTTAAATCCAGATAAACAGTAAAATCCTTTAAACTTTTTGTTCTTTTCACAATGCTGCTGTTACCTGAAACAATGACATCCACTGTCTCCGGTGCACCCGTTACAATCAAACTTTTTTCATCATACATCAGCACAACCGGAACGTCCTCAATCCGTTCCGTCCGGTCAGTGGCCGTTGCAGAAGTCGGAAAGGGATTGTTTTCATCAATATAAGCAGTAGCATACAACAACAAAGCAAGAACAAGCGCAATCCCACGGACAGACCATTTACTCTCCATCAGTTTATCAAAAAAATTACCCATTATTTTTTCACCCATTTGCTCAGTTTATCGTTCAAAGGTTGTGAACGTATTGGCTTAACCAATTTTTCCGTTAACATCTCCCGCAGCTGTTCAATGGAAATCTCCCGGTGCAACTCACCGTTTTTCGTAATAGAAATCCCGCCGGTTTCTTCAGAGACAACCACCGTAATACTGTCCGTCACTTCACTAATTCCGACCGCCGCACGATGTCTTGTTCCGAGTTCTTTGGATATAAACGGGCTTTCAGATAAAGGCAGGTAACATGCCGCAGCCTTGATTTCATCATTTTCAATAATGACTGCGCCGTCATGCAACGGGGTATTCGGAATAAAGGTGTTGATTAATAACTCGGGTGTTACCTTCGCATTAAGCGGTATGCCCGTTTCAATATAATCTTTCATGCCGGTTTCCTGGGCGATGGAAATTAAAGCCCCGATCCTTCTTTTCGCCAGATAATCACAGGCTTTCACAATTGCGTCAACAACCTGCTCCTGCTTGACTTCTTCCTTTTGTCTCTGCCTTTTAAAGATCCGGCCCCTCCCTAACTGTTCCAGCGCCCTCCTGAGCTCCGGCTGGAATATAATAATGATGGCTAAAAATCCCCAATCAATTACTTGTTTCATTAGCCATTCCAGTGTATGCAGTCCAAATAAACCGCTGATTCCCCGCAAAATAAGGATGATAAAAATCCCATTGATTAGCTGGACTGCCTTCGTCCCTCTGACGATCATAAAGATTTTATATAATAGATACCAAACAACTAAAATATCTATAATACTTGCAATATAATCCAGGACGGTAAATTCGGAAAAAAAATCAGCAAACGGCATATACTTTCCTCCAATTATCTATACAAAACCCCTAGGCACTTCAGTTTTTCAAATAACCCTGAATCAATTATGGTACAGTTTATTCCTATATTATATCACAGCGGAAAAAAGGAAAAAAAGAACTTCCCGCTCATGTATATTTTTACCTTTTACTGCCTGCTCTATAAATAACGATTTCCTCAGAAAAAAGACTATAACAAAGACTCTCTACGGTCAACCCTCATCTTGAGGAAATTTTCCGTATGATTTATGTATGGCTTAAACCGATATAATTGCCTTCGCCGTTAACAGACTTCCCGCCGGTTCCGGCAGATAATCTTTTTATCATTATTCCGTTGACCAGTGATTCTTCCGGAAAAGCCGTTTTCACATCGCGGAGTTGAGGCGTTCACGTAAGACTTTTTTTCAAATTTGCCTGCAAATGTTGGGGAATTCGTGTGAAGCGGAATTGTCATTGGCGGAAATTAGCGATCTATTGAAGCTTCCGGTAGGCACGGTAAAGACGAGTATCCCTCAACCCTCTGCCCCGGGTCTCTCTTTTCTGCCAATGTCTTTCAATCCATTGTATTATACTATGTTTCCGTAGCATATATGGAAAAGAGATGAAATTCCCGGCACTCTGTATATTACCACTTCATAAAAAAAGTCTCTTTTGAAAAAGAGACACTCCCGGAAATATTTTCATTTTCTTTTTTCCTGTAAAAGACGTTCCCCGAACAGGGACGCAATTAAGTCCGCTGCGAGAG
>CALGYZ010000015.1 GCA_937934645.1 uncultured Bacillaceae bacterium | reverse complement strand
AAAGCAAGCGCAAAAGCTGCTAAGGAAGCAACCGAAGAAAAAGTTATTCCTACTGCCAGTACACTCAACTGCGGAGGAAAATGTTTAATTAAAGCCCATATAAGAGATGGACAAATCGTCCGCTTGAGCACGGATGATGATCCTCGCGATAAGAATGCGGACAACGCACAATATCCGCAAATTCGCGCTTGTCTACGTGGAAGGGGATATCGCAGGCATATTTATTCGCCGCACCGTATTAAGAAGCCTCTTAGACGGGTAGGAAAACGGGGAGAAGGAAAATTTGAAGAAATTTCTTGGGAAGAAGCCATCAAAGAAATTGCCAAACAACATAAGAGAATTAAAGAAAAATACGGCCCCGCATCAAGATTCAGCCTTTATGCTACCGGTCAAACAGGTCAAGTCGGAAGCGGTGATACGGTCATTCAGAGATTGCTTGCTCTTGACGGAGGTTTTCTTGGCCGCTATTCAAACTATAGTTCCGGACAACATTTAGCTGCAACGCCTTTTACATTCGGTGTAACAGGTGCCGGAAGCAGTTGTGACACTTTGCTGGACTCAAAGCTTATTATTTTGCAAGGAATGAATCCGGCGGAAACCATTTTCGGACATTTCAACATGTACTTGCGAATGGCTAAAGAAAGAGGAGCGAAAATTTATACTCTTGATCCCAGACTGACCGACACTTCTGTTTCCTTGGCCGATGATTGGTTTCCGATAAAACCGGCTACAGACAATGCATTAATCGCTGCCATGGCATATGTAATGTTTACTGAAAATCTGCATGATAAGGAATTCTTGGATAAATATTGCATCGGACATGATGAAGAACACATGCCTGAAGGTGTACCTTCCGGAGAATCTTATTACAGCTATGTAATGGGTATCAAAGACGGAATACCGAAAACTCCCCAATGGGCTGCGAAAATTACAGGCTTGCCGGCAAACAGAATCATTCAACTTGCCCGCGAAGTTGCCACAACGAAACCTATGGCATGGGTGCCTGGCAATGGTATTAACCGCCATATGAATGGTGAACAGTTGTCGCGCGGCGGTTCCCTCATCGCTGCATTAACCGGGAATATTGGTATCAGCGGCGGTTGGGCAGGACCGAATGCTCCAAATGGAGACATCGTGAAATATCAGAATTTCCCAATTCCGCAAAATCCTTTAGGAATTTCCATTCCTGTATTTAAGTTTACGGAGGCTATTGTTCGGGGCACAGAAATGGGACCCGAAGATGGAGTGAAAGGCTTGAATGAAGGAGAAACTTTACCGTCAAATATTAAGATGATATACAATATGGCCGGAAATTGCCTGGTGAATCAGCATAGTGATATTAACCGTACCATTGAAATTCTCGAAGACGATACTCTTTGTGAATTTATTGTAACGTCCGATATTTATATGACTCCTTCTGCAAAATACTCGGATATTATTTTGCCGACTTGTACATTTTTTGAACAAAACGATATCGTACCTCCTTGGAGTTATGGTCAGCATATCTTTTTATCACAGAAAGTAGTAGAACCCTTATACGGATCTTTAACAGAGTATGAGTGGATGACAATGTTGGCAAAAGAATTGGGGATTGAAAAAGAATTTACTGAAGGCAGAACGCAAGACGAGTGGGTTCAATGGATGATTGAGGAATCGAGAAAAATAGATCCGGATTTCCCGACTTATGAAGAAATGAAGAAGATTGGCGTTTACAAATATAAAGACCATACAGTAGTAAAGTTTAAGGAACAAATAGAAGACCCCGAAAACCATCCGTTTGAAACGCCTTCCGGCAAAATTGAACAGTTCTCAAAAACACTCTGGGATATGAACAATCCCGAAGAGATACCGGCTGTTCCCAAACATGTAGCCGTTGAAGAAGGACCGGAAAGTGAA
>CALGYZ010000014.1 GCA_937934645.1 uncultured Bacillaceae bacterium | reverse complement strand
TTTTTTCAGTCTGCAAGGGATAATTCAACCTTTCACATTTTTGTAACATATTTTCGTAAAATAATAAGATTTAAACAGAATTAATTAACCCTTCTAAAACATATTTTTCCTGATATTTTCATAGCGTTATAAAAGTAAACCCGGTTACAGGGGTGATTCAATTGAAAAACTTTCCCGTTTATTTTTTTATCATGCTTATTATGATTTCCTTTGTATTTTTTGTTTTCAGCCTGCTATACATATATCCCCTCTATATCACATCCCTTATTTTATTTTTATCCATTTTCAGCTTCCTTTTATACTTGAATTATAAAAATTTGTTCAGAGGGTTTAAACGATGAACGGCTAAAAGCATCCGTGCCGTCCTCCGGCAACACGGATGCTTCTCATCATTTACCCGTTCAATCCATCAAGCAATTGTTCCATTTCGGTAAGTTTTTCTTCAAAAACTTTACATGCATTTTCCACAGGATCTTTCTTTGTCATATCCACTCCGGCTTTTTTCAATACTTTGATCGGATAATCCGAACTTCCGGCTTTTAGAAAGTCAATATATCTTTCAACAGCCGGACTGCCTTCCTCAAGGATTTGCTTTGCTAATGCCGTGGAGGCACTTAAACCTGTTGCATATTGATATACGTAAAAATTGTAATAAAAATGCGGAATCCTGGCCCATTCCAGACCGATTTCTTTATCGATTACAATATCGCCACCGAAATACTTTTTATTCAAGTCATAATAAATTTCCGTCAATTTATCTGCCGTCAATGCTTCCCCGTTTTGTGCCCGGGTATGGATTTCGTGTTCAAACTCGGCAAACATCGTCTGGCGGAACACGGTTCCCCGGAACGTTTCCAGATAGTTATTCAAAATATAGAGCCGTTGTTTTTCATCATCCAATGTTTCTAATAAATATTCACTTAATAAGTTTTCATTGCATGTCGAAGCAACTTCTGCAACAAAAATGGAATAATCCCCGTACGGATATGGCTGATATTTTCTTGTATAGTAACTGTGTACGGAGTGTCCCAGTTCATGGGCAAGAGTAAATAAGTTATTCACGTTATCTTGCCAGTTCAGCAAAATATAAGGATTTGTTCCATATGCCCCGGATGAATATGCACCGCTTCGTTTCCCTTTATTTTCGCGGACATCGATCCACCGTTCGTCATAGGCCTTTTTAATAATCGACAAGTATTCATCCCCAAGCGGCTCTAGGCCCTTCAAAATGATTTCTTTTGCCTCGTCATAACTGATTTCCATTTTTACATCCTGCACCAGCGGTGTGTACAAATCATACATATGCAGTTCATCTAGGCCGAGTACTCTCTTTCGTAAAGCAACATAACGATGCAACAATGGTAAATGTTTATTAATTGTCTCTACCAAATGATCATATACCGACTCGGGAATATTATTTCTTGACAATGCAGCTTCTCTTGCCGATTTATATTTCCGTACTTTCGCATAAAAATTATTTTTTTTCACCTGGCCGCTTAAAGTACTGGCGAATGTATTGATAAACTTGCCATATGTATCATACATTGCCTGAAAAGCTTCTTTACGCACCCTTCTGTCCGTACTTTCCAAAAAAGTAATGTATCTTCCATGGGTTAATTCAACTTTTTCACCATTTTCATCTATAATTGATGGAAATTTCAAATCGGCATTGTTCAACATGCTGAAGGTTTTTCCCGGTGTTTCCATCGCTTCGGAAGCCTGTGTCAAAATGGCTTCTATTTCTGCCGTTAACACATGGGGACGTTGTAAGTTAATTTCATCCAATGCGTGTTCATATAACTTCAGTTCTTCTTTCTCGTCCAAAAATTGCCGGATTTTGTTTTCATCAATGGACAAAATTTCCGGTACAACATATGCGAAAGCGCTAGCTGCCTGTGTATATAAATTTCTAGCATTGTCATTCATACTCTGGTAAAAGGAATTTCTCGTATCCTGATCATAGCGCATATGGGCATAAGCATATAATTTTCCAATCCGCATCATGACTTCATCCTGGAATTGCAAAGCTTCGTAAAACAGATCGGCGCTTTCGGACAAACGACCTTCATATTGTTTTGCTTTCGGCAATAATTTTTGAATTTCATCAAATTCTTTCTTCCACAATTCATCCGAAGCAAAAATATCTTCCAGGGCCCAGGTATCTTCAACAGGAATTTCTTCTCTTTCCGGAAGTGTTTTCGGTGTTTTGTCTTTCGTCATTTTGTCTCCTCCATTCAATCATTTTTTATACTTCTATTAATGTTTACCATTCTTTTCCCCGTGATTTATGTATGCCGTTTAACCGGAACTCATGCCGGTTTCAGAGGAAGTATATACTTTTAACCTACTCCCAACTTAATGTTTCGTCAATAAAAACAAACGATGGAGCGCGTGCTTCTGCTGTATAAACCATTTCTTTCTTTGTTCCGTCCGGTACAAGTTTGCTTTTTGCATAAGTGCTGATGTTTTTCTAACGATTAATGTTTCCCCGGCACGTTCAAAAAATCCGGTGTTCACCAAATATTGAAAATAATATGCCACCGGCCTAATGGTTTCTTTTTCATTGAAAGACGGCAAATGCCGGAATAAAACCTTTTCTTTCATTTTATTAAGAACAAATCTTTCAATCTCACGCTTATGAATAACCGTTCCGGTTTTCTGTCTGTATAAAAAATAAAGCCATATATACGCTTGCCATTCGAACGGGCTGTTTTTGATGAAAAACATTTCCGGGACCGGAACACCCACCTCAGGCGGAAGTTCTACCGGATGGATTCGTTGATGATATAAAAACTGCAAAAAAGGATTTTTTCGCGCATCCGGCAGCAATGACATGCGAATCAAAGATTTTTCTGCCATATTTAACCAATTTTCTATCAAACGGTCACTGGGACAACGATGGGAAAATAACACGGACAACGGTGTGTAAAGCGAAAATGACATTTTCATAGCGCATGCACGGTTTGTTGAAAACGGAATGATCGGTTGATACGTATAAAAACGGTCGGTTTCAGGCTGGAAGGAAATAATGAGAGGAGAAGCAGTTTTGGATTTCGTCAAAAAACAACTGAGGAATTCATTAAATTGCAAAATACCGGATCTATGGTTTATCCGTTCATTATAGAGGATCCATAACGGAATAAAGCCATGTTTCAAATAATTGGTTGTACGTCTTTCCATTTCCCGTATAGATATAACAGAACATTGAAACTCCAAAGCGATGTTTTTTCCATTCCATTGAAAAAACAGATCTGGTTGTTGATGGATTTCGCGGATATACTTTTCGATTTCCGGTTTAATTCCCTGGGAAACAAGCCATTCATACAGTTTCTTTTTACCCAGCAAATGGATTTCCGACTCTCCTTCAGTTTTTACCGGACAACGGGTTTTATGGGCGAAATGGGGAAGCTTTTTTGTCCCGGCCTTCAAAATGACCGGACGATGGCAGGAAGGGCAGTAGTATTCGGATTTCTTTAAAACCGGTAATTTTTCCCGCGGGAGATTGAGAACGGATATTAAATTCCCTCTTGGGTCTTTCGCTATGAACAACGGGCTTTTCCTCCTCTTTTTTACACCATTATGCCCGTTTCTATCATTATGGTCAAAAGTGGAAAAATAAATTTTCGGATGCCAAAAAGCGCAAAAAAACCAGTTCCCTAGTCCGGAAACCGGTAATTTATCTGAAAAGGATTCGCCAGGATTCTTTATTTTATTAAAAGTGTTGCCGGATTTTTTCAAATACATGTTCCGAAATAATCTCATTTCCATATTCCTGGAGGTAATGGATTGTTCTTTGTGATTCTGTAGCATATTCAAATAAAACACTCAAATAATTGTCAATTTCGTCTTCTGTAAAATCATCAAAGGAAAATTCAAGATACAAATAATATTTTCCGTCTAAAGAAAATAATTTTGACAGCATTTTTTCCGGGTATGGCCGTTTACTCAATGCAATAATATCTTCAAAATCGTTAAAGTATGCAATCAGCGAAATTGAGTTTTCATCCTCTGCCATTGTTTCGTCATCGTCTGCTTCCGTCCCGGATAATTGAAACTGGTGGTCGATAAAATCTTCAAATCCGTCATGAAACGAAAAGCCCTTCGTTTTTTCATCGATGGGCAGTTCCAGCCGACTGCCATCCTTTGATAACTGGGCTCTCGTCACAAAGATCTCCAAGCCCTTTTCCAGCGCCTGAACTTGAATCCACAAGGGACCGTCAAACGGAAAGTCCTCTTTTTCATTAACCTCATCCATTACCTCCCAAAAAAGCTCTTCGCTTTTTTCGCGGTTATACCAAATTTCTTCCCGATCGAATCCTCTTTCTTCCACATCTCCGTAAGAAATAAAAAATTTAACTGTATTTTCGTTTATACGTTCGATCTCCATAACCCTCAACGCTCCCTTCCATGCCAAATTGTTTGAAGGGTTGTCCCCCGCCATATCCTTGGAGTATATAGTAGTACATATGCCTTTAATATTAAAATTATTTTACATCTCTTAATTATATTTTATGACAAAATGAAAAGGAACGGAAATAAAAATTTCGAAATAATTGAAAATAAATAAACCTATTTAACTTAACAGGATTTTAAAAAACCTTCACGCACTTTTGCATGAAGGCGACTGTTTCATGTTATTATACATATATTTTTTCCGACCGTAAAGTATTAAATTTAATTAACGAGCTTTTGTGCCTGGCGAAGTTGATATGTCCGGACTTTTCTCGGAAGGAAACGGCGGATTTCGTCCTCATTGTAGCCGACTTGCAATCTCTTTTCATCAATGATAATCGGTCTTCTCAAAAGACCCGGATTATCACGGATCAATTGAAATAATTCTTGAAGCGGCAGGGATTCTAAATTAACATTTAATTCCCGGTAAGTTTTTGACCGGGTTGAAATAATTTCGTCCGTTCCATTTTCTGTCATTCTGAAGATCTGTTTAATTTCTTCGATCGTTAAAGGTTCTGAAAAAATATTTCTTTCTTTGAATGGAATGTCGTGTTCCTTCAACCAGGCTTTTGCTTTCCGGCATGATGTGCAGCTCGGGGCAGTATATAAAATGACCATGAAAATCATCGCTCCTTTAATTTATTTTTCCAGCTATTGTAATCTCCGGCAAAAACAAATTAAAATTAATATAAAATAGTAATCTCTCTTTTTTAATTATACATCATTTTTTCTCAATTTGGTATATATTTTAAAATAATTTTTTACATATTGTAAGCGTTTTTTCATCTTATTAATATTAGTAATTATCTTTTACTCGGCCATCATGGTAATATTGTTTTACCAATATAGAGTTTTCCGGTTTCCCTTTCTTCTATTTTCATTTACCTCTGACTTATTGAAAATCATCTTTCATTTTTTTGCTATAAACATTGCTTTTTGGTTGTTTATTTCATATAATATTTTATGAATTTAAACGAAACAAAATAGAAAGAATCCGTATTCATATGCTGTAATCCCGATCGTTTACTGCGGGTGACAATCTTACCATACGAATGATACCGGCCTTCAGATAATCCGAAAATTTTACTCAGGCCGCTGCTGCCCGGGCTATATTATAGAAAATAAAGAAATCAAATAAAAATCCGAATGTACTGCAGATATAACAGCCATTCGTCCCGGTTTTTCGGACGGGTGGCTTTATTTTTCTGATATTCTCTTCCAAACTGTCGGAAACATTATATATAATTACGTACACATACATAATTTTAATGGAGGAATGATTATGAAAACGATTTTTTCTGGAATTCAACCAAGCGGAACGATCACCATCGGCAATTACATCGGCGCTATGCAGCAATTCGTTGAACTGCAACATGATTATAACTGTTATTTTTGCATCGTAGACCAGCATGCGATCACCGTTCCGCAAGATCCGGAACAATTACGGCAAAATATCCGCAGCCTGGCGGCATTGTATTTAGCTGTCGGCATTGATCCGGACAAGGCGACTCTGTTTATCCAGTCCGAAGTTCCCGCACATGCACAGGCAGGCTGGATTTTACAATGTATCAGCTATATCGGTGAATTGGAAAGAATGACCCAGTTTAAAGACAAGTCCGCAGGAAAAGAAGCGGTTTCCGCAGGCCTTCTAACCTATCCTCCGTTAATGGCTGCCGATATTTTACTATATAATGCCGATTTGGTGCCGGTCGGCGAAGACCAGAAACAACATATTGAACTGACAAGAGATTTAGCGGAGCGTTTTAACAGAAAGTATAAAAACATTTTCACGATTCCGGATATCCAACTTCCGAAAGTCGGGGCAAGAATAATGTCTCTCCAGGATCCGTCAAAGAAAATGAGTAAATCGGATCCGAACAAGAGAGCATATATTTCCCTGCTTGATGAACCGAAACAAATTGAAAAGAAAATCAAGAGCGCCGTTACCGACTCTGAAGGGTCAGTGAGATATGATAAGGAGAATAAGCCTGGAGTATCCAACTTGCTTTCGATCTACTCTATTTTCAGCGGAAAAACAATTGAAGAACTGGAAAGAGAATACGAAGGTATTGGATACGGACAATTTAAAAAAGATTTAGCCGAAGTGGTCATTGATAAGTTGAAACCGATACAGGAAAAATATAACGAATTAATTGACTCACAAGAACTGGATGAAATTCTGGACAGAGGCCGGGAAAAAGCGAATGCGGTAGCCAGCGAGACATTGAAAAAAATGGAAGACGCCATCGGTCTGGGCAGAAAAAGATAATAAAAAGAGAGGCATCATGCCTCTCTTTTTTATTGTCTCTTCTTCGTTTTTTTATTGTTTAACTTTTCGGCCGTTGTTAGCGGCTCGTTGGCAAATTCATGGTCATATTCCCTTGACTGTTCATCTTTAACCGCTTGCTTGTCACTAAAATAATCTCTCAACTGTTTTTTTAATTTTTCATTTTCTGACATATGTTCTGTCATTTGGTCCACCTCCATGAATAGCTTTTGCATATTTTCATGGAGTATGTGCAGAACATTATTTTTCTTCTTTTTTCAATAAACGGACCGTTTCATAAAATTCACGGTCGATTTCATCATTTTGTTTATATGTTAAAAGGCTGACGATCACTGTGACAATCAGACACAATAAAAATCCGGGTACAATTTCATACAGGACATCGCTTAAAAATGAGTTTCCCCAAATAAAAACAGTGACTGCCCCCGTGATCATTCCTGCCAGCGCACCGACGGCGGTAGTTTTTCTCCAGTACAGGCTTAACAGGACGACCGGCCCGAATGATGCGCCAAAACCTGCCCAGGCAAAGGCTACGAGCTGCAATATTGTGTTCGATTGTTCCCAGGCAAGAATAAAGGCGATGACTGAAACAAGCAAAACGGCCATTCTGCCTAAAAACACATATTTTTTATCACCGGCGTCCGATTTAAAAACAGCCTTGTAAATATCTTCCACCAGTGCCGATGAGGTAACGATTAATTGGGAAGAGATCGTACTCATAATGGCAGCCAATATCGCCGCCAGCATGATTCCGGCAAAGAACGGATGGAAAATGATTTGTCCGAGCCCGATAAAAACGGCTTCCGGATCCGCCAGATGGATACCCGGATTTTGGGTATAGTAAGCAATTCCGGACAAACCGGTACACACGGCTCCCCCCAAGGTAAAAAACATCCATCCAATTCCGATTCGCCTTGCATTTTTCGTTTCTTCCGCCGTTTTGATTGCCATAAACCGGATGATAATATGGGGCTGGCCGAAATATCCCAATCCCCAGGCCAGCGCTGAAATAATCCCGAACACCGTCACACCGGAAAACATGCTTAACAAATCCGGATTCACGGCTGTAATTGTATCAGCGGCTTCCCCGATTCCTCCGGATAATAAAATTCCCCCAACGGGTACGAGTATCAGAGCAAAAAACATAATTAATCCCTGGACGGCATCGGTATAGCTCACGCCTAAAAAGCCGCCAAAAAGCGTGTACAGGACTACTACTCCGCCGACAATAAACAGACCCGTATGATAACTTAAATTAAATGATTCTTCAAAAAAGACACCGCCGGCAACGATCCCGGAGGATACATAGAAAGTAAAATAAACGAAAATAATGATTCCCGATACAATCCGTAATATTTTTCCGTTTCTTTTTAACCGATTGTCAAAATAACTCGGGATAGTAATCGAATCGTTGGAGACCTGGGTGTAAACACGCAGTCTCGGGGCAACAAACAGCCAGTTTAAATATGCACCGATGATTAGTCCGATAGCGATCCAGGCTTCACCGAGCCCTGCAGCGTATATTGCTCCGGGCAGTCCCATTAAGAGCCATCCGGACATATCTGCAGCGCCGGCACTGAGAGCGGTGACCGCCGGACCCAGATTCCGTCCGCCCAACATAAAATCGGATAAATTTTTTGTTTTCCGGAAAGCATAAAAACCGATCAAAATCATTGCCACCATATAAATAATGATTGCAATCGATTGATAGACGATATCCGACATAAAGATCCCCTCTTTTCAATTACATTTCAATATTTTAGCATATTAGCGGTTGAAATAGTAACTTTTTATAAAAATTTTTATTTAAATTCTGTTTATTAATAATGTTTATGTAAATATAAAGGAAAATTGGATTTGTTTTGTTATAATAAATCCATTAACATATGCGTATATAATATTTTTATTTAATGTGATTTTTTTAACAAATAATAATATTGAAAAACTTGAGGTGAAAGAAATGCATCCGTATGAAAGAAAATGGGCGTTGGGGATTTTTTTGTTCATTCTTCTTGCATACGTCCTGCCCTATACGGTTCTTTCCGATACAGCCAAATGGTACGGAAGTTTTCTTGTCTGGATCTTATTAACGGCTGTTGTAATTGTTTTTAACGTGTTCTTTACCAGGGATTGGGGTGAAAAGAAATGACGACCGGTATGGTTTGGACCGGAATCATCATCTATATTTTCATTGCTTCATTCGTTGCGTTTTTATCGAAAACCGGAAAGCAGACGAATATGGAAGGTTATTTTCTCGCCGGCAGGAAATTGGGAGGTTTTGTTTCTGCCCTGAGTTACAGTGCCACCACATATAGTGCTTTTATGCTTGTCGGTCTGGCAGGTCTCACCTATGCAGGGGGTGTCGGCGCACTGGGGTTTGAGCTGATCTATTTAATGGGTGTATCCCTTGTCGCATTTTTCGGACCGAGATTTTGGCTCGCCGGTAAAAAATACGGATATTTAACCCCGTCCGAAATGCTGGGAGACCGGTATAACAGTAAATTAGTCGCCGTCATTGCCGCAGTCAGCAGCTGTATATTTTTAATTCCGTACAGCGCTGTTCAATTATCCGGAATCGGCTACCTGTTATCCGGAATGACAAACGGGGAAATATCTTATACGACAGGAATGGTGATCGCGACAGTAATGGCCGTTGTTTTTACTTATATTGCCGGAATCCGTTCTGTTGCCTGGACCGACTCTCTGCAAGCTTTGTTCATGATCGTTTCGTCAACATTGGTTGTCTTCTTTCTTGTTTACCGGCTTGGCGGGATACGTGAATTTTTTCTTGACATTGAGACAAAAGCACCGGAATTATTAACCGTTCCGGGAAACGGGTACTTCAGTATTGCTACTTTCCTCGGCCTGACGATCCCGTGGTTTTTCTTCAGTCTTTCCAACCCGCAAGTCAGCCAGAGACTGTATATGCCGGGGTCGCTGAAAAGTATGCGGACCATGCTGCTCGGATTCATGATCTTTGGTTTGATTTACACAATTGTAGCTGTAATGTGGGGATTTTCAGCTGTCAATAAATTTCCAGAACTGGCCAATCCCGATATGGCAACACCGGTATTGCTTTCTTCGGAACTTGTGCCGCCCGTTTTGGGTGTCATTGTAATGGTCGGGATTATGGCGGCGGCGATTTCGACCATAGATTCGATTTTATTAACCTTATCTTCCTTGTTTGCCCGAGATGTTTACGGAAATATAAGGCCGGAGATTAGTGACAGAAAGCAACTGGCAATGGGGAAACTCGTGATTCCCGTTATTGCCGTGCTCGCCTTTTTGTTTGCCAAACTGGAATTAAATTTAATCGCTGTTCTATCTGTTGCATCATCTGCGGGACTACTCGTTACCGTACCAGCTATCATCGGAACGTTTTTTTGGAAAAGGGGAACGGCTCCTGCAGTGCTGGCCAGCGTCATTATTGGCGGACTTGTTGTATTCTTCTTCGAATTAACCCAAATTAAGCCCCTTGGTCTTGCATCGGGATTATGGGGAATCAGCATTTCCACGATCCTATTTATCGTTGTCAGCCTGTTTACAAAAGCACCGGAAGAAAAAGCGGAGGAATTCATCGGCTACATTCAAAATGAAATAAAACAAATTTATAAAAACCGATAGTTTTTGCAATCAGATTTGCAACATTTCGGGAGCTGCACCGGCGTGCTGCTCCTTTTTGCGTGGTTCATCCGGCAAATTCCCGTAATCTTGAACATGGTTTATTGCACAAAATAAATGAAAAAGCGGAGAAAACGATCTGTTTTCTCCGCCACCGGAAGGACATAACAGAAATTTTTAATTTACTTTCGAACCTTTTTCCATATCCCATAACTTTTCAAAAAACGGTTCTCCTTTAATAAGTACCTCACACAAATGTTCATGTTTTTCTGTCCAACCGTGTTTGACTTCGTTATACAGCTGATGCCAAATTTCCTCAAAAGATTTTGTCCGGATATCCTCATAATGTTCAGGTGCCCATTCGGTATACCAATAGCGGACCTGCCCCGTGTTTTTTGTGGAGTACAAATGATCCAATGCCATGAACAGCAATTGTTTTAAATGACGCTCTTTTCTCGTTAACCCAATCATTAATGAAGGTTCAGGCGATAAAATATGATATTCCTTTTTTCTCCTTGCCGGTACGGGATAATCTGCCGTTTCCTCCCCTTCTATCATTTCATATACAAGCTGCTCCTGTCTGGGGATGATCCGGCTTTTGCGTATCGGAATTTGGTAACCGAGCGTATCCACAGCCAAAATACCCGTTCCATCCGTCACAATGAAGCAATAATCCAGTTGAATCCGTTCATGATTTTTCCGTAAATATGCCTTCTGGTAAACATCATTTAAAAGGTCTTCCGGCAAATCCGCAAGATCGTTTTCAATATAATCAAATAATTCCCGTGAAATTTTTATGACAGGCACCTGATCCAGCAGTTCGACCGTGTCATCTTTTTTCCATTCATGAAAGTGGCATACATTGTAACCATTTTCTTCCCCTTCGAACCAATTAACCCATACATCATGCAAATACATCATTTCAAAACCCCTCACTTAATGACTGTTTGAGTACAGTATTGGCCGAACAAAGTTAAATTATTCCTGAATACACAAGATTTCCTTGTAAAAATGGAAATTGGTGCCTGTAAATATCCGGGGAAATATAAAAAGGCCGCCTGAATCAGGCTGGCCTTATTTATCCGTTGTACTTCTTAAATACCAATGCGGCATTGTGACCTCCGAAACCGAGGGAGTTGCTGAGTGCATACATAATTTCACGGTCTCTCTTTTCATTCGGTACATAATCCAGATCACATTCCGGATCCGGATTTTGTAAATTCATTGTCGGCGGCAAGATTCCTTCTTTTAAAGCCAAAATGGTAAAGATCGCTTCCACTGCTCCGGCTGCTCCCAGTAAATGACCGGTCATTGATTTTGTCGAGCTGACGGCAAGTTTATACGCATGATCACCAAAAACCGTTTTGATCGCCTGTGTTTCATATTTGTCATTATACGGAGTGCTTGTTCCGTGGGCATTGATATACTGGATGTCGTCCGGGGAAATTTCTGCGTCTTCAATAGCCATTTTCATCGCCCGTGCCCCTCCTTCTCCTTCCGGTGCCGGCGCTGTAATATGATAAGCGTCTCCTGTTGAGCCATAGCCGATAATTTCCGCATATATATGCGCACCACGCTCTAAGGCGTGGTTCAGCTCTTCTAGGACGACGATTCCCGCACCTTCCCCGATGACAAAGCCGTCCCGGTCTTTATCAAACGGCCGGCTGGCTGTTTCCGGATCCGGATTTCTTGAAAGAGCAGTATTGGCGCAAAAACCCGCAACAGACATTCTTGTAATCGGTGCTTCCGTACCGCCGGTAATCATAACATCTGCATCCCCGCGCTCAATGACTTTATAAGCATCACCAATTGAGTTCGTTCCGGTTGCACATGCTGTTACCGTACATGAATTTACACCCTTTGCCCCTAAAAAGATGGATACCTGGCCGGATGCCATATCAGGAATCATCATCGGAACAAAGAAGGGACTGACACGGCGGTATCCGCGCTCCAAAAACGTTTGAAACTGTTTTTCAAAGGTTTCCATGCCGCCGATTCCGGATCCGATCCAAACACCGACACGGTGGCTGTTTTGATCATCAATGGTTAGATCAGCATCTTGAACGGCCATTAAGGATGCGCTGACGGCAAATTGGGTAAAGCGGTCCATTTTCCGCGCATCTCTCCGGTCGATAAAGTCTTCCGGGCGGAAGTCTTTTACCTCAGCCGCAACTTTTACCGGAAAATCATCAGGATTTAATCTTGTTAAAGGGCCGATTCCGGATTGGCCGTTAATGATGTTTTTCCAGGATGTTTGTGCATCATTTCCGACCGGTGTGACTGCACCGATCCCTGTAATGACTACCCTACGTCTTTCCATAGACTACAGCTCCTTTTCATTTTATTTCATGGAATAGTTGATATGGACTACTTTCCCCATACCATAAGCACGGCCCCCCAGGTAAGTCCCCCGCCGAAACCGACCATAACAATCGTATCGCCGTCCTTAATTCTACCGTTTTCCACTTCCTCAACCAATGATATCGGAATGGAAGCTGCGGATGTGTTGCCATACTTCTCCACCGTGTTGGACATTTTTTCCGCAGGTAGATCAAGCCTTTGTCTGGCGGCTTCCATAATCCGGATATTTGCCTGATGCGGTATGAGAAAATCAATATCCGATTTTTGCAATCCGGCTTTTTCAATGACATTAATGGCGGACTCGCCCATTTGCCGGACGGCAAATTTAAATACTTCCCGGCCGTTCATAACGATATATTCTTCCTGATATAAATGTTTTCCTCCGCTGCCGTCAGCGCCGAGTTCAAAGGACAATATTCCTTTTCCTTCAGAAACCTCCCCCATTACTACGGCACCTGCCCCGTCACCGAATAGAACAGCCGTACTGCGGTCATTCCAGTCGGTTATTTTTGACAGTTTTTCCGCGCCGATGACAAGCACGTATTTATATGCACCGGATTCGATAAATTGTTTGGCCGTAATCATTGCATACATAAAACCGGCACAGGCTGCACTCACATCCAGTGCCGCAGCGCGTGTGGACCCCAGTCTTTCCTGGACCATGCATGAAACCGATGGAAATGATGTGTCCGGAGTGACCGTTGCCGTTAAAATAAGATCGATGTCTTCCGGATGAAGACCTGCGTCATTTATTGCTTTTTCAGCGGCAAAATAAGCCATATCCGATGTGTTCATATCATCTTCCGCAATCCTCCGCTCACGAATTCCTGTTCTTGTCCGTATCCATTCATCGGATGTATCCATCATTTTTTCCAAATCAAAGTTGGTCACAACTTTTTCCGGCACATATCGCCCGACTCCCAAAATTCCTGCGTTCACTGCTGACCCTCCTTAAATATAAAAACGCCGATTATATTATCTGTTATGATTATCAGTTATTATGACTTGGTACTAATTTTACCGCAAAAAAATTATTTGTTCAATGTTATTTTTTCTCGCAAAGGCGGGAATACCTGCCGGGTTCCGGATGATTCATTTCTTTAAAAATCTCCTTGGTGATCCGTCCGGCTGATGCGGACTGTATCTTAGTCAAGTCCACTTTTCCGGCAGGCAATTTTTCTAAAAACTCTTCCCATTTTTCATCTGCGCCAATCATAAACCCTCTCCCGCCGTTTTGTCGATCATGAAAAAAACGGGTGATAAAGTTTTTAATTAATTGCTGATCCTCTTCACTACGCTGCTGCCAATCCGCACAAGGAAAAATATACATATATCCGGAGGGATTGTTTTCTTCTACATCATCCGTAAATTGTTTAAAATTTGCGTTCCGGCCGATGAACAATAATTTTTCCGCCTTGTTTGCAGGTGCGGTCAATTGATCAAAGAAGGCCGGACAATACACTGAAAATCCCTCTTCCAACAGTTTGTTGCACAGTGGAAAACCCGTTTGGCCGTACACATCGAAAAATATAAACCCTTTCATGGACACCCTCCAAAAAATACTTACAAAATACTTACATTACAGTACTTGTTCAGCTTTTTTAAGCAGATCCTTTACATAATGAACAGTGCGCAAACGCTGGTCCGGCAACAATACATAAATATGGTCCTTCATATTTTTAAAATACGTTTTGTATAATTGCACCCATTTTGTATCACGGATTCCGTGCTCCAATATATGAAGAATAACAAACGGGATCTGTTTATGATCGATATTTGTCCCCTTGGTTTTGATAATTTCTTCACATTGCTCTTCATGAATACGGTAAGCTTCTGCCATGTCTGTGATTATCCGTTTATACAAAAACGGCTGGTCTTTAACCAAATCTGTCAGCCATTCTAGGGAAAAAACCGGATTAATGTAAACGATGGAACGCAACCGGTTCTGTTTATTTGCCAACATATCCAGGGCAATAATTGCTCCGGTTCCCTCAGCAATCACATGGATTTTTTCATTTATAATCTCCGTTCTAATGACGTATTCATAAAGGTTGTGGATACGTTCAACCGTTTCATCATTTCCCATATGCTCTTGATTAAAATTTGTGTAAAAAACCGTATAGCCTTCATCCATTAAAAACCGCAACATTTTTTTCCGGTGATAATTTGTCGTCCAGTTGGTTTCATTCTTATTAACGTATTGCTCCTTCCCTCCGATTACAAGCACACCAAATCCGTTCGGCCTTTCCGGATAGTGAATAATACAATAATTATTATTTAATGTGAAAATTCGCTGATCCATCCTTGACCCCTCTTAATATATCCATAAAACAAAATAATTTTTCCGGCAAACATTTTTCCGGACCTTCTTGTACTAATGTATTCTTCATACCGGATAAACTCTTATTACAATTGCCTATTTTTGCTAAATGCTCCTTCCCGCGTTTCTTTTTCCGGAAGCTGTTTTTTCTAAAAAATGCCGGCTTTAGCTGTTTTTATTACATTCATGATATTTTTATGGTATCATTTGTTATATAATCATTTGTACCCGAGCATTTGTGAAAAGGTGATGGAAATGAGAGTAATCGTTACATTTATCTGGGCATTCCTTTTAGCCCATATGATTACTTACATAGTTGGCTCAATTAAACAAGCACCATATGACTTTACTTTCGCCAATATCCTGGCTGTCGGTTTTACCGTGCTGATTGCATTGATTTCAGCAGTTTTCCCGAAAGACGAAGAAATGGGTGCATAAAATAAGGGCTTTTCCGGATCGCTCTTGGGCATCCGGGAAAGCCCTTGTTTCTGCTATCTTTTAAGTGTCCAAATACGGTTATGGTTGGAGTTTTCCGGTAAGCGTTCACCCGCTTTTAGGCGGATTTGCTTCGGATTGACTACGAAAGAACCGGTTTCGCCAATCTCAATGTAAATCCCGTCATTCGGCACTTTTTGTCCAGCTCGGAATTGCCGGTTTTGTCCCATTGCTGCTCCTCCTTTCCCACTCTCTCCATCTAGTTTCATCCGCCGGCATAGTACTATGAGCGGAAACAAAAGGAACTTTTGTAATAGAACACAGGGGTGTCAAAGGCCGGTAAAAAGAAAAAAGCTTTCCCTTGCTTGATCAGAAAAAGCAGGGAAAGCTATTCCGGTAATCAATCCGGAATACCAAGGGCAATTTTGGCATACCGGCTCATTTTGTCCTTTGTCCACGGCGGATCCCAGACAATGTTCACCTCTGTATCTTTAACTTCTGGAATATCGGCAAGTGCGACTTTTACCTCATCGGCAATGACGCCGGCAAGCGGACACCCCATTGAAGTAAGAGTCATCGTTACGGTGCATTTTCCGTTCTCATCCAAATCCACATCATATACGAGACCTAAATTTACTATATCTATTCCCAATTCCGGGTCGATTACCTGTTCAAGGGCGCCGAGTATATTTTGTTTCAATGCTTCATCCACTGAACACTCCTCCTTTCCGGACTATAACTATGATACCAAACATGGAAACAAAATTGAAATGGAAACTATCCGTTTAAAAATTTGTCAAACCAGCCGACGGTTTTTAACAAACCTTCCCTTGACACTTTGTGTCCGGCCTTTTCATCAAGAATAAATGCAATCTTGTCAGGAATATCATGGTAATTTTTCTTAACCCGCTCATAAAATTTATAAGCATCAATATATGGTACGACCGTGTCCTTTTTTCCGTGCCAAATCATGAGCGGACGGCGGTTCAACTTTTCCGGCTGCATACTTAAATCAAAAGGCTGTAACTTTTTATATTCTTCCTCAAGTTCATCTTCGGTATAAGGCAGTTGATATCCTTGTTCCCGGAGACCTTCCACCAAATGGCGGGCAAAATGCTCATATGCCGGATTCCCCATTAAACTGACCCCGGCTGTAATCCAATCATATTTGGCAAGGGCGCCAAAGGTCGTAATTCCGCCCATCGAGGTACCGGCAACGCCGATCTTCTCTTTAAGTGTCCTACCGCTCCGGACGAATTCATCTTTTAACTGTTCCAGTTCGGAAATATTTTGTAAAATGATCTCCCAAAAATGGAAAGCCAGTTCTTCACCGGATACAGATTTGCTGCGGTCACCGTGAAAATCAGCGTCAGGCAAGACTACCCGCAAGTTTTTTTCCGCCATCAAGTACGCATAATGCAAATTATGTTCCTTTGCACTCGTAAAACCGTGGAAGAAAAACACGGTCGGCACCGCTTCATTGAACAAGTTTTTGCTTACAATTTCCAGTACGGGTATATTTGCGACCTTTCTTTTCTCGACGATAACCATTATGCCCTCCTATAATAAAGAAATATGCAAAAAGATTGTAAATCCCCCGTGATGTTATAAACTAGTATTTGACGCATCATGATCGACAGGACATTTACAACCAACAGTCCTTTGCGAATTTATGCTCAGTCATAAAAATTAATAAACTCATCATATGATCTTTAATTAAGTATAACATGACCATGTTACAATTTTACAAAAAAGTTAATGAAAGGAATGTTTCAATGAACAATTACCGGCATTTAATTGCGCTGGATCTGGATGGTACGTTGTTGCAAAATGACCGGACGATTTCCGAGCGGACTAGGAAAGTTATTGAACAGGTGAAAAACAAGGGCCATATTGTGATGATTGCCACCGGGAGACCGTACCGGGCTAGTGAAATGTATTACCGGGAATTACATCTCGATACCCCGATTGTTAATTTTAACGGTGCATACGTCCATCATCCAAAAGATAAAAATTGGGGCGTTTACCATAAACCACTTCCGCTTTCCACTGTTAAAGAAATCGTTGATATTACCAATAAATATTCAGTAAACAATATTATTGCGGAAGTGCTGGACCGGATTTATCTCCATTATCATGATGAAAAATTAATCGATATTTTTAAATTGGGAAATCCGGTCGTTACATCCGGCGATTTGCGAAAATTTCTCAAGAATGATCCGACTAGCCTGATGATTCACTCCGATGAACAAAACATTGGAAAAATAAACGATTATCTGGCGGAAACCCAGGCGGAAGTGATCGAACACCGCAGCTGGGGTGCACCTTTTCCGGTAATTGAAATCGTCAAGCACGGTATCAATAAAGCAATCGGGGTTAAAAAAGTCGCTGATTATTACGGAATCCCGCGCGAACGGATCGTTGCCTTTGGTGATGAAGATAACGATTTGGAAATGTTGGAATATGCCGGATACGGTGTAGCGATGGGAAATGCCATCGATGAAGCCAAAAATGCAGCCAGGGATGTAACACTGACAAATGAAGAAGACGGCGTTGCCGAATATTTGGAGAACATGTTTTTATAAACAATGACATTTTGCCTGATTTCAACTCCTTTGACGGATAATGGCTGTGTCTGCTTTTGATAAATGGTTATATTATAAACGAACGGTCTTTTGACCGTTCCTACCGCGGAACACGGGGGGATATCGCATGGGCAAAAGAAGCAAGTCGAAACGTTTCGTTAAACAGTCGGCCGACACAGTCCGGAAACATGATGAACAGATTCCCTATCACTTAACTTACGCCGAAGCAGAAAGCCGGAAAATGAACAGCGATCTGGATGAACCGTCAGGAGGAATATAATCTTGGGAAACCAATTCGTCCGGCAGGCAAAGAAAATGGTTGAAAAGGTAAAACAGTCTCCCTATGACGTATCTTATGAGGATATAGAAAAAGTAAAAAACGCAATTTCATCGGCTTTTGCCAACAGTACGGATGCTCAGCGGGAATTTTTGCAAACCTACCGTAAAGAGCTTGAGGCCATTGAAGAACAACTCCGTCAATAATTCCCGCAAACCGGGCAACCCTGAAAAAGGGTTGCTTTTTTTTACAAGTAAGTACCATAATGATCAAAATCACGTAATCGAAAACCGCTTCATTATTCAAATCACTGGAAAATCATGATAAACTATAGCGTGTAGTAAACATTGGAAACGGTGGGATTTCGAATGAAAATTAAAATTATTACAGATACCGGGTGTGATCTCCCGTATTCTTACATAAAAGAGAATCAGATTGAACTTGTTCCTTTTCATGTGGAATTGGACGGAAAAGAATACAGGGATATGATCGATATTCAAGCCCGTGACATCTACAACGCCATGCGAAACGGAAAAACTCCGAAAACATCACAGGCATCACCGAACACTCTTAAGGAAAGCTTCATAAAAATTGCGAAAAAAAATCAAACCGGCATTTATATAGCTTTTTCATCTGAACTGTCGGGTACATATCATACCGCCTGCATGGTCCGGGAACAAGTAATGGAAGAATATCCGGAATTAGATTTAACAATCATTGACTCCCGCTCAGCCTCCCTCGGACAAGGATTATGTGTCCGGAATGCTGTGGAATTGGCCAAAAAAGGAGCAAATAAGGAAGAAATCATTAAAAAAATTGAATATTACCGTGACCATATTGAACATATCTTCACCGTCGATGATCTCGAATACTTAAGACGCGGTGGTCGCCTGTCCCGGGCCGGTGCATTCATCGGCAGCCTCCTGAGCATCAAACCGTTATTACATGTTGAAGACGGAAAACTGGTTCCGCTTGAAAAAGTCCGCGGACGCAAAAAAGTATTGAACCGCTTTTTGGAAATAATGGATGAACGCTGCGAAGAACTTGAAAATCAGCTGATCGGAATCAGCCACGGGGATGATGAAGAAACGGCATTGACATTAAAAGAAATGATTGAAGATAGGTTTGGCTGCAAACACTTCTTTATTCATACAATCGGGGCCGCTATCGGAGCCCATTCCGGTCCGGGAACCCTTGCTGTTTTCTTTTTAAACAGACTTGAATAGTTTTGACTAGATTCTTCTTTCCCTTTGATCCCCGGCAACAGAAGGTGTTGAATAGAAATTTTCCTTCTGCCCCATAATAAAATACCACGGTAAAAAGGGGGAAAAATACATGTCCCGGACTTCTGATGATGACAAAAAGCCGGTCGATCATCAGGCGGTGCGCGAAAGAAAAAATGAATTAAAAGAGAAAAACCGAAAAGCCGGAAAACACCAGTATTCCAAAAAAACACATCATTTGTAATTCCATCTGCCACCTGATTACAGGTGGCTTTTCCATGAACGAAAGTAAAAATGTGACGAAAAATGTTGGTTATTTGCAACACATTTATCGAAAATTGTAAACATTCCCCTCTTTATTTTCCTTATAATCATATGTGGATCATCTATTCAGGAAAAAACCGGGAAAAAATTCCAGTTATTTGGAAGTATAATTTGCTATAAACACCGGCAATAACTGAAGTAAATGAAATATTGGAGGAAATCAATGAAGGCAGAGCGGCTGTACATTCTTGAAAATCAAGAACGTGCATATCTGGAAGGCATCGTGGAAAAAATCGGTGATGAGTGGATCTTGATTGAACGGGAAACGGAAGAGGCTTTCCCATTGGAAGAGTTTTCAGACCGTGTCGTTCAGGTAAAACTGCACGACAAATGGATCAAAGGGATTTTAATGGAAGATTTTACGGTAAAAAGTGATCATCATCAATATATTCTGCAACATGAAGATTTGATCCGCATTAGAAAAACATTAACCTTCAGCTTCCAATCATGGTTGGACGAACTGAACGATGACAGTTACTTTATGTTTATTGAAAAGTTAAATGAGTTGAATTTTTCGATTTATGATATATTATACTGTCATAATTATTCATCTTTCCTTACCGGAAGCGTAAAGTCAGGTGTAAACTTTTTGTTGTTTGATAATACCATTCATATTTGCGCAGTACAGCATCATTTTACCTATGATTACCATAATAAAAACGACCGTTTCGAATTCACATTAAACACCGGGAAACGAATGATTCTCCAAGAGATTCACCGTCCGGAACAACATAAAAAATTTGAAGAATAAAAATGAGCCGTCGGAAAAAACGGCTCTTTTTCTTTTTCCCGGTTAAGATCCCAAAAGTATTCCCATTGGAAGGGTTAAGCCTAAATAGACGGTGAATACAAAAACAATGAGCAATAAAATCCAGGGAATTGTCGTTGACTTTCCTTTTGCATATCCGGCCAGTACCCACTCCATCAAGACAATAACAAGAATACCGGCCAGTGATTTAATATGATAGAGAGTTGCCGGAACATACAAATATATTCCAGTCAAAATGACCAGCAAGTAAAACACACGCAAGATCATTTTCGTTATTCTGGCAGCTTTATCGTTTTGTTTACTTTGCAAAATCACAGCAATGATAAACAAAATGATGGCAATCCCCCAGGAAGTTATATGCAAATGTGTCATTTTTTCCCTCCGTTCATTTCACATTTTCATTAAGATCATACCATAAGCACAGTGAAAATTATAATAAATTGTTTATCATTTTTTGGATCAATTCACCGATTTCGGTTTTTTTACATACAATAAAAAAGAAAACTGACCGGGAAGTGAGAAATGTGCCTGCTGTGGTCGGTATCATCAATGTAAATTCAATATCAAGCGGCGGCGTGTTCAATACAGGAGATGTTTACCGCATATCACCGGTAACAACAAACAAAACATTTTCAGGTGCCGGGTCATTTAATACAGCAGAAAACTTAACTGTTTATAATCATAAAAGCAATACAAATACATTTGATCGTGATACTGTCGATCAGCCGCTGGGCTTTAACGTGTAAGACGATATTTTCGTGCTCCAGGTGATCCTATGAATATTTATGTACAACAATCAATTGAAATCAATATTTTGCGTATCAACAATATTTCGTTCTCATCCGTATTACAAATCGGAACAGCCGGAGTCATTAAAGCACAAACAACCGCGGAAAATAGCGGGGGATTTACGGAGCAAGCACCGGATATGGTCCATAACGGTTTTGTTGAGCCGTCCGACGATGTGCCTCTGTTAGTTCCGCTCCACACAAGGTAATGAGAACCGGATAAGGATGTGAGGTTATGCCAAACCAGCTGTATAGTTATATTCACCGGCTGGTCCAACAATTAAAATGGCATGAAGAACAATTACAGGAACTTGAAAAATCCCAGATGGAATTAAAGAAAATGGTAGAGTCTTTAAAAAGCCGTCCGCCGGTTAACGTAGAACGGATTGAATATCATTTTGACCAATTAAAAATTGAACATTTGGACGGAACACTAAACATAGGTATAAATCCAAAAGATCTTGAAGATATGGATGAATTTTCACTCCCTTCCCCGAAACGGCCTGATCAAACAGCTGTTCACCAGCCGGAACACCGTCCTCTCCTGAATAAGTTGAATCATTATCTAAACGAAGAACTCCCCGGATTCATAAAAAAATTACAAGAGGAAGCAAAAATTGAATTTGACCCCGTTTACACAAATATTATTAAAGAAGATATCCGGAAACAGCTGTCCGGCCGGGTTGCCTATTATTCCCGCAAGCTTTCCCTGGAGAACCGCAGTTTAACCCCACAAGAAACAGAAAAGAAAATTTTTCATTTGATTGTTAAAGATATTGAACAAGCCGTCCGTACATTCTTACATCAATTTCCGGTGAAAGGAGAGGAAAAAAACGAAAATGATGCTGGAAGTGACGAATCATCTTCTTAAAGTAAATACCGTAAATATTACCGCCATCAGCAACTCCTCTGTCTTTTTAGTCGGTGATACCGATTCCATTCAAATGACTTGTGCATATGATACACCTGCTTCATCCATGATTATCGGGCCGTTAGTCCCGCTTGCCCGATGAAGTGATCATGTTTAAACGGACATCCCGCATCGACCAGATGAATATTAATATTCTGGGCAACAGTTCAGTCCTGCAAATCGGGGATACAGTCGAAATTGACGCATCCACCTATACTCTTGCCATTAAACGAGACCGAGAATTTTTTTCCGGCGGGGAAGAAAGTTTCGGTGATTATGCTATCTTTACGCTGCCCCTTTTACTGCAGCCGGTATACGAACAGATTTATTACAAAAAGCAAAATAAACAACCTGAAATCCATGTTCCCCGCATCAATATAACGGCAGTTTCGAATGCTTCGGTTGCGCAAATCGGCAGTAACAAAAAAATAAAATTGGATAGCAGGATAAAAAATATCCGCCAAATTCTGGATAAAGAAAATATAGACAGAAATGACAACAAACAAGACGAAGAACAATTTTTGTCCTGAAGGCATATGATGATAAAAACAGCTTAAACCCAGCCA
>CALGYZ010000013.1 GCA_937934645.1 uncultured Bacillaceae bacterium | reverse complement strand
CTTCATTTAATATCTCTCCTTTTATTTCAATTTAAAAATCAAAAATAAAAAAACAGACCAACAAACCGAAATAAAAGAACCGCTGCAAACCGGGGCCATGCTCATTGAGAATAAAACGGGACGAATATTCAGTTTTATCGGCGGGATCGACTATGAAACAGAAAATTTAAATCATGCCACGCAGGCTTACCGTTCCAATGGTTCAACAATGAAGCCGCTGGTTGTATATGGCCCCGCCATAGATATGGGCATCGCATCCCCCGGTACAGTGCTTGCAGATGTTGATCTCGGATTAAAACAAAACGGCAAATCCTGGCCTGTCAATTTTTCACGGCAATATTACGGTCTCACTTCGACAAGAACCGCCCTAACCCATTCATATAATGTTTCCACAGTTTATTTGATGCAGAAAATCATGCAGGAAAATCCGGTGCAATACTTGGAAAAGCTTGGAATAGAAAGATTAACAAAGCAAGATTATACCAATCCCGCCATCGCCCTCGGCGGAATTACAAACGGAATAAGTGTTGAGGAAAACACGAATGCTTATGCTGCCTTTGCCAATGACGGCACATTTCTCGATGCCTATATGATTGAAAAAATTGAAGATCGCAACGGAAAAGTCGTTTATGAACATAAACCAGATCCAGTCAAAGTATTTTCTCCGCAGGCCGCCTGGTTAACCGTCGATATGATGAGGGATGTCGTAAAAAGAGGAACCGCCTCCGGAGTTAACGATTTATTAAATTTTTCTACCGATCTTGCCGGGAAAACCGGAACAACCAATAATACAGAAGACTTGTGGTTTGTCGGATTAAACCCGAATGTTACTCTCGGTATTTGGATGGGGTTTGACCAGCCGGATACCATTCCGGAACAATTCAGGCAAATGCATTTATCTTTATGGGCGGAATTAATGAATATCACCTATGAAACTAAACCGGGAATTATTAAAAAAGAAGAGACGTTCAAAATGCCCGGAGGAATAGTGAAACGAACCTATTGCGGGGTATCAGGGCTTCTTCCTTCCGAGGCATGTTTAAAAGCCGGATTGACATTGGCTGATTATTTTATCGCAGATTATGTCCCGGCAAAAGAAGACGAAAGTCTGATTGAAGGAAAGTTCGTGACGGTTAACGGGAAAAAATATCAGGCATATGACTCTACACCGGAAGAGTTCACCGAACCGGGAATTATGCTAAATAGAGATTATATGAAAAAAATGGTCCCCGGTATAAAAGATTTCCGGCAGCTTATTCCGGACACTGACCATTGGAAACATATAATTATCTCTCCCAAAAAACTTCCTGAAAACGGAAAAAAACCTGCTCCTGTACAAGTATCATTAAAAAACGGAACACTTTATTGGAAGAAAAATAATGAAAGTGACATCATCGGTTACCGGATTTACCTCTTCAAAAACGGAAAAAAACAACAAATTTCCGGCCATGTGCATGCCGGAGCAAAGCGGTCTTATAAGTTGCCTGCACCGGGACAGTATGCTGTAACTGCAGTGGATATCGCCGGTAATGAGTCACCATTATCGGACATTATACATTTCAAAATAAAATCTTCCGCAAAGAAAAACGATAGACAGAAAAATTCCGTAAAATCAAAGGATGATAAACAAAAGGAAACGAAAAAACCGGAAAACGATAAAAAAAGCCCCTCCGCGAATCTTTCCCGAACGGAATATGACCACGGGGGCCTTCTTTTTATATTTCGATTTAATTTTTTGGATCGTCTTGATCATCATAGGCCGGATCCATAATAACAATTTCGACACGCCGGTTTTTCTGCCAGTTTTCCGGTCCGTCATTCGGTGCAACCGGTCTGGTCTCTCCGTATCCGGTGGCAATAAATCTCGCCGGATCGAGCTGATGATTATCGATAAAATAGCGGATTACGCTACTTGCCCGGGCTGCTGATAACTCCCAGTTGGAAGGATACTTTTCATTTTGAATGGGCCGGTTATCAGTATGGCCTTCTACCTTCACGACATTCGGAATCCGCTTGAGAAGTGAAGAAACCCGCTCCAAAAACGGAACAGCATCATCAAGGATTTCTGCTTCTCCGGTTTTGAAAAGAACTTGTTCCGGCAAAACTAAAACAACTCCCCGTTCCGTCCGGGTTGCTATAGCAACACCCTCCAGGCCGCTCTCCTGGATGTGTTGCTCCACTTCCCTAAGCAATTGATTCAGGGAATCTCCTTCCCCTTTACCTTCTCCTTCGCCTTCTTCCCCTTCATCGTCTTCCGATGACATATACAATTCATCTATAACCTTATCCGATGAAGGTTCCATTGGTATGGCCGACGGATAGAAGTCAAAAATCTGCCTGTCTTTAAATGACTGCGACATAGCCCGGAATTTTTGCAGGTCGATTTGGGAGATGGAAAATAACAAAATGAAGAATACAAGAATCAACGTTACCATATCCGAATACGTAACGATCCATGGCGGAGAACCATTGGACTGAGAAGGACGTTTTCTTCTGTACTTCATCATTCTTCCTCCTCATCATAGTCTTCTTTCTCATTCTCCCTTGCCAGTTCCTTATTCGACAAAAAGACCATTAATTTCTCCGCCAGTAATTTCGGATTTTGTCCGGACTGTACACCGATTACGCCTTCAATGATCAATTGTTTGACGAAGATCTCCCTTTCCGTTTTTTCCTGCAATTTGGATGCCAACGGAAGAAAGACGAGGTTCGCCAAAAGGCTGCCGTAAAGCGTTGTGATAATGGCAACGGCCATACTCGGTCCGATTGTCTCCGGCCTGTTTAAATCATTTAACATTAAAACTAGGCCGATCAGTGTACCGATCATTCCCCAGGCCGGTGCATAGGTACCCGCTTTTTCCAATAAATTTCTGCCCTTCCGGTGTCTTTCTTCCATTGCAGAAATTTCGGCGTTCATAATATCGATAATGACATCTGAATCAATTCCGTCTACGGCCAGTAAAATCCCCTTTTTTATAAAAGGGTCATCCAAGTCTTCAACCTCAGATTCCAGGGCGAGCAATCCTTCCCTTCTTGCCCGGTCGGATAAATGTACAAATAAATCAATTAACTGTTTAATGTCTGTTTCATCATGTTTAAACGCCTGTTTGATAACAACAAACAGCTTCTTTAAATCTTTTAAGGGAAAGCTAATACATAAAGCAGCCGTAACTCCGCCAAAAACGATAATAACAGACGGAATATCAATGAATACGGTAAAGGCACTAACCCCTTTTCCATATACAACACCGAATATAAACACCAAAATTCCCAGTATAAAACCAACCGGCGTTAAAAAGTCAAACTTTTTCATATCCCTGTCTCCCGCATATAAAAGGAATTTTTTTCTTTATCCTCCTTTTATATCGGCACAATTTTTATTTTGTTGAATTTCTAAACTCAACCCGGTGCGGGAGAACTACAACATGATCGTCAACATCTTCTTTATTCATATATTTTGTTAAAAGCCGCATGGCAACCGCGCCAATATCATATAACGGCTGGATGATGGACGTTAATTGGGGTCTTACCATTGAAGACAGACGGGTATTGTTGGCAGCAATGATCTCAAAATCATCAGGTATTTTGTATCCGTGGTCTTGCAATCCGTGAACTACACCGACGGCCATTTCGTCCGTACCAACACAGATTGCAGTCGGTTTGTCTTCCAACTCCAACAGTTTTTCTGCTGCTTCGATTCCGGATTCATACGTATAATCGCCTTCAAAGACATAGTCCTCATTAAAACTGATTCCTGCTTCTTCCAGGGCTCTTTTATAACCGTTCATTTTCTTCACGCCGTTAATCGGTTCATGCAACGGGCCAAATACATAGCCGATTTTTGTATGACCATTTTTAATAAAATATGTCGTTGCATCATATGCAGCTTGCTCATAATCAATATTTACGGACGGTATTTCCCCTGTTTCCTCAATTGAACCTGCCAGAACGATCGGAACGGAAGATTTTCTGAACTCCTCTACATGCTCTTTTGTCACATTCCCGCTCATAAAGATCATTCCGTCAACTTGCTTTCCGAGCATGGTGTTTAACAAATGGAATTCTTTATCTTTGTTCTGGTCGGAGTTGCTGAGAATAATATTGTAGTTATACATTGTCGCAATATCCTCGATTCCGCGGGCAAGTTCTGCAAAGAAAGTGCTGGAAATATCCGGAATAATTACACCGACTGTCGTTGTCCGTTTACTTGCCAGACCTCTTGCAACCGCATTCGGACGGTAACCTAACCTTTCAATGACTTCTAAAACTTTTTTTCGTGTTGTCGGCTTAACATTGGGGTTACCGTTAACTACGCGGGAAACAGTAGCCATTGAAACATTCGCTTCCCGGGCAACATCATAAATTGTAACATTATTCACTTATCGACATCTCCTTTATATTTGCATATTGATTTTCGTTTACTTTCTTCCGATATATAATAGATCCTGATATTATTTTACCCCAATTGTGGTAAGAATTCTTTGGTTGAGAGTTCAGTACAACCGTTTATCAAACAAAAAAATGATGGATCATCTGTACCATTATAAAATTTGCTTTTCATTATAACACATGTATTTTAATCTGTTTTTTAAAGAATATGAATTATTTGTTAAAACAGGAGAACAGATATAAACGGACGGTGTTCCATACAATGCCGGAAAACCGACCGCCTGTTCATATAATCATTTAAATATGAAAACAACAGGAAGTCAATCTTTTTTCGCGCGGGAATCAATTGCCGGGGAAAACGTCGGAAGCATAATCCTAAGTTCCGGAATAAATATAGTACAGAAAGGAAAGGTTTGTTGAAACACATGGGTGATATCCGTAAATGCGGAATAACATTGTCCTCTTCCGGCAAGTATTTCCATATTTGTTCTTCAAAAATCATTTATATCCAAGTAAGGAAAAGACTGTACCGGCCTTTCCGGACAATCTTTTCCTTTCAACAGTAGCTGAATGGTTTTACTGACAAAAGATCTGCTGCGTTTTCAAGGCGAAAAAATTTTATTGTTTGATTTCTTCAAGCTTTTCTTCTATTTCATTCGTTAACTCGGCAATGGTTCTTTTCGCGTCTTCCATCACGCTGACAGACTGATCCGGTAAACTTTTTGACGGTGATTTTGTTTTTTCGGTTATACCGTTTATTTGCTCCTGTACAGCTTTAGATAATTTTTCACCGCCGTCCAGGGCTTTTTGATAAATTTCATTGCCCTTTTGCAATACAAGGTTCCTCAGCTGCTCTGTTTTTTCCAATGCCGGACCGGCCTTTGATTCTAAATCTTTCTTTAGCTCTCTTCCGGTTTTTGAAGAAAACAAAAATGCTGCGGCAAAACCGATAATGCTGCCGGCGGCAAAGCCGGTAACAAAGTCTTTGAAACCGCTTTTTTCCATGTTTTTTCTTTCGTCCATTCTTTCCCCTCCTGTTTCAACGGTTTACAGAATCCTGATGTTCCCGTCGTCTTCTTACTTCATCCCATTTTTCTTTCAGCTCGATGGCAATTTTTCCCCAGCCGGCCACCTGGGAGAAAAATTCTTCTTTTTCCTCTACCCTCTTTATCACTTTTTTGGAAAAACTTTTCAGAGAAGTATTGAATTGCTTTACTGTATGTCCCAGTTCTCCGGCGGCAGAAACAACGGAATTCAATTTTTCCGACTTTTGTTTCCAATCCTCTGCCAGTTCATTGGATGTTTTCAATAAATGTTCCGTTTCCTTTACAATGACCTGAACTTGATTTTGCAGATGTTCTACCGTTTTTGTTACGCTATTTAAAGACTTTTGCAACGATTTTAACGTTTGGATGATATACAGGACAAGGACCAAAAAGGCAACCGCAATGACTGCAACACTTATGTATAATATATTCTCCATTTCATAAAAACTCCCTTCCTGTGCCGCACTTCCATTGTTCCCGATTAACATTTTATATAATCATTAAACCATTTTTAGAAGAAAGAATCGAGGTTATACAATAATTTTATTAAAGCTTTCCGCAAATAAAAATCCATCATGCTCCAAAACCCAAATCAGACCGGTTATGTAGCATGATGGATTTATGACCTGTTAACTGATTTGTTCTTCCCCCGTCAAATAGCTTTCATATGCATCCTGATATTTTTGAATATCACCGGCTCCCATGAACAGCAGAACACTGTTTTTATAATTCCCCAGAACACCGACATCGGATTCCGTTAAAATTTCGGACCCGGGGATTTTTTCCTGTAAATCATGGATTGTTAATTTTCCGTGATTTTCACGGGCCGAGCCGAAAATCTCACATAAGAACACTTGATCAGCGAGTTTTAATGTTTCGGCAAAATCATTTAAAAATGTCTGGGTCCTTGTATAGGTGTGGGGCTGGAAAACCGCAACAATATTCTTATCCGGATATTTTTGTCTTGCGGAATCGATGGTCGCTTTAATTTCCACCGGATGATGTGCATAATCATCTACTAAAACTTGTGAGCCGATTACTTTTTCGGAAAACCGTCTTTTTACCCCGTGGAAGGTTTTTAACCCTTCCTTGATAATGGAAACATCAAGATCTTCATAATGACAAATCGTAATGACCGATAATGCATTTAACACATGATGGTTTCCGAACATAGGAATGAAAAAGGATGAATAAAAATTATTCCTGACAAACACGTCGAATTTTGTACCTTCTTTTGTGACTTCAATATTTCTCGCCTGAAAATCATTTTCGTCACCAAAGCCGTAGAATAGTACCGGAACTTTTGCCTGGATCTTTTGCAAATGTTCGTCATCACCATAGGCAATAATTCCTTTTTTTACCTGGAGAGCCATTTCCTGAAAAGCGGAAAACACATCATCTATGTTTGCATAATAATCCGGATGGTCAAAGTCTATATTTGTCATGATGCAATAGTCCGGAAAATAAGATAGAAAGTGACGGCGGTACTCACACGCTTCGAATACGAAATATTCCGCATCCCTGTTCCCTTTTCCCGTACCGTCACCGATTAAGTACGAAGTTGGTTTTGCCATCTCCATCACATGGGACAGCAATCCGGTAGTTGACGTTTTTCCATGGGTGCCGGTAACGGCTACACTCGTATAATTTTGGATTAAATCGCCCAAAAACCGGTGGTACCGGATGACCGGCACGTTCATTTTCCGGGCTTGTTGAATTTCTTCATGGCTGTCGGGGAATGCATTGCCGGCAATTACTGTCATATTTTCCCGAATATTTTCTTTTCGAAACGGATATATTGGAATTCCCAATTTTTCTAACCGATCCTGGGTAAAATAGTGTTTCTCAACATCTGAACCTTGTACTTGATATCCCATATTGTGAAGGATTTGTGCCAAAGCACTCATACCGGTTCCTTTGATTCCTAAAAAATGGTAAACAGTCATGTCAGAACCTCCAACAATGTCGCTATATAATATGTATTATATGTATCCAATCAATAATTACGTGTAGAAGGATGCATTCATAAGACGAAAAAAGTTTATAATGACTTTTTATACACGTTTAGTATTATAACACTTTGTTTTTGAAAATACTATTTCTTGTATTTATCGTGTATAACAATTCACGGACTGGAGAAAATCATTCCTGATCCGTTATGGTAAAACCCGCCCGGTTCAATTCAACCGCCTTAAACAAGCTTTTTCAATTGTTCCAAATCATCTTCTGTCATTAATACATCCCGCGGTTTGCTTCCCCGGGCCTCGGAAATTAATCCTTTATCTTCCATCATATCAATAATTCTTGCAGCCCGGTTATAGCCGATCCGGAAATGCCTCTGCAAGCCGGATGTGGAAATTTGTCCTTGTTCTACTGCAAATTCACAAGCATCGTATAACAATTCATCATGGTTCTCTGCAAAATCTGACTTCCGGATTAACTCTTCCTGCTCAAACAAATATTCCGGTTCACACTGTGACCGTACATGACTGACGACTCTTTCGATTTCCTCATCGGAGATAAATGCTCCCTGGATACGGACCGGCTTTGCCGTCCCATTATCAGCAAAAAGCATATCACCTTTCCCGAGTAGCCGCTCTGCTCCGCTTTCATCGATAATGGTGCGTGAATCCACTTGGCTGGATACAGAAAAGGCAATCCGTGTCGGAATATTTGCCTTAATAAGCCCCGTGATCACATCAACGGACGGACGCTGGGTGGAAATAATTAAATGGATACCGCAAGCCCTCGCTTTTTGGGCAATCCGGGCGATGGCTTCTTCCACATCATTCGGAGCCATCATCATTAAGTCGGCCAGTTCATCGATGATAATGACAATGTATGGAAGCTTTCCATCCGCTTTTTCATTATATTTTTTAATATCCCGGACTCCGGTTGAAGCAAATAATTCATACCGTCTTTCCATCTCTTCCACAGACCATTTTAGAGCTTGCGTCGCTGCTTTCACATCGGTGATCACCGGACTGATTAAATGAGGGATGCCGTTATAAGGACTTAATTCAACCATTTTCGGGTCAATGAGCAACAGCTTCACTTCATCCGGCGTTGCTTTGTATAAAATGCTCGTAATCAACGTGTTAACGCAGACACTTTTCCCTGAACCGGTCGCTCCAGCGATCAGGCCGTGGGGCATTTTTTGAATATCCGTTACAACAGGCTTGCCCGTAATATCCAGTCCGAGTGCCACGGTCAGCGGAGAAGTGCTGTTTTTAAATATTTCTTTATCGAGAATATCCCTGAGATAAACCGGCCGTGCCGTTTTATTCGGCACCTCAATGCCGATGGTATGTTTCCCTGGAATTGGGGCCTCAATGCGGATGTCTTTTGCCGCTAAACTTAATTTCAGATCATCAACCAGGTTTGTGATTTTACTGACCTTCACCCCGGGTTCCGGTGACAGTTCAAAACGTGTGACGGCCGGTCCGACTGAGACGCCGGTAACTTTTGCCCGTACATGAAAGCTTTGCAGTGTACGGTCCAGGATCATTCTTTGCTCTTCCACCCATATTTCGTCCACCGGCTGGGGAGCTTCTTTTCTTAGAAGCGAATGCGGCGGAAGCTGATAGCCTCCCGGATGCGGATCTTGTTTTTCATCCTCCATATTCCGCCCGCAGGCATTTTCCTTCCGCTTTTTAATCTCTGTACTCTTTTTTAAATATCTCCGGTCTTGTTTCAACATCAGTACATTAAAAGGTATAGTCGTTCTCCCCGGTTTTCTTTTTCGCTCCGGTTGTGCTTTCGGTACGGGGGAAGCGGCTACGGATTCCGCACTTGAAACACGCGATTTTCCTTTATTTCGTTCTTCTTCTGTATGTTCCTGTCTTTTGTCCCTTTTATCTGTCTCTTCACGATTCCCTTCCGGAAAAAACATTGTTCTCTTTTCTTCCGCTTGTTGAAGGAAAGTTTTCCCGGATTCCTTTGTTTGGATCCCTTCTGTCGGCAGTTTTCCGCCCGACTGCTCCCGCAAAGACGGTTCACGAACTGCCGCCTGGTCCGGTTGTTCAGTTCGTTCATCCGGTTGCTCTTTCCGGACAGAAAACATTTTGTTTTCCGTTGTTTCCGTATGAACCGTTTCTCCCTTTTTATGTATATAAACTTCTCTTTGATCATATGCTTCCTTTTCCTGCACTTCATTCTGTGTTTTTTCTGGACCGTTTTCCGGTTCAAAGGCTGTTAATTCAAATTCGATAACTTCTTTCTTCTTCCGTTTTTGATAACCGAAAACCGGTGAGGCAATTTCAGTGGGGGAAAAAGGTCTGGATCCTCTTACAACACGCCTGGTTTGCTGTCCGCGTTGTCTGATTTCCATTGTCTTTTTTGTTTCTTTTCCAGTCTCTTCCCCCTGCCTGCGCCGGGAATAAACTCCCTGAGTTATCCGGTCCGGGGAAGGAATAGTTTGGTCCTTATTGCGTATTTGTCTTTTTCTTCTTTTCTGTAAAAGCTTATGAATATCCGAAATTTCTTGTTTTTTATTTGAACTTGTCTTCTTTTCATTTGCTCCGGTTATTTTCCCCATATTCCGGGGATATTGATATGCAACCTTTGCTTCAATATCTTTTGCTAAATTGTTTCTGTTTTCGTCTTCCTGATCATACTCTTCATCATAGTAAAAAGAAAACAGTTTTTTATACCAATCCATTATGATCACTCTTTCTATCAAAACATACAATAACATTTTACTACAAATACAACGGAAGAAAAGCAGCTTCAACGGAAACCTTTTTAATGAAACAAAAAAACCCTGTGCAGTCCTGCACAGGGTAGTGGTTAAAATTTGAATTCTTCTCCTACGGTGTAGGAATCATCCAAAATAAGTATTCCTCTCTCCTCCGGAGCATCCGGAAGCTGAAGCTCTTTGGCCGAGCAGATCATGCCTTGTGACGGAACCCCCCGGAGTTCTGACGGACGGATCACAAGTCCGTCAGGCATTACGGCACCGATTTTCGCAACGACAACTTTTTGTCCCGCATCGACATTCGGTGCACCGCAAACAATTTGCAGTTCTTCATCGCCGGTATCCACTTTGCAGATACTTAATTTATCCGCCCGGGGATGTTCTTCTTTTTCCTTTACGTAACCAACGACGAACTTTGGACTGCCTGTTTCAAGCTGATCCGGAAAACCCGCCTGACGGATCAGGTTGTTTAACTGTTCTGTCAGTTGTTCAGTAATTTCCACTTTTCCCTTCGCGGCGGTGAAGGTCACATGCTTAGAAGCATTTAAAATATTAAAACCCGTTGTTTCATCGTTTCCGTCTCTAATTTTGACAATATCGCCGTTTTTTTCATAAGAGTAGTTTTCTTGATCAAAAGGCTTAATGGAAATAAGCAGTGTATCTCCGAATCCTTCTTTATTATAAAAAATGTTCATTCGTTTACTCCTCTCTCTTCGGACGTTTTTTAGCCATGATAAAGATCGGTTGTAATTTACCATCTTCATAATAAAAAGAAAGGGGGGTAATGGGGATCGTTCCGGTCGTATAAAATTTCATCGTCATATGGGCCAAGACATCGTATCCCGTATCATTTTTGATATCTGCAAATATTAAAACATCCTGGTGGGGGATGGAAATCGTCAGTTTCCCTTCTGCTCTCTCATCCATCTCTTTCAAAAGATTCTCGTTCAAAATCCGGCTCGCATCGTATCCGTCATTTGTATTCAGAAAGTAAAAGTCATTACCACTGACAGTATCTTTTTTCAACGGATTTTCCAATGAGCGTAAATTAAACCTGGCCATCTCCCGCACTGCCGACGGATCCAAATTTTCCTTTTCCAGTAGTTTCTCATCAATCAGCCGGTACGTTTTCCCCATATCCACTGCATAATAAATTCTCGTTTCCGCAGTGTGCTCATCAGTTAACATTTTCCCGCCCGTTTCTGTCGAAGTCGGGAAAGATGTTGACCGGATTACAGGAAAAATCTTTTTTTCCCGGCCGGTAAGTCCGACTCCGGACTTCATTGCCGAAAAAGTTTCCTCTACATAATAGATGACCTGGTCAATTGCTTTTTCACCGGACTGTTTATATTTCCCGACAACCGGGGACAAGGAAATGTTAACTCCTGTATTCAAAGTTGTATCCTCTATCCGAAGCTGTTCTTTTTCACGGTTATATGTTATTTTCCGATCTTCACCGGCCAATTTTTTTTCTAAAATCTTCCTCAGTTTTTGTACCGTCATTTTCATTGATATCAACTCCGATTGGAATGGCTGGATGCTTCTCAAAAAGTCAGCGACCGGATAAATTGTTCAATTTCTTCTTTCGTTTTCCGTTTTTTGCCGACAAACCTGCCGAGTTCTTTACCATCTTTATAAGCGACGAAGCTCGGGATCCCAAAAATCTCCAGTTCTTTACATAAATCAATAAATTGATCCCGGTCTATGGATACAAAGGTAAAATCTTTATATGTATCTGTAATTTCCGGCATAAACGGCTCAATAAACCGACAATCCGGACACCAGTCCGCCGTAAATAAAAAGATGTGAATACCGTTGTTTTTCAAAGTTTCAAATTCTTCCACGGATTGCAATGTTTTCATTTTAATTCCCCCATAAGCGTACCGTTATTATCACCGATTATAATTTGAGTGTATCAAAGCTTTAATTAATTTCCAACCGATTTGTTTTTTGCCCGTAAACGGTAATCAGACTGCCCTTTTAACATTTTCACAATATGGGTATACATTCCGGACCGGTCGATCTCCCCATTGGTAAAGATGCCGATTGCTCCTTCATGTATGCGAATATTTTCTCTTTTGCAAAAATCATCCATCACAGAACCCAATTCTTGGCCCTTCCGAAGCCTTGCGGCGACAGCCGGCGGCAGAAGAATACGCGCCCCGCCGGCAATGATCGGTTCATCCCCGCCGCGAAGGACGAGCGCGCCCCAGTTACAAAGCATTAAGCCGTAAGCTGTCTCCGTTACGCCGCCTTCCAAACCGATACCGAGATCGGCATTGATTTTCCGCAAGGCATTTTTCGCCCGGTTAATCGCCCCACGGATTGTTTCTTCATCAGAAAACGGCTGTTTGCTTACATTTGAAGAAACTTCGCAAGAAATAACTTCAGCATCCGGAAAAACATTTTCTACTGCCTTGACTTTTGCCTGATTTAACGTGCCTACAGCAATTTGCATGTTTCCCGCCTCTTCCTCTGTTCCTTGTTTTTTCACGGAATAACCGGTAAACCGGTTATGCATTTTGCCTGATCGTTTCAACAACAGATGCATCGCATGTTTGTACAAGTTTAATTAACAGTTCTTTGGCCGCCATATAATCATCCACATGAATAATCGAAGCATGGGAATGAATGTAACGGGCACAAATTCCGATCACGGCGCTCGGTATCCCTTCATTGGCTATATGCACCCGGCCGGCATCCGTTCCGCCGCCTGATACAAAGTATTGATACGGAATGTCGTTTGACTCCGCAGTATCCAAGATAAAGTCCCGCAATCCCCTGTGGGTAACCATCGTCGGATCATAAATCCGGAGAAGGGTTCCTTTACCTAATTGGCCGAATTCATTTTTATCCCCGGTCATATCATTGGCGGCACTGGCATCCAAAATAAAGGCAAGGTCCGGTTTAATCAAGTAGGCACTTGTTCTTGCACCACGCAGACCGACTTCTTCCTGGACTGTTGCCCCGGAATATAAGGTGTTGGGCAAGCTTACCCCTTTAACTTCTTTCAATAATTCTATGGCAAGCCCGCAACCGTAACGGTTATCCCATGCTTTCGCCATTATTTTTTTCCTGTTGGCAAGGGGCGTAAACGGGCAGACCGGAACAATTTGTTGCCCCGGTTTGATCCCGATATTTTCAGCATCTTCCCGGTCATCTGCACCGATATCGATAAATAAGTCTTTAATTTCCGTTACCTTATTCCGGTCTTTTTTTCCCCGGAGAAGATGCGGGGGTACCGATCCGATGAGCCCATCGACAGGCCCGTTGTCAGTGATAATTTGCACTCTTTGTGCCTGCAATACTTGCGGAGACCATCCGCCAAGAGGTTGGAAACGGATCATTCCGTTTTCGGTTATGGATGTGACCATAAAGCCGACTTCATCCATATGGCCCGCAACCATAATTTTCGGCCCGTCCTCCGGTCCGTGTTTGACGCCGAAAATACTCCCCAGACCGTCCTGAATGATTTCATCGGCATATTTTTCCAGTTCCTTCCGCATGAATTGACGGACAAAATGTTCATTGCCGGAAGTTCCCGGTAGCTCCGTCAATTGTTTAAATAAATCCAATGTTTCCTGATTCACATAAATCCCTCATTTCCAAGGCTCTTTATCCTGATACTCCAAAACCTATTTTACAGAAACACGGAACAAACTGCCAGCCGGGCAGTATTGATGATAGAAATCGGAAAGAAAGAGCGTTATACTTTTATAACAGGAGGAGAATGCGATGAATTGGAGAAATTTTATGTTCGGTGCTGCATGCGGGATCGCAGCCGGATTACTGGCAAAAACACTGTTTGGCGAAAATGAGTATATATCATCGGAAGAAATATTGCAGCGCGTGAAAAAATCAACAGGGGGAAAAATTATCGGTACGTGGATCATGATCAATCCGGAAACCGTATTAATAAATTCTCTGTCTTATAAAGCTTACCGCGGCGGCATTACACAACTGACTGAATCAGGCCAAAAAAGTTATGAATTTCTTGCCGATGCAAAAACCGGGACGATCATCAGCTGGGAGGAAATATAAGCGGCAGAAAAAACAGGTCTTCACACGGGCTTGAAGACCTGTTTTTTGTTTACCTTTTCCTTCTTAATGAATCGGTTAAATTACCTTCCCCGTCCCATTTCACCGCCCGGTATACGACATCGTGATAAAATGTTAACCATGCATCATTTTCTGCTGCAAACGGGATCCATTTTTGTTTTTCCCTTATGGAATCCATCGGATAATCATCATAAGCCATTACCCACAATACATTTTGATGGGCATGGGTGGGAAGAATATCGGCAAGATGGAGAGCCATTTCCCCCTCTGACTCGATCACAATGATGGCATGTCCGTTACTGTGTCCACCAGTACGTACCATGCGGATGCCCTCAACGATTTGTATATCCTGATCAAAAGTGTGAATCTGTTCTTCAATCCCCCGCCAGTTTTTTTCCCAATATGTAGCCTTCGAACGGATATTCGGATGCAGCATTTCCTCCCATTCCACACTTGAACAATAGATTGTCGCATTCGGGAAAGCGGATATGTATGTATCACCCTTTTCTTCCGTCAGGCCGCATGCATGATCAAAATGCATGTGGGTCATTAACACGGTATCAATGTCTTTTCTGTCCAGCCCGAGCTCTGCCAGCGACTCATCCAGCTTTGATTCTTCAGTAACACCGAAATTTCTTTTTTGCTTTGCCGTCAGTTTTCCGTTCCCGATCCCCACATCTATGAGCAGCCGCTTGTTTCCGGTCTCAACCAAAATCGGATCTGTCCGAAGTTCGATCTGGTTTTTTTCATTCACTTCATACTTTCTCATCCATAACGGTTTGGGCACGACACCAAACATGGCACCGCCGTCCAGATGGGTAACTCCACCGTTTAACCATGTTAATTTGATTCGGCCGATTTGTAATTGCTCCACCGCCTTCTCCTCCTTTAACCTTCATTTTAGATATCCTTATTTTAAAACAATCATGAAAATTTTTGCAAATTTCATGAAATTATTATTATGCTTATCCTTAATAGATGAAAAAAGCCCGGTTCCCGTTGCTGCAATTGAAGTTATGTAACGGGAAACAGGCTCATTTCTTGCACTTTTAAATTGATTAATCCCCAGGAGTATTCTTCTTCGGATACTGCACTTCACACCAATAAATCCGGTTTCCTTTTTTGGAAAACTTTTCCTCATATTCGGTCATAATATTATCTTCGAAACTGCTGTTATGAAGGTCAAGGCTGATATCTTTCAACTTTAATCCGTATTCGGAAAAGCTGATTAAAGAATACTCAAAAAATCCCTGATTATCTGTTTTCATACGGATATCGCCACCGTCACCCAAAATCCGTTCATACATTTCTAAAAACGTCCGGTAAGTCAGCCGGCGTTTTTCATGTCTGTTTTTCGGCCACGGATCGGAAAAGTTTAAATAAATACGGCTGATTTCTCCCGGTGCAAACATTTCCTCCAGCTTTTGCGCGTTATCGTTAATGAGTTTCAAATTCTGCACTTCACTTTCCAAAGCCTGTTCCAGTGCAGTAACAATGACACTTGTGTACAATTCAATACCGATAAAGTTTATCTCCGGGTGTCTTTTTGCCATTTCAGTAATAAATCTTCCTTTACCCGTACCGATTTCAAGATGGATCGGATTGTCATTTCCGAAAAGTTCCTGCCATTTTCCTTTCCATTGAAACGGATCTTGAATGACGTATTCGGGATGGTTCATAATTTTATCTTTTGCCCAGGGCTTATGTCTTAAACGCATACGTTCACCCCACCTGTTCTAAAATCAATATCTTATTTTCATTTGCAGAATAAAAAGTTCCGTCTTTCATAATCTAAAAATAAATTTGACGAGGAGGAAAAATCATGCCAATCCATTATACCGACCAACTGAACTTATTAAAAGACATTCTAGAAAGACAATTATCCGGTTCTCGGGGTTCTGTTTCCGAATGCGAGCAAATCGAACGTCTGGTGAAATCCTTATTGGCAAATCATGTACTCGACCAAAGGACGAAAGACATTTTAACCGATATTTATGAATACGGTCAGAAAGGCAAATATACACAAAAACTGGATGAACACATTGAAAACCACCAGGATCAGCTTGTACAATGGGTGAACGAGATCGGTCAATTCTCATAAAAACGCCTCCGGAATACACGAAAAAGATTTCAAGCCGTAAAAAAAGGGCTGTTTCAATTATAAATGAATTGAAACCAGCCCTTTATTTAATTGTTTCCAGATACTGCCGCCAAAACTTGCTTTCCTCTTCATCACCTATTTTTTTAAAAAATTGGGCGGATAACAATGTCTGGTAAATAACATACCATCTGAGGCGGAGCTTCACATTTTCCGTCAAATCCATACCATAAATTTTTAACCAGTTTTCCCACTCTTTCTCCGGGACATACCAGTATAATAACGGACCGATATCAAAAGCGGGATCGCCGATTAAGGCGCTTTCCCAATCAATTAAAAACAGTTCATTGTCTTCCGTCAGCATCCAATTATTATGATTCATATCCCCGTGACAAACTGCCCATTCATCCGTTTTGATTTCATTCATGCTTTTCTCCAGTTCATGAAAAGCATTTTGAATCCCACGTTCGTCCAGCAACCGGCTGTCATAATTTAATTTTAATTGATCCAACAGTATTTCAGGGGAAGCGGGGGTTTTCCCTAATCGCTTCATCATGGATAGCAGCGGTTTTGAACGATGAATTTTTTGTAAAAGTTTGGCCACATCAGCACTCGCCATATCATGAGGCTCCAGCTTCCGGCCTTTAATCCACTTTTGTGCCGTTATCACATCCCCGCTTTCCAGCCGTTTCGTCCAGACCAATTTTGGAACGATTCCTTCAGCCGATAAAACTGCCAAGAAAGGAGAAGAATTCCGTTTAATAAAGAGTTTTTCATCTTTATGACGGGCCAAAAAGGCCTCGCCCGTTACTCCGCCCGCCGGTTTTATGACCCAGCCATCTTCAAACATGTGATCCACCGTGTTCACCCTCAATGTATATGCATAATACAGAATCAGCCCATTTAAAAACAAAATCTGATATTAAAATAGTAATTTCAAATGGTTGTATAAACTTTTATTGTTTTCGTCAAGCGGTTTTCACCCGATTATACGCATTTGTTATTTTACAGGACTATATACTATTGTATAACGGTTTTCTATTTTAGAAAACAGTTTAAGCAATATTTTTTAATTTGTTAAATCCTGGCATATGAAATTGTTTCAGTATGACGCAATAAGGAGCGGGCGGCCTTTAATTGATTGCTTTTTAACGGCGCCTCTGTATTCCTCATCCGATTAAACCATTCTTCAAAATTTCGCCGGTCGATGACATGCAAACCGTAGGGAGCAGAGGGATAATCAATATAACCGTTTCTGCTGAGCAGCACTTTGGACACCGGAAACTCCATACCTTCCGCTTCCCATATATTTTTAACTATTGTTTCAGTTCTTTGCAAAGAAATCAACGGACTCAAAAATCCGGAACGGTCCTCATTAGTTCTCATCTCCCAAAACCGCCGGTCCGAACCGGTATATACCGCATCTTCCGCCGTTTCCAAAAATTGAATACAACAGGCTTCAAAAGGTGTGATTAATATCGTATTACATTCGACAGATGCCCTTTTTAGCAAAAAAACGGGCTTATATAATACTAAAAATGTATCCGGAAAACGCTGCAGGAAAAACTTTAATTGTTCCTCCCGGTAAAATTTATGGTCCGCATCGGATTGTTCAAAAACTGTCGAGCTTGCCCAAAGAACTTGGACTTTAAAGATTTCATCCAAAAACATTTTTTTCAACTGCTCAACAGTTTCCGGCAATGCGGATGTATGAAATATGCGTTCTGCATACGGGTCTTCATCTTCATCATACAAAGTAATTTCCTTCAACTGTTCTGTTCCGGAGTTTTTTTCTTTTGAAAACAGACTTCTCAGGTTCCCCCGCATACGCTTATGATCACTGGTTCCGTCCATATTTTCCTGCATGTTCTTACCGTGCATTTTTTCCGTTTTCCACTGATCTAAGATATATTTCCAATGACGTCTTTTTAATCGGATAAACCGGCCCGGATAGTTGAAAATATCTGTTTCATAGCGTGATATATAGTTTTGTAATTTAATCAATTGTCCCATAATCTCAAATCCTTTATGACCGCTCTGTCTTTTTCATTATAAATTAAAAAAATCAACAGCACAGCAAAGACCGCAAGAAAGAAAAGTTAATTCCCGCCGGAGCCGGCCAGCGGAAACACCGCATATTCTTTATACTTTGGCGTTTGATCCAGATGGGTTTCATAAAGTACGATTTCTTCAACCGGAAATGTATAAGGCGGCACTTCAAAACGGTTTAATAACTCTTTTGTAAACGGAAATGATGCATCCCATTTTCTGGCCAGCGTGATATGGGGCCGAAACGGTTTTTTGTCAACTTTAAAGCCGGTTTCCAGGCAGATTTGATAAACACTGTCACGAATGTTTTGCAACTGTCCGGACTGGTTAACGCTAAGCCAAAAAACCCGGGGCTCCCGCGGTCGCCCGAAAACCCCCGCTTTACTGACCGTCAGGGTAAACCGGTTGTTCTTCTGTACAACGGATGAAACTTGATCCGCAGCAGTTTCCAATAACGCTGCTTCGGCAACCCCTAAGAAAGCCAGTGTAATATGATAATCCTGATGATGTACCCACCGTCTGAAAGGAAATTGGTTTTTATGTTTTAAAACCTGCTCCTTAATATATGTTTTTGCCTCAACGGGCAATTTTACCGCAAAAAAGTAATGATGTTTTTTCTTCATCCGTTTCACTCCATACCTGTTTCTGTTCGGTTGGACTGTATTATTCGTTTTTTAACCGCCCGCATTCTTTCTCTATTTCTTTCACAAATAAACTTTGTAATTTTTTTGTCATTTCACCGGGCCAGCCGTTACTAATCTTTTTCCCGTCCACTTCAATAACCGGTACAATTTCTTTCGTCGTACTGGAAATAAACACTTCATCCGCAGACAGTAATTCACCGGTCGTAAACGCTTTTTCTTCATGGGGGATGTTTTCTGCTGCTAAAATGGATAAAATGCGCATACGGGTAATACCATTTAAAATAAAATGATCAGCCGGACGGGTAAAAACGGTACCGTCTTTTACAACCCATACATTCGTCGAACTTCCTTCGGTTACCACTTGATCCCGGTGCAAAATGGCTTCATCACAACCTGCATCGGTTGCCTTTTTCTTGGCCAAAATATTGCCCAACAAACTTGTTGATTTTATGTCACAATGATGCCAGCGCTTATCTTCCGCCAGCACGGCCCTGATTCCGTTCTCCATTAAATTTATCGGACGGGCTCCTCCTAATAAATAACCGATTAACGTTCCTGTAATTTGTTCCGGAATGACATGATCTCTTGCCGCAACACCGCGGGAATACTGGATATATAAATTACTATGCCTGACTCCCTCAACATCCAATAATGAATAAATCATCTTCTCGAGTTCATCTTTTGTATACGGAATATCCATATATATTTTTTCCGCACTGGCATACAAGCGGTCCAAGTGTTCCTTTAATGCAAACGGCTTCCCGTTATAAATCCGAATCACTTCATAAATTCCGTCACCGAACTGGTACCCACGGTCTTCAAAATCAATTTTCACCTGTCCCCTTTTAACAATTTCCCCGTTAAAAATGACATATGACATATTCCTCATCCCTTTCCGTGAAGATTCCCTTTTACTGCGTATAATGAAGGAATTAATTTCATATAATGGGATAACAAAAGGAAAATATTCCCTTTCCCCGGACTCCCATAAGTACCTTTCTTTTAATGATCATGGAAACATATTTTTTAAAAATTGTTTGAATGATCAATTCAAATTCTGGCAATTTTTAAGATAATTCGTTATAATAAACATATTAAAACACAATACCGTTTTTTAATACGGTACATAAATTACAGACGTCACAGGGATCACGTACCCCATTGTCGTTTTGCAGGAAGGAAGCCAAATAAATTAATTAGGGGTGTGGTTTTTTGAAAAATTCAACTGACCGTATGCTGACCCGAATTAAGTCAATTTACTTGTTTATTCATGAAAACGGAACTGTGACAACTAAGGAACTGGTCGATGAGTTTGGCACTACGCCTCGAACGATTCAAAGAGACTTAAATATTTTGGCGTATAATGGCTTGGTTACAAGCCCGAGAAGAGGAAAATGGACAACGACAAATAAGAAAGTAAAATTGACATCTTAATATATTTTTATCTCCGTAGAAGGATCGCCTGTACGGCGATTTTTTTTTGCCTCTATTTTCCTGTTCCCATCAGCATTTTTACCTCTTCCGGTAATAATTCCCGGTACTCCCCTTCTTGTAAATTCTCATCCAGCCGGAGCGGACCCATTTTCATCCGTTTTAAATAAACAACTTTCTTTCCCACTGCTTCAAACATCCGTTTAACCTGATGATATTTTCCTTCCGTGATCGTTAATTCAATTTCGGAACGGATTTCACCGCTGCGCAGAATCTCAAGCCGGGCGGGTTTTGTTTTATAACCGTCGTCCAGCGTGACCCCGTGTTCAAAGGCTTTTTGATCTTCTGCGGTAACGGTTCCGTCGACTAATGCATAATACGTCTTTGGTACTTCTTTTTTCGGTGACAACAATTGATGGGCAAGTTTGCCGTCGTTTGTTAAAAGCAACAATCCCCGTGTATCCTTGTCCAGCCTGCCAACGGGAAAGGGACGGTATATTGCATCTTCCGGTGTCAATAAATCCACAACTGTCTGATCAAATAAATCTTCTGTTGCTGAAATAACGCCGGGCGGCTTATTCATCATTAAATAAATAAATTCTTTATACTCTACCTGTTCTCCGAAAACAGTAACTTCATCCTTTTCCGGGTCAACATGGATCTTCGGGTCTTTAATGGTCTCACCATTTACAGAAACACCGCCTTCCCTGATTAATTTCTTCACTTCTTTCCGGCTTCCAAAGCCGGTTTTGGCCAAAAGCTTATCAATCCGCATAGGTTTCACTCCTGTATATAACGATTCGTACACCGCAGATCCGGTAAGAAAATTTGGGCATATACCCGTTCCCTTTTAGACGGATGCACATACACTAATTATTGATATTACCAGGGGAGGTTAGGACATGGTGGATTATTATTACCAATATCAGTACCCCAGACAGGGACCGGGTCAAACAGGTCAGTTTTTCCCCGGTTTTCCGGGAATGCCTGGTACGGGTATAGCAAACCGGGTAAACCGGCTTGAAAACCAGGTAAACCGGCTCGAAAGGGAAGTAAACCGACTCCAGCAGGAAGTCGATCGCATGGAAAACCGGCTCCGCAGAGTAGAAAGAAGACTCGGATTTAACTGATCCGTTTTCACGAATAAGCTGTCCTATAAAGAGATTATACCATCTTTATAGGACAGACCCGTTTTAATCAAGCCCGGGAAAGTCTTCTTTTTAATTTTTTCATCTGTTCCGGGAACAGGAAAAACATCAGTTTTGATTTTACACTGAGATAAAAGTAGACGAACGCACCAATGACTGCGCAAATTATAATAATGAGCAATGACAACAGCTTCGTCTCCGGTGCAATAAACAACGTAATCAGCTGATAGAAAGCATAAACAATAATGCCCATAACGATGTTTAAAATGACAATGAGCAGTCCTCTCCGGATGACGAGCTGAAATTTGTATGACGCATAATAACGGATGACAAGCAAGTTGATAAATGTTGTAACCGAATATCCGATAACGGTTGCATAGATTGCCCCCTCAGTTGCAAATCTTTCGATCATCGGTGTATTCATCACTAGTTTAATAAGCAGTCCGAGCAGCAGGCTGAAGACAGTAAATTTTTGTAAATTCAAGCCTTGCAGGATCGCTGCGGTAACAGAAAAAAGGGCGAAAAGCAAAGCCACCGGAGCATACATCGTTAAAATCTTTGTACCGTAATCATCGTTAACATAGAAAAATGTATAAAACGGCTCAGCTAAAATGGAAATCCCGAGGGAGGCCGGTAAGGTTAAAAACAGTAAAATTTGAAACGTTTGGTTAATCTGGTTCTTCAAAGCCCTGTAATTTTTTTGGACATATGCATCGGTGATCGACGGTACAAGGGAAACAGAAAATGCCGTCGCCAGGGAAACCGGAATAATTATGATTTTATGTGCGTTCACATTCAAAATTGCCAAATTCGTATCTGCATAAGGGGCAAGGCCGATGGATGCCATTGCACTGTTATGGGTCATTTGATCGACAAATTGGAATAACGGATTCGCGATTCCGACAATGACAAACGGTACAGCGGAAACAAAAATTTCCTTATAAATTTGCGACAAGGAAATTTGCACCTGCCCACGGTCCCTTGCTAGCATTTCATCCAAATACGGTTTTCTTTTCCGCCAATACCAAAACAAAACGAGCAAACTGCCGGCTGCACCGACAAAGGCCGCAAAGGTGGCCAACTGAACCGCCTGGACAACTGTGCCGTTCAAAATTTTTATAACGGTAAAAGCACCGGTTAGCAGAAATAAAATCCGTACAATTTGTTCAACCACCTGGGAGACCGCAGAAGGTCCCATCGATTGATGGCCCTGGAAATACCCGCGGATTAAACTCATAAACGGGACAATAATTAATGCAAAACTGACAGCGCGAATGACTTTCACTACATCTTCGGGATTCGATGTTTGTTCCTTGTCAGCTACAATAATGTCGGCAAATACCGGGGCAAGGAAATAAAGAATGAGGAATGAAACTATACCGGTCATGAGCATAATGACAAGACCGGATTTGAATAACCGTCTCCCTACCGCATACTCCCCCATGGCATTGTATTTGGAAATAAATTTTGAAACTGCAAGGGGAATACCGGCAGTAGCAATGCTGATAAAAATGGTATATGGTACATACCCGTAATTGTAAAGGGCGTTTCCCTGCTCACCGACCAGCGCAAAAAAAGGAATAATATAAATTAAGCCGAGAAATTTTGATATATACGTACCAAGGGTTAAAATGAACGTACCCCTTATAAATTTTGAACCCATAAGATCCCTACCTAACGCGTAATAATTATGCAACAAAAAACATTTTATGACACTAAATAACATTATATGACATATAAATTTTGTTTACATGCCTTTCACAGGATTTTGACAATTTTATTTTTTGAAACGAATCATTTCCAGACCGGTGTTTGTTTTATTATTCCCTGTTGCAAAATTTAAATTTCCATCAATTCGCCATATCCTGTCTTTGATTGTATGCTAACCGGAAATTATCTGCAATGACGCAGAAGAAGGTTCCGGTATTATCCCGGAAAATAAAAAATCCGAAGCCGATTAAGACTTCGAATTTTTTATTTCCGGTAAATAACCATCGCGGAAAAACAGTAAATTTGTTCGTCTTCATCTTCTTCATACATGGTCGCTACGGTATATTTTATATCGATCAGCTGGTCTTCATCTAAATTTTTTAAAAAGCGGTTAACCTCAACTTCCAAATCTTCTTCATGTTCAAAGTCAAAAACCTTAACCTTGACCATTACGGAAACTCCTTTTTTGTTTCCAGTTTAGTCAAGATTTACGAATTTTATAACTCTTTCAAATTATCTGATTTGATCATTTGTTCCAATTTACCCGTCCATCCCTGCATACCGTTTTCTAAATTCGTGACTTTGTATCCCTGTTCTTCCAAAAACATGCATACTTGTGTGCTCCGGTTTCCGGACCTGCAAATAATAATGTATTCCTGATCCCGGTCCAACTCATTCAATCGTCCTGGAATTTCCATCATCGGTATATTTTTCGCCCCGGGGATCATCCCTTCAGCCGTTTCTTCCGGCTCCCGGACATCAATCAAGTTCAGTGTCTCACCTTTACTCAGTTTTTCCTCCAATTCCTTGGCTGTGATCGTTTTCATTCCCATCTTCCTTTGCTTTTATATTGTATAGCTCATATTTTACCATACCAGCGGTGAAAAACTGTAACGGTTTGCTCATATATTGTTCCGGATTCATTCCAAGCAGAAAACGGTGTTTTGAATACAGGAAAGCCGCCGGTTCGCGGCGGCTTTGTTATTTTAATTGGCAACGATGTTGACGAGTTTTCCGGGTACAACAATGACTTTACGGATCGTTTTTCCTTCCAGTTGTTTTTGGATTGTTTCGTCTGCCTTTGCTGTTTCTTCCAACTCTTCTTTCGAAATGTCTGCAGGCACCTTTTTCTTTGCCCGGACTTTTCCGTTAATTTGAATGACGATTTCGATTTCGTCATCAACAAGCTTATCTTCATCATATTCCGGCCACGGTTCATACGTAATCGTACCGTCATGACCGAATTTTTCCCAAAGTTCCTCAGCGATATGCGGACATACAGGTGACAGTAATTTTACAAATCCTTCCGCATATGCTTTCGGTATTTCATTTGCCTTATATGCTTCGTTTACAAAAACCATTAATTGGGAAATGGCCGTATTAAAGTGCAGTCCTTCATAATCCTCCGTAACTTTCTTTACGGTCTGATGGTAAACTTTTTCCAGTTCGTCGGATTCTTTATCAACGATTTTATCGGATAATGTACCATCTTCATTGACAAATAAGCGCCAAATGCGATCAAGGAAACGCCGGGATCCGTCCAGTCCCTGTGTTGACCACGGGGCGGATGCTTCAAGTGGTCCCATAAACATTTCATATAAACGCAATGTATCGGCCCCATGGCTTTCGATAATATCGTCCGGGTTGACAACATTTCCTTTTGATTTACTCATTTTCTCGTTGTTTTCCCCGAGAATCATTCCCTGATTCACCAGTTTTTTGAACGGCTCTTTTGTCGGAACGACTCCGAGATCATATAGAACTTTATGCCAGAAACGGGCATACAGTAAATGGAGAACTGCGTGCTCTGCTCCGCCAATATATAAATCAACCGGAAGCCAGTATTTTAATTTTTCCGGATCAGCAATGCATTCATCATTATCCGGATCAATGTAGCGTAAATAGTACCAGCAGCTTCCAGCCCATTGTGGCATCGTATTCGTTTCCCTGCGTCCTTTCTTTCCAGTTTCCGGATCAACAACTTCCAGCCAATCCTTGGCGTTTGCCAACGGCGACTCCCCGGTTCCGGACGGTTTAATCTCATCCATTTCCGGCAATAACAGCGGCAGCTCATCTTCAGGCACCGTCGACATTGTTCCATCTTCCCAATGGATAATTGGGATCGGTTCGCCCCAGTACCGTTGGCGGCTGAATAGCCAGTCACGGAGTTTATATTGAACTTTTCTTTTTCCAACACCTTTTTCTTCAAGCCATTCAATCATTTTTTCAATGGCTTCCTCTTTGTTCAGGCCGTCTAAAAATCCGGAGTTGATATGGACTCCGTCACCGGTATATGCTTCCTCTTCAATGTTCCCACCGGCAACAACTTCCCGGATCGGCAAATTAAATTTTTTGGCAAACTCGTAGTCCCGCTGATCGTGGGCCGGTACAGCCATAATCGCACCGGTTCCATAGGTGACTAGAACATAGTCGGCAATCCAAATCGGTATTTTTTCACCGTTTACCGGATTAACCGCGTATGCCCCGGTGAATACGCCTGTTTTTTCTTTTGCCAAATCCGTCCGCTCCAGGTCGGATTTCGTTTGTACTTCTTCGATATAACGTTCGACTTCTTCTTTTTGTTCCGGAGTTGTAATTTTTTTCACCAGAGGATGCTCGGGTGCAAATACAGCATAGGTCGCTCCGAATAAAGTATCCGGGCGGGTTGTGAATACCTTGAATGTCTCATCATGACCATCAATGGTGAATGTAACTTCCGCACCTTCCGAGCGGCCGATCCAATTTCTTTGCATTTCTTTAATACTTTCCGGCCAGTCCAGTTCATCCAAATCCTCAAGCAGACGTTCCGCATATTCGGTAATTTTAAGCATCCACTGCTTCATGGGTTTACGGATTACCGGATGTCCGCCCCGTTCACTTTTGCCGTCGATGACTTCTTCATTGGCCAAAACGGTTCCGAGGGCAGGGCACCAGTTTACCGGAACTTCATCAATATAAGCCAATCCTTTTTCATACAATTTGATAAAAATCCATTGAGTCCACTTATAATATTTCGGATCCGTTGTATTCACTTCCCGGTCCCAATCGTAACTTAGGCCGAGGGAAATAATTTGTCTCTTAAAGTTTTGAATATTTTTTTCCGTAAATTCAGCCGGGTTATTGCCGGTATCAAGAGCGTACTGTTCCGCCGGCAGTCCGAAAGCGTCCCAACCCATAGGATGAAGAACGTTGTATCCTTGCATCCGTTTCATCCGGGCGACAATATCGACCGCCGTATAACTTTTCGGATGTCCAACATGAAGACCGGCGCCGGACGGATACGGAAACATCGGCATGGCAAAAAATTTCGGTTTATCTCTGTCATCCGTTGCCCGGAACGTACGGTTTTCCAGCCAGTAATCCTGCCATTTTTTCTCGATTTTCTTATGGTTGTAACTCACTGGTACATCCTCCTTTTCTTACATTATCAACATTCTGACCAGAAACTTCAATTTTCAAAACTTTCCTGCAAAAGGTGCGGCACAAAAGCTATCCCCATGAACCGGTACAAGGGCCATTTGTTGAAAAGAATCAATCAAATCGCCGGTTTCCGTAAAAACATAAAAATCCCCCCATCCCAAAACTTGTCCTGGGACGAGAGGATGTAAGATCTCCCGCGGTACCACCCAAATTAATATACACCGGAATGTCCGGGTATATTCGCTTCGTTTTCCCGTAACGTGGGACGGTCCGGCAAATACTACTTGAATTTCGTATTTACAACTCCGAGGCGAGTTCATGTTGCTGAAGGCTAACTCCCACCAGCCGTTAGCTCTCTGGAGCTTCAGCAGACATTACTACTCCTCTTCATTGTTTTTATCCTGTTATTATGTCAAATATTATAGAGAAAATTGTGGAAAAAGGCAAGCAATGTTCGGTTTATTTCGATATTTTTCAGCATAATCTAATCCGTTTATGACGGAACTGCGGCAAAATCAATCTCAAAACCGAGATCTTTAAGCATCTGCAAATCGCTGGATTGTTCCTGTCCTTCAGTAGTTAAATAATCACCGACAAAAATGGAGTTGGCCGGATATAATCCCAACGGCTGCAAACTGCGTAAATTTACTTCTCTCCCGCCTGAGATGCGGATTTCTTTTGCCGGATTCACATAACGCATCATTGCAAGTACTTTTAAACAGTAACGCGGATTCAGTTCATTTGTGCCTTCCAGCGGAGTTCCGGAAATGGCGTGCAAGAAGTTTACCGGTATAGAATCTGCATCCAAGGCCTTCAGACTGAAGGCCATATCAACCACATCCTGCTTTGTTTCCTTCATGCCGACAATAACTCCGGAACACGGTGAAATTCCGGCTTCTTTGACCAGTTCAACCGTCGACACACGGTCATCGTAGGTATGGCTCGTCGTGATGTTGGAGTGATGCCGTTTCGAAGTATTAATATTGTGATTATACCGGTCAACACCCGCTTCCTTTAATTTTTTCGCCTGCTCCGGTTTTAAAATTCCCAAACAGGCACAAACGGTTAAACCATATTTCTGTTTAATTTCTTTTACCGCTTCCGCCACCATTTCAACTTCCCGATTGCTGGGTCCACGTCCACTGGCAACAATGCAATATGTACCGATTTTCATTTCGTATGCCTGTCTGGCTCCTTCGATGATTTTTTCTTTATCCAGCATTGTATATTTTTCAACCGGAGCGTTTGACACTGCAGACTGGGAACAATAACTGCAGTTCTCCGGGCACATACCGGACTTAACGTTCTTGATTTTATTTAGTTTTACTTTATTGCCGAAATAATGTTTCCGGATCATATAAGACCCGTTCAACAGTTCCAACAGCTCATCATCCGGACAATTTAAAATGGCCAGGGCTACTTCACTGGTCAATTCTTCTCCTTCCAAAACACGCTCGGCAAGTTTTTTCCATTCCATCAGCCTTCCTCCTCCCTTTGTTCTGCCGTATTATATGAATTAAACCCCTAAATTCAAATGCTTAAACCGGCTTTTTGAAAGAACGGATACACGCAATCGGTGAGCAAAAACACCGGCGACAAACGCAAGAATAATGTCTTTTGGCAGAGGCGGCAGCATCCATAACCAGGCCATACCGTATGAAAAGCCTTTAGGCGCATCCGCCCAAAAACGATACACATAATACATCCATGTTGTTCCGAGTATGTAATTAATCGCCGTTCCGGTTAATGCAGCGGCTATATACGGCGCAACCGTCTGTTTTCCTTCCACCATTTTTCCGCAAACGTAAGCCGCAAGGATAAATGTAAGTATAAATCCGAACGTCGGGCTGAGAAGTGTTCCGAGACCGCCGCTGAAACGGGCGAAAACCGGCAAACCGATTAATCCCATTAATGCATAAACACTCGTCGATATTACACCTAAACGGCTGCCAAGAACGAGACCGGCCAGAATGGCAAAAAATGTTTGCAATGTAATCGGGACCCCGCCAATTACCGCAAACGGTATAATGGATGTTATATTAGCTCCGATGGCAATCAATACGACAAATAAGCTGACAAGTGTAATTTCGAGCGGTTTTATTTTCACTCTCCCGTCCTCCTTTTTAAATTTATAATTCTAAAATAAGGGACGGTACTTCTTTTGTCAACCATTTATATTAATCGGTTAACATATAATTTTCCTGCATTTTTCTGTTAAAAGGAACAAAATAAGACCGGAAGCCCGCGGAGTTATATAAATAAAAACAGCATCCGCCCCGTCTTTCCGGGCTCCGGATGCTGCTTCAATAATCATGATTTACTTAAATGCCATCGCGGCTCTTACCGCCTTTTTCCAACCGTCATACAAACACCGGGATTCTTCTCCGGTCATTTCTGCGGTAAATGTCCGGTCGATTTCCCATTGTTTACTGATCTCTTCTTTTCCCGGCCAAAATCCGACGGCCAGACCGGCCAAATATGCCGCACCCAATGCTGTTGTTTCATTGATTACCGGACGTTCGACCGGTACGCCAAGAATATCGCTTTGGAATTGCATAAGGAAATTATTTTTTACCGCTCCGCCGTCAACCCGTAATTTTTTTAAAGAAATACCGGAATCGGCTTCCATTGCTTCAAGTACATCTTTCGTTTGATATGCAAGAGATTCCAGTGTGGCACGGACGAAATGTTCCTTTTCCGTACCCCGGGTCAGGCCGAATACTGCCCCGCGCACTTCGCTGTCCCAATAAGGAGCACCCAGCCCGACAAATGCCGGGACAACATACACACCATCTGTTGATGACACTTTTTCTGCATATGTCTCTGAATCAGATGCAGTTTTGATCATCCGGAGACCGTCCCTGAGCCATTGAATCGCAGAGCCGGCAACAAAAATACTTCCTTCCAGCGCATACTCGATTTTTCCATCTATCCCCCAGGCGATGGTTGTCAATAATCCGTTCTTTGATTGAACGGCTTTTGTACCGGTGTTCATTAACATAAAACAACCGGTGCCGTATGTATTTTTTGCCATGCCTTCTTCAAAACATGCCTGGCCGAACAATGCCGCCTGCTGATCACCGGCAACACCGGCAATCGGAACTTGCCGGCCGAAAAAGTGTTCCTTTGTTGTTTTGCAAAAAATATGGGATGACGGTTTAACTTCAGGGAGCATGGATTTTGGAATGTTTAATAATTGTAAAAGGTCATCATCCCAATCTAATTCATAAATATTGTATAACAATGTCCGGGATGCATTTGTATAATCCGTGACATGAACCTTTCCCCCCGAAAACTTCCAGATGAGCCATGTATCAATCGTGCCGAACAGTAATTCTCCGCGTTCCGCTTTTTCCCGGGCACCGGGTACGTTGTCCAAAATCCATTTTACTTTCGTTGCGGAAAAATAAGCATCAATCAATAAACCGGTCTTTTGGCGGAATAACGGCTCTAAGCCTTCCTTTTTCAATTGATCGCAAATATTTGCGGTCTGTCTTGATTGCCATACGATGGCATTATAAACCGGTCTACCCGTTGACTGATCCCAGACGACCGTTGTCTCCCGCTGATTCGTAATTCCGATTCCGGCAATTTGCGACGCACTGATGCCCGACTCGGCCAATACTTCTGCAATGACCGCCAGAACCGAGCCCCATATTTCATCAGGATTATGTTCCACCCATCCCGGTTTCGGAAAGTACTGGTTAAATTCCCGCTGGGAAACGCTTACAATTTTTGCGTCTTTATTGAAAATGATCGCCCGGGTACTTGTCGTTCCCTGGTCAATCGCCATTATATATTTTTCTTCCGGCATACGTCCTCCCCCAATATATTTAATCTCTAGAAAATTTTACCATTAGAAAACTAGGGGCGCAACGGAAATATTCTCTGTTTTCCAGGATAAAACAAAAATTTCCGGCTGACGGATGATCGTCCGTAACCGGAAACAGAATGAAAATCAATGCAAATCAAGTAACGTCATTTCATTTTGCAATGAATGGATTTTCAACCTCATCCGGTGCAGCCGCTCCCGTTGTTCTGCATTGGCACTCCGGTATAATGCCATCAATTCATTGTATTTTTCTTCCAATGCCTGCTGGGCCCGGCTGTATTCTTCCATGCCGTAAAATTCCTGTTTTGCACTTTCCTGCAATTGTCCGCGGGCATATTCAATCGTCTGTTCACATTCATTCAAAAATTTTTCCATCGCATCCCTTGTTGCCATCATGGATCCTCCTTTTTTTATCCGGAATAGAACAACTAGACGGCAATTTTATTTTTTGTTGTTTGTTGAAAAGCTTGCGGCAAAATATTTGGGAAATTTACATTCAATTCTCCCGCAAGGAAAAACTTTCGTGGGAATTTAACTTTTACCATGATACAATTGATTTTGAATTTAAACGATGAGAGGAAGACCAACATGAAACCATTTCCATACAGTTTCGGCGATAAACGTTACCACACCTGGAATTATCATCTCCGGAAACAATTCGGCCACAAGGTGTTTAAAGTGTCCCTAGACGGTGGCTTTGACTGCCCGAATCGGGACGGAACCGTCGCTTACGGCGGCTGCACTTTTTGCAGTGCAGCCGGTTCCGGCGACTTTGCGGGAAACCGGGCGGAACCGATTGACATCCAGTTTCAAAAAATAAAAACCATTATGCATAAAAAATGGAAAGAAGGAAAATATATTGCCTATTTCCAGGCATTTACAAACACCCATGCCCCGGTGGATGTATTGCGGGAAAAATATGAAACCGCCCTCCGGCAGGAAGGCGTTGTCGGTTTATCTATCGCAACCAGACCGGATTGTCTCCCCGATGATGTTGTCGAATACTTGGCGGAACTCAATGAACGTACGTATTTATGGGTGGAACTTGGCCTCCAGACCGTCCATGAAAAAACTGCGGAACTGATCAACCGCGCTCATGATTTCCAGACCTATCTGGATGGGGTCGAAAAATTACGGAAACATAACATTCGGATTTGCAGTCATATTATTAACGGTCTGCCGGGAGAAACACCGGAAATGATGATGGAAACAGCCCGGGCGGTGACAAATATGGACGTGCAGGGAATAAAAATCCATCTTTTGCATTTATTAAAAGGAACGCCGATGGTGAAGCAGTATGAAAAGGGATTGCTGGAATTTTTATCCTTTGAGGAATACGTCAATATTGTTTGCGACCAGCTGGAAATATTGCCGCCGGAAATAATTGTGCACAGGATCACAGGGGACGGACCGATTGATCTGATGATTGGTCCGATGTGGAGTGTTAACAAATGGGAAGTATTAAACGCTATTGACCGTGAATTGGAAAGACGGGACAGTTACCAGGGGAAATTTTATGAAGGAGGAAAAAGGGGGACCACTTCATGAAGTTGATGAATATATTGCCCTTTGCCCATGACTTGTTGAAAAAAGCAGCTTCAACAGGTGATGCGGTGATTGATGCGACGGTCGGAAATGGAAATGATACCCTGTTTTTAGCCGAACTTGTCGGTCCGGCCGGGAAGGTGTTCGGCTTCGATATTCAGGAAGAAGCCATCCGCCGGACGAGAGAAAGACTGGAAAAACACGGGCAAACAAAGCAGGTTGTTTTGTTCAACCGCGGCCATGAACATGTAAAAGAATGCATTCCGCCCGAATACTCCGGGAAAATTAAGGCCGCCGTCTTTAATCTCGGTTATTTGCCGAAGGGGGATCATTCCATTGTTACAAAACCGGAAACAACAATTGAGGCAGTCCGGCAAATTTTAGATATTCTGGCGGAAGAAGGGTTAATTGTCCTCGTGATTTACCACGGACATCCGGAAGGGAAAATTGAAAGAGATGCAATCCTTGAGTTTGTAAAACAAATTGACCAGCAAAAAGCCCACGTGTTAAAGTATCAGTTTATTAACCAAAAAAACAATCCCCCGTTTATCATTGCCATTGAAAAACGGTAATTCGTGCTGGTTCCTTTTTAGTAAAGGAACCGGCTTTTTATTCACTATAAAATTTCATTGGCAATAAGTTCAAAGGATCTTAATTTGGTACGAAAATCGTACATGATGGAAACAAGCATGATTTCATTTGTTTTGTACAATTCGCTCAACCGCAGCAGCCGTTCCTTCACTTTTTTCGGACTTCCCACAACCATTCTTCTCCGGTTCTGGCGGATTCTTTCCCGTTCAAAAAATGTATACGGATAGTTCAACGCTTCTTCCGGGGACGGTATGCCCTTTGACGGCATGCCCTGTTCCGAACGGATCATATTTAATTCCAAACTTGACGCAAGTCTCTTTGCTTCATCATCCGTCTCTGCACAGACAGCAAAAACCGTAACGATATTTTCCGGCTCCTTTAAATATTGTGATGGCTTGAAATTATTTATATAGTGGCTCATATACGTCTCACCGCCCTCACCGTTGATAAATAAAGCAAAATTGTAAGGAAGCCCCTTTTTTGCGGCAAGGGCCGCACTCGTTTCACTAGAACCAAGTAGCCAAAGTTCCGGAGCAGCCTTGACAACCGGTGTTGCTTTAATCCCGTATAATGGGTGGGCTTCCGGAAGGTCATCATGAAGATATTGCAGCAACTCTGTCACTTTTTCCGGATACTTGTCCACACCGCGGTCCCTTGAACCGTTCAGGGCAATCGTTGAACGGGGCATACCGCCCGGTGCACGTCCAATGCCGAGATCTACCCTCTCCGGTGCAAGTCCTGAAAGCACCCGGAAATTTTCCGCTACTTTATAAGGACTGTAATGGGAAAGCATCACTCCGCCTGAACCGATGCGAATGCGGGAAGTTTTTGCCGCAATATAAGACAACAATACTTCCGGAGATGAACCCGCCAATGTTGGTGAATCATGATGTTCCGATACCCAAAACCTTTTGTATCCCCACTCTTCCGCTTTTTGTGCCAATTCCACCGTGTTCTGTAATGCTTCTTCAGCCGTCATTCCTTCAGATACCGGTGATTGGTCCAAGATGCTCAATGTTAAGCCCATAAGTTTCCCCTCCCCGTTTTTTGCTGCCATTTGCGGTAAGCTTTCGCATTAATATAAAAAAAATAACTACTTAAACCGCCTGCTTTCAATAATTTTTTTGCTATTTGTTTTAATTGCCCCTGTTCATTAACTTTTTGATCTGATAAATACAAGCCGAGCAGCCCGCGGTTTATTAACTGGTGAAATTTCCGGTCGGGCAAGTGCTTTGTATACCGGTCTGCCTGTTGTATGAACAAACGTAAACGCTCGTACATCTGTGTCTCACTTTCATAATAAAAACAAAAGTTCAAATCGCCCCCTTGCCGGTCTTCCTCCTGATCAATAAAATAATCCAGCATAATGTGTAAACCTTGAATATACGGAAAATATCCGTTACGAATCACGAGGCTTTGCTGTTTTGTGAAATCTTCCCGGGCGCAATATGAAACAAGACAGAATATACCGAGGGTGGAGCCGGAACATGCAGAAAACTCGTACCATTCCATTTCCGGCACGTGATCTTTATGCCGGTCAAACCACTTTTTTAAACGGGGAACACGCTCTTCTTTCTTAACGTGCTTATGTACTTGCAAATCACAATAGTATTCGCACAGTTCCAGCAACTCTTCTTTAATTAACGGATAGTTCTTCATTCCTGCCAGCGTATTTTGACAGACACGGACAAGTTCTTGCAAATAACCCCCGTCATTCTGGTCTTTCCGGTACCGGTAATAATTTTCCGGTTCCTTTCCAACGGTTAATGCGGTTTTCATTGATTCATGGAGAGCACGGAAGTCCTTGGGATCCTGGGAATTAGAACGGTCGCAGAGGTTGTCGAGATAGTCACTGATCGTTTGATAGGCAACAATGAAAGTAATGACATCATCATATTTTTCTCCTGCAGGAAGAGATAAAACGGCACCGCCTTCACAGTGAAATTGCTTATTTTTAATACTTAGCAACGCTTGTTTACGAAGCTCGTCGTTCGGAATTGCTTCGGCCCGACTTTTCCAGTAGGCTAATTTTTTATGGACGGCCGGAAATATTTTTTTATACGATTCCATCATTAATGTTATTACACCATTGGGAACTGTCAATAAAATCGCCTCACTTCAGAGTTTCCTCAAAATTCCATATAAAAGTAATTATATCGGAAAACCGGAACAAAAGGAAATCCGTTCTTATTTGTAAAATTACGAAAAGAGAAAAATTTTCATTATTCATGTACAATATGTTTGTATATATATTACTTTATGAAAGGTGAGGATCATGTATAAAATATATCCCTACAAAGGCGTATATCCAAAAATTGCGGAAACGGCATTTTTGGCGGATTTTGTCACCGTCACCGGCGATGTGGAAATCGGGGACTATTCAAGCGTCTGGTTTAACACCGTCATCCGCGGTGATGTTGCTCCGACGAGAATCGGTAAAAACACGAATATCCAAGATTTATGCATGCTGCACCAAAGTCCCGACAATCCACTCATATTGGAGGATAATGTAACGGTGGGACATCAAGTAACACTTCACAGCTGCATCATCCGGAACTATGCCTTGATCGGAATGGGGTCCGTCATTTTGGACGGGGCCGAAATCGGAGAGCATGCATTTATCGGGGCTGGCAGCCTTGTACCCCCGGGCAAAAAAATCCCTCCGCATACGCTTGCTTTCGGCCGGCCAGCAAAAGTTGTGCGCAAGTTAACAGAAAAGGATTATGAAGAAATGGAGCGGATTTACAAAGAATACCGTGAAAGAGGTCAATATTACAAAAATTTTAGAAAAGAAAGCCGGCAACCTTAGAAACAGATGAATAAAAAGAGAACCGGTCGTACACCCGGTTCTCTTTTTATTTTAATGAAGAATTTCTGCTGCCGGACCGAAAAATTCAAAACGGATATTTTGTTCCGGAACCCCTGATTTTTTCAACATGTCGATCACAGCTTTCATAAACGGCAACGGTCCGCATACGTAACATACCGTGTCGGAGGTAACGGCTTGATCAAGCAGCGGTTGATCGATATAACCAATTTTGTCACATACAGTATCCGCTTTCAGTTTTTCTTCCAAAACGGTATACACTTTAGCATTTTTTACTCTTGAGGCCAGTTCTTTAATTTCTTTTTCAAACGCCAGGACATTTTCATTTCTGGCCGCCTGGATAAATGTAATTTCCCGGTTGCTTTCTTGATCAGCCAGCGCTTCAAACATACTCAATAAGGGGGTTACGCCGACACCGCCGGAAATCAACGCAACCGGTCCGTTTTCTTCAGTATTTAATACGAAATCACCGGCAGGAGCGCTGACGTTCAAATCATCGCCTACAGATACATGGTCATGGAGATAATTGGATACTTTTCCATATGGTTCCCGGTCCCTCTCCCGTTTTACCGAAATACGGAAATACCCTTTCCCCGGTGCATGGGACAGACTGTAATGGCGGTTATGTTTAAACTGTTCACCCGGAATATCCACGCTTACCGTTATATACTGTCCGGGCAAAAATTCCGGAACTGGAGCACCGTCCTTAGGCTTTAAATAAAACGATGTAATAACATCGCTTTCTTTTACTTTATCGATCACCGTAAACGGTTTAAAGTCTGTCCAGCCTCCCTTTCGTAAAGTTACATCTCTGTACATGTCCGCTTCTACCTGAATGAAAACCTTCGCAATTTCTTCGTACGCTTCTTCCCAAGCTTGTAAAATCTCTTCCGTTGCCGCATCACTCAAAATTTCTTTAATCGCAGCCAATAAATTTTCACCGACAATCGGATAATGTTCCGGTCTGATGCTTAATGCCCGGTGTTTATGACCGATTTGTTTTACAACAGGTAAAATCTCTTCCAGCCGGTCAATATGTTTTCCCGCGGCAATGATTGAATTTGCCAGTGCTTTCGGCTGGCTGCCTCTTTGCTGATTTGTGTGATTAAAATAGTTTAATAATTCCGGATGATGTTCAAACATTCTTTTGTAAAAAGCTTTTGTAATTTTTGTTCCGTGTTCCTCCAGAACCGGTACCGTTGACTTAACAATCTCCACAGTTTTTTTAGTTAACACTATTCCCATCTCCTTTAAATTGTATATTATATACATCTTTAATGTAAAACGGTTTCAATTTAAAAAGCAATATATTAAATACATCTTTTAAAAAATGTTTAAAATTAAAGATGTGTTAACGGTAAATGCCCGGAGTTTCTGGTTCTGTCGGGTTATATTGTATAATAATCCTAAAGAAATAAGGAAAACATGTGGTGATATTTATGAAAATGACCGCGTATACCGACTATTCTTTGCGGACACTGATTTATCTTGCTTCAATGGAAAACGGACGCCTCTGTAATATACAGGAGATTTCCGAAGTATACGGAATTTCAAAAAACCATTTAATGAAAGTAGTCCATCATTTAGGAAAATTGGGAGTCATTGAAACAATCCGAGGCAGAAACGGAGGTTTCAGGCTGGCCCTTCCTCCGGATAAAATAAATATCGGAAAATTAATCCGGGAAACAGAAGAAGGTTTTTATTTAGTTGATTGCTTTCATCCGGACAAGCCGAACGCATGCATCATTGCACCGGTTTGCGGATTAAAACACGTATTTGATGAAGCTTTGCGGGCTTTTCTGCACGTCCTTGACCAATATACATTGGCAGATCTTGTCAAATATCCTGAACAATACCGGAAACTGTTTTTCACAACGAATTCCCAAAAATAAAAATCAGGCTACCGGTTCACCGGTAGCCTTTGCACTTTCCTTTATCCCAATGCTTCCTTTTTCAAAATTTCCGCCATATCCGTTTCTTCCCACGGGAGTTTAATATCAGTCCGGCCAAAATGTCCGTACGCTGCCGTCTGCTTGTAAATCGGCCGGCGTAAATCAAGCATTCTGATGATTCCCGCAGGTCTTAAATCAAAATGTTTCCGTACCAATTCCACCAGCAATTCTTCACTGACTTTTCCCGTTCCGAACGTATTGACCGATATGGATACCGGGCTTGCTACTCCGATCGCATAAGCAAGCTGTACTTCGCATTTCTCCGCAAGGCCGGCGGCTACAATATTTTTTGCAACATATCTTGCCGCATAGGATGCAGAACGGTCCACTTTTGTCGGATCTTTGCCGGAAAATGCCCCGCCTCCGTGCCGCGCGTAACCTCCGTATGTATCAACAATAATTTTCCGTCCCGTAAGCCCCGCATCCCCCTGGGGACCGCCGACGACAAAACGGCCTGTCGGATTAATATAATAAATCGTATTTTCATCGATTAAATGCTCCGGAACGACCGGTGAGATCACATATTCTTTAATATCCCTTTTAATTTGGTCAAGAGAAGTTTCCGGATGATGCTGGGCAGAAATAACAATGGTATCAATTCTGGCCGGCTTTCCGTTTTCGTCATATTCAACCGTAACCTGCGTTTTTCCGTCCGGCCGCAAATAAGGCAGGATTCCTTCTTTACGCACCGTTGTCAACCGTCTGCTCAATTTATGCGCAAGGGAAATTGGCATCGGCATTAATTCTTCCGTTTCGTTGCAGGCAAAGCCAAACATTAATCCCTGATCGCCGGCGCCGATCGCATCAATTTCCTCATCGCTCATATATCCTTCCCGTGCTTCCAGTGCCCGGTTCACTCCCCGGGCAATATCCGGCGATTGCTCATCAATGGCGGTTAATACACCGCACGTTTCCGCATCGAAACCGTATTTTGCCCTTGTGTAGCCAATTTCCCGGATTGTTTCACGGACAATTTTCGGTATATCTACATAAGTGGATGTCGAAATTTCACCCAACACCAAAACAAGCCCCGTAGTAATTGATGTTTCCGCCGCAACCCGTGCATTCGGATCCTTGCTTAAAATTGCATCCAGTATCGCATCGGAAATTTGATCACATACTTTATCCGGATGTCCTTCTGTTACTGACTCTGATGTAAACAAACGTCGAGTAGTCATTATAATCCTCCTCAAATCATAATCACATTCTTGACCGGTATATACATATTTAAAAAGTCCGGCCACGAACGATGGATTTCCTTTCGGACTTCATTAAAAACAAACAAAACTGGGGTATATTTTTTCCAGGAAACATATATAATAAATTGGGATTTCTATATAGATTCTTTACGATAAGCATTCCCCTTTTATATTGAAAAATGTTACAATAATGGTATAATACGTTCCCTTATTCATATAGTCATAAAAAAAGCCTTTCCTTCTTTGAGGAAAGGTTAATATATCAGATGACCTTTCACTCTTATCGTTCAAGGAAGATCCTTGCTCTGGTTGGCACCTTTCTCTTCCGAGCAGGTTGCCGGGTTTCTTCGGGCCTGTCCCTCCACCGTCTCTGGATAAGAGCATCCATTCTAGATGTATGATACATTACAAATAAATTTAATGTCAATCATTTTTAACAAAAAGAAATATTTAAACCGTAAAAGATAAAAAAATGTGAAATTTTTTTACGATTCATGTAAAATATGGTTAATTGAAATTTCTAAACATTAAATCACCGGATATCCGGAACCATTATGATGACAAGCTGTAACCCGGTTAAGCACATTTTTTCTTCTATTTAGTATAGACTAATATTTTTAATATGTTATACTAATTTTCGAAGAATAATAGAAAATAACAAAGGGGAAGGTTCACTGATGGAAATGGTTAGCAAAATCAACAGTTTAAAAGAATTATTGAAGGGGAACAATATTTCAATACAACTATCCGTTCCACAGTTAGTAGAAAAAATCATTAAAAGAAAAGAAGGCATGTTAACGGATTCCGGAGCAGTGAGTGTTACGACGGGAAAGTACACAGGGAGATCACCAAAAGACAAGTACATTGTCCGGGAAGAATCCGTTAACGATAAAATAGATTGGGGCAGCGTAAACCAGCCAATCTCCAAAGATGCCTTTTTAAGATTGTATGATAAAGTTCTAAATTACTTAAAAGAAAAAGACGAATTATTTGTGTTCAAGGGATTTGCAGGAGCCGATGAAAAATACCGTCTGCCCATTCAGGTCGTTACTGAATATGCATGGCATAACCTTTTCGGACATCAACTTTTTATCCGTCCAACAGAAGATGAACTGAAAGACCATGAAGCACAATTTACCGTTATTTTTGCTCCGGGATTTAAAGCCAATCCGGAAACTGACGGTGTCAGATCGGAAACTTTTATCATTATTTCTTTTGAAGAAAAAGTCGTTTTAATCGGCGGAACCGAATATGCCGGTGAAATGAAGAAATCTATTTTCACCGTCATGAACTATTTGTTGCCGGAACAAAATATTTTATCCATGCACTGCTCGGCAAACGTGGGCAAAGAAGGCGATGTGGCACTATTCTTTGGGCTTTCCGGAACAGGAAAAACAACTTTATCCACAGACGAAAACCGCCGGTTAATCGGTGACGACGAACATGGTTGGTCTGCAAACGGCGTGTTTAACATTGAAGGCGGCTGCTATGCAAAATGTATTAACCTTTCCCGTGAAAATGAACCTCAAATCTATGATGCAATCAAATTCGGAACTGTTCTGGAAAACGTTGTTGTTGACAAAAATACCAGGGTACCGGACTATGATGATTCAAGTCTTACAGAAAACACACGAGCGGCTTATCCGATCGAACATATTGAAAACATCACCCTGCCGAGCATGGCCGGACATCCGTCTACAATCATCTTTTTAACAGCCGATGCTTTCGGTGTTCTTCCGCCGATTGCAAAGCTGACAAAAGAACAGGCCATGTATCATTTTTTAAGCGGCTATACAAGTAAGCTGGCCGGAACAGAACGAGGAGTTACTACTCCGGAAGCAACCTTTTCCACTTGCTACGGCGCACCGTTCTTGCCGCTCCCGGCCATACGGTATGCTGAAATGCTCGGAAAGAAAATCGATGAACATAATGTTCAGGTCTTTCTTGTTAATACTGGCTGGACTGGCGGGGAATACGGCGTTGGAAGCCGGATGAAACTGCAATACACACGGGCAATGGTCCGTGCTGCAATCGAAGGAAAGTTAAATGATACGGAAACGGTAAGGGATGACATTTTCGGGCTGTACATCCCGCGTCAGGTTCCGGGTGTTCCGGATGAGGTACTGTTGCCGCAAAAAACGTGGGCGGATGAAAAAGCCTACGAAAAGAAAGCAAAAGAGCTTGCTGAAAAGTTCAAGGAAAACTTTAAAAAGTTTAAAGATGTTGATGAAAAGATCGCTAAATTGGGAGGACCCGTTATTTAATAAAAAACCCGGTGTCATGGTAACACCGGTTTTTTTTTATGACTTTAGCAAAGCTTTCGCAAGCAACTTGTCGAACTTGCGGATATCCACATCTTTTTTTAAGTTCACTTTAATATGGCCAACTTTCGTCCAAAGTTCCACTTCGGCATTCACATCCAGAAATCTGCCTGCATTTTCCGTAGACCACATAAGAATTGATGAATAGGGCAGTGAATAAATTTCAACCTTTTTCCCAGTCAGTCCCTGGGCATCCCGGACAATTAACCGCTTATTTGTAAAAATTGCACTGTCCCGGAATGTTTTATAAGCGGCTACGGCTTCTTCACCTTCGACGAGTAAATCCTCGACATCTTCCGGTATCGGACATTCGGCAATCAATGTCCATTCCAAAATGGATGCAGGTCCGGTCAATTTTCCCCTCCTCCTTTTTCAATGAGATCTTTCATTTAACATTATTTTACTAACCCTTATTTTGTAATGTAAAGATCGACAAAAAATAGATCAATGGCAAAAGAATTTGTTCCGAATTCTACTTTTTAAGAGAAATACGTCTTTGTTTTTTCATCCATTCCGTCAACTGTCTGACCGTTTTTCTGTTCATTTCCGGGGGAAAATGATGCCCCATGCCGGAGTAAATCCACATTTCTACTTTTTTATTGTATTGTTTGGCCAGTTTTTCCAGCCGGTAGGCATGTTCAATCGATACGTTCTTGTCTTTGTCACCGTGAATGATCAGAAGTGGCACATCCAGCCGTTGAATTTCATAAAGCGGTGTGCGGGCGCGGTACAGCTCCGGATATTTCCACGGTGAACCCCCGATTACCCGTTTCATCATCCTGCGCAAATCAATTCTCTCTTCGTAAGTTAAAAAAATATCGGAAACTCCGCCCCATGTAACAACGGAGGCTGCATCCGGATATTGAATTGCCGTCCAAAGGGCCATCGCACCGCCCCGGGAAAAACCAAAAATATGAATCCGATCCGTTTTAACCCGGGGATGGGCTTTTAAAACTTCAAAACCACCGAACGCATCGTAACGGTCCTCCCCGCAAAAATCCTCGTCCCCTTCGCCTCCCTGATTGCCGCGGTAAAAAGGGGCAAAGACAATAAATCCTTCCGAAGCAAATTGTATGACCCGGCCTGGACGGACTTTTCCCACGTTTTTTATTCCGCCCCGCAAGTAAAGAAACCCTTCATAAATTCCCGGTTTTTCCGGTTCAGCCAACATTCCTTTAATTCTTAATCCCTTGGACTTGTATGTGACGATATACAACTTAATATCGTCCCGCGGAGAAGGAAAACGATACAGATCAACAACAGGGTTTTTCATAAACGTTTCACCTTGTTTCTGTACAGTTGTTTATCACAATGTAGGCAATCACACATTTTTATCTATATTCATACCATATCGTAACAGAACAATGGAATACAACCGAAAATCACGGAAGAGGAGGCATGGACATTGAAGAAACGGTTGCACAAAGGGCTTCTATTTTTTGTATCCTTCCTATTCATTTCCGGATTGTCCGCCTGTATGAAAAAGGAAGAACCGTTGAAAAAAGTAAAAGTTGCCGAAGTCACCCGTTCCGTATTTTACAGCCCTTTATACATCGCCATGGAAAAAGGCTTTTTTGAAGAAGAAGGTCTGGACATCGATTTAACCACCGTTCCCGGCGGTGATAAAACGATGACTGCCTTAATTTCAGGCGGTGCCGATATTGCCCTGATCGGTTCTGAAACAAGTATATACGTCAATAGCCAAGGAGCAGATGATCCGGTTATTAATTTTGTCCAACTGACCCAGACAGACGGAACATTTCTCGTATCACGGAAGCCGGTGGAAAACTTCACCTGGAATATGGTTAAAGGCTCGACATTTCTCGGTCAAAGAAAAGGCGGCATGCCGCAAATGGTCGGTGAATTCGTATTAAAAAAACACGGGATTGACCCCAGGAACGATCTGAATTTAATCCAAAATATTGATTTCGCAAACATCTCATCTTCCTTTGCTTCAGGGACAGGCGAGTTTGTCCAATTGTTTGAACCGACAGCAAGTGTGTTCGAAAAAGAAGGAGTCGGCTATATCGTCGCTTCTTTCGGTACAGAAAGCGGCAAAATTCCATACACTACCTTTATGACAAAAGAAAGCTATTTAAAACGTGAACGGGAAACTGCTGAAAAATTTACCCGGGCCATTTACCGGGCGCAACAATGGATTTATCAAAATCCTAGTGAAGAAGCGGCAAAAGTGGTTCAACCGTTTTTCGAAGATACGGAAACCGATATACTGGCGTCTTCGATCGAGCGGTACAAAAAACAAAAATCTTTTGCTGAAGACCCGGTTTTGGATGAAAACGAATGGAATAACCTTCAGGATATTATGGAAGAAGCAGGCGAACTGCCGAAACGGCTTGACTATAAACAATTCGTTGATACAAGCATCGCAAAATCCGTCATTCAAAATTAACGGCGAAAGGGAGGCTTGTCTGTGAGTTTTTTAGAAGTGAAAGATGTTACCCACAGTTACTTTTCCAAACGTGAAAAAATGACTGCTTTGATGAATGTCAATCTTACCGTACGGCCGGGCGAATTCGTATCCATACTAGGCCCAAGCGGATGCGGTAAAACAACATTGCTTTCAATTATCAGCGGATTAATAAAGCCGACGGCCGGTCATGTATTGATGGAAAATGAAAAAGTTAAAGGAACAAACAAAAAAACCGGCTACATGTTGCAACAAGATTATTTATTTCCATGGAAAACGATCGGCGAAAATATTTTATTGGGATTGAAATTAACCGGACAGTTGAATGAAGAAACAAAAGAAAAAGCGTTCAATCTTCTGGAACAAATGGGTTTAAAAGACATCGAAAATAAATATCCGTCCGAGCTTTCCGGCGGAATGCGCCAGCGGGCGGCGCTCGTACGGACGCTGGCTACAGATCCGAAATTGCTACTTCTTGACGAACCATTTTCCGCTCTAGACTTCCAGACGAAATTGAAGCTGGAAAATTTAGTTGGAAAAACGTTAAAAACGTTCCGGAAAACCGCTATTCTGGTAACCCACGATATCAGCGAAGCCATTGCAATGAGCGACCGCATTTTCTTATTTTCCAACCGTCCGGGTACGGTTTATAAAACAATTGAAATTCCGGACGAACTACGTAAACTTCCACCGTTCGAAGCGAGAAACCATAAACAGTCCCCGGAATTTTTCAGGAGTATTTGGAAGGAGTTGGAAAGCCTTGAACAAACAAACAGAAATTGAACGGCTGCATGAACAATATAAAAGATCAATCGTAAAAGAAAAACGGCTTGTTGTTTTTTTCCAGTTAATGATTGTTATTGTTTTTTTCGCACTCTGGGAAACGGCAAGCAGGAACTACTGGATCGACCCATTAATTTTCAGCTCGCCTGCAAAGATCTGGAATTTACTTTATAGCAGTATCGTGAACGGTTCTATTTTTCCGCATCTGTGGACAACATTGTTTGAAACTGTTCTCGGCTTTATTATAGGAACGGTTTGTGGTACCGTTCTCGCCGCTTTTCTCTGGTGGTTTCCGTTTGTATCGAAAGTGCTGGACCCGTACCTTGTCGTCTTTAATGCGATGCCCAAAGTAGCCCTTGGACCGATTTTAATCGTCGCAATCGGTCCGACAATAACATCAATTATCGTCATGGGCGCAATCATTTCCGTCATCATCACAACGATCGTAGTATATACTGCTTTCCGGGAAGTGGATGAGAACTATATTAAAGTTTTACGGACATTCGGTGCACACCGGAGCCATTTCTTTAAGGAAGCCGTTCTTCCTGCATCTTTTCCGGCTATCATCTCAACATTAAAAGTGAATGTCGGACTCAGCTGGGTCGGTGTGATCGTCGGCGAATTTCTTGTTTCCAAGCAGGGACTCGGCTATTTAATTATCTACGGTTTCCAAGTGTTTAATTTCACCCTTGTCATGCAGTCACTTCTGATCATTGTGATCTTTGCCGCGATTATGTATAAACTTGTTGAATATATTGAGCGGAAACTGATTAAAAACGGATGACTACATAAGTTATCCGTTTTCATTTAACCAATCCTTCCATTTTCAGCCGTTTCATACATTCTTGAACGACATCATCTTTCATAATAAAACTGTACTCTTTCGTTAATTCATCAGGTGTCAGGGGGGAATCAACAAGAACGGGACCGAATGTTTCATAATAATGCGGCCGTTTTTCAAAATATTTGATCTCGGCGAAGTAAATATTTTTTACAAAAGAATCATTTTCACCGCTTACTTCATACTGGCCGATGAATGTAACTTCTTCAACGACTCCTCCCGTTTCTTCAAATACTTCTCTTTTTGCCGCTTCCACCAGCGTCTCCCCCGCTTCCCTTTTCCCTCCCGGAAACTCCAAGCCTCTTTTTTTATGCTTTGTCAAAACCCATTTTCCGTTATGCCGGCAAATAACGAAAACATGTTGCGGATTTTTGGAAAAGCTATTCTCGGAAAACGACAAGCGGACCGTATTTCCGTAATAATCGGTAAAAATTTTCATTCTTCCGTTTCCTTTCATACAATTGTATGTTTATTTTAACAAATACCGGAATAAACAGAAAAACGTATGATTGATAATATTGACGAAAGAATATTTTAATTTTATAATCATCTTTATAAAATATTTTTAAAAATTAAAATAATTTTTCTGCTCAGGAAGGAAGACGGACAATGGCTCAAGTAGCAAAAATTAAGTTTACTAAAGCGGACAAATTAAAGGAAAAACCGGAAACGGAAAACCTGCAGTTCGGAACCACTTTCACCGACTACATGTTTTTCATGGAGTATGATGCAGAAAAGGGTGGCTGGCAAACACCGGAAATCAGACCTTTTGAATCCGTCAGCCTGTCACCGGCCGCATTTGTTTTCCACTATGGACAAGCTGTTTTTGAAGGCTTAAAAGCTTACAAAACTAAGAACGGGCAAACCGTCATTTTCCGCCCTGAAAAACATATTGAGCGTCTGAATAAATCATGCAAAAGAATGTGTATTCCGGAACTGGATCCCGATCTCGTTCTGAAAGGTTTGACTGCGTTAGTGGAACTTGAAAAGGAATGGATTCCCACTAAAGAAGGGACATCCCTGTATATCCGTCCCTTTGTTATTTCAACGGAGCCGTATTTGGGAGTCCGGCCGTCACAACAATATATATTTATGATTATTCTATCGCCCGTCGGTGCTTATTACGCAGACGGACAAATGAATCCGGTGAAAATTTTTGTGGAAGATGAGTTTGTCCGCGCCGTAAAAGGCGGTGTCGGTCATGTCAAAACACCGGGCAATTATGCGGCTAGTTTTCTGGCCCAGGAACACGCAAGTCGGGCGGGGTATGAGCAGGTTTTATGGCTCGATGGTAAAGAGCATAAATATATTGAAGAAGTCGGCAGCATGAATATTTTCTTTAAAATCAGCGGGGAAATTTATACGCCGGCATTAAGTGGCAGTATTTTGCCCGGCGTCACCCGGGATTCCGTCATTCAGCTTGTAAAAGAATGGGGTGTGCCCGTACATGAAAGAAAAATTTCCATTGACGAACTATATGACCATTATGAGAAGGGACAATTGGAGGAAGTATTCGGTACGGGTACGGCTGCGGTTATTTCACCTGTCGGCGAGCTTAGATGGGGCGAAAAAGTAATGACCATTAACAATTTCCAAACCGGGGAGTTTGCCAAAAAACTTTATGAAACGATAACCGGAATCCAATACGGAAAAGTACCGGATAAGTTCGGCTGGATCAAGGAAGTAAAATAAATTTACGACAGGCTGTTTCCGGAAAATAATTCTTGCATGCCGGCAAAACCGGAACGTGTAAGAAACATGTATGCCAGAAACAGCCTTTTTGTGTTTATTTTAAAGATAAACTTATAATGAAAAAAGATTCCATAAGCAGGGGGTGAAAGCGGTGAGATTTATCGATGAGTTGTATAATTTTTATAAAGACCGTTTAACAGCGGATGATGAAGATGTTGATCTGCTGGTAAGCGCCGTCTTGCAGGAGCTATCCCGGGAAGATTTGTTGCAAATTCTTTCTGAATTAAGTGATCAAGAACTTTACCAAATTACCGGGACATATGTGGCCGGTAAATTAAGGCAAAAACTGATTCAGGACCGGGAATTCGGCGGCGAAAATGACGGGGACACGTTTATTCATTAATTTTGCCCTGACGATTATTAAATTGAACATCCGTAATTAAAGAAAAAAGGCAAATGGTAATATCCACTTGCCCTTGATCCGGACGAATGGCCAGGTTTTCTTTTATTTTTCGGTAAATGCACTGTACATCCAAATATGCTTTTCGAAACTTTGGCTGATTCCGAGCAAAATATCAACCGTTACTTCGTCTTCAAGCTCTCCTGCAATTTTTATGCCTTCTTGCAATTCCTTGTTGATTGTTTCCAAATCATTGATGAGCTCTTCAACCATTTCCACATCAGTACCCACGGAAGAGGCTTCCTGAATCGTTGCCAGTTCCAGACATTCTTTCAGTGTGGAAATCGGTTTTTCATTTTTTTGCAACAAGCGTTCAGCAATCTCGTCACTGTATTCCGTTACTTCATCATACAGCTCCTCAAACTTTTCATGCAAAGTAAAAAAGTTAGGTCCTTTTACAAACCAATGGAAATGGTGCAGCTTCATATAAAGAACATTGAGGTTTGCCAGTAATCTGTTCATATTTTGCTTCAATTCAGCATTCATTGCTCTTCCCCCTTTAAAGTCATTTCTTTATATACTTTCTTCGGAAAATGATACAATTATGTAAGGAAATTTCGTATTCAGTAAAGTTGTATATTGCGTATTGAAATTTTTACCATTACTTATAAAAATATTTTAAAACAAATTTACAAAGTATTCTATACATATATTTGAACAATCTCTAAATAATTGTTTAAGGAAGTTTGATAACGATGGGCAAAAAAATATTTATATCGCTGATCCGCTTCTATCAAAAATTTGTATCACCGCTGAAACCTCCTTCATGCCGCTTTTATCCGACATGTTCCCAATACGGATTGGAAGCCATTCAACGTTTCGGTGCGATTAAAGGTTGCTATTTAACAATAAAACGGATTTTAAAATGCCACCCGTTTCATCCCGGGGGATATGATCCTGTGCCGACAGAATGGAAAGAAAGAAAAAAAGAGCAATCCTCCGGACGGACGTAATTTTACGTTTGTTCATTGATTCCATTTTGTTGTAAATAATAAGCTTGAAATTTTTCTTGCAATACCATATGAAATCATATAATATACAATGTGTAAATCGTAATGAATACGATTTAAAATAAAATTTTTGGAGGACTTTATGGAGAGAAAAGCGATTCTCTTTATTTTTCTTATTTTTTCATTATTGCTTTCCGGATGCGGTTCGGGCAAAGAAACTGTAAATAACCCGGGTACAGCGGATGTATTAAAAATCTATACTACAGTGTATCCTTTGAAAGACTTTAGTGAAAAAATCGGCGGAAAGTATGTAGAAGTTGAAACCGTATATCCTCCGGGTACCGATGAACATTCCTATGAGCCTACGCAAAAAGATATTATCGAAATGGCAAACGGTCATTTCTTTTTCTATATCGGATATGGTCTTGAAGGTTTTGTTCAAAAGGTAGGACCGATTTTAGAAAATGAAGGCGTAAAAGTGGTTGCCGTTGGTGAAAAGGTGCATATTGATGATAGCCGTCAGGTAAATCATGATGATCATCATCATGGAAATATCGATCCGCATATATGGATTGATCCCTTGTATGCAAAGGAACTTGCCCGGCATATAAAAAATGAGCTGGCCGAAGCAAAACCAGAACAAAAAAAATACTTTGAAAAAAATTACGAATCATTGGCCAAACAACTCGATGAATTTCATAACCGGCTGACGTCGGTAGCAAAGAACGCAAAAGTGAAAAAATTCGTCGTTTCACATGCCGCATACGGTTACTGGGAAAAACGTTACGGTCTGGAGCAAATACATATCTCAGGCATTTCCACTTCACAGGAGCCATCGCAAAAAAAGCTCACGCAAATTATGAATGAAGTGGAGAAGGGAAATTTCAAATATATTTTAACAGAACAAAATATCAGCAATAAACTCGTTGATGTCGTCCGACGGGAAACAGATACATCTGTTTTAACCATTCATAATCTTGCTGTATTAACGGAAAGAGATATAAAAAATAATGAAGATTATCTGTCCATCATGAAAAAAAATATCGATACTTTGGAAAAAGCGTTAAACCAATAATTTGTATTGGTTTTAAACAAAAACAGGCTCCGCTGCATTTGAGCAGCGGAGCCTGTTTTTTTACCGGTTGATCCGCTTTCGCAATTCTCTCCTCATAATTTTGTTTGATGCCGTTTTCGGTAAAGATGGAACCGGAATCCATGTCTTCGGAATTTTATATTTAGCCAGGTAATCTGAACAATATCGGGATAATTCTTCACCAGTTACGTTTTTATTTTCTTTCGTTACATAAAAAGCGCACGGAACTTGTCCCCATTTTTCATCATCCCGGCCGACAACACAGGCTTCCAATATCGCCGGATGGGACTGAATTACACTTTCAATTTCCGAGGGATAAATATTTTCTCCTCCCGAAATAATTAAATCCGTCCGCCGGTCAAGGACGTATAAGAATCCTTCTTCATCCATATAACCAAGATCACCTGTATAAAACCAGCCGTCTTCAGTAAAACTTTCTTTGTTCGCTTCTTCCCGCTTGTAATAACCGCTTGTCACATTCGGTCCTTTTACAACAATTTCACCGGCTTCATTGGGCTTTGCCGGTTTTCCATCCCTTTCAATCCGTATGGAGCTTAAAAACAGCGGTTTCCCCGCCGAGCCGATTTTTCTCAAACTGTCTTCCGGAGATAACGTGGCGATTTGTGACGCCGTTTCTGTTAGACCGTATGTTTGAAAAACAGGAATATTTTTTTCTTTACAAGTTTCCAAAATATTTTTTGGAACCGGACCGCCGCCAAGTAAAAAGCAACGGAAAGAAGGATGATACGATTTTTGTCCAAGTTTGCCGAGCATTCGCTGCAACATTGTACTGACAACAGACATAATCGTCGCTTTACCCTGAATCAATGCTTCATTAATTTTGTTTTCATCAAACCGTTCAAAAAGAAAGACGGGGATTCCGTATACTGCACTGCGGATTAGAGTCGAATAACCGCTAATATGAAAAAGCGGAACAGCCGTCAGCCAAACATCCGATTCTTTCAAACCTAAATTTAACACAGAAGCAATAGCACTCGACCAATGATTGCCGTACGTATGCAACACACCTTTTGGTTTCCCGGTCGTACCGGATGTATACATAATCGTACACGGTTCATCCAGGGCAAATTCGGTTACCGGTTCAAAATCTTGACCTTCCGCTTCCTGAAGCTGCTCCAGTGTGATAATAGAAACATTGGTTTCACCGGGCAGTTTTTCTAACAGTTCCTGTTTGGTAATGATATACCTGCTGTCACTGTCCCACAATTGAAAGGCGAGCTCCTGCTTTTGCAAACGGATATTCAACAGCACAGCCGTGCAGCCGACCAGTTGTAAAGCATGCAAAAGAACCACCGTTTCCGGCTGGTTTGTTAAAAAGATAGCAATATGGTCACCCTTTTTTATACCGCATTTACAGAGTTTTTTTGCCATAGTTCCGGCTTCTTGGAAAAGAGTCTGAAAAGTAATTTTTTTATCTTTCCAAATAAGCGCTGTGCGGTCGGGTGTTAAGTATGCGCGTTTGATGAGCCAATTTGGTATTTTATCCATATCTTTCACCTGTCCCGATAAAATAACAGAGCTCTTTCCCGACAGAAAGAGCCCCGTTTTTTGTTCAATAATCATTTTTTATCTAAATAACCTATAAATTGTTTTCTTTTTTGATCACGGGAATCTCGGGAATTTGCCGAAATCCGGCTTCCGTTTTTCTTTAAAAGCGTCGCGCCCTTCTTTTGCTTCATCCGTTGTATAGTAAAGTAATGTTGCGTCGCCTGCCAGTTGCTGGATACCGGCCAAACCGTCGGATTCCGCGTTGAAGGCCGCTTTTAAGAAACGGATCGCTGTCGGGCTTTTTTCCAATATTTCTTCGGCCCATTTCACCGTTTCATCTTCCAATTGCTCTAGTGGAACAACTTTATTGACAAGTCCCATTTCCAATGCTTCCTGAGCATTATACTGGCGGCATAGATACCAAATTTCCCGTGCTTTTTTATGACCCACAATACGTGCTAAATAACCGGCACCGTATCCGCCGTCAAAGCTTCCAACCTTAGGTCCTGTTTGTCCGAATACCGCATTTTCCGCAGCAATCGTTAAATCACATACTACATGCAATACGTGACCGCCGCCAATTGCATAGCCGGCAACCATGGCAATGACCGGTTTCGGTATTGTCCGGATTAAACGCTGAAGATCCAATACATTCAGCCGCGGAATATTGTCATCACCAACATATCCTCCATGTCCCCGTACCTTTTGGTCTCCGCCGGAACAAAACGCTTTATCCCCTGCACCGGTCAGAATAATAACACCGATTTTGGAGTCATCCCTTGCATGGCTGAAAGCATCAATCATTTCTGCAACGGTCTTCGGAGTAAACGCATTATGTACATGCGGGCGGTTAATTGTAATTTTTGCTATTCCGTTATATGTTTCATAAATAATTTCATCATATTCCCGTTCACGAACCCATTCTCTTGCCATAAAAAATCCTCCTTCTTTTTACAAATTGTTCATATTTCATTTTATCAAACTTCTTGCATTTTTCCATGAATAACCCCGAATCTTAACAGTTCCTGTTTTATGAAGCTGCATTTAGTCATATTTTTATCTTATTCTATTATTTCCCGGGAAAGCAAATTTTACGGTTATTTCCCCCAACGAATGTTTATAAGGAGAATTACGAATATTTTCATATAGTTTTAAAAACATACGATTTTATTGACACTAAACTATTCATTTCTTAAACTGAAAGTAGAGATGTTCACAAGATTTTCAAAAACAACAGCGTAAATAAAGGGGAGAAATTCATGCAAACGGAAATGCAACCCAAATCCACCAATGCAAAATTAAAAGATAAACATTGGCGTGTTTGGTGGGATCTTATGAGACCCCACACTCTTACTGCTTCATTCGTACCCGTTACATTAGGTACGGTTATCGCTTATGAGCTGACTTCGGTGAAAATCAGCTTGTTTTTGGCTATGCTTATTGCCAGTATGTTAATTCAAGCTGCAACGAATATGATTAATGAATACTATGATTTTAAACGCGGACTTGACAATGAGCATTCAGTCGGAATCGGCGGGACTATTGTCCGCGAAGGAGTCCATCCGAAGGAAGTCATTAACCTGGCGAAAATATTCATCGCACTTTCCGTTTTGCTCGGAATTTATATTTGTATGAACAGCAGCTGGTGGATTGCTTTGATCGGTTCTGTTTCCATTTTAATCGGTTATTTATACACCGGCGGACCGCTGCCGATCTCATCAACACCTTTTGGAGAATTACTATCCGGTCTCTTTATGGGCATTAATATTATTTTAATATCATTTTTTATTCAAACAGGAACCGTTACAACTGCAAGTATTTTAATTTCAATTCCTACTACTCTTTTAATCGGAGCAATTAATTTATCTAACAATATTCGCGACTTGGACGGAGATAAAGAATTTGGCAGAAAAACATTACCGATTTTGATCGGACGGAAAAATGCAATCCGTCTGCTTGCCGTCTCCTTTATTGTGTCATATTTATGGATCATCGGTTTAGTTTTATTCTATGATATGACACCATGGATCCTCATTGTATTGCTAAGTACTCCGAAAGCATATACAGCGGTAAAAAGTTTCATTGGGAAAACAATTCCAAAAGAAATGATGCCTGCTATGAAAGCGACAGCTCAAACGAATACATTTTTTGGTTTTCTCTTATCTGCCGGTTATATACTTTCATTTATATTTTCATAAATCGGTCAAAAAACTATCCTGTCGTATTCAGGATAGTTTTTTTAAAAGGGATAATCAGGAAACTTGAACCGCATCGAACTATAAATCAAATTTTTAAAATTAAAATACGATCACCTATGTAATACTGACTTAAAAATAAAA
>CALGYZ010000012.1 GCA_937934645.1 uncultured Bacillaceae bacterium | reverse complement strand
TACCACCTTGCCAAGGTGGGGGTCGCGGGTTCGAATCCCGTCTTCCGCTCTTTTATCTACGGCGGCATAGCCAAGTGGTAAGGCAGAGGTCTGCAAAACCTTTATCACCGGTTCGAATCCGGTTGCCGCCTCTATTTATTTTTTTATTCTGCCGAAGTGGTGGAACTGGCAGACACGCATGACTCAAAATCATGTGCCTTTACCGGCATGCGGGTTCGAGTCCCGCCTTCGGCATTAAAAAACGAGTGCAGAAAAAATTCTGCACTCGTTTTTTATTATTCCATGCTTTATACGGATCATAATAATGCAAAATATTTTAATATGGGATTTCATATATTATGTTTCTGATATTCTAAATTCTGCCTACTGTATCGGAAAAAGCGCAAGAATATATAAGGTAATTACTATTTATACACGAAGTCCGTTTTTACCCAAGCTTTCTGAAGACTGCGGTTTACTTATTTTACCGTAATAAGGGATTAAACGAAGTAGAGATTCATCTGACCTTAAGTTATAAAATATCTTTTTTATACTCAGAGGCAAGGAATATAATAAAAAGAGTATCCATAGGTCAAATTGATGGTCTATGGGTACTCTTTTTTTATTGATGATGAAAACTTCAACCATCCGGACATGATTAATAAAGTATATTATAATTAAGTTGTGAAATATTTTTTTCAATGATCTATTCTATATGAAAATGTTTTTTACTTCTTTTTGGATTTTTCCAAACAAGAGTAAGAGCTATTCCAATCAGCATGATCAAAGTTGAAAAATAAAAAGGATAATTTAAATTTATATCAAATAAAAACCCGCCTACGATAGGACCGAGTACATTTCCTATGCTTGTAAACATTGAATTCATACCGCCGGCAAATCCTTGTTCATTTCCGGCGATTTTTGTTAAATAGTTCGTTACTGCCGGACGCATCAGATCGAAACCGATAAATACAGTAAATGTAACGAGCATAATTGTTAGGTAAGTGTGGACAACAGTCATCATAAAAACAAGAATCGCAGAGATGATAAAGCTGTAACGGACTAAACGGATTTCCCCCCACCATTCTGTTAAGCGGTCAAAAAGGAATACTTGTGCAATAGCACCGATTAATGCCCCACCGGTGATCATAATGGCGATATCTTTGGGGGTGAAACCGAATTTATGGTCAGTAAATAATGAAAAAAGTGATTCGAAGGCTGCCAGACCGAATGATGAAATGAAAATGATTAATAATGGGATAAAGTAAGGTTGGGTAAAGATTTTTTTAAAGCCGGATATTTGGACTGACTGTTCATCTCTTTCATAATTCCGTTCAGGCTCTCTTAATGTAGTAAAAGAAAGGATGGCTGCCAGAAAGCCCAGAACGGCTGCTACAAAAAAGGGAACACGATGGCCGAATTCCGCGATGAATCCGCCAAGACCAGGACCGATAATAAAACCGGTTGATATGGAAGCTGACATATATCCAAATGCTTTTGGACGTGTTTTTACCGTTGTGATATCAGCTATAAATGCTGTTACTGCCGGCATAATGAAGGCCGCACTTATTCCCCCGAGAATTCTCGATATAAATAAAATATCAACACTTTTTCCGATTCCGAATAATACTTCTGATACACTGTAAATTAACAGTCCATTTATGATCATAATTTTCCGTCCGAATCTGTCGGTCCAGCGGCCGGCAACAGGAGATATAAACAACTGGGTTAATGCAAATACAGCAACTAAATACCCGACGGTTGTGCCTGATATATTTAATTCATTCATTAAAGTCGGCATTACGGGAATGACAAGACTGATCCCCAGAAATGCGATGAATAAATTGATAAGGAGCAATGTTAACGTATAAGTGGATTTATTTTTGTCGGCCATAGAGTCCTCCTAACCCGTTCCTTAATAAATTGTAAAAACGATTTTTTTCACTTGCACGACGTGAATTATACGGTCATCGAACTGTTGGTGAATCACTGCAAATCGCAAATAAAAACCGGGGAAATTATCATAGCACGTCAAATTATCCTCTGCAACATTATTGTACTATAATAGTTTCGATGAATCACAGAATGAATAATTTCCTTTTTAATATTTTTGTAAAAGTGGTGATTGAAAATGCTGGATCAAATTAAAGGCGGTTTATTTGGTGTAGCAATCGGGGATGCATTAGGTGTTACTACAGAATTTTTAACTGAAAAAGAAATAAGAGAGAAGTACGGCTATGTCAAGGAAATGACAGGCGGAGGATTTTGGGGGCTAGAACCGGGAGAAACAACCGATGATACCGCAATGACAATGGCTGTGGCCAAAGGGATCATAAAAAATCCGGAAGACCCTGTTGATGATATTGGAAAAGAATTCATTGCCTGGGGAAATACAAAACCGAAAACGATTGGTAATACGATTGCCGCAACATTCCGGCTTTTTTCCGGGGACTGGTTTGAAGCTGCCAAAATGGCCCACGATACGTTTAACGGAAAATCAGCCGGCAATGGAAGTTTGATGAGATGTCTCCCTGTTGCCCTCCTTTACGAAAATGAGCAAAAAATGATTGACATCACGATCCGGCAATCGAAAATGACCCATTATGACGATAAGGCGGCCGAAGCTTGTGTTATTTACAATAAAATTGCCCGCCGGCTCCTAAAAGGCGAAGAATTACGTCCGGGTATACAGGCTGAAATCAAAAACACCTGTTACGATACGGATTTAGAAACCGAACCGGATTGTCCCCCGGACGGATATGTTGTTCATACCTTAAAGTGGGCAATATACTGGCTGTATAACGAAAATTCGTTCCGTGATGTTGTTCTTGGTGCGGTAAATAAAGGCGGAGACAGTGATACCATTGCGGCTGTAGCCGGAGGATTAAAGGGTGTCCATACTGGATATAGTCGGATTCCTGACGAATACAAAAGAAAAATAGTGATAAAAGAAGAACTAGATCAATTAGCAGCAAACATCTACCGGCTCCGGACAAGGGAACTTTTATAAAAAAGCAGGCATGATATGTTTAACCGGAGTCCCGGAAAATCATATAAAGAATTTTAAGTGATAAGTCCTGATTTTCCTTAATCAGGACTTTTTTATTAGATTTTAATAGATGTGTCACAAATTAAAGTGAATGATATGTTATAAACATAGTAGAAAAATGTATCTATGACATAATTTGACAAAAAGTTAACAATTTGTCAAAATATGTTATACTAACTATTATTCACTTTTTGTATTCATCTATTAAACTTTTTCATGAACAAACAACCATGCTTTGGAACTTTTTACCATTTTCACGTTAAGAACGGGAGTAAATGACTAATGTTCTGGAAAGGTTGGATAAGATGAGCAGCGGATCAATGTTGGGGTTTATCAATGAAGCAGTATCCGGATTCAAAGATTATATAGAAGAGAATTTTTCCCACTGTAAAGTTTCACTGGAAAATGGAAAGGAAGAATATGTGATTTTTGTTTCTGCCGGAAATCCTTCCATTCGTGCCCGGGTATTTACAGAAGCCGGTACAGATTTACGGAAAATTTTCCGGCGGATTAAGAAAAAGTTAAGTGATCTTGTATATAAACAACATTTAAATCCCCAATGGATCAAGCTGGATGTCGTAAGTGAAACAAAAGTTATTTATTTTAATGAATTGGAAAATTTAATTGCAAAAACGAAGAAAAATTACTTCCGGTACGGAATTGCCTTTGATCCGGAATTCCGTTTGGCATTTCTTGAACAGGAAATTAATGGAAATGCCATGATCAGGGAAATTAATAAAAAACTTCAATTAAGTGAAAAAAACATAAACCGCTATGTCCGTGAAAAATACGATGTAAAATTTCCCTTTATAAAGGAACGTTACCGAAACAAAAATGTGATTCTATTTAAAACAAAGGGCATCTTTTTAGACAGTACGGACGGAATCATCCGGACACTGTATGACGGGGATTTAATGAACGGAATCCGAAAAACCGACTCCATTGAAGAAGAAGTCAAATTTTTAATTGAGAAAGCCACATACTTTTTAGTTAATATGTTAAAAGAAGATGGAAAATTTGAATACGGGTATTTCGCCAACTTTGCAAAAAAAATCGGTACGTACAATATACTCAGGCATTCAAGCTCTCTGTATGCAATGGCGGAAGGTTATGAAGTATTGCAGGATGAAAAGATTATCCGTGCCGTTGAGCGGGGAATTGACTATTTAATCCAGGAAGCGGTCGTATATAAAAATGAAGACAATATGGAAATGGCTTTTGTCGTCGATCATGCCAATGAAAATGAAATTAAGCTTGGTTCCAACGCCACGGCTATTTTAGCCATGACGAAGTATATGGAACTGACCGGATCAAGAAAATATCTTGAAATCGCACGGGCACTGGCCAATGGAATCATTAAAATGAAAACAGTCAGCGGCGGTTTTATCCATGTATTGACCTATCCATCTTACGAAATTAAAGATCTTTACCGGATTATTTACTACGAAGGGGAAGCCATCTTCTCTTTGTTGCGTTTGTATGCTATCGACCGGGATGACAGATGGCTGAATGAAGCGAAAAAATCGTTTGACTATTTTATCCGGAATGATTATTGGAAACATCATGACCATTGGCTCAGCTATGCGGCTAATGAAATTACCGACTATCTCCCGGAAGATCAGTATTTTATTTTCGGATTGAAAAACTGTCACGCAAAACTTGATTTTATTTATCACCGGGAGACAACATATCCGACATTTTTAGAGCTGACCATGGCTGCCTATAAAATGATTAAAAAAATAAAAGCACAGGAAAAAGATTATTTGCTTGAACATATTGACGAGGATTTTCTGGAAGAAACCATCGATTGGAGAGCAGAATATCAGCGGGTTGGCTTTTTCTATCCGGAACTGGCCATGTACACAAAAAATCCGGAACTGATTTTGCATTCCTTTTTCATCCGTCATCATTCCTTCCGGGTGCGTATTGATGATATTGAACATTATTTATCCGGTTACATTCAATATCTGTTGCACAGACTGCCTGATGTAAAAAAACAGCCGGTCCGTCCCGCTTAAAGGATTTTGCTTTGTTTGGGGGAGCCTTACGAAGATCAACATCAATGTAGTACAGAAAGGATGTTGCAGGCGGAGAAAAACAGGGGGAAAAGGGTGATAGGTTTGCTGAAAGCAGTAACGATCGGGAGCAGTATACTTGAAATTGCCTGTTCTGTGGAAATTTTGGAATCGACCAAGCAAATAAAAGTTGTCGGAAACTATTCCAATGAGCATAAAGCCATCAAAGGGATTGAACAAATTAATCCGGACGTTGTTTTTATTATCATCGACGGCAGTAATTCAAAAAATTATAATGCCCAGGTTTCAAATTTCTGCGGTCTGAAAATTGCACAAAAGATAAAAATAAAACACCCGCATGTCAAAATAGTTTTTATGGCGAAAAGCAAAGAATATGCCGTTGAAGCCTTTGAGTTGGGGGCGGCTGATTATTTATTGATACCGGTTAGCCAATCCAGAATACAAAAAACGATCGAACGCATTATGAATGACAGAGAAAACCCGCCGGTTAATGAAACGTATACAATCGGTTGTTTTAAAAATCTGCACTTTAAATACAATGACAAGGAAATAAAAAATGTGAAATGGCGGACATCCAAAGCAAAAGAGCTTTTTGCGTTCCTTATGCATAACCGGAATGAAACGGTTGTCCGGAAAGATGTCATTATTGATTTGTTATGGCCGGAAGAAGATGTGGAAAAGGCATATGATAAATTGTATAGCGCGATTTGCCAAGTGAGGGCGACATTAAAAAATATCGGGATTGATATCGACATTGTCAGCCGGGACCATGCCTATGAAATTTTATTTAATAATGTGAGTTGTGAAGTTGATGACTGGGAAAAAGAAATAAAGAAAATGTCGGTTATTTCAGATGAAAATATCGATTATTGTTTGGAACTCATTGATCAATATACAGGCGATTATTTGGCAGAGGAGTCCTATGTATGGGTTGAAAACGAACAGGAGCGTTTGAGGGTCCTGTATCAGGCGTTTTCCAATGAAGTATTGCAGTATTTGTATAACTCCGGTAAATATACGGAAGCCAGCCTGCTTGCGTTAAAAAACCAGCAGCTGTATCCGTATTTGCAAGACTCCTATTTAATGCTCATGCGGATTTATGACAAGCAGGGTGACATTCATAACGTAGAAAAACAATATTTTAAATTGAATCAAATGATGAAAGAAGAATTTGATACATTGCCGAATGAAGAGATCAGAAACTGGTACAGAAATTGGATAAAAAATATTGTTCAGAAAATATAATTGTATATGTTTTATTATGACTAAACATAAAACATAATGCCGGTATGCCGGCATTATGTTTTTTTATTTTTTTACAAAATACGACCTTATGATTATAAAAAATATTTCAAAGAATCATTATTACTTTAATCATAATGATTTTCTTTTTTTAATTCAACAAATCGACAAAAAACGATACTTTATACCCAAAAATAACAGTAAAGTTAATGTTTAGTTTTTGTGTTCTTTTTGATTCGTAAATAGACAAGTACGAACTGTTACAGTGAAACTGTGGGTAGTCCGATTTCCGTCGGATAAGGTGCGGGATCGACTCAAATCATTTATCTAAAAAATCAGATAAAAACGGGAACAGGAGGAGAAATTCGTTGAAAAAAGGGAAACGGAATTTTGATTACAAAAAGAGAATGAACGCCAAAAGACGTACATACATGAAAAAGATTACAGCTCTTGCAACTTCCTTCACTTTAGTTTCCGCACCGCTTGCTATGCCGAACACAGCTCCGTATGCGAACAAAGTAGAGGCGGCAAGCTTTACAGAAAAAACCTCTTTGTTAGAAGCGAAGTTGCTGGCGGATGTAAGCATCGATGCCAACCTGGTTGATGCCGATGATCATTACAAACTACAATTAGGTTTGACTGGAACTGGATTGGCGGATGCGGAATTATTAAAACCGGACCGTGTAGGTGTGTTCTACATTCCGGAACTGGCCGGAAAAATTTCTGCTGAGGGACCGGCAGATATTCAAGTAGAAATTCTGCCGATTAACTTGAAAGAAGACTTACCGGCATTGTACAGAACGATCGGGCTCTTGACCGGCGGCGTAACAACGCTTGTTGGCGAAGTGACAAAAACGTTGGATAGAATTGTCGGAGAAAATGGACTACTACGAGGCGTTGTATCGATCAAAGGACTGGATGCAGTTAACAAGGCAATCAATAACTTGAATAACCTCGATCAGGCACTGCAAGATTTAACTGCATATCAGGATCAGGTCGAAGTGAAAGTTACACCGGAAGGCGCGGTTATCGTTGAATTTTCTGACGGTTTAGGCAATCATTTAAAAACCTTGCTCAGCGATGTTGTTACAAATCTGGTTAATGACCTGCTGGATGCCATTGCCGGACTGGAAATCAAAGTACTTGAAGGTGTCACCGATATCCCGATTCTTGGCGGTATCATCGATCGTCTATTAAATGAATTAGTTCTGAACGGAATCGTTAGCCAATTACTTGGTGAATTGACCGATTTGGTGAAACCGCTTGTTAAAGGAGTTACAGATGCTGTTGTAAACTTATCCAATAAATTAGTTGGCGCACAAGTAATCGGAAAAACTACAATTAATACCACTGTCCGTGTAGATAAACCTGCTGGCGTAAGCGGCGAAGTAACGGTATACGGTGCAGGAATCAGCGACTCTGCTATCGATATTGAAATCTTGAGCAGCATGAAAGACAAAGCAACGGTTGTATTTGACGAAGAAATCGAAGATCCGGATGAAGGTGACGGAGACGCTGATGCAGATGCCGATGCCGATGCTGACGCTGACGCGGATGCCGATGCTGACGCTGACGCGGATGCCGACGCTGATGCAGATGCCGATGCCGATGCTGACGCTGACGCGGATGCCGATGCTGACGCTGACGCGGATGCCGATGCTGACGCGGATGCCGATGCTGACGCGGATGCCGATGCTGACGCTGACGCGGATGCCGATGCTGA
>CALGYZ010000011.1 GCA_937934645.1 uncultured Bacillaceae bacterium | reverse complement strand
ACAGCAATTTTCCGCCGGGGGAAAATTTTCACAAACTGGTGAAAACAGAAAAATGCCTCCTTAATATCTAAGGAGGCAACAAGACAAAAGGAGAAAATCACCCCGGAGAAGGGAGAACCTTCTCCGGTCAGATGGAGTGCGGCAGGCAGGTGATTAAACAAATTGCTCTTCTTCCGTGGATCCTTTCATGGCAACCGTAGAGCTTTGACCGCCGGTGATAATCATGGATACTTCGTCGAAATAGCCGGTGCCAACTTCGCGTTGATGTTTTGTAGCCGTATAGCCTTTCGGTTCACTGGCAAATTCTTTTTGCTGGAAGTCGCTGTATGCGGCCATGCCGCGGTCACGGTAATCGTAGGCAAGTTCAAACATGCTGTAGTTCAACGTATGGAATCCGGCCAGAGTCACGAACTGGTACTTATAACCCATTTTTGCGATTTCTTTCTGGAAGTCAGTAATGGTTTTTTCATCCAGTTTTGCCTTCCAGTTAAAGGACGGCGAACAATTGTAAGCAAGCAGTTTACCCGGATATTTTTCATGGATGGCATCAGCAAACCGTTTTGCCTCTTCCAGGTTCGGCTCCGCAGTCTCGCACCAGATTAAGTCGGCATACGGTGCATAAGCCAGACCTCTGGCAATTGCCTGTTCAATTCCCGGTTTTACATAATAGAATCCTTCCGGAGAACGTTCGCCTGTTAAAAACTCATGGTCATACGGATCAACGTCGCTTTGCAGCAATTGGGCCGCGTTGGCATCCGTCCGGGCAATTAAGATGGTCGGAACGTTTAAGACGTCCGCGGCAAGACGGGCTGCGATCAAGTTCCGGATGGCATGCTGGGTCGGAAGTAAAACTTTTCCGCCTAAATGGCCGCATTTCTTCTCTGAAGACAGCTGGTCCTCAAAGTGAACGGCCGCAGCCCCCGCTTCAATCATCGCTTTCATTAATTCAAAGACGTTCAATGCCCCGCCGAATCCAGCTTCGGCATCGGCAACAATCGGAACAAGCCAGTTTTTATCGCTTCCGCCTTCAATGCTGTCAATTTCATCGGCGCGCTGTAATGCCTGGTTAATCCGCTTAACAACATAAGGCACGCTGTTGGACGGATACAGGCTTTGGTCCGGATACATTTGTCCGGCCAGGTTGGCGTCGGCAGCTACTTGCCAACCGCTGACATAGATCGCTTTTAATCCGGCTTTTACCTGCTGAACGGCCTGGTTCCCCGTCAATGCCCCAAGGGAATGAATATAATCTTCCTCATGGAGCATTTTCCAAAGTAATTCTGCCCCTCTTTTGGCCAATGTATGCTCAACCATAACTTTTCCGCGCAGGCGGACAACATCTTCCGCCGTATAAGGGCGTTTAATGCCTTTAAATCTTTCGGAATTCCACATTTCCTCCAATTGACGGATTTGTTCTTCTTTGCTCATTGTATACATTTGCAATTCCCCCCGTTTATATTAAATTGATAAACTATTTATTATTGATTTAATAAAGGGATTAATCCAGTTTTTCATAGCCCGGAATGGTTAAGAATTCAATAAATTCATCCTGGGTGATCAGCTCCCGGAACAATTCGGTTGCTTCTTCAAACCGGCCATTTTCAAACCGCTCAGTACCGACTTCGGACTTAATTTTCTCCAGTTCTTCACCGATCATCTGCTCCACCAGCTCCAGGGTTACTTTACGGCCGTCATTTAGAATGCCTTTCGGATGACGGATCCATTGCCATACCTGGGCTCTGGAAATTTCCGCCGTGGCTGCATCTTCCATCAAGTTATACAACGGAACTGCACCGCGGCCCATGAGCCATGCTTCGATATACTGGATTCCTACGCTGATATTTGTGCGTAAACCTTGCTCCGTTATATTTCCCTCCGGAATTTCCAGGAGCTGTTCAGCGGTAATGGTGTAATCATCCCGTTTCCGGTCAATCTGGTTCGGTCCGGGCATATGCCGGTCAAACACTTCCATCGCCACGGGCACAAGTCCCGGGTGGGCAACCCAGCTACCGTCAAAACCGTCTTTTACTTCTCTTTCCTTATCCTTTTTTACCTTTTCAAAGGCGATCCGGTTCTTTTCTTCATCATTTTTAACCGGAATCTGGGCAGCCATTCCGCCGATCGCCGGTGCATTCCGTTTATGGCAAACCTGCACAACATATTTTGTATAAGCGCGCATAAACGGAACTTCCATCGTTACTTCTGAACGGTCGGGTAAAATAAAGTCTTCATGATTTCTGAAGTTTTTAATTGTGCTGAAAATGTAATCCCAGCGACCGCAGTTCAATCCTGCGCTGTGCTCCCTCAGCTCGTACAGGATCTCGTCGGCTTCAAAAGCGGCCGTGATGGTTTCAATCAATACCGTCGCTTTAATCGTTCCCTGCGGAACACCGAGTTCATCCTGGGCAAACACGAACACGTCATTCCAGAGACGGGCTTCCTTCGCATTTTCAAGTTTCGGCAGGTAAAAGTATGGTCCTGTGCCGCGCTTCATTAACTCTTTTACGTTATGGAAGAAATACAGACCGAAATCAAACAAACTTGCGGAAATCGGTTCACCGTCTACGAGAAAATGTTTTTCGATCAAATGCCAGCCGCGCGGGCGAACGATTAATACAGCCGTTTCTTCATTCAACTCGTACTCTTTTCCGTTCGGAGCCGTATACTCGATTGTCCGGCGGACGGCATCCCGCATATTGACCTGTCCCTGTATAGTGTTTTCATAAGTCGGCGAGTTGGCGTCCTCAAAGTCGGCCATGAACATCTTTGCTCCGGAGTTCAGTGCGTTAATGACCATCTTCCGGTCACCTGCCGGTCCCGTTATCTCCACCCGGCGGTCCTGAAGATCTTCCGGAATGGGCGCAATCGTCCAGTCACCTTCCCGAATTTCCCTTGTTTCTTCCAAAAACCCCGGTTTTTTCCCCTGGTCAAATTCCTTTTGCCTTTCTTCACGGAACTTTAGAAGCTCCCGTCTTCTTTCTTCAAAACGGTCATGCAGTTTCTCCAAAAAGGCAGTAGCCTCTTCCGTCAAAATTTCACACGGTTTATATTGCAATCTGCTTTTTGTTTTTTGCAACACCAAACACCCCTTTTTCCGATTTGAATACATGGTATAATAGACAAGCCGCTGTACCCGGTTAAGCAATTTTAAGATTGTTGTAGTATAACAG
>CALGYZ010000010.1 GCA_937934645.1 uncultured Bacillaceae bacterium | reverse complement strand
TTATTACACTATGGACATATTAATCTTCTGAAACGTGCGAAAGAATTGGGCGATTATTTAATCGTTGGATTGTCCTCTGACGAATTTAACGCCGTAAAAAATAAAAAGTCATATTATCCGTATGAACAAAGAAAACTAATATTGGAATCAATCCGTTATGTGGATAAAGTGATCCCTGAGCATGATTGGGATCAAAAAGTCGAAGACGTGAAAAAATATAATGTTGATATTTTCGTCATGGGTGATGACTGGAAAGGGAAATTCGATTTCCTAAAGGATTATTGTGAAGTGATTTATTTACCGAGAACGGTTGGCATTTCAACGACTAAAGTGAAGAGGGAATTGCTGAATATCAATGTTTAGGGAACTTCTGATCTCCATCTATTTAATGTTCTACAAATGTTTATTTACCGTCTTTAAACAGTTTCCGCTCCGGAACAAAATCGTTTTTGTCGCAAGCTTCCGGGATAACAACATGTTTGTCTATAACGAATTAATGAAAAAACAATTTCCGGGGGAAGTTGTTTTTCTTTGTACAAAGCGCATATCCGACAGTTTTAAGCGGGCGGTTTCCGAGCCCGTTTATGTTATTGAAGCGGGCAGAATCATTGATGAGGTGAAAGCCGCCTATCATGTGATGACCGCCAAAACGGTGATCGTGGATAATTATTACGGATTTTTGGCTGTGGCGGATTTCCGTAAAAATGTGGAATGCATCCAAATCTGGCATGCCACCGGAGCGGTGAAAAATTTCGGCTTGCTTGACACATCCGTTGAATCAAGGCCGGAACGGGCAAAGTACCGCTTTATCCAGGTGTATAGAAAGTTTCATAAAATTGTTGTCGGTTCTGATGCCTTTGCGGAAATTTTTAAAAAAGCGTTCCGGGCAAAGGACGGCCAGTTTCTGAAAACCGGTTATCCGCGAACCGATGTGTTCTTTTCCCGGGATTTCATAAAGGAACGGAAAGAGAAGTTTTTTAAAAAATATCCGATGTACAAAGGTAAAAAGATCATCCTTTACGCCCCGACTTACAGGCCTGAGCCGGAACAAAACCGCTTTGTTCTGGATATTGAAAAGATGTATGAACAGCTGGGCGGGGATTACGCGCTTTTCATCCGCATGCATCCTGCGGTTAACCTTCCTGATTTGGACCATTATACGTACAAAGGCTTTGCTACTGATTTTTCCACCGGTGCGTCCATCCAGGACCTCATGCTTGTTTCTGATTATTTAATTACTGACTATTCATCCATCCCGTTTGAATATGTCCTGTTGAAAAAACCGATGATTTTTTATCCGTACGATCTGGAAGAGTATAAAAAAAATCCGGGAATTTGGGACCGTTACGACCGGATTGTCCCCGGACCGGTTGCTTATACAACGGATGAGATTATTAAATTCATCCGGGCGGATGAATTTAATCAGGAAAAATACCGGGAATTTGACCGGAAGTGGAATCAATACAATGACGGCCGGTCAGCCGAAAGTCTGGCCGATTATATTTTGGAGCGGCATGGTATAAAAAGTACAACAGAAGAAGGATAATGCGCATATGAAGAAATTGTGGACGAAAGTGAAACGGTCAAAAATCGTAAAGGCTCTTTATAAGCTTGCTTTCCAATTTGTCGGTTTATTGCCGGCAAATCCGAAATTAATTATGTTTGAAAGCTTTTTAGGAAAACAGTACAGCGATAATCCGCGGGCCATTTATGAATACATAAAGGAGCATTACCCGGATTACAAACTGTATTGGAGCGTGGACCCGAGGTTTATCCGGAATTTTGAAGGAAAAGGCGTCAACATCGTCAAGCGCTTTTCCGTAAAATGGCTGTTTCTCATGGCATCGGCAAAATATTGGGTGACGAATAGCCGTATGCCGTTGTGGATTCCGAAGCCGAAGCATACGACGTACGTGCAGACGTGGCACGGAACACCGTTGAAGAAACTTGCCCTTGATATGGATGAAGTATATATGCCGGGAACGGATACAGAAAGGTATAAACGCAATTTCTTGAAAGAAGCGTCCAACTGGGACTATTTAGTCTCGCCCAACCGTTATTCTTCGGAAATTTTCCGCCGGGCGTTTGCTTTTGACCGGGCGCTGATCGAATCCGGATACCCGCGGAATGATTTTTTATATGCGGCAAACAATGAACACACGATTCGCCAATTAAAGGAAAAATACAATCTTCCGAAAGACAAGAAGATCATCCTGTATGCCCCGACGTGGCGGGATGACCAATATTATGCCAGAGGCCGGTATAAATTTGAATTGCAGCTCGATCTGGAAAAAATGCAGGAAGCGCTGGGCGATGAGTACATCATCATTTTGCGGCTCCATTATTTAGTTGCATCGAAACTGGATTTGTCGGATTATGAAGGCTTTGTCTTCGATTTTTCCCATGCGGAAGATATCCGCGAACTGTATGTAATGGCCGACCTGTTGATTACCGATTACTCGTCGGTATTCTTTGACTACGCCAATTTAAAACGCCCGATGATTTTCTTCGTCTATGATATTGAAGATTACCGCGACCGGCTGCGGGGCTTTTACTTTGATTTCGAAAAAAAAGCGCCCGGCCCGTTGGTGAAAACAGCGGACGGTATCATCGAAGAAATTCGCAGGCTGGAAGCCAACCAATTCCGGCTGCCGGAGAATTTTGATGAGTTTTACGAAACCTTTTGCAGCTGGGAAGACGGAAACGCCACGAAGCGGGTTGTAGAAACATTCCTCGGGCATAAAAATGAATAAAGGATTCACAAACAAAGCGGGGATTTTTTGAATCCCCGCTTTCTCTTTTTGCTTTTGTCATTTGTGGCTGAACCGGCTTTCCTTTTGTTAGTTTTTTTAACAAATAACCATATACCTGAACGATATTTGTTATACAATAATAGTTGAACAGGTCACAACCAATCATGGAAGGAAACGGAGTCGATCCAAATGTACAACATTACTGTTGCCGGGATGGGCTATGTCGGCTTATCCAATGCAGTGCTTCTGGCACAGAACCATAACGTCACCGCTGTCGATATTGTCCAGGAAAAAGTTGACCTCATTAATCAAAAAAAGTCCCCTATTTCTGACAAAGAAATTGAACAGTATCTGGCGGAAAAAGAGCTGTATCTCACAGCTACGACGGATGCCGAAGCGGCTTATCGTGATGCGGATTATGTCGTCATCGCCACCCCGACAAACTACGATCCCGAAACAAACTATTTTAATACAACATCGGTGGAAGAGGTTATCGAAACCGTGTTAAAGGTCAATCCGGATGCCGTGATGATCATTAAATCAACAATTCCGGTCGGCTATACCAAGTCGGTGAAGGAAAAATATCAAACAGACAATATTGTTTTCTCACCGGAATTTTTACGTGAAGGAAAAGCATTATACGACAACCTTTACCCGTCGCGCATCATCATCGGCGAACGGTCGGAGCGGGCGAAGGAAATTGCCCGGATCTTTGAGGAAGGTGCACTGAAAGAGAATATTTCTGTTTTGTTCACCGATGCGACGGAAGCGGAAGCGATTAAGCTGTTTGCGAATACTTACCTTGCGTTAAGGGTGTCTTTCTTCAACGAACTCGATACGTTTGCCGAGCTGCGGGGCCTGAATACAAAGCAAATTATTGAAGGGGTTTGCCTCGATCCGCGAATCGGCAACCATTACAACAACCCGTCCTTCGGTTACGGCGGATACTGCCTGCCGAAAGATACGAAACAGCTGCTGGCCAATTACCAAAACGTGCCGAACAATATTATGCAGGCGGTTGTTGAAGCAAACCGGACGCGGAAAGAACATATTGCCAAGATGATTTTAGAAAAAGAACCGAAAACCGCCGGCATTTACCGCTTGACGATGAAAGCGGGATCGGACAACTTCCGCGAATCAGCCGTCATCGATATAATGAAAATTTTACGTGGTGAAGGTGTCGAAGTAATGATTTATGAGCCGACGCTGACGGAAGATACGTATATGAATTTGGAAGTCGTCCATGATTTTGATGAATTCGTGAAACGTTCCGACATCATCGTCGCCAACCGGATGAGTGATGAATTAAAACAAGCGGAAGAAAAAGTATATACACGCGACTTGTATCAACGTGACTGACAACAAAGTCCCGGGTTTCAACCCGGGTTTTTTTATGCAAACGCCCCGGAAAAGTTTATTTTATAAAAATTAGCAAAAACTACAGGAAACGATGTTTACAGGAGGACGCCGATGAAGAAACAAATCAACCGCATATTCTGCGCATTGGCCGCTGCTTTGTTATTCATCTGTACAGCCGGGACGCATCCGGCGGAAGCGGTGAACGAAAGTGTCGATGGTCTGCCGGCCATAGAGCGAGAGGATTTATATTTTACATTATCGATCATCCATACGAACGACACCCATGCCCATCTCGACAATATTGCAAGGCGGGTACAGGCGGTGAAGGAAATCCGAGGAAAAAAGAAGAATGTGCTTTTGGTGGATACAGGCGATGTGTTTACCGGAACGCTTTATTTTAATGAATTCAAGGGGCAGGCGGACTTGGCGTTTATGAACATGATGGAGTACGATGCGATGACATTCGGCAATCATGAATTTGATCTCGGGGCATCTCCGGAAGGACACCGGGCCCTTGTTGACTTTATTAAAGGAGCCCAATTTCCCTTTGTTACCGCCAACATTAATTTCTCCAAAGATGATAAATTGGCCGGGCTTTTTTCCGACCAGATCACCAGTGAGCCGGAGAGGGGGAAAATTTACCGGGGCATTATCAAGGAGTTTACCGGGGAGAAAATTGGTATTTTCGGTTTAACGACCATGGAAACCCCGAAAATTTCCAATCCCAGAAACGTGAAGTTTGAAAATTATTTGTCGGAAGCGAAAAAAACAGTCAAAGCCTTTCAAAAAATGGGGATCAATAAAATTATTCTCCTTTCCCATCTCGGTTTTGAAGATAACGGGAGAAAAGGCAGTGACTTAACGCTGGCGAAAAAAGTTGACGGCATTGACATAATTGTCGGAGGCCACAGCCATACCGAATTGAAAGAACCGGTGATCGTCGACCGGAACGAAAAAGGGGAAAAGAAAGATCCGACAGTCATCGTCCAGGCCGGCTCCCGCAACAAATATACCGGTCTCGTCAATGTAAAATTCGATCAAAGGGGAGTGGTGAGGAAAGCGTCAGGCAAGTTGTTAAAAACAGAAAATTTCGAACCAGATCCGGAAGCGGAGGAGCTTCTTCGGCAATATCAAGCGGAACTCAAAGAATCCGTCGGAAAGGAGACCGGTGTCATACTGGAAAAAACGCTGGAGAATCCGCGGCTTGAGGGTCCGGGAAAACCGGGCATCAGTGTCCGGAACAGCGAAACGGTGCTCGGAAATTTGGTCGCTGACAGTATTTTATATAAAGCACGGGAGATGGATAAAAAAGTCGCCCTTGCCGTCCAGCACGGCGGCGGGATCCGCGCGGAAATTCCCGCGGGTCCGGTGACGACCGGAGATATCGTCACCGTCCTTCCCTATAGCAATACATTATCCGTTGTCACGATGACCGGCGCTGAATTGAAAGCCGCTTTGGAAACAAGTTTGAAAAAGTATCCGGATGAATATAGCGGTTTTCTCCAAATCGCCGGCGGCCGGGTGAAATTTGACTCTACGAAGCCTGCGGGAGAGCGGGTCATCAACGTATACGTCAAAAACAAAAAGGGCGAATACAAACTAGTGAAAGACACGAAAACGTATAAAGTCGCCACGAACTTTTTTATTGCAAAAGGCGGCGACGGCCATGACGTATTCAAAGCTTTATACGAAGCAGGGAAAGTTAAGGAACTGAACGTACTCGACTGGGAAGCCTTGAGGGATTACATGATGCAGCTGAAAACCGTTCCGGAAAAAACCGAAGACCGGATCGTTGATGTGGGAAAACAAGCTGCCGAAGGAGAGTGAGTAACGGAGTACGGGAACTAACGAACAAAATCTTCCGGCTTTCTGTCCGGGGGTTCCGTTAATATCTTGCTAAAGGACAAAATGGGGGCAGTGACTGCCCTGAATGTCCAAAAGGAGCTTTTTAAAGGACAAACAAAAATTCTTTTCCCTGTGAATGGCCGTTAGCCCACTGTTAATGGCTATTCACTGGCCAAATATGCCGATGGGTGTTCGATTGAGGGGCTTTAAAGACCGTTCCATTCCCCGACTGGACTGGATTTGTCCGATAAAAGGGGGATAATGGACAGTATACCCCGTATTTTTTTCATAAACATCCTTTAGAGCATCTTAATGGACAAAACACGGGACCAGACTGGTGCGAATGGCCGTTAAGTAAAAGCTATCGGACAAAACCCGTTATCATGCGGGAGCGGATGTCCGTTAGTCTGCTGAGATGATTAAAGTCGGCCGTATATACCGGTAAAAATCTGTCCAACATTTGTTCCCATGATCACTGAAGCGAAACCGGTTCTTGTGTTAAATACCCTTAAGAGCCTTGCCAAAAAAGAAACCAATTCAAAAACAAAAACTCCCCGGTTTTTCCGGGGAGTTTTTTCCGCACCTTACATTACACCTAATTCCAAATGCTGGCGCAGTTTCGTTCTCACAAAATCGAGCGAGATCTCGTCCAGTTTGTAATAATACGTACCTGTACTCCAGTCGTCATGACCTTCCAGTGTCAAAGTTTCGATTTCCGGGCCGCCCGTGATCATATAATGAAGAAAGCCGCGCATCTCGTCAAACTTCATATTTGTTTTCATATTGGCCCCGACGGCTTCCAGTACGTCGGGATATTTTTTGATGGAAGAGGGGTGGACGGCTTCCTGTACGATTGCTTTTAAAATTTCCTGCTGGCGTTTTCCGCGTTCAATGTCATTATCCATTTTCCGCGTCCGTGCCAGAGCCAGCGCTTCTTCACCATTCAGCCGCTGCACGCCGGCCTTTAAATGAATGGCATCGGCCCGGTCATTACTATCCTGCTCCGTAAATTCATACGGAACATCGACCGTAATGCCACCGAGAGCATCAACAACTTCAATGAATGCTTCAAAATTCACCTTCACATAATAATCGACGGGAACATTTAAGAGCTTTTCCACCGTTTCAATTGTCGCATCCACACCGCCGAACGCATACGCATGGTTTATTTTCGTTTCATACCCGACCGCCGGAATGTATACGTAAGAATCCCTTGGAATGCTTAACAGTTTCACACTGCGGTAGTCGTGGTTGAAGGTGGCCAGAAGCAATGTATCCGAACGGAAGGCTTCCAAATCCGAACGTTTTTCGCTTTCATCCACACCGATAATGAGGAGGGAAAAATGATCTTCAGACGGATCGACGGGACCATTGCGGAGAAAGGAATGTTCCCTCCAGTCCTCTTCATACGCACCGGAAACAATCCCGCTTGCTTTCCAATATAAATAGCCCAAATAACCGGCAAGACCAAGAATCGCCAGGAACAGGAGAAAAAACAACCATTTCAAAAGCTTTCGTCCCCAACGTTTTTTCTTCTTATGCTTTTCCCGAATTTCGCTTCTTGACATTTCCATGTTGCGGACTTCCTTTCGCAGACTATTGACGAATACCTTACAACCTATAATCATATCAAATTCCGGACAAACTGACTATCAATCTTGCAAAAATACGGGACGAAAGGTGCAGAAGACCGCCGGCCAAGGTGTTACCGTAAACGCGGTACAGGGAATTTTCCAAACAGCTGCACAATACCCGCGGCGGCCAAGATAACGAATGTCACCGTTAACGAATAGTGGTATCGGACAGCCACTTCCACCAGCATATGCGCCAGCGTCAACCCGATGGCATAAAGAACTGCCAGCACAACGGCGGAGCGGGGATTCCTCTTCAACACAGCGGCTGCTCCTGCCAACGATAGCGTCAGAAGAACATAATAAAATCCATCCGACAGCCAGGCGAGTACCGTCCGGAACTCTTCGTCCAGCACAGTGGAAGCATACCCTACAGCTCCCCGGTCATTTCCCAAGAAGATGATCAGTTTCTGTAAAAACAGTTCCCCAAACGAAATCCCGCCTTTGATCCGTTTTTTTGCCTCTTTAAGCATCTGCCTCTGTACATCATCCGCCGTCCATTCGAGGAAATGATCATTATAGTAAAAAAGCAAATCCGCTTCGTCTTGATTCCATGTCCCGCTGCTTTTTTCATTAAACCCGACATAAAGGTTATATCCGGGAATCGTGGCAATCTCTTCCCCGATCCGGACCGAAATATACTTGTTTGCAAGAGATGTGAACACCGTAAAAAGAATCACTGTAACCGAAAAATACAGCAGTTTGTTGTATAAAATTCCTTCCCGGAAAAATGTTTCAAATCAATCACGAACAGCCAGATGAAAAGTGCGATCATGGGGATGAGGGCCACCGGACGGCATACATTCAGCCATGCAAGAAGCAACGCCAGAAAAACGCCCCACAATCCAAGTTTGACCGGATGCATCCGTCTGATCCGTTCACCCGTCAGTATCATAATGTATAAAACAGCTAAAAGAATCGTTGTATAAAGCGGCTCCGAAAGCGCAAACATGTTGTACACCGTCTGGGATGGAAATACAATCCACAGCAGGCCGGCAGCAATCCCAACTTTCTTTCCGGCGGTCCGCTTCCCAATGAGATAAATAAAAACCAACGCCACCATACTCAAAATGACATTAAGCACCGGCGGCAAAAAGGAACTTGTGCCGAACAGCTTCATAAACAGACTGAGGAAGAAAGCATAGCCGAATATATGAGGAAACAGGGCAACATACCGGTTACCAATGACAAACTGGTTGCTTAAATCAACGGCCGTATAGTAAAAGGTGGCATAGTCCACGGCCGGTTCGATCCGGAAAAACCAAATCCAGGAAAACTTCACCGCAAAACAAACGGTCACAAGAAAAAGAACAACCTTCCATTCGTTATATCGAGAAAATAATCTTGCCATAAACCCGAAAAACAGCACTCCAAAAATCATGGCCAATAAAAGCCCCGCCAGATAAACGAACCCGTTTCCGTAACGGCCCGGTTCCAGCAGGAAATTGAGTAAAACCACTGCAATAATCAGGGAAAAAACGGTATAAATGCCGTAAACCGAAAAAACGGAGATCCCAGATAACACCCGTTTCAATCGCTCTTCACACTCCCGCCTCCGCAAAAATATTTTTATTTTGGTGCGAACGTCCAATTCTTATTCAGAAAAAAATTAAATATGAATCCGGCACCGGTGGCGAACAGCTGAGCAAAGAATTTATGAACATGAAAACCGTTGACCAGAAAGAATAAAATCATATTGTTAATCATCAAGGCAATCATATTAACCATGACAAATTTGATAAATGCGCGGTCTGTATCTGTTTTAAATACCCAATGTTTATTCCAGTAAAAGGAATTGAGCATGCCCAGGCTGTAACCGATGACATTAGCCGTCAAATAATGCACACCGGAAAAAAGCAGCAGCGCATAGGTGCCGGTGGTGATGATTGTGTTACCAATCCCGACAACGCTGAATTTTACCAATCGCTTCATGTCGGTCTCCCCGTGGTTGAACTGGTTTACTCATTAGTTTCCCCAATTTTATCCGGTAAAATAAAAAACCACCCTCAGATTGAGAGTGGTTAGATCGTTAGCGGGCGGCGAAATACTCCGCAACAGCACCGGCCCATAGTTCATGCCCGCGCGAATTCGGCATAGCGTCATCAGTCAGATAATCTAAAAGTTCTTCACTTGTGTAATCCGGCCATGCTTCCCAATGGTCAAGATAAGGAATGTTATGTGTTGCTGCAAATTGTTTCAACTGTTCTACCTGGTCCGGATAGTTCACCGCGCCGTGGATCGGATGTGGCGGTTGCAGGACAACAACAAGTTCCGGATTTTGTTCTTTCAACCGCTGGATAATGATATTCACATTTTCCAGCGAATTTTGAATGCCGATCATGCCGCCGTTATCTTCCAGTGTAAAGCCTTCCAACAAAACAACATCGAATGCTTCAGCGGCAATTTCCGGGAGCACTTCCCCGTTTACAAAATCCATGGATGTGCCGTTAAACTCGAAAATGTCAATGTCCAGAAAATCCCCGCCGTAGGCTTTTTCAATTTCTTCGGCAGCCATCATGCTCCAGCCGCCGGCATCTTTCCCCAATGCACCGGAGCCGATAAATGCGACCGAAAGGGTTTCTCCGGCTTTATGGGCTGCCGTAAACGGTTCCTCTAACTCATCTGGCAACTGTTTAATCCGCTCTTTGATGCCGGCAGGTTTTCCTTC
>CALGYZ010000009.1 GCA_937934645.1 uncultured Bacillaceae bacterium | reverse complement strand
GACGCTGCCGGGCGAATTGTACAAATAATAAGGGACAACTGATTTTCAGTTGTCCCTTATTATTTTTTACAAGCATTTTTACATACATTGAATATAGAAAAGACGGGAAACATTTTACTGACATCTGAAACGGTCATGGGCTAAAAAATTATTTTCTATCATGTATATTTCCAAGATTAGGAGTCCATAATAAGTGTTGGAGGTGGGGAAATGGAGGAAGGAATGTACATCGGGGGAAATTGTGTCATCTGTGAAAAAAAGAAACATCGCGGTTATTATTTGTACACTTCATTTATATGCACAGAATGTGAAAAGAAATTAATAGAGACGGACACCTGTGATCCCCGTTATCATTTTTATATAAAACAATTAAGAAAAATAAACCGGCGGCAAATATTGTTTTGAACCGAAAAATATTTACGGAAAGTTTCGGTCTCTTTTTTCATGTTAGCATTATCGGTTTCCCGATAAATTGCAGTTTCATTTCATTCATGTATACTAAAAATTGTAGGTTTTCATAGAAATATATTATATTTTTACGGAGGAAATTATGAATAATGGTTTATTTATTACTGTAGAAGGCCCGGAAGGCGCGGGCAAAACTACAGTATTTCAAATGATCACAGAAGAGTTGAAAACCGAAGGATATTCCGTCGTTTTTACAAGGGAACCCGGTGGTATTCCGATCGCGGAAAAAATCAGGGACGTTATACTAGATAAAAATCATACGGAAATGGATTCGAAAACGGAAGCATTACTCTATGCAGCAGCCAGAAGACAGCATCTTGTGCAAAAAATTATTCCTGCACTGAATGCCGGCAGTATTGTATTATGTGACCGTTTTATAGATGCATCCCTCGTTTACCAAGGGTTTGCCAGGGAAATCGGCATCCGGGAAGTGTATGAAATAAACAAGTTTGCCGTGGAAGAAGTGATGCCAGATTTAACCTTGTATTTTGATATAGAACCGGAGACCGGGTTGGAACGGATTAACAAATACCGGCGGAATGAAATAAACCGGCTTGATTTGGAAGGAATTGATTTTCACCGTAAGGTAAGAGAAGGGTATTTGGAGTTATTGCATCTATTCCCGGACAGGATCAAGAAAATCGACGCCAACCAGCCAATTGAACATGTGAAAGATGAAGCAAAGTCATTGATATTAAAAATGATCCAATCCAAATAAACCGAAAAAAATTTTTTTCATAATATATTCTTGGGGAAAACTTCTGTCATAACGTTTGTGTGCCGGGATGATTTCATTAAGAAAATTCATAATATTGTCTACCGTTTCCAATTTCCGGGTATAATATGATTAAAGAAAGCGAAGGACGAAATGAATCCGGATAGTAAGGGGGGGTTTCATGAAGTTAATTCTTGCGGTTGTCCAAGATCAGGATAGTAACCGCTTACTAAATGCACTGACTGAAAATAATTTCCGGGTTACAAAGCTGGCTTCCACAGGCGGATTTTTAAAGTCCGGGAATACAACGTTCATTATCGGGACAGAGGATATCAGGGTAAATAAAGCTCTCGAGATCATTAAAGATCATTGTCGTTCACGGGAGCAATTAATTGCACCGGTGTCACCCATGGGCGGTAATGCCGATTCATACATCCCGTATCCCGTAGAAGTAGAGGTTGGAGGGGCAACCGTGTTTGTTCTGCCTGTTGAACAGTTTCATCATTTCTAAAAAGCAACCGGTTACATCCGGTTGCTTTCATTTTTAATTTTTTCACACTTTTCATTTCCATACTGTGTTTTTAGTATAATAAATATTGAAAACCGTTTTGGAGGAATCATGATGAAGGTGAATCAAGATTATAATGTCCGCACAAATTCGTACTTGTCTGAAGGCAAAGTTGCAAAGAAAGGGAGCACCGGTTTCAGGGAACTTGTACATATACAAAATGAAAAGATAAAAATGAATAATTTACAGCAATTATTCAAGGAAGTTGAAGAAACCGGGAAAAGGCTTGCCATTTCAAGAACGTTCCGGGACCTGGCCGTTTATAAAAATGCAATTCAAAAATTTATAAAAGAAGCGGTCAGTGACGGACTGGATCTTCACAGCTCGATTAGCCAAGACCTGTTCGGGCAAAACCGGACGTTACAAACCATAAAAAAAATTGATGAGAAATTAATTGATTTGACAGATGAAGTATTGCAAAAAGAAAATGGAAATCTGAAGATTTTAAGTTTAATTGATGAAATCAAAGGATTAATTATAAATCTGTACACATAAATTAGCGGTTTTGAGGGATAGAAAATGGATAAAAAGAATTTACGCTCGTGGGACAAACTTGAATCGTTGCAGCCGAAGGTCATGCACTTATTAAAGCAAATGTTAATTAAAAACCGGGTCGCCCATGCTTATCTTTTTGAAGGAATGAAAGGAACCGGAAAAAAGGAAGCAGGCTTAACTTTAGCCAAGGCTGTATTTTGCGAAGAACCAATCGAAGGATATAAGCCTTGTGAACGCTGTATTCAATGCAAACGGATTAATACCGGGAATCATCCGGATCTGTATATTATTGAACCGGAAGGAAGCTCGATTAAAAAAGAACAAATACAGTTATTACAAGAGGAATTTTCAAAAACAGGAGTAGAATCGGCAAAGAAATTTTATATAATTATTCACGCTGATCTGATGACCGTAAACGCTGCAAACAGTTTATTGAAATTTTTGGAGGAACCCGGTCGGGAAACAACTGCAGTATTGGTGACGGAAAACATTCATAAAATCCTGCCAACCATTTTATCAAGATGCCAGCATATCTCCTTTACTCCGATCCCAAAACAAACATTCATCTTGCAATTAATCAACGAGGGGATAAAAAAAGAAAGGGCACCGCTCCTGGCAAATCTCACAAACAGTATTGACGAGGCATTAAAGTTAAGTGAAGACCAATGGTTTTTACAAGCAAGGAAATTAGTGATAAAATTATATGAAATCAAGAGTACACAAAGTTTGCCGGATACATTGTTATTTTTACAAACTGACTGGTTAACTCATTTTAAAGAAAGGGAGCAGCTGGATATCGGACTGGATATGTTGCTCTTTATATATAAAGATCTGTTATATCTTCAATTGGGAAAAGATGATCAGTTAATTTACCCTTCGTATAAAGATGAGTGGATGCAACACGCCCTGCAAGTATCCGCCAGTCGCCTGACCGAACAAATCCGTGCGATTCTGGAGGCAAAAAAAAGATTGCGTTCCAATGTGAATTCACAATTGCTGATGGAACAGCTGATGATTAAGTTGCAGGAGGGGTAAGCCTGTGTATAATGTGGTAGGTGTCCGTTTTAAAAAAGCGGGCAAAATTTATTATTTTGATCCGGACGGAATGGAGATCGAGGAAGGGCAGTATGTTATTGTAGAAACGATCAGGGGCATTGAATACGGAAAAGTTGTTATTGCAAATAAAGTTGTTTCGGAAGAAGATGTTGTTCTGCCTCTTAAAAAGGTCATCCGGGTTGCTGATGAAAAGGACCGGTTGCAGGTGGAAGAAAACCGTGCTGACGCAAAAAAAGCATTTTATATATGTTTGGATAAAATCAAAGAGCATGGGTTGGAAATGAAGTTGATCGATGTTGAGTATACATTTGACCGGAATAAAGTGATTTTTTATTTTACCGCTGACGGACGTATTGACTTTCGTGAACTTGTAAAAGATTTGGCGGCGATCTTTAAAACAAGGATTGAACTGCGGCAGATCGGAGTCCGGGATGAGGCAAAAATGCTGGGCGGCATTGGACCGTGCGGCAGGATGCTCTGTTGTTCGACATTTTTAGGGGAATTTGACCCGGTTTCCATAAAAATGGCAAAGGATCAAAATTTATCATTAAATCCGACGAAAATATCCGGCCTATGCGGAAGATTAATGTGCTGCCTGAAATATGAAAATGAAGAATATGAAAATGCAAAGGAACAGCTGCCGGATTTGGGTGAGTATATATCTACGGCCGAAGGAAACGGAAAAGTGGTTGGATTGAATATACTGGAAAGAATTATCCAGGTAGAGTTAGTTGAAAATAAAAAAATTGTCGAATATACATTGGATGAGATGATTGAAGAAGGTGTGATCTCTTCTAAAGCCGCGGATTAACGAGGTGGACGAAATGAATAATAAAGATTTGTTCGATTCCGTGATCAACATGGAACAACAAATAGGCGAACTGTATAAACAATTAGGTGAATTAAAAAAAAGTTTGCAGGAAGTGCTCGAAGAAAATCATTCATTAAAACTGGAAAATGAATATTTAAGAAACCGGGTGGAGAATTTTACAAAGGAGAAAGCCGGAAAACAAAAACATACAAGCAGCAAGAAAAAGCAAAGCCGTAAAAACACGCTGGAAATCGGCGAAGGGTATGATAATTTAGCACGGTTATACCATGAAGGTTTCCATATTTGCAATTTGCAGTTCGGAACGTTGAGAAAAGAAGGAGACTGCATGTTTTGTCTTTCCTTTTTAAATAAAAATAAATAAAACTCTTCTTTTTCATCATTAAATAAGTTAGTGATACCGGAGGTTTATGCAGGTTCATATGGTTCAGTTATATGATGACGAGCGTTTGGATTATTTGTTAGCGGAAGATTTACGAATTATTCAAAGCCCTTCAGTTTTTGCTTTTTCACTGGATGCGGTTTTGCTGGCGAGATTTACGTATTATCCTATCCAAAAAGGAAAAATTATCGATTTATGTTCGGGCAACGGGGTCATTCCGTTATTATTAAGTACAAAATCAAAAGCGGAGATTACCGGTGTTGAAATACAGGAAAGATTATGTGACATGGCAAAGCGGAGTATAAAATATAATCAGCTGGAAGACCGGATCCGTATGATATGCGGGGATATTAAAGATATGCCGGAGAAGCTGGGACACGGTAAATTCGATGTCGTTACTTGCAATCCGCCTTATTTTTCTGTAAAAGACCGGAATATGATTAACGAACGTGAGCCTTTTGCCATTGCGAGACATGAAATCTATTGCACGCTGGAGGATGTTGTAAGAGTAAGCAGCCAGCTTGTACGGCCGCGGGGAAAAGTTTCTTTTGTCCATAGGCCCGGCCGTTTGATGGAAATATTGGAACTGATGAAAAAATATCGTCTTGAACCGAAGCGGTTGCGGTTTGTTTATCCGAAATTAGGAAAAGAAGCAAACACAATTTTAATAGAAGGAATCAGAGATGGAAAAACAGACTTGAAAATACTCCCACCGTTAATTATTTATGATGAAAATAATGAATATACGAAAGAAGTGAGAAAGATATTATATGGCGAATAATCACTATTTTTATGTCTTACAATGTAAAGACGGAAGTTTTTACGGCGGCTATACCGTAAATTTGGAAAGAAGGATTGAGGAACATAACTCGGGCAGGGGTGCAAAATATACGAGGGGACGGACCCCTGTTAAATTAATCTATTATGAATGTTACCGGACGAAAAATGAAGCAATGAGTGCTGAATACTGGTTCAAAAAATTACCGCGGGTGAAAAAAGAAGCATTTTTAAAGGAGTTTGCGTCGAATGAAGGTACAGAAAAGTTTTGACCGGGAAAAGGGGATTTTGTATATCGTTCCCACCCCGATCGGCAATCTGGAAGACATGACATTCCGGGCAGTGCGGATTTTAAAAGAAGCAGACTTGATTGCGGCGGAAGATACCCGGAATACAAAAAAATTGCTAAATTATTTTCAAATAAAAACTCCGTTAACGAGCTATCATGAGCATAATAAGGAATCCAGCGGAAAAAAGTTGATTGAACAATTAAGCAGCGGGAAAAATATCGCATTGGTCAGCGATGCCGGAATGCCGGCAATTTCAGATCCGGGATATGAGCTGGTGAGGGATGCCGTTCAGAAGGGAATCCATGTTGTCTCATTACCGGGAGCAAATGCAGCTATAACCGCACTTGTAGCATCGGGAATTCCACCGCAGCCGTTTTATTTTTACGGTTTTTTACCAAGAAAGAAAAAAGAGCGGGAACATACGCTGGAAAAAATAAAAAAAATACAGGCAGCTATTATATTATATGAAGCACCTCACAGAATAAAAGAAACGGTTAAGGCATTGCATTCCGTGTTGGGGAACCGTAAAATAACGTTGTGCCGTGAATTAACAAAAAAATATGAGGAATATATCCGCGGGAGTTTGGAGGAAGTATCCGAATGGGTTCAGCACAATGCTCTGCGCGGTGAATTTTGTTTGATTATTGAGGGGGCGACAGATGATTCGGAAGAAAACGAGGAAGGATTTTGGAAAACGATGGATATTGTTCAACATGTGGAGTATTACATAAATAATGGCTTAACGGCAAAGGATGCCATTAAGCAAACGGCAAAAGACCGGAAGATCGGGAAAAGAGCGGTTTACCAAAAGTATCATATCGAGAAGGGAAACAGGTAGTATGTAAAAAAGGGCAGAGGCGGCCCTTTCCGGTAAAATCAATCGTTTAATTGAAACGCTTTCCGGATTTCTTCCACTAATTTCTCGGCGCCTCTACGGCTAAGAACAATTTTTCCATCAGCGAGAACGGCATTATCGTCTGAAACTTCACCTGTGATTAAGCAAGTCATGTTCGGTTTGTACTTCTTTAAAACAATTTTGTCATCGTCTACATAGATCTCCAGCGAATCTTTTTCACTTATCCCCAATGTCCGCCGCAATTCAATGGGAATTACAACACGACCCAACTCATCGACTTTTCTCACAATTCCCGTTGATTTCATGAAATTTCCCCTCTCGAAGTCTCACTATCTTTTTCTAGTAAATTTTTCAAAAATATTCCTTTTCAATATTATAGTATCAATGTTTAGAAATAGCGTCAATTGGAAAGGTTTCCAATTGATGCCTCCCAGAAAGTATTGTGGAAAAATGATAATATTTAAACACACTTGTATACCGGCTTCAGAACCCGGGGATAATGGACCGGGAATTTGTATCAAGTTGCACTTTTACCTATTTTTATGTATATTTTTTTCATATAAGCGGTTTATGATACAATGATATTGCTATATTTCCTTCGAAGTTTTGTTGCTTCCGATAATTTTCGGAGCAATTTCAAACACTATAGAAATAAGGAGATCGGGAAAATGTCGGAGAAGAAAACCTTTTACCTAACAACGCCTATTTACTATCCAAGCGGCAACTTGCATATCGGACATGCTTATACGACAGTAGCCGCTGATGCCATGTGCCGTTATAAGCGTTTACAGGGTTATGATGTCATGTTTTTGACAGGAACTGATGAACACGGACAAAAAATTCAAAGAAAAGCGGAAGAAAACGGTGTATCACCGAAGGAATACGTGGATGAAATTGTTGCGGGAATAAAAGAGTTATGGGAAAAACTCGATATTTCTTACGATGATTTTATCCGTACTACAGAAGAACGGCATAAAAAAATTGTTGAAAAAATTTTTACCCGTCTTGTAGAACAAGGCGATATTTATTTGGATGAATATGAAGGTTTATATTGTACCCCTTGTGAATCATTTTTCACTGAACGTCAATTAGTAGATGGAAATTGTCCGGATTGCGGCCGTGCGGTTGAAAAAGTAAAAGAAGAGTCTTATTTCTTCCGGATGAGTAAATATGTAGACCGTTTGCTTCAATACTATGAAGAAAACCCCGGGTTTATCCAACCGGAATCCCGCAAAAATGAAATGATTAACAACTTTATTAAGCCGGGGCTGGAAGATTTAGCCGTATCCCGGACTAGTTTTGACTGGGGGATTAAAGTGCCGGGAGACCCGAAACATGTCATCTACGTATGGATTGATGCGCTGACAAACTATATTACCGCTCTTGGTTACGGAACAGATAACGACAGCAAATTAAAAAAATACTGGCCTGCAGATGTTCATTTGGTTGGTAAAGAAATCGTCCGTTTCCACACGATTTATTGGCCGATTATTTTAATGGCTCTTGATTTGCCGCTGCCGAAGAAGGTATTTGCCCACGGCTGGCTTTTAATGAAGGACGGAAAAATATCCAAATCAAAAGGGAATGTCGTTGATCCTGTTACGTTAATCGACCGATACGGACTTGATGCGTTACGCTATTACTTGCTGAGAGAAGTTCCTTTCGGTTCCGACGGTGTCTTTACGCCGGAAAACTTTGTTGAAAGAATTAACTTTGACCTGGCGAATGACCTGGGGAACTTATTGAACCGAACAGTAGCGATGATATCCCAATATTTTGACGGGGTTATTCCTATTTATCAAGGTTCAAATAACGAATATGAAAAATCATTATTGGAAGTGAATAAAGAAGAACACCAGAAATATGAGGAAGCAATGGAAGAAATGCAGTTCTCCGTTGCGTTAACCTCGGTTTGGAATATTATTTCAAGAGCAAACAAGTTTATTGATGAAACAATGCCGTGGAAATTAGCAAAAGATGAATCCAAACGGTCCGAACTGGAAAGCGTGCTTTCCCATTTGGCTGAAACATTACGCCGGATTGCCATCCTATTAAAACCGTTTTTGACCCAAACACCGAAAAAAATGTTCGAGCAATTAAATATTCAGGATGAAAAACTGCAATCCTGGGAGAGCCTGAATGAGTTCGGCGTTATTCCTGAAGGTACGAAAGTTCAAAAAGGAAAGCCGCTCTTTCCGCGCCTTGATGTAGAAAAAGAGGTTGCTTATATAAAAGAAAATATGAAAGGAGTAGCTCAGGTTAAAGAGGAAAAACAAGAGCAGAAAACAAACGAAATTACAATTGATGACTTTTTCAAAGTTGATCTCCGTGTCGCTAAAGTTCTTCATTGTGAACGGGTAAAGAATGCGGATAAATTATTGAAATTCCAGCTTGACCTGGGAAGTGAGAAACGTCAGGTGATTTCCGGCATAGCCGAATATTATAAACCGGAAGAACTGATCGGAAAAAACGTCATATGTGTAACCAATCTAAAACCGGTTAAATTGCGCGGTGAATTGTCGGAAGGCATGATTTTATCAGCTGAAAAGGACGGAGTTTTATCCGTAATTACAGCTGATGAGAAACTGCCGCCGGGATCAAAAGTCGAATAATAGATACCGTAAAGTTTAAAAGACCGTCCGGACAAATATAAAAAGTTTGCCGGATGGCCTTTTTATTTTTTGTAATAAAAGAAACAGATTGATACCGGATTGTTTTAAATTTAAAATGTCTTTGTTACAATCTTGAAACATTTCTATGTTATTGTGGTAAAAGTATAAAAAGGAGTGTGTTCATATCTTCTTTATTGATGAAAATATCAACTAAAAGGGGAATTATCTATGTTGTTTGATACCCATGCCCATTTAAATGCAGAACAATTCCAGGATGATCTGGATGAGGTATTGCAACGGGCGGAAGCTGCCGGTGTCAGTCATATTGTTGTTGTAGGATTTAACCGGCCGACGATTGAAAAAACAATGGAATTGATTGAAAAATATGATCAAATATACGGCTGCATCGGCTGGCATCCGGTAGATGCAGTTGATTGTACCAGCCGTGATTTGGAATGGATTGAAGAATTAAGCGCCCATCCGAAAATAGTGGCAATTGGAGAAACGGGATTGGATTATTATTGGGACAAATCCCCGAAAGATGTACAGCAGGAATTGTTCAGGAAACAAATCCGCCTTGCAAAGAAAGTTAAGCTCCCTGTTGTTATTCATAACCGAGAAGCGACAGAAGACACCGTGCGCATTTTAAAAGAAGAAGGGGCGGAAGATACCGGGGGAATTATGCATTGTTTCAGCGGAAGCGTTGAAACAGCAAAAGAATGTTTAAAATTAAATTTTTATATTTCATTGGGTGGACCGGTCACGTTCAAAAATGCGAAAAAACCAAAAGCGGTAGCAAAAGAAATACCGCTGGAAAAACTTTTAATCGAGACCGACTGTCCGTATCTGGCTCCTCATCCGCACAGGGGAAAAAGAAATGAACCTGCCCTTGTTAAACTTGTGGCGGAAGAAATTGCGCGGATTAAAGAGATTCCGTTTGAAGAAGTGGCACAAAAAACTACGGTCAACGCCAGGGATATTTTCGGCATTAATTGACAAAATTTATGGTCGTTCTGACATAATACCATCCGTTTAGTCAAAGACTAATAATCTGCGCAAATCTCTGTCGATAAGATTTCCTTTTTGAATGCCGGAATATATGCAATAATATAAAACATAGATTTACAGTGGTAGCCCATACCATTTGACAACCGGTAAAAAAAGCTATATACTCACTCCATGTAAAAGGAGGGCCATTCATGGACTTTAAGAAAATGAAAGACCTGCACCTTGCCAGGAGGACAAAAATAAGCATTCTGGCATTGACGGGTTTATTAGCGGTAGTCACTGCGGCAGGTCTTGTCATTAACCAAGGAATGAAGAAAAGCGTATCCGTCAATCTTGACGGAAACAAGAAAGAAGTGAAAACAAACGCTGACACTGTCGGTGAGTTACTCAAAGAGTTGGATGTTGAGTATAAGGAACGTGACTATGTAGATCCTTCAATCAATACAGAAATTAAAGACAAAATGAAGGTTGTCTGGAAACCAAGTCATCTTGTTACCCTGAATATAGACGGGGATGAGAGAAAGGTATGGACTACCGCAAAGACAGTAGAACAATTTCTAAAAGAAGAAAAGATCCGGTTAAGAGATCAGGACCGTATCAATGTGCCGGTTGACGCGGAAGTTAAAGATGGTATGAAAATTGATGTAGACATCGCATTTAAGATTGTGCTTAATGATGGGGGAGAAGAAGAGAGAGTATGGGCAATTTCGACTACGGTCGGTGACTTTTTAAAGGATAAAGGAATTAAACTGAATGAATTAGACCGTGTTAAGCCGGATCTTGATGAAAAGGTGAAAAAGGATTCTAAAATTATTATTACCCGGGTTAAAAAAGTCACCGATGTAGTCGAAGAACCGATTGATTTCTCAGTAGTGACGAAAAAAGATAATAATCTTCTTTCCGGTAGGGAAAAAGTTGTACAACAAGGTGAAACAGGAAAAGTACAAAGAAAATACGAAGTTGTGTTGGAAAATGGAAAAGAAGTATCTAAAAAATTAATATCGGAAAAAATCATTAAGGAAGCAAAAGATAAGATCGTAGCTGTCGGAACAAAACAGCCTGTGCAAACGGTAGCCAAAGCTGCATCCGGAGGAGAGGTTTCCCGCGGAAGTTCGTCCGGAAAAGAGTTTTATGTCAATGCTACGGCATATACTGCCAACTGTAACGGCTGTACAGGAAAAACTGCAACAGGAATGGATTTGCGTGCCAATCCGAACGCAAAAGTTATCGCTGTTGACCCGAATGTGATTCCGCTCGGTTCTAAGGTTTATGTGGAAGGATACGGTTATGCGGTTGCCGCAGATACAGGCGGAAGAATTAAAGGAAACCGGATTGACGTATTCCTTCCGTCAAAGAGCGCAGCCTATCAGTGGGGAACAAGGAAAGTTAAAGTGAAAATATTACAATAATAGTGTTACACTATGCAGAGGATGTATTTCCTCTGCATTTTACTTTTTATATAAGAGGTATCACAATTATTATTATAAACTGAATAACGGACGGAGGAAAGTATGAAAATTAGAGAAATTATTGTAGTTGAAGGAAAAGATGATACAAAAGCGATTAAACGTGCTATAGATGCCGATACAATTGAAACGAACGGTTCGGCCATAAACAAGGAGACGATCGAAGCAATCAAACATGCTGCTGAAAAACGCGGAGTGATCATTTTTACTGATCCGGATTTTCCGGGGGAAAAAATCCGGAAAATCATCAGCGAACACGTACCTGAATGCAAGCATGCCTTTTTACCTAAAGATCAAGCATTAAAGAAAAATGGAAAAGGACTTGGGGTCGAACACGCATCTCCGGAAGATATACGCCATGCGCTTCGGGATGCCCGGCAAATGACCGGAGATGAGGAAGAAGAAATTACGATGGGGGATTTGTACGATTACCGTTTTGTCGGTGATCCCTTGGCAAGAAAGAGGAGGGAAAAATTGGGGAAACTATTACGAATCGGATATACGAACGGGAAACAGCTGCACAAAAGATTGCGGATGTTCCAAATATCAAAGGAAGAATTTGTAAAAGCAGCAGAACGGATTGATCAGGAGGAACAAAAGAATGAATAAAGATATTGCGACACCATTGCGGACGAAATCCATATTGGAAAAATACGGGTTCACATTCAAAAAAAGCCTGGGCCAAAATTTTATCATTGATACGAATATATTGCGGAAAATTGTTCACACTGCTGGGTTAACGGAAGAGAGCGGTGTCATCGAGATCGGACCGGGAATCGGTGCTTTAACCGAGCAGCTGGCGAAAAAGGCCGGAAGAGTGCTCGCTTTTGAAATTGACCGCCGGTTAATTCCTGTATTAAAAGATACTTTGGCTCTATACCCGAATGTAACGGTTCTCCACCAGGATTTTTTAAAAGCGGATGTTCATGCCGAGATTGAACAGCATTTAAAAGAGATGAAGGATTTGGCAATTGTGGCCAATCTTCCTTACTACGTAACAACGCCAATTTTAATGAAATGCCTGGAGGAACAAATACCATTCCGGACCATGGTGGTTATGATGCAAAAGGAAGTTGCCGCAAGAATAACAGCCTCGCCCGGATCAAAAGATTACGGCTCCCTGACGGTTGCGGTTCAATTTTATACTAACGCAGAAATTGTCATGAATGTACCGAGGACGGTATTTATGCCGCAACCCAATGTTGATTCTGCGGTGGTACAATTTAACAGGAGAAGCAAACCAGCAGTAAGGGTGGAAGACGAACAATTTTTTTTCCATATTGTAAAGCTTTCCTTTGCCCAACGGAGAAAAACGATTTTAAATAACCTGTCAAACGGACTGGAAAATGGTAAAAAGAACAAGGATTTGATTGTCAAAGCATTACATGATGCGGACGTTGAGCCGTCAAGAAGGGGTGAAACATTAACCATTGAGGAATTTGCGGCACTGAGCGATGAATTGTATAAATACTTCAGCGGAAAGTCTCCTTTAAACGCTTAAGGGGGCTTTTTTTATTTTGCCGGGGGAATGATAAAAAATGTTGGACGTTCACCTTTTGACTGCCGGTGACATAGCTTATAAAAGCTTTTATTTTTACGACATGGGGTGAACGGCCACATGGGATAAAGGTCAACCAGATTGTCGGAAGAAAATCTTATAATTGTGACATCCCTTTCCGGGTAATCCGGATCTATAAACATCAGGGCATTCCTTATGCGTTATTATATGGTGAAGATATCCGGCTGATTGCGGATGCTCCTCTCAGTGACCTGGAAATTCTTGACCAAAAGACAAGGGAAAAATTGCTGGCGCCGTTATATAAACAGGCGGAGCAATCCATGTATTTGTTGCGCCAGGATTATCAGGCCGTATTGGAAAAACATGAGTATGAATTAAACAACGGTTTTATTCCGGACTATCCGTTATTTCAAATGCCGGGGAAAGTTTTGCATGTTGATGGAGATCCGAATTACTTAAAAAAATGTTTAACATTATATAAAAAACTAAATGTTCCTGTCTCGGGCGTTTATTGTGGTGAAAAAGAGATGCCGGAACGGGTTCCCAGCTGGGTCGATGAAGTCCGTCCGGATATTCTGGTTATCACCGGTCATGATGCATATTCACGGAATAAAGGAAAGATCACTGATTTACGGGCATACCGCCATTCAATGGATTTCGTCCGGACGGTGGAGAAAATCCGGATAAAACATCCCGATTTGGATCAATTAATTATTTTCGCCGGTGCCTGCCAGTCGCATTTTGAATCGTTAATCCGCGCCGGTGCCAATTTTGCAAGCAGTCCGTCAAGAGTAAATATACATGCGCTCGACCCGGTTTATATTGTTTCAAAATTAAGCTACACCCCTTTCACCGACAGGGTGAATATTTGGCATATTTTACGAAATACGATTACAGGGGAAAAGGGAATCGGCGGTATTGAAACGAGGGGGGTTTTACGGATCGGAATGCCGTACTTCCCCGTTGATGGAGACAGGAAATGATGGTTAGGATCCCATAAAAGATCTACTCTTTTATGGGATTAATTATATAGACGTACATAATAACAGCTAAAAAGGGAAAGATAATAATGTCGAAAAAAAGGAGAAAATTGTTGACAAATTTAATTTAGTCCTGATATAATTTAAATTTTATTTGACTTTTTTATTAATTTATGGTACGATAGTGTACAGTGAGGTGTAATTCGTATGCCAAAAACATTATCCGAGATCAAAAAAACACTCGATTCCAATTTGGGAAAACGGTTGTTGTTGAGAGCCAACGGAGGACGGAAAAAAACAATTGAACGTACAGGTGTCTTGGCGGAAACATACCCTGCTGTATTTGTCGTTGAACTGGATCAGGACAAAAATTCCTTTGAACGTGTATCCTACAGTTACGCAGACGTATTGACCAAAACAGTTCAATTAACATTTTACGAAGACAAACCGGAATCAGTATGACAAGCAGTGAACATTTGTTTACTGCTTTTTTATTTTTTTAAATTGTAAAGAATGAAAATGACCTGAGGGAAAACCCTCAGGTTTGTCACAGCTTTGATTAAATTAAGGGATGCTGAAGAGTTACTTTTTGTTTCTGAGCTGTTCTTCGGCTATTTCAATGGCTCTTTTCACCATATTTCCCGCATCCTTTGCACGGATGCCGCCCCATCCTTCCCTCTGGACAACGTCATAGAATCCCAGCTCTTTTGCCAGCTCAATTTTCATTTCCTCAGACATAATTCCTCTTCTTCTGCTCATAGCTGCAATCCCTCCTGTACTGTGACGTTTATATTTTGTCCCGCCGGCGCATCACCATTCCCGGGAATATATAACAAACAGATAAGCATGGTTATTTCCATGAAAAATTGGCAATGATCTTTATTTAAGAATAAAATCCGGTATTATTTTTGGAAAGATTCTTCCGTCTTTGTGGAATATGATAAAATAATACAGAATTATACATCGTTAAAAGTAGGTGGACGTGTTGAAACTTCGTGTAAAGGCTCCAGCAAAAATTAATTTGTCATTGGATGTACTATATAAACGCGAAGATGGATATCATGAACTCGAAATGGTCATGACGACCGTCGATTTAGCCGACCGGCTGGAACTGGAATTGCTTGACGAAGATCAAATTGTTATACATTCCCATACCCGTTTTGTTCCAAATAATGAAAAAAATTTGGCATACAAAGCAGCGAAGATGTTAAAAGACCGTTTCCGGATCCAAAAGGGTGTAGCCATCACCATTGAAAAAAATATTCCCGTTGCAGCGGGGCTCGGCGGCGGGAGCAGTGATGCCGCCGGCGTGTTGCGTGGTTTGAACAAGTTATGGGACTTAAATTTGCCGATGGACGAGCTGGCTGCCCTGGGTGCGGAAATCGGATCAGATGTCCCGTTTTGTGTATACGGAGGTACGGCACTGGCGAAAGGAAGAGGTGAAATTATCACTCCCTTGCCTCCGCCTCCAAGCTGCTGGGTGATATTGGCAAAACCGGATATCGGTGTTTCAACAGCGGAAGTGTATCGACATTTAAAGTTGGATGAAATATACCATCCTAATACGGAAGAAATGATCCGGGCGATACATAATCATGATTTTGAAGGCATATGCAATAACCTGGGCAATGTTCTTGAGACCGTTACTTTCGAACTTTATCCCGAAGTAAAGCAGTTAAAAGAAGCGATGATCCGGTTTGGTGCCGAATCGGTTTTAATGAGCGGAAGCGGACCGACTGTGTTTGCTTTAATCCGGCATGATTCAAGAATGAAACGGATCTATAACGGATTAAGGGGTTTTTGTGATCAAGTGTATGCCGTCCGGATGTTAGGAAAACAGCATGACGTAAATTAAACACCGTTCTGGTGAAACGAACTGGTTTGCTGTTATTTTTTTAAAAAAGCCAGCGGCGGTTATTTTTTAAATATTTGGATATTCCGGTAAATTCACTTTTGTTGTTCGCTGTTTCCTTGATATAACACGAATATTATTGTATTATTATAATGATATTATTCGTTTTTATGAGGTGACGAAATGAACTGGAAACGAAGCGAAAGGCTTATTGATATGACGAATTATTTAACCAATCATCCACGGGAATTGGTTTCTTTAACATTTTTTTCTGAACGGTATAATGCCGCCAAATCATCGATCAGTGAAGATTTGGCGATTTTGAAAAATATATTTGAACTGCAGGGGATTGGAAAATTAGTCACATATCCCGGTGCAAGCGGCGGAGTGAAATATTTTGTAAAAGTGAAGGATGAGCTTGTTAAGCCTTTTGTTAAAGAGCTATGTGAAAAACTTGCCAAACCGGACCGGCTCCTGCCGGGAGGATATTTATATTTAGCGGATATCGTCGGGGACCCGAAAATTATGGATCAAGTAGGACGGATGTTTGCTTCAAAATTCAGTGAAGAAGAAATTGACGCAGTCATGACCGTTGCCACGAAAGGGATTCCCCTTGCCTATGCAACGGCCAGGCTGTTGAATGTTCCGGTTGTCATCGTCAGGAGAGATGCAAAAATAACGGAAGGATCAACAGTCAGCATCAATTACGTCTCTGGTTCAACGAAAAGAATTCAGACGATGCTCCTGTCCAAAAAAAGTTTAAAGGAAGGTTCGCGAGTTTTAATTGTGGATGATTTCATGAAGGCAGGCGGCACAATTAATGGAATGATCAGTTTATTGGAGGAATTTAACGCCACCTATGCGGGAATTGCCGTACTCGTAGAATCGGAAGAGGTTGAGAGGCGTCTGATCGACCAGTATGTATCGATTGTCAAACTGACCAATGTTGATGTGGAAAATAAAAAAATATCCGTCCGGGAAGGAAACTATTTTTTAAAATAACGGGTACTCTCCATTTTAATTAGGTAGGTAAGAATAGTGGAATTGTTAGAAAAAATAATTTTTTCTATTTTTTAGAAGGAATATAAAATGATTTGTAGAATCCTATTAGTAAGTCTACTTTATTAAGGTGGTGGTAAACATGGAAGTAACAGATGTAAGATTAAGAAGAGTAAATACTGATGGGCGTATGAAAGCTATTGCATCAATCACATTTGATAATGAATTTGTCGTTCATGACGTTCGTGTGATTGATGGAAATAACGGCTTGTTTGTTGCCATGCCGAGCAAACGCACTCCCGACGGAGAATTCAGAGATATCGCCCATCCGATCAACTCTGAGACAAGAGGAAAAATTCAGGATGCGGTACTGGCGGAATATCATCGTGCCGGAGAGTCCGAAAAAGTAGAACTGGAAGAAGCAGGGGCATCCTGAAAATAATCACGAACAACTGAGAGCCTACTGGAATGTAAGGCTCTTTTTTTATGCTTTTTTCCATCCTTATTTGAATTACCCCTGTTTTTCCTCGGTTTTTTTACCAATGTAAAATTTCCCACACCCCCGGATTTTTATATAATATCACTTATGTTTCTTGAAAAGGTCGTTTTTTTAGGATATATTCAATTATGGATAAAAAGCATTTTTGGAGGGTGCGTATGACAAGACGTTTTGCGATTATTTTGGCGGCAGGAAAAGGGACACGGATGAAATCAAAACTGTATAAAGTTTTGCATCCGGTCTGTGGCAAACCGATGGTCAAGCATATTGCCGATCAATTGAAAAAGGTCGGTGTACATAGATTGATCACGGTTGTCGGGCACGGGGCCGAGAAAGTAAAAAGCGAACTGACAGGCGACAGTGAGTTTGTCCTTCAGGAAGAACAATTGGGAACTGCTCATGCAGTTATGCAAGCTGATGAATTATTAAAGGATGAAGAAGGTCTTACCCTTGTCGTTTGTGGTGACACACCGTTACTGACTGCGGAAACGATTCATAATATGATGGAATACCATATTAAAGAAAAAGCAAAAGCGACAATTTTAACCGCAATTGCCAATGATCCATCCGGTTACGGCCGTGTTATCAGAAACGATCAAGGGTATGTGGAAAAAATTGTAGAACATAAAGATGCTTCGTCTGAAGAAAGAAAAATAAAAGAAATTAATGCGGGTACTTATTGTTTTGACAATCAAGCACTTTTCCGTGCGTTAAAACAAGTTTCCAACAATAATGCACAAGGGGAATATTATTTACCGGATGTAATCGGTATTTTGAAGAAAAAAGGCGAAATTGTAACTGCTTATCAAACGGAGGATTTTTCCGAGATTTTGGGTGTAAACGACCGTGTTGCACTGGCCGAAGCGGAAAAAATTATGCGCAAGCGGATCAATGAAAAACATATGAGAAACGGTGTGACCATTATTGATCCGGAGAACACATACATTGATGCCACGGTTGAAATTGGCCGGGATACGGTGATTTATCCGGGAACACTATTAAAAGGAAGGACAAAAATCGGCGAAGATTGCACGATTGGTCCGAATTCGGAAATTGAAAATTGCCAGGTCGGTGATTTTACCATTATCCGGCACTCCGCCGCTTTTGACAGTGAAATCGGTTCATACGTCCAAATCGGTCCTTTCGCACATATCCGTCCGCAATCAGACATCGCGGATGACGTCCGTATCGGCAACTTTGTGGAAATTAAAAAGTCTTCCATCGGAAAAAGCAGCAAAGCTTCTCACCTGACATACATCGGTGATGCAAAAGTCGGCAGTGATGTGAATATCGGCTGCGGTACGATCACCGTAAATTATGACGGGAAAAATAAATATGAAACCGTTATTCACGACGGAGCATTCATCGGATGCAATTCAAATTTGATTGCACCCGTAGAAATAAGGGAAAATGCATATGTTGCCGCCGGATCGACGATTACGGATGATGTACCGGAAAATGCACTCTCCATTGCCCGCGCCCGTCAAGTGAATAAAGAAAATTATGTTCAAAAACTAAAGAATAAAGACTAACCAGGGAGGTTCATCATGTCTAGCCGCTACCCAGACAATAAATTAAAATTATTTTCATTAAACTCAAATCGGGAGTTAGCTAAAGAAATTGCTGATTTTATCGGTGTTGACCTTGGTGAGTGTACAGTCAGCCGGTTCAGTGACGGAGAGATCCAAATTAACATTGATGAAAGTATCCGGGGCTGTGACGTTTTTATTGTACAATCGACAAGTGATCCGGTTAATGAGAATTTGATGGAACTGCTCATTATGATTGATGCTGTGAAAAGAGCTTCGGCAAAACAAATTAACGTTGTTGTTCCGTATTACGGATATGCCCGTCAGGACCGGAAAGCACGTTCCCGTGAACCGATTACGGCCAAATTGGTTGCCAATTTACTGGAAACTGCCGGTGCGACGCGGATGATTACCCTTGATTTGCATGCACCGCAAATCCAAGGTTTCTTTGATATACCAATCGATCATTTAATGGGTGTCCGGATTTTGTCCGACTATTTTAAATCAAAAGATTTGGAAGATATTGTCGTTGTGTCTCCCGACCACGGGGGAGTTGTCCGTGCCCGTAAAATGGCGGATCAATTAAAAGCACCGATTGCGATTATTGACAAACGGAGACCGAAACCGAATGTGGCTGAAGTTATGAATATTGTTGGTAATGTGGAAGGAAAAACGGCCATTATTATCGATGATATCATTGATACTGCCGGAACGATTACGCTTGCGGCCAACGCTTTGATTGAAAACGGAGCGCGGGAAGTATATGCATGTTGTTCTCATCCGGTGTTATCAGGCCCCGCAATTGACCGGATTAAACATTCGAAAATTAAAGAGCTGGTCGTCACTAATTCCATCCAACTGAAAGAAGAGCAGCGGATTGATAAAATTAAACAATTATCCATTGCTCCTTTGCTCGGAGAAGCGATTGTCCGGGTGTTTGAACATAAGTCAGTAAGTGTATTATTTTAAGTCTATGGATATTTTTACCATTCATTGGACATACTATTGACGAAGTATGTCAATTTAAAGAGGTGTACAATGAATGGTTGCGAAGTTGCATGCCGGAGAACGAAAAAAAACAAATTTAAATACTTTACGGAGAAAGGGAAAAATTCCGGCAGTTATTTACGGAAAAGATTTGCCGGCAAAACCGATTTTCATTTGCGGCAGGGAGTTTCAAAAACAACTTTCTGAAACCGGGAGAAACGGAATTTTTCCAATATTAATCGGAGATGAAGAAAAGCATGCCTTGGTCCGGGAGTATGCCGTTGATCCCATAACGAGGGAGATCATTCATGTGGATTTTCTGGCTGTTGATCCGGACAGGGAAGTTACCGCCAATGTGCTGATTGTCCTCATGAATGAAGCTTTTGGAGTAAAAGACGGCGGCGTGCTCCAGCAGTCCATGTTTGAACTGTCCGTGACCGCTCCAGCTAATGAACTGCCGGAAGCGGTAGAAATTGACGTTACCGATTTAAAAGTTGGAGAAACCATCACAGTAGGGGATATCAGAAACGAACACCCTTATCAAATCAATCATGAAGATGATGAGGTAATTGCCTCAATCTTACCCCCGAAACAGGAAGAAGAGATTAGCACCGGTGAACAACAGGAGCCGGGCATGCCTAAAAATTTGGAAGGCAGGGAAAAGTAAGTATTGAAGGCTGTTCCATAATCAGGAGTCTTTGTTTTGCAAAAGACCCTGAAATATTGGGCAGCCTGTCTTTTATTTTATATTCAACTGTTTAGTTCTTTTGTCCCGATTAAAAAGGAGGGGAGAACGATGAAACTGATTGCCGGCTTGGGAAATCCGGGGAAACAGTATGAGGATACCCGGCATAATGTTGGATTTAAAGTAATCGATAAGCTATGTGAAAAGTGGGGACTTACACTGAACAAAACAAAGTTCAACGGTTTATATGCAAAAGAAATGATCAACGGTAAAAAAGTGATATTGTTAAAACCGTTAACTTATATGAACTTATCCGGTGAAGCGATTTCTCCCCTTATGGATTATTACAAAATCCCTGCAGAAAACTTACTGGTTATTTATGACGAACTGGACTTACCGGTGGGAAAAATCCGCCTCCGGTTTAAGGGAAGTGCAGGGGGTCATAACGGGTTAAAATCGATCATAAAACATATCGGAACGGAAGAGTTTAAACGAATCCGCATAGGAATCAGCCGTCCTCCTGAAGGTCGGTCTGTCGTTGATCATGTCCTCGGCAAATTTACGCAGGAAGAGCAGCCGGTGATCAATGAAATGATTGAAAAAAGTGCAGATGCTGCAGCAATGTGGCTGGAAAAACCATTTTTGGAAGTTATGAATATGTATAACAGGTGAGAGTGCCGGCGGTACCAATTCCCGTCCGGTTACATTCCACGAATAATGCATCCCTGAATTGAAAATAATAAAAAGGTAGAAGAATTAAAAATCAGGGAGTGCATCATATGGCTGTACACTATTTTTGCCGTTATTGCGGGATCAAACTCGGTACCATCGAAGAAAATGTCGTGGATTTTGAAACACTCGGTTTCCACAAATTAACGGAGCAAGAACGGGAAAATATGCTTCAGTATGAACCGAACGGAGATGTAAATGTAAAAAGTATTTGCGAAAATTGCCATGAATCATTTACAATAAATCCAAGTAACCATGAAAATGATTACATTATCCATTAGCTTTGGTTTATCCAAAGCATTTTTCTGTTTTCTCCATCCGGTCTACCTGTTATCCTTTCCGGCTGTATGGGGGATAAATATTATAGATTCATAAAAACGAGTATTTTGTCATGAGAGGAGGCAAAGCATGAGGGGGTTAGTACGTGTTTTAACGGAAAGTGATGATGTTCAATCCGTAACAAGCGGGATAGAGGAAGGTCTGAAAGAGCAGCTTGTTGCCGGTTTGTCCAATTCCGGACGGAGTGTTTTTATGGCCGCTTTATATGAGAAACTCAACAGGCCGCTCCTGATCATCACCTATAACTTATTGCAGGCCCAAAAGCTTTATGAAGATCTTTCCCAGCTTGTTTCAGATGATATTTATATATACCCGGCCAATGAATTGACGGTTGCTGACTTGGGTGTGGCCAGTCCGGAACTGAAGGCGCAGCGGATTGAGACATTAAACTTTTTATGCCGGAATGAGAAAGGAATTGTCATTGCCCCGATTGCCGGAGTCAGAAGAATATTGCCGCCGAAGTCCATTTGGCAAAAGCATATGATTCCGCTTTCTGTTGACGATGAAATTGATTTGGATGACATGATCCAAAAATTGATTCAAATGGGTTATGAACGGACAGAAATGGTTTCTTCACCGGGAGAATTCAGCATCCGCGGTGGAATAATCGATATCTATCCATTAACAGAGAGTAATCCGGTAAGAATAGAGTTATTTGATAACGTGATTGATTCGATCCGCTATTTTTCCATAGACAATCAGCGTTCGGTGGAGAAAGTGACGGAGGTTACAATCAGTCCCGCTTCCGAAATTATTCTTGAACCTGAACAATATGAACGGATCGCCGCCCGGCTTGAAAAAGAACTTGCAGAAAGTTTGAAACAAATAAAAGAGGAAACGGTCAAAGAAGAGCTAGTAGTTCAAACGGAAGGGGAAATAGAACAACTTCGCTCAGGACAACTCCCCGAACAAATATTTAAATATGTTTCTTTTGCGTTCGATGATTCTAATAGTCTGTTAGATTATTTAGATCAAAACGCAATCATTTTCTTGGATGAAATCAGTAGAATCAGTGAAACGAAAGATAATTTGGATAAAGAGGAAGCCGAATGGCATACAAGCCTGTTGGGCGAGGGTAAAATTATCCATTCGGTTTATCTTAGCCACGATATTTGGAAAATTTTGCATAACCATAAACTGCCAATTATCTATTTTTCCTTGTTTTTACGGCATATTCAACATGTAAATCCACAAAATATACTCAATCTTTCAAGTAAACAGATGCAAAATTTCCATGGTCAGATGAATGTATTGAAGTCTGAATTGGAGCGGCTGGAGAAAGGTGGTTATACAGTTATCTTCCTTGGTGCGGATGAACATCAGGCGGAACGGATGGAAACCGTGCTGGGCGATTATTCGATCGAAGCGGTAACGAACCGGAGCGGTGAAGAATTATTACCGGGAAAAGCTCAAATTATGGTCGGGCATTTGAATACAGGTTTTGAACTGCCTATGCAAAAAATTGCCGTGATTACGGAAGGAGAGCTCTTTAATAAACGGGTGAAAAAACGCCCTGCACGCAGGCAAAAACTGTCAAATGCGGAGCGTATTAAAAGTTATTCGGAATTAAATGTCGGGGACTATGTTGTCCATGTTAACCATGGCATAGGAAAATATTTAGGCATTGAAACCCTGGAAATTAACGGAGTCCATAAAGACTACATGAAAATTAAATACCAGGGTACGGATAAACTTTATGTACCGGTAGACCAAATTGATTTAGTCCAAAAATATGTCGGAACAGAAGGTAAAGAGCCGAAGTTATATAAACTGGGCGGATCAGAGTGGAAACGAGTAAAGCGGAAAGTGCAATCTTCCGTTCAGGATATTGCCGAGGATTTAATCAAGTTATATGCAGAACGGGAAGCATCCGTTGGATATGCGTTTTCACCGGATACAGAGTTGCAACGGGAATTTGAAGCGTCTTTCCCGTACAAAGAAACAGAAGATCAATTGCGCTCGATTGCCGAAATTAAAAGAGATATGGAACGGCCGAGACCGATGGACCGTCTTTTGTGCGGGGATGTCGGTTACGGAAAGACGGAAGTCGCTTTAAGGGCCGCTTTTAAAGCTGTTTGTGACGGAAAGCAGGTTGCGTTTCTTGTCCCCACGACCATTCTTGCCCAACAGCATTATGAAACGATGCGGGAGAGATTCCAGGATTATCCGGTTAAAATTGGTGTGCTAAGCCGTTTCCGCACACGTAAAGAGCAGCAGGAAACCATAAAAGGGTTAAAAAATGGGACAATCGATATTGTTGTGGGCACTCACCGTCTCCTGTCCAAAGATGTCAATTTCCATGATCTAGGATTATTGATCATCGATGAAGAACAACGGTTCGGCGTTACCCATAAAGAAAAGATCAAAAAGCTGAAGACGAATATTGATGTTCTGACTTTGACTGCAACGCCGATTCCGAGAACATTGCATATGTCCCTCCTTGGGGTTCGTGATTTGTCGGTTATTGAAACACCGCCGGAAAACCGTTTCCCGATTCAAACATATGTCATGGAGATGAATCCGGTATTAATCAAAGAAGCCATTGAACGTGAGCTGGCCAGGAACGGCCAAGTTTATTACGTATACAACAATATTGAAGATATAGAGAGAAAAACCGAAGAAATTTCCTTATTGGTTCCGGATGCAAGGATCATTTATGCCCATGGCAGAATGACGGAAACCGAACTTGAAAATGTCATGATCCAGTTTTTAAACGGGGAAGCGGATGTTTTAGTGAGCACAACAATTATCGAAACCGGCGTGGATATTCCGAATGTGAATACGCTGATTGTAGAAAATGCCGACCGGATGGGTCTTTCCCAGCTGTACCAGCTGAGAGGGCGCGTCGGCCGTTCCAACCGGGTGGCGTATGCGTATTTTACGTACCGTAAGGATAAAATTTTAACAGAAGTAGCTGAAAAACGGCTTCAAGCTATTAAAGAGTTTACCGAACTCGGTTCCGGTTTCAAAATAGCCATGAGGGACCTGGCAATCCGCGGTACGGGGAATTTATTGGGTGCGCAACAGCACGGATTTATTGAATCCGTCGGCTTTGACTTGTATTCACAAATGCTTAAAGAAGCCATTGAAAAATTGAAAGGGGAACGCCCGAAAGAACAAGATTATCCGGTTGAAATTGATCTTGATATTAATGCCTATATTCCGGATGAATATATCCGTGACGGTTATCAAAAAATCGAAATGTACAAGAGGTTCCGCAACATAAAGGATATGGAAGATATCCGCGACTTGCAGGAAGAAATGATAGACCGTTACGGGGACTATCCGGAAGAGGTCGGAAATCTGTTTAAAGTTTCGGAGATCAAAGTACATGCAAAACAATCAGGTATTGAAACAATTAAAAAGGCGAAAGATGAAATACACATTCTCTTCCATTCGTCGGTTACGAAGGAAATCAGCGTTCAGCGGCTGGTTGAAGTTTCCAAGCCGTTTGGCAGAAAAGTAGGTTACGGAATGGAAGGGGAGAAATTTAAAATTGTTATTTATACGAAGAAAATGCAGGATTCCGAATGGCTCCCCATTCTGGAAACTTTATTGAAAGAATTGCCGGCAGCAGTTGAAAAAGAAACTAAGGCTGATACAGTTTCACAATAAAAAAGCAGGCTCCTGATCCGGGCCTGCTTTTTCTTTGGGAAAAAATGACATGAATGCCAATAATACGTACTTGCAGAAAAATGCAGTTTGTGAATAGAACTTTCCATATGTTAGATAATATTTATACAAGGATGATGATTCCAATAGATAACCGATCCGGAAGGGAATGGTACGACTGATTGGAAAAATCTCATTTGCAACTAACAGTTTTTATTCAGTAAGAAAAATCATCATAAGAAAGAGAGGCATCCAGAGATGAAAGCAACTGGTATTGTTCGTCGTATTGATGATCTAGGGCGTGTCGTTATTCCGAAAGAAATCAGAAGAACATTAAGAATCCGTGAAGGAGATCCGCTGGAGATTTTTGTTGACCGTGACGGGGAAGTCATTTTGAAAAAGTATTCGCCGATCAGCGAGTTAGGGGATTTTTCCAAGGAGTACGCCGAAGCTTTGTATGACAGTCTAGGAAGCACTGTGCTAATTTGTGACCGGGATTCTGTCATTGCCGTAGCCGGCGGTTCAAAGAAAGAATATTTAAATAAAAATGTAAGTGAACTGGTTGAAAAAGCAATGACAGACCGCATTACATTGTTAGAAACGAATGAAAGCACGGTGTCCATTGTCGATGGCAAAGAGGAAACACTTAAATCGTACACGATCAGCCCGATTATTGCAAATGGCGACCCGATTGGCACGGTTATTATTTTATCCAAAGACCATTCCCTCGGAAAAGTAGAGAAGAAGTCTGCTGAAACGGCTGCCGGCTTTTTAGCCAGACAAATGGAACAATAGATTTCCTTTAAGGAAGACAGTTTATCTGTCTTCTTTTATTATTTTATTATAAAATGGATTACAGAAAATAAAGGATTTACGGGATAAGAATAGAGTTGCAGGTGTGTGTATGCATAAAGAGAAAATGAATTCTGTCGGTGTGCTTGTAAAGGGAACGGTCATTTTATCCGTTGCTGCATTTCTCACTAAAGTGTTAAGTGCCGTATACCGCGTACCGTTTCAAAATATTGTCGGTGATATCGGTTTTTATATTTACCAGCAAATTTATCCGTTTTACGGGATTGCTGTCTCCTTCGCCATTTACGGTTTTCCTGTCATCATATCGAAGTTGTATGCTGAACAGACAGACCCTTCGGATGAAGAAGAAAAACAAACGATATTTTTTTCCTCATTATTAGCCGTAGGCATGATTTGTTTAATTATATTTTTTTTATTGTACGCCGGCTCTGAAACTTTTGCTTCTTTTATGGGGGACGAACGTTTACAACCGTTAATCCGTGCGGTGTCTTTTTCTTATTTAACTGTTCCTGTTATTGCGGTTGTGAGGGGCTATTTCCAAGGAACCGGAATCATGCAGCCGACGGCAATATCGCAAGTAACGGAGCAATTGATCCGCGTTGTTTTGATTTTGTTTCTGTCGGTATTGCTCGTTTCCCATCATTATTCATTATATGATGTGGGGGCGGCGGCCATTTTGTCTTCTGTTACCGGAAGTTTATGCGGAATGTTATTGTTGCTGTTTTTATTTATAAAACAAAGAAAGTCAAAAATACGGCCGTGCACGCTTTTCCGGATTGACCGTACGGTTATGAAAATTGCAGGGATTGAAGGATTGGCCATATGCATCAGCAGTTTATCCCTTTTGCTTTTTCAATTGTGCGACTCTTTTCAAATTCTTTCATTATTAATAAAAAACGGCATGACCGTTACGGCGGCACAGGTGGTGAAAGGAATATATGACAGGGGACAGCCGCTTTTGCAGATCGGCATGATTATCGCAACATCATTATCCTTATCAGTCGTTCCTATGATTGCCGGAATGAAACAGAGAAACGGAGAAATTAAAAATTATGTACGGATTGCCTTTCAAATCAGCTTTGCGATCGGGACGGCTGCCGCAACCGGGCTGATTTTGATTATGAATCCGCTGAATGAAATGTTATTTGAAAACGACAGCGGATCAAACATTTTACGCGTATATGTATTATCCATCATTCTTGCATCACTCAGTACGACAGCCATATCGATTTTGCAAGGGTTCGGAAAAATTTATTTTTCTACTTTTGCCGTGCTTGCCGGTGTCCTGGCCAAAGTGACATTCAATCAAATATTGGTCGGATCTATGGGAATCACCGGCGCGGCTGTGGCAACAAATGCCGCCCTGGCAGTCATGGCGGTTCTGTTGCTGGGCAGACTCCATAGGATGTTGAAGTTTCCGTTATTAACAAAACATTTTTCTTTTGTATTATTGAAATCACTTGCAGTAATGACCGTAGCCGTCCTGGGCGTACTTTGGGTCGGGGACCGGGCGGAAACGGTATTCAGCTCTGCAAGAATATTATCAAGTATTCAAGCGGTTACTGCTGCCTGCGCAGGCGGTATTATCTTTTCCATTATATTAATCAGGGGAAATGTCCTTTCCCGCAAGGAGCTCGTTTTGCTTCCTTTCGGGAAAAAATTGTTATTTCTATTAAATGGTAAAGGAGGGCGCCGCAGTGGCGAAAATAACAGTCGTCGGACTCGGAGCGGGGGAACTTGATCAGTTGCCCCTCGGTGTATATAAATTATTGAAGGGAGAACGTCCGCTTTATTTACGGACAAAGGAACATCCGGTCATTAAGCAGTTGGAAGAAGAAGGATTGAAATACACATCCTTTGATTCATTTTATGAACAATATGACAATTTCCATGATGTGTATGTAAAAATAGTTGAGTATTTGGTCAAGGAAGCTGAAAAGCAGGATATCGTGTACGCTGTTCCCGGCCATCCGATGGTCGCGGAAAAGACCGTGCAATTGTTGCTTCAAGAGGAGAAAAACGGCAATGTCGATATTGAATTCAGCGGAGGGCAAAGTTTTTTGGATGCCTTGTTTCAAGCGGTTGAAATCGATCCGGTCGAAGGGTTTCAATTGCTGGACGGAACAAGCCTTGACCGGAATGAGATCAGGCTTACGCAACACATCATCATTACCCAGGTCTATGATCGGTTTGTCGCTTCCGGTGTGAAATTGGAATTGATGGAAGTTTTGCCTGATACATACGATATTTACATTGTTTCCAATGCGGGTACGAGCCGGGAAACTGTAAAAAAAGTACCGCTTTATATGCTCGACAGGGATTTTACCACGGATAATTTGACAAGTGTCTATGTACCGCCCATCAAGCAGGAAGAGCTGCTGTACCGTCAGTTTGATTACTTCCGGAAAGTGGTGGCGACTTTGCGGGGACCCGAGGGGTGCCCGTGGGACCGGGAGCAAACTCATGAGTCTTTAAAAAAGTTTTTAATTGAGGAAACGTATGAATTAATTGAGGCCATTGATGAAAAAGATGATGAACATATCGTTGAAGAATTAGGCGATGTATTGCTGCAAGTGATGCTCCATTCGCAAATCGGTGAAGATGAAGGCTTCTTCTCCATTGATGATGTTATTGAAGGAATTACAAGAAAAATGATCCGCCGCCATCCCCACGTTTTTGGTGATGAAAAGGCGGAAAGTGCGGAAGAAGTATTATCAAATTGGGACCGGATTAAGCAATTGGAAAAGGGAGGAAAGGAACGTTCCGTACTCTCACAATTGAAAAAAGGCTTGCCGGCGTTGATCCAGGCATATGAATTGCAAAAAATAGCGAAAAAATCAGGATTTGACTGGGAGGATAAAGAAGGAGCCATTGAGAAGTTAAAAGAAGAACTGGAGGAATGGCTTACTGAAATTGAACAGAGTGATCATAAGCGGATCCAGTCTGAATTTGGCGATTTATTGTTTGCTATGGTCAACGTTGCCCGGTTTCTTTCCATTCATCCGGAAGAAGCGCTAATTCAGGCGAACCAAAAGTTTATGAGACGGTTTCAATATGTGGAGGATAAAGTCAGGGAAAGTGGAAAGGAATTCCAGGATTACACATTGGCCCAGCTGGATGAATTTTGGGAAGAAGCGAAACGTTCCGGGTTATAATGAAGATGCAACAATAATATAGAAAGGGTTATGTATTCATATGAGACTGGACAAATTTTTAAAAGTATCACGGTTAATTAAAAGGAGAACACTGGCCAAAGAAGTTGCGGACCAGGGGAGAATTTCCATTAACGGCAAAACGGCAAAAGCAGGATCTGCGGTTAAAATCGGTGATGAACTCGAGATCCGGTTCGGAAACCGAATTTTAACCGTAAAAGTTGAAAATTTGAAGGAAACGACAAAAAAAGAAAAAGCGCGGTCGATGTATACGGTACTCAAAGATGAAAAAATAACCGAACCGATCGAATAAAACCGGTACATTTCACTTTATATCCCCCGAGAGGAAAACAGGTTCTATTATAAAAAGGACGAGCATACAGTTTTTATAAGAACTTGAGATTTTAGGTTGAATCGGGGGATGAACAGTGAACCAATTTTATGACCAGTCAAAAAACCAAAAGACTGTTGTCCATGACCATGACGTGATCATGCGCAGCCGGAAAACGCTGGACATTACGGGTGTAAAACAGGTGGAAAGCTTTGATAATGAGGAATTTTTATTGGAAACCGTCATGGGCTATCTGGCGATTCGCGGGCAAAATCTGCAAATGAAAAATTTAGATGTTGATAAAGGCATTGTTTCGATTAAGGGGAAAATTTTTGACCTTGTTTATCTCGATGACCACCAGGGGGAGAAAGCTAAAGGGTTCTTTAGCAAGTTGTTCAAATGAGTTTAAGTGTCCAATTTTATACAATGCTGGCAATGATCGGCATGGGAAGTTTCTTTGGAGCGGCTCTGGATACATATAGCCGCTTATTTCCCCGTTTAAACAGAAATATTATATTATTAATCGTTCATGACATATTGTTTTGGATTACCCAGGCTCTCCTCATCTTTTATGTTCTTTATCTCGTCAATCACGGTGAAATCCGGTTTTACATATTTATCGCTCTTTTATGCGGGTTTGCCTTTTATCAAAGTCTGCTGAAGAACGGATATTTAAAATTACTGGAAAAAATAATCCGGTTCGTCAAAAGGACGTACCGGAAGGGAAAAAACATGTTTTCGGTTCTTATCGTGAGACCTGTTGTTGTGACTGTAACATTCTTATTTACCGCATTGGTGATATTGATTAAGTCTATTTTCCGGATCATCACCGCATCAGGAATTATGTTGTTTACCGTGTTAACTTTCTTTATAAAACCTGTTTTGTTTCCGGCCAGCCTTTTATGGAAACTTTTTCCGGAATCCATTAAAATAATAGGAGGGCGATGGGTACGAGGAATATCCTGCTATCTGGAACGGATTTACCGTTTTTTCATTAAAAAATAAATGAAAGGGGGTTCAATGGAGAATGGCTCTTGAAAGAAGAAGTGCAATTCCCGTTTTGAACCGCTCCGTTTCGGAAAAGGAAAAAGAGCGGAGCATCCTGCAAAAGAGAAAGAAAAAATTATTGATCCGCAGGCTGACTGTATTTTTTATTTTGTTTATGATGATCACCATTTCACTTCTGTCAGCCTTAATTTCCCAAAACCGGGTGTTAAGTGAAAAGCAGGAACAGTTACATAATCTTGATGAAGAATATCATAATTTAAAAGAGGAACAAAAAGCGTTGAAAGAGGAAATTGTCAAATTCCAGGATGAAGAATATGTTGGAAAATATGCCCGTCAGGAATACTTTATGTCTGATGAAGGGGAAATTATATTTACGATACCCGAAGATCACGAATTTTAACATTACAATTGACACTTGACAGGTTATTAACTAAAATACAAATAAGGTGTATCTTAAAATTTTAAGGAGGAAGCTTTTTTTTATGTCGATTGAAGTAGGCAGCAAGTTACAAGGAAAAGTAACAGGGATTACACATTTTGGCGCTTTTGTAGAGTTGCCGGAAGGATCAACAGGATTGGTCCATATCAGTGAAGTGGCTGACACTTATGTGAAGGATATTAATGATTATTTAAAAGTCGGCGATCAAGTGGAAGTAAAGGTGCTAAATGTTGAAGAGGATGGAAAGATCGGGTTATCCATCAGAAGGGCAAAAGAAAACGGATCAGCTGGCCGATTCCGTCAGAAACGCAACAGAAGCCGGAGTTCAGCAGAAGATTTCGAAAGGAAAATGGCACGGTTTCTCCGTGACAGCGAAGATCGCCTTGCCTCACTAAGGCGCCACACTGAATCAAAAAGGGGAGGCAGAGGTGCCAGAAGGGGGTAACTTGCTGTCTATGTAAGAAAGCAGGTTTACCTGAAAAAAGGATACGAACTATGCAAAAAAAGGGTTGTCTCTTAATAAAGAGGCAGCCCTTTTTGTGTAATGGCTAATGGCGGCGGAGGGAATCGAACCCCCGACCTCACGGGTATGAACCGTACGCTCTAGC
>CALGYZ010000008.1 GCA_937934645.1 uncultured Bacillaceae bacterium | reverse complement strand
TGGAATATAAATTCTTTTGGCGAGTTTTATTTGCAAATTTTTGAGAAATACAAGAAAGATTACGAAGAAGCGATGAAAAAATTTAAAGATATAAGAAGAGATTATATTGAAAAGTTGTCTTCCATAAAAAACTTACGAGTCATTCCGTCCCAGGCAAATTTTGTGATGTGCGAAGTGCTTGGGGGATTAACGGCAAAAGAATTGACGGAAAGGCTTCTTGATGAGTTTGATTTGTTAATTAAAGATTTATCCGCTAAGAACGGATTTAATGGAGAATATATACGGGTAGCCGTGAAACGGCCTGAAGAAAACGAAAAACTGATCAGAGCGTTAAAGATGGTGTTGGAATAATGTTAAACAACGGATCTGTTTTAACCGGTAGGGACAAATTAAAAGTATGTATTGTCGGTGGGGGAAACATCGGTTCTCTATTGTTGGGAGATCTCGGAAAAAGGAGAGACGTGTCTGTAAGTCTGTTGACTTCAAAGCCTGAGAGATGGGGCCGTGTAATGGAGGTCTATACTAGTGATGATATCCTGAAATATAGCGGAAACATTGATAAAGTCTCTAACAAGCCGGAAGAAGTAATAGCTGAAGCCGATATTATTCTTTGCACGGTTCCATCACATGTTTTTCCTGGCATTTTTAATAAGATTAAACCGTATTTTAAACCCGGTGCTTGGATTGGCGTCATGCCGGGCAGCGGCGGTGTCGAGTTCTATGCGAAAGATCTTGTAACAGATGGTTACACCCTTTTTGGGTTTCAAAGGGTTCATGGTATTTCGCGCATAAAAGAATATGGCAAGTCGGTTTATGATTTGGGAAAAAAGAGTGAACTTTTTATTGGCTCCATCCCTGCCGATAAGATTGGGGAAGTAAAAAAGGTTGTAGAAGAACTTTTGGGCATTCCATGCCACACCCTGTCCAATTATTTGAATGTCACTCTTACACCTTCTAATCCCATCCTTCATACGACAAGACTTTATTCCATGTTTCGGGATTATCAAGAAGGAATGTATTGGGACAGACCGATATATTTTTATGAGGAATGGACGGATGATTCGTCGAGAATACTGATTGCTTGCGATGATGAGTTGCAGAAGATGTGCCGGATGATTAAGGGACTGGATTTAAGGGGAGTTAAATCCTTAAAGGAGCATTATGAATCCGACACAGTGGAAAAAATGACAAAAAAAATAAAGAGCATAAAAGCTTTTAAAGGAATAGCCACTCCAATGGTAAAAACAGACAAAGGATTTGTTCCGGATTTTCAGTCACGTTATTTCTTGGAAGATTTCCCGTACGGATTGTGCATTATAAAGGGATTTTGTGATGTTGTCGGCTTGGAAACCCCCGCAATTGATAAAGTTTTGATGTGGTTTGAAAAAATCGCCAAGGTTTCCTATTATAAAGACGGCAAATTTGCTGGTCCCGATTTAGAAGGTCTTCCGATCCCAAAGAATTTTGGCATCAAAACGGTTGAAGACATAGTTAGGTTTTATAATTAGATTTTAATTTTAATAACTTAAAGGTAAGGGATTTGTTTTTACAAAATAAAAAAATTTTGCAACAAGATGGAGACCACAATGCGGATTGATACAATCGAAAAATCATATATTAACGTTAGCGGTAAGATTTACGATTCTGAATTCATTAACTTGGTTAATATTAAAGACGGCCGAATTGCACTGGACGAAAGAACCCTGTTTCTTACAAAGAAGGAAAAAGAAGCTTTAAATGCGCATCCGATAAAAAGTTTTGAAAATGCGGTTTATGTTTTTAAGTATGGGGATGTATATGGCTTGATTGCAGATGTGCCAATCGGGGAGTATAGAGTCGGAAATATTAAATGCCATGAACTGGTTCTCCCTGACACTGTACAAGGTATGCTGAGTAATTTGCACGGATATAACTCAGAAGCTGCTCCTGTTTTACTCGGACATAAAAAAAGAGTCGATTACCAAACTTTTATTGAAGGAGAAAAGTTTAGCGAGCATTTTATATTTGAAGATATTGATATCTATGTTTTTTGCGGTAAAGAGGCCGAACAAATCACCTCCGAATTTCAAGATACGGAAAGTCTGTACGTTGCAGACGGTCATCATCGCTTGTATACGACTTCCTTATCAGGCTTTAAAAACTCAGTACTTTCTTGCTTGATAAATTTCGACTATCTGGAGATTCTTCCAATTCACCGCATCATTCCAAATGTGGATGCGCAACTCTTTGAAAAAGCAAAGGAGTTTATTTTCAACAGGTTTGATGTTTTAGACGGGGAAACACCTTTATCCAAGGGAAAGGTAAGAATATATTATGAGTCGGAAAAATTTGTGGTAAATCTTATTGAGTTGAATTCCGATGCTTTTTGGAATAATGATATTTACCGGTTAAACACCCAAATTATTTCTCAAGCTTTCCGTATTTTTGATACAAACAGCCTTGAGTATATTTCCGATGATGATTTTAAAAAGTATAAAGAGTTTTCCAAAAGAAAAGACGTAATAATTGAAACCTACCCAATTGAATTGGAAGAATTTATAGAATGCGCGGATAATAATTGTATTATGCCGCCAAAATCAACATGGTTTTCACCTAAATTCCCGTCTTTTTTAATATTTAAGCAATATCAATAATGGTCACATATAGTTTTACGCCCTGCCCTGTGATAATGAAGGGCGGTTTTTCTGTTAGAAATTTTACAAAACGTTATAATAAGATAATAAAAAGAGAAAATATACGAGAGGACAAATTTCGTTCCGTTAAATTTTTACGGTGTTATACCCTTTTGCGGAAAAATTTATAAAAATGATTATAAACGGAATTCAACCAATTTTATAAAAGGAGAATAAATTCATCGGGCAGAAATGAATTTAAAAAAATACTATTTCCTTACATGGTAAATCCTCGGATGTCCGTATTTCATAAAACATGAGAAGCAAAGGCAATATACACTTATTGACATTGATGTGAATATTGATGTCGAAATTATTACCCGATTACAACAAAGATTAAGTCAAATAAAAGGAATTATTACTAAACGTATAATATAATCATGAACTACTAAGTTTTTTAACACGAAATATTTAGTCAAAATTAAATTACTTATTAGTAAATATTTATTTCGATTGTATTTTTGGAGAACAAAATTCCACCATTAACAGAGTAAGGCATTTGATAAATAAAAATTGTAATAGGAACTTTCCTAAGAGAGGTTTTCAAAATGGCGATATTAGTTACTGGCGGAGCTGGATATATTGGCAGTCATACTTGTGTAGAGTTACTTAAAGAAAATTACGACATTATTATAGTTGATAATTTTTCAAATAGTAAACCCGAAGTTTTAAGAAGAATAAAACAGATCACTAAAAAAGATATTAAGTTTTATGAAGCAGACTTGCTTGATCGAATAAGTTTGAGAAATATTTTTTCAGAAAACCAAATAGACGCTGTTATTCATTTTGCTGGTCTAAAAGCTGTTGGAGAATCTGTATTGAAACCGTTAAAGTATTATCATAATAACGTTACCGGCACCATAATTCTTTGTGAAGTTATGAGTGAGTATAACGTCAAGAATTTGGTTTTCAGCTCTTCTGCAACGGTTTATGGTGTTCCGGAGAGAGTCCCTATTACAGAAGATTTTCCGTTGAATCCTACGAACCCATATGGCCGTACAAAAATGATGATTGAAGAAATTTTGCACGATGTCTATGTCGCTGACAATAGTTGGAGTATCACCATACTGCGGTATTTTAATCCTATAGGTGCTCACGAGAGTGGCCTAATTGGAGAGGATCCCAACGGAATTCCCAACAATTTAATGCCATATATCACACAGGTGGCGATAGGCAGACTAAAAGAATTAAAAATATTTGGAAATGACTATCCAACGCCTGATGGAACAGGGGTACGGGATTATATTCATGTAGTGGATCTTGCCAAAGGTCATTTAAAAGCATTAAAAAGTGTATTTAATTCAAATGGAGTTGAAACATATAATTTGGGTACCGGGACTGGATACAGCGTTTTAGAACTTGTAAAAACTTTTGAAAAAGTAACGGGCAAAAAAGTACCATATACGGTAACAAATAGGAGACCCGGGGATGTTCCTATTTGTTATGCGGATCCAACAAAGGCAAAGATTCATTTAGGGTGTATTGCTGAAAAAGGAATAGAAGAAATGTGCAAAGATTCCTGGCGTTGGCAAGTTATGAATCCACAAGGAT
>CALGYZ010000007.1 GCA_937934645.1 uncultured Bacillaceae bacterium | reverse complement strand
ATATAAAAGGCAAGTGGAGAAAAAACAAATTTTCTTACCACTTGCCTGTTTTTTTTAGGACTTATCAGACAGCCCCTTACATCTATTTATAATAAAAGTTCGACTAAAAGGGTAAGCTTTTACTTTACAACAAACTAATGAATTCAGGAGAAAAATTTAACTGAAACGATCTCGATATTTAATGGGGGTTATACCGTTTGAACCGGGTGTCCGAATGCCGCCCGGATGTCATCTGGAATCGGAATCGCTTTTAGCTTGCCATCTTTAATCGATGTCCATGCGCGGATTTCAAAACCAGATGCAATTACTTCACCATTTTTTTTGAATTCATGTTGAACTTTAAACACTTTGTTACGGATTTCAGATACGTGTGAATGAATTTCTACAATATCACCATCAAATAATGGTGCAAAATGTTTGCATCCTGTTTCTAATAATGGATAAGTAATATTCTTTTCTGTCCGCAGTTCTTTCGGATTCATGATCGCTTTTTCGATTAATTCAAATGTTGCCTGGTCCATCCAGCGGTAATAATTCGGATAAAAGACAATCCCTGCCGCATCCGTATCACCAAAATATACTTTTAATTTATGAACATTTTTCATAACTCGGCACCTCCTTTAAATAGATTAACAAAATTAATAACCGGATGAAATGACAGTATCAGCAATTTTCCGCTTCTCTTCTACTAAATTAATTTCACTATTATTTTGCTGTTGGAAAACTTCAGTTAATTGTTGCTTAAATTCAGCAGACATATTCCCTGCTACGGTTAAACCTTTTTGCAATACGTCCGTAGCAATCACTTCAGCTAACACTTTAACGATTCTTTCATATTGTTCAGCTTTTTTTCCTGCTTTTCCTGCAAAAATTTTCTCAGTGCGAATGAGCGCACTTTCTAATGCAAAGCTTGCTGTCGCTAAATCAGCAATTGCTGCTAATAGTTCTTGTTCCTCATCCGGGCTTGTAAAGTTTGCTTTCACATCACGAACGAGCGTATTCGTTAGTTCTCTTAAACGCTCTGCAAAATTCCATTGGCGCTCGAAACGTCCTGTCAACTCACCCTTCATTTTCTTTACAGCCGGAAAACCATCTTCACTTAATAATGTATTAGCGATCACCATACGGTTGATTTCGTTCGTTCCTTCAAAAATACGGTTGATGCGTGAATCTCTGTATAATGTTTCAATTTCATATTCATTCACATAACCGTACCCGCCATGAATTTGCAGTGCTTCGTCAACGACTGCATCAAGTGCTTCTGATGCATAAACTTTATTCGCTGAACATTCAACCGCATAGTTTTTCAATATTTTTAAAAACGGAAGATTATTTTCTTCGCAGTAACGGGCACCTTTTTCAAACTCGCCGGCTGTCCGGTACACCATACATTCCATGGCAAAAATTTTCAACACCATATCGGCAATCTTTTCTTTAATTAAACTAAACTCTGCCAACGGACGTTTAAATTGTTTTCTTTCCGTTGCATGTGCCACAGCCAGTTCTAATGCACGTTTCGCTGTACCGAGACATGTCGCTGAAATTTTATGACGGCCAATATTTAAAATATTGAAAGCGATCGAGTGGCCACGGCCAATTTCACCGAGCACATTTTCAACAGGTACTTTCACATCGTTTAAAATGACTGGCGTTGTTGAAGAACCTTTTAAGCCCATTTTTTGCTCTTCCGGACCGATGGAAAGCCCTTCTGTATCGCGATCAATAATAAACGCTGTAAATTTTTCACCGTCAATTTTTGCATATAAGATAAAAAAGTCAGCAAATGAAGCATTCGTAATAAACTGTTTTTCCCCGTTCAAAATATAATGGGTGCCATCTTCGGAAAGCTTTGCTGTCGTTTTAATGCCGAGTGCATCTGTACCGGCATCGGGCTCTGTTAATGCGTAAGAACCAATCTTTTCACCTGCTGCAACAGATGGAAGATAGGCCGCTTTTTGTTCATCTGTACCGTAATAAACAATCGGAAGTGAACCAATTCCGACTTGGCCGGAATAGGTGACAACAAATGAACGTGTTTTTGCCATTTGTTCTGTAATAACAATGGAGCTAACTTTATCTAAACCGAGTCCGCCAAATTCTTCAGGAATATCCGGACCGAGTAATCCGAGATCACCAGATTGTTTAATTAGTTTTTTAGACTCTTCAAACTCTTGATTTTCGATTTTCGGAAGAACAGGCATCACATCTTGTTCAACAAAATCTTTCGTTGTTTGGGCAATCATTTTATGTTCATCCGTAAAATCTTCAACTGTAAAAACTTCTTTCAAATCAACTTCATCGGCAAAAAATGAGTTTTTTGGAAATGTGTCTAGTTTTGTCATCGAACCATCCTTTCTATGGTGGAATAAAACGGAATTCGAGTAGAAGAAGAGCCCCTTTTTGGCCAGATATTCTTTTTCAAATGAACTAAGAGGATTTTCAAAGACATTGACCAAAGGGGCAAAACCGGTTCTTCTGGCAGAATGACTCCAAATTGTTATATTATAAAGCTTCCCATACTGCAGCAATCCCTTGACCGCCGCCGATACATGCAGAAGAAACGCCGTATTTTTTGTTCCGTCTTCTTAATTCGTAAGCAAGTGTTAAGGAAATTCTCGTTCCGCTCGCTGCTAACGGATGACCGATGGCTACCGCACCTCCGTTAACATTACCAATTTCCAAGTCAAATCCTAATTCTTTTTGGCAGGCTAAGTATTGTGCAGAGAATGCTTCGTTAATTTCGATTAAATCTAAGTCAGCTAATGTTAAGCCGGCTTTAGCCACTGCACCTTTAATCGCCGGTACTGGACCAATTCCCATAATTTCCGGATCAACACCGACAGCTTCCCATGATACGAGTCGGGCAATCGGCTTTAAGCCGTGCTTTTCTGCATATTCTGCAGAAGCGATTACAACAGCTGCCGCTCCGTCAACCATACCGCTTGCATTTCCTGCGGTTACAACACCGTCTGCAATAAAGCGCGGTTTTAATTTGCTCAGCTTTTCCATACTTGTTTCACGAATATGGTTATCTTCGTCAACGATGACTTCACCTTTTCTCGTTTTAACCGTCACCGGAACGATCTCTTCTTTAAAATAACCTTTTTCTCTGGCCTGAATGGCACGTTCATGGCTGGATAGTGCATGGGCATCGACTTCTTCCCGGCTAATATTGTATTTTTTCGCTAAATTTTCAGCCGTTTCTGCCATGCTGAGACCAACATACGTATCTGTTAAGCCGTCCCAAAGCCAATCTTCCACTTTTGGTGAGCCGAGTGGTGACCCCCAGCGCATGCCGCGAATGACGTGAGGAACTTGGCTCATATTTTCCGTTCCACCGGCTAAAACAACGTCCGCTTCACCTGCTAAAATATGACGGGCCCCCGCAGTAATTGCCTCAATTCCTGTTCCGCACACACGGTTAATCGTTACAGCCGGAACACGAATCGGCGTACCAACTTTTAAACCGACATGTCTCGCTAAAAAGTGGGCATCCCGGCTTGATTGCTGTACATTACCAAATACGACATGGTCAATCTCTTCCGGTTGAATCTTTGCTTTTTTAATCGCTTCTTTTGCGGCGTGAACAGCTAGTTCTGTCGCTGTCACTTCCCGAAACATATCATTTATATTAATAAATGCTGTACGGGCTCCTTCTAATAAAACAATTTCTTTTGCTTTCATCATTACCCCTCCGTTATTTACCGACATAAACAGGCTTTCTTTTTTCCATAAAGGCAGTTAAGCCTTCTTTCGCATCTTCAGATGAAAATGCTGTCGCAAAGCTGGCTGTTTCGATCGTTAAACCTGATTCGATATCAACATAGCCGCCGTGATTGATTGATTGTTTTGCCATTGAAATAGCAACAGCTGGTTTTTCTGCTAACTTTCCTGCCCAGTTCAATGCTTCTGTAAGCAACTCCTCATGTGGAACAACACGGTTAACAAGATGCAGCTCTAATGCTTTTTCGGCGTCAATCATATCACCGAAGTAAATTAATTCTTTCGCAATTCCTTGTCCGACAATTCTTTGTAAACGTTGTGTTCCACCGCCGCCAGGAATAATGCCAAGTCCTGTTTCCGGGAAGGAAAATTTCGCTTTATCAGAACTAATTCTTAAATCGCAAGCAAGTGCTAGCTCAAAGCCGCCGCCTAAAGCAAGGCCGTTAATCGCCGCAATGACCGGTTTTGATAAGTTTTCAATTTGTGTAAACATCGCTCGTGAGCGCTTGTTCATTAAGTTTAAGCCTGTTAAATCTTTTGTTGCCATTTCTTTAATATCAGCACCAGCCACGAACGCTTTCTCGCCGCTACCGGTAAGAACAACAACACGGACGTCATCATTTTCTTCCAACTCATTTAATAGTTGGCTAAGTTCGCTGAACACTTGGGAGTTTAACGGGTTAACCGGTGGACGATTAATCGTAACTAAAGCAACTTTATTTTCAATCTCACAAATTAACGTTTCGTAATTCATGACAATTCCTCCTTTGAAAAATTACTCGTAATCGTAAAAACCAGCTTTTGTCTTTTTACCTAAACGATTCGCACGCATCATTTGTTTTAATAACATTGGCGGTGCAAAACGTGTGTCATTAAATTCATTTTTCATGTATTCCATCACGTAGTAACCGATATCAACACCTGCATAGTCTTGCAGTTCAAACGGTCCCATTGGATAGTTCAAACCAAGTTTCACCGCTTTATCAATATCCTCTGCTGTCGCTACGCCTTCTTCCAATAGTCGGATCGCTTCGATAAATTGTGGAATCATGATTCGGTTGACGATAAATCCTGGAACGTCTTTATTCACAACAACCGGTTCTTTTCTTAATGATTTCGCAAACGCTTTCAATTCTTCTACTGTTTCATCGCTCGTATTGTAGCCGCGAACAACTTCAACTAATTTCATTAATTGAGCTGGGTTGAAGAAGTGAAGTCCGGCCACCCGTTCAGAACGTTTCGTCGCACCGGCAATTTCTGTAATGGACATAGATGATGTGTTTGTTGCTAAAATAACACCTTCTGGAACAATTTGATCCAACTCAGCAAAAACACTTTTCTTTGCGTCAAGATTTTCAATAATTGCTTCAATCACAATGTCTGCTTCTTTTAGCGCTTCCAAATCGGTTGTACCGTGAATGCGGCCAAATACTTCCGCTTTTTCTTCCTCAGTCATTTTTCCTCTTTCAACACTTTTTGTCATAAACTGATCAATTCGTGTTAATCCATTGTCAAGAAATCTTTGCTCCACATCACGTAAAATAACTTTGTAACCATTTAACGCGGCTAGGTTGGCGATTCCGCTACCCATTGATCCTGCACCAACAACACCTACTGTTTTAATTGCCATTTTTATTCCTCCTTATAAAATACTAAAATATTTGAATTTTTCATTTAAAATCATTATATAGATAAATAGAAAAAAAGAATACATATGCAAAGTATGAAATTAGTTTATTTCTTCCTACAAAATGACGAAAAGAGGGCATAATAACCCTCTTTATCGTGAATATATTCGATTCAATGTTGATTGTTTAGTCATTTTTGCGCAAATCATACAATTTAAACCCTAACATTAAATTAAAACGAACATCCGCATCATCAATATCCATCCCTAAATATTCTTTAATTTTCTCAAGGCGGTACAATAATGTGCTGCGATGAATAAATAGTTCGTCAGCCGTCTTTTTAATACTGCCATTTTGTTCAAGATAAACACGTAATGTGTGAAATAAATCAACTTGACTTGTACTGGAATGTTTTTTCAATTTTTCCAAATAGTTGTTCATAAAAAAGTTTGCTTCCTCCGTATCTTTCAATAAGTGAAGCAATGTATATGAACCGAGGTCATCAAAGAAAGCGATTTGTTGTGTGCTTTCTTGATTATCAATCACATGTAAAGACTGTAATGCCTGTTGATAACATTTGTAATAATCATTAAATGTTTTTGTTATACCGCCAATACCGATTTTTATGACACTATTTTCTCCGCGATAGTAAAGCCACCGTTTAATTTGATCTGCGACTGCTTGCCAATATTTATACTCATCAGGTTGTTCCTTTTCAACCGGGACAAGCAAAACAAATTTATCATTTTTTTTCGCAAAAACAATTTGTGGATCATGTTGCGCGATTTTCCCTTTTAACTCATTAAAAATTTGTTGTTTTTTCGAATGTTTTTCAAATAAATCAGCTTCTGCTTCTTCCAAATCTGAAAAAATAATCGATAAAGTGGCGACACGATGCGGCCGGTAAAGATTCCATTGGAACAAGTTCATATATTGGATAATCGATTCTTTATCAGCAATTTGTTCAACGAGCAATTGATCAATAAAATCATCTTTCACTTGACTCATCGTATCAATAACAAGCTTTTGTTTAATAAATTGAATCGAATAAATGTTTCTTACTAAGTCAATTGCTAACAAATCAAACGCTTCTAATTCTTCTTGTTGGTCTTCAAGCGCTAAAAAGCCTAGTAAGTCTCTACCAACAATGACAGGCCAAAACAAAAACTTTTTTTGTTTGCCATTTACTGATAACGTGCATGGCATATATTCATGATTCGTTTGTGCTTCGTTAAATAGTGGAACTTCTTCCATTTCTATCGCTGATTGTAAAGACTTATCCGAAGTTGCCAACAAATGACAGAACCGGTCAAACAATAAAACGGTTTTTCCAAAAATTTCACCGCTAACCATTGTAATACTGTCAAAACCGTCTTCTTCAATCGTTTTTTTAATTAAATATTGTTCATAATCCAACAGGGACTGTAAGCGCTTCATCTGTTCTTTCTGTTGTTGATACAAATAAACATTTTGTAAAATCGTAGCCACATGTTCAGTAAGGACCGTTAAAATTTCCAAGTCCGCTTTCGTAAAAACACCGGACATTTCTTTTTTCTCAACATGCAACACACCTAGTGTTTTTAAGTCGAGTGTAAGCGGAACCGTCATTTCTTGGCCATCAGGTTTTTCTAAATAAGTAAAAAAGTCTTTCAGTACATAGTTTTTGTACGTAATAATTTTTTCCGGCTTTGTTAACTGACCGTAAAAAGGTGGCTGTAAAAAGAATAAGTTTTTTTCTTCGTCATATAAATAAATTCCCGCAAATGAAGCACCCGTACTTTTTCTAGCTTGTTCCACAATTTTGCTGATCAACTCATCCAATGATTCATCCAACTTTAAATTTTTCGTAATAAATTCAATGCCTTTAACTTTTTTTCGCTCCTGCTCTTTTTCTTTCGCGAGCGACAAACTCACTGCAACATCTTTACCGAACTCATTAAAGGACTTGTCCATTTCAAATAAAGGCGTATATTTAAAATAGCCGATCGCACAAAATCCGTAATTTTCGTGTTCATCTTGAATCGGTACGGTAAACCATGTTTCTAAATCCTCATTCTTTAAACGGTTCATAAACTGGCAATCTTGTTTTTTTACGATCTCATCCCGATACGTTAAACTTTGTTGGAAAAGAATTGGTGAACATTTGGCAACAGAAATTGGAAATGCATTTTTCAAATTTTGCAAACCGCCATTCCAAACTTTCGGTACTAACTCGTTCCCCTGTTTTAAAATAACCCCGACAAAATCACAATTAAATTTTGACTGGAAAGCATCGATTAAGTATTGCAAAATTTCTTCAACTGTATCAAACTTTAACAGTTGTCTTGTAATTAAGCGGAGATGATTTTCAATATCCCGCATAAGCTGCTCTCTTTTATTTGCAATCATCGAAAAAGTCCCCCCTGTTTTCATATAAAGTTTCTCTATTTATTTAATAATAAATTAATTTAGAATAGTATTACAACAAAAAGAGCGCTTCCTATAAAAATAGTGAAGCGCTTACATTTTATCTTAACCGGTCAGCAAGCTGAACTTTAAGTTGTTCTTGTAATTTAACTTTACTAATTTTTCCAGAAGCTGTCATCGGCAATTGATCTAAAAAGATGATTAAATCTGGAACCTTAAAGTCAGCTACTCTTTCTTTTATATATTCCTTCATTTCTTCTTCCGTTACTTTCGCCCCTTCTTTTAACACAATCGCCGCACAAGATACTTCACCGAGAACGGTATCTGGTAATCCGACAACCGTTGCTTCTAAGACATTTTCATGTTTGTAAAAATGTTCTTCAATTTCACGTGGATAAATATTATAACCGCCGCGAATAATTAAATCTTTTTTCCGTCCAACAATCCGAACATTGCCTTCCTCATCAATTGTTCCTAAATCTCCGGTCCGGTACCAGCCGTCAGGACTTAATACTTCCATCGTTTTTTCCGGCATATTGTAGTAACCTTTCATAATCCCCGGGCTTCTTGCTGTAATTTCGCCAACTTCCCCTGTCGGCACTTCTTCACCTGTTTCCGGATCAATGATTTTCAGTTCAATCCCCGGCAGTGCTTTTCCGACTGTTTCCGCCCGAGTAACATCATCATCTTCAAAAGAGGAACAAGTTAGGGTCGGTGAAGCTTCCGTCATACCGTATGCTGATAATATTTCAAAATGCATTTTTTCTCTAATTTTTCGGATGACTTCACTCGGTACAGGTGCTGCTGCGACAATGCCTGTCCGCAATGACGTAAGATCATATTTTTCTAAGTTCGGGTTGTTCAACTCAAGAATAAACATTGTTGGTACACCGTGATGAACCGTTACTTTTTCTTGTTCAATCACTTGTAAAATTTTCTCCGCTTTAAATTCTTGTGTTAATACCATTTTGGAACTGCTCGATATGGCAGCAATCATTCCCGGAACCATTCCGAATATGTGGAACATCGGCACCGGAATTAAAAATACGTCATCCGGTGTACATCTTAAAAACTCACTCGTCATTGATCCAGTGATTGTAATATTGCTATGAGTGAGCATTGCTCCTTTAGGACTTCCCGTTGTCCCTGATGTATACATGATGATTGCAACATCATCAGGACGAATCTCAGCATAGTCTTCATCGTCCGGATTACCGTTCTTTAACATTTCACTGTAAGAAAGCGCTTTATCATTTTCAGCACGAACAGTGATTAAATGTTTTAAATGTTTACTTGTCTCATGAATTTGATAAAAGGATTCCCCTAAACGGTTCCCTTCAACTTCTTCCGTGAAAAAGGCTGCTTTCACTTGTGCGTGATTCAATATATATTGAATTTCGGAATAATGATAGCGGGTATTAAAAGGAACGATGACAGCTCCCGCTTTGGCAATCGCAAAAACCGTTACAATAAACTCATGCCAATTTGGTAACGAAACAGCGACGTGATCACCTTTTTTAATTCCGAGCTTTTTTAACTCTGATGCAATCGCATTACTTTCTTTATCCAATTGTTCATATGTTAATCGTCTTGTTCCGTCATAAATTGCTTCTTTCATCGGGAACTTTTCAACCGCTGCTTTCAATAAATTAACCGACGTTCGTACACCCGCATTTTTAACGACCAAATTTCTCATTCCTTTCTATATTAGGATTTATTAAATTAAATAAAAAATTATTAATTTTTTAATTATTTTAAAATACAGATTAGTTTCTTCATATCCTTATTTTTAAGGAATTATATTTTTATATTTCTACAAAATGTAGTAAGTGGATTTTTTCTTGCATATATCATTCGATCACAAAAAACTCTCAAACTACTGATCTATCACTGTTCCCCTTTAAATAAACAAACAGAGAAAATGGCAAACCTCCCTTAACAAGTTTGCCATTCTCATCTGCAATGTTTTTATGAAAAAGTTTCTATTTCTTGTGATTCGATTTCGCTCACTTCTTTCGGTCGGACAACAATCGCTAATACAAGGCCAATAACCGCCAATCCGGATAAAATAAACATTCCTGATTGGATACTTACTAACCCAAACATCATCGGTCCGACAAATCCACCAATGGAAGCAAAGGAGTTAACTAAAGCAATGCCGACAGGAGCTGTTCTTTCTGTAAAGAAGAATGTCATATACGCAAAGAACACGCCCATAAACCCGTACAGACCAATCGCAGAAAATGCTAATAAAATAATCATCATCGCAGAGCTTGTCGCAAATCCGCAGGCCGCAAAACCGACAACAGCAACCGCGAAGATTAAAATCAACATTTGACGGTGTGACTGGTTTCTACTAGCAACCCAACCTAAAATTAAGTTTGAAGGGATTCCGACAATTGCTGGAATCATCGCCAGCCAGCCGATTTGTAAATTGGACGAAATATTTTCACTCAATGAGTTGATGATCGAAGGCAACCAGAAAGATAAACCGAACATAGCTGTGTAGTTTGTAAAATAAAGTAGTGTCAATAACCATACACGTGAATCTTTAATCATATCCCTTTTTCTTGCCTTATTGACAAGACTCGCTTCATATCTTTCTCGTTCCAATTCACCTTCCAACCAGTCCCTCTCTTCTTTCGTCAACCATTTTGCTTCTTTTGGCCGGTTTGTTAAGTAAAATAGTACGATGATCCCTAGAAGTACAGCAGGCAACCCTTCAAGAATAAACATCCAACGCCAGCCTGATAGTCCGCCCCAGTGAACCACGTCCATAATCCACGTGGATAGCGGTGAACCGATAATTGATGCAATCGGTATGGCCAGTAATAAGATCGATGTTGCAATCGCTCTTTCTTTTTTTCTAAACCAATACGTTAAATATAAAAGAATCCCTGGTAAAAATCCTGCTTCTGCAACCCCTAACAAGAAACGTAAAATATATAAATGAGTTGCAGATTGGGCAAATCCTGTTAATACAGTAATGAACCCCCCCAAGTAATCATAATACGGGCAATCCATAGTCTTGCACCAACTTTATGCAAAATCATATTACTTGGTACTTCGAATAAGAAATACCCGATAAAGAAAATTCCTGAAAGTAAACCGAAAACTTCCGCTGATAATGCAAGTTCCGCGTTCATTTCCAATGCGGCAAAACCGATATTGATCCGGTCAATTTGAGCAACGATATAACAAATTAACACGAATGGAAGAAGACGCCACATAACTTTTTTAATCGCACTCTCTTGGACACTCATTTGTACATTTTTCATCTTATTCCTCCTTAATATAGGTTGTCAGTTTTCGAAAAATATCGAGAGCAATTCACATAGTTAGGAGTCAGTTTTGCACTGGCTGAGAAATATGAGTGATTCAGGAACGGAAACTCGCACGTTTCCCCTGAAAATTCGCACAATCATTGATCGCTTTTGCACCGATTAACATGTTTTCCGTTTTCTTATAAAAATAGTCGCACGATCATTTTGTTTTTTCGTACATTCAATGACGAGTTTCGCACCGAACAAGCCAAAAATAAAGTTCAAGAGATTCAAGTCGCACCCTATATGGGTGCGTGGATTGAAATCGGGATTTTCGGAGGGCGAGGCGTTAGAACTTATCGTCGCACCCTATATGGGTGCGTGGATTGAAATTCAGGAATGTATAATTGGATTAACGAAAAAACGCACGTCGCACCCTATATGGGTGCGTGGATTGAAATGAGGAATGGGGCAACTCAATCCGAAACTGGTTTACGTCGCACCCTATATGGGTGCGTGGATTGAAATTTTGTACCAATTGAGACGTGTTA
>CALGYZ010000006.1 GCA_937934645.1 uncultured Bacillaceae bacterium | reverse complement strand
GTCGTCGACCTCCCGGGGTTTATGCGCTATTGGAGGTCGACGACATTTGCCAATTTTAACCATATTGTAAAACATCGGAATCATATGCGTGGTTTAGGTCTAAACACCAGCGTCGATCAATCGTTGAGGATCTTAAACATCCCGAAACCCTGACTGTTTTTGCCGCCAATCCCGCTGTCGTATAAAAAGCGGATGACCTCTTGTGGTGCTTTCAGCTCATAAATACCATTCCATGCGTTGATGTAAATATTTTTAAATTTCGTTACAACTTTATCCTTTATTTTTACGTTCACCGGGCGTATGACGACCTGTCCGTCATACGTTTTTTTGTGGAACGCTTCATATTTTTTTCGTGCATTTTCGGCGATCAAGGATGAAAATGCCGGATCATACGGATTGTAATATTGAGTCCGCTTTTTTCCTTGGGCGGTTTCAAATGTACTATATACCGTAACCGGAGACAACATTTTGATCTTTACTTTTTCCCCATTGATCTCCGGTTCCTTTTCATATTGTAATGCTTCCATGGTCATTTTCGTCTGGTGAAAGATGAATTCATCGCTTAACAATAATGACTGCCCCAATAACTGGATAAACTTGGACACAGCAGAACCGATATACAGCGTCACCGGTCCTTCAAAAATCAGCTGCTTCCGTTTTTGATCGTAAAAGCTTTTGCCGGATAACCTGCTATATGTAAATGCTTTAAATTTCCTTTTCTCATACTGATAACCGGTTTCATGCAAAAATGCTTGAAAGTCCGGATCTCCGGCCAATTGCCGATATATAAATCCCTGCAGCATATATTGGTAGTTTGCCGGAATCTTTAAATACTTTTCTTTTGCTTGTAAGGTCACTTTGATCCGCATTGATTTCACCTGAAAGTTCATATTATTAAATATTATAAGCTTTATTCCCGATCTAGTAAAACGGTAATTTTCGTCCGGGCTTTAAAAAGAATTAGACCGGGGAAGGGATTCCCCGGCCTGAAACACTTATTCTTACCGATCAAATTTTCCATCCGGCAGACGGTTACAACCGGCATACCGGTCGCAATTTGACACCGATGATACTGCCGAGCATGGCAAAGACCATCCAAACCCAGCCGTGCAGGCTGAATGATGCAATTCCGCTGAAGTAGGCACCGATATTGCATCCGAATGCAATCCGTGCACCGTAACCCATTAAAATCCCGCCGATTAACAAGCCCACAATGGTTTGCACAGGAATTTTGCGCAGATAGCGGGCAGCACCACCGCTCAATCCGAGAGCAAGGAGTGCACCGAGAATCAGCCCGAAATTCGATACAGATGTAATATCATTGAAAATACTGCTGTTCAATGCGGCTTCATTGGCCGGTGTTTGCCAGTATTCCCACTTCGTCACATCCATTCCCAAAGCCTGCGCTATTTTTGCACCCCATAGCGCAAAAGCGGAAGTAACGCCCCAGGCTTTTCCAGTAATGATTAAATACAGTGTGTTCCCGATGGCTAATATTACGCTACCGATCACAAGCGGCCATGGACCGCTGATCCAAGTCCGCCAATTGAGCGGTTTTTCGGGACGGAGGGATTCCACCCGGCCAGTCCGGCGTTTTTCAATAATGACCGTTACAGCAAAAACAATGACCATGATGAGAACGTTAAAAAGGAGTCCGCCGGCACTGCCGAATGTTTCAAGAAAAGAAACCGGTCCAATATTCGGGGTGGCCATCCACCAGGCAAAATGGGCACTGCCGATGACCGAGCCGATGATAAAACCAATCAAGGTCAGAACGCCGCGCAAATCACCGCCCCCGAGATGATACAATGTTCCTGAAGCACAACCGTCACCAATTTGCATGCCGATTCCAAAAATGAATGACCCGATGATCACTGACAATCCCACCGGGGAAACCGATCCGCTGGCACCGGTAATCAACATCACCGGAAGGAACAACAGATTGGCGATAAGAAATAAATACATTTGTGCCCGGATTCCCTTGCCGCTTCCGGTCGTGATAAAAGCCCGGAATGAACTTGTAAAGCCGTAATGGGCATGGTATAACGTCAAGCCCAGAATTCCGGCAATCAGGAAGATCGAGGCCTGCTTATAGGAAAAGGCGCTTGCCAAAAAGAAAAAGCCGATCATAAACAGCGCTAACGTGAACAGCGTAATCTTCCGGTTAATCCGCTTCGGCTTTGTTTTCAATTTCGTTTGCGTATGAATGGCAGGATTTTGAACACTCATCGTTTCCTTCCTTTCTATGTTAAAAATACAAACTTAATTCCTAGTAATCTTATATATTTTATTGTACATATATATTAATACCGGTTTTCCATGATGTCAATCATTTTTTTAACATTGGTAAAAATTGATATGCTATACAAATATTGGTAACATGGTGAATAGGAGACTTCACAATTTATCGTGCTGATTAATGGTTGAAAAATTTTCTGGAGGGATCGTAATGGAGCTTGTTGTGTACCTGGCAGGACAAATCCATGATAATTGGCGGGATGAGGTAAAACAAAAAGCGAAGGAAAGGAACTTATCGCTTACCTTTGTCGGTCCGCAAACCGATCATGACCGTTCCGACCAAATCGGCGAAGAAATTTTAGGGGAACAGCCGAACAAGCTTTACCGCGATGACAAAGCTTCCGATATTAACAACTTCCGTACCCAGGTTTTAATGCAGAAGGCGGATATCGTCATTGCGTTATTCGGTGAAAAATACCGGCAATGGAATACCGCGATGGATGCCAGCACGGCGATTGCCATGGGCAAACCAACGATCATCATCCGTCCTGAATCACTCATCCATCCGTTAAAAGAGCTTTCCAATAAAGCCAATGTGACCGTGGAAACCATTGACCAGGCCCTCGATGTGATTCAATACATTTATGAATAATGGCAAAAAGAGCGGGATCTTTCCCGCTCTTTTTAAATGACCCAATCACCGTTCCGGAATACCGGAATCACAGTCCCATCCTTTTTAATACCGTCAATGTCCATATTTTTTGATCCAATCATGAAATCCACATGAACATTGGACGTATTAATTCCCCTGGACCGGAGCTCTTCCTCGCTCATTTCAGTTCCGCCTTCGATGTTTGTCGGGTATGCCGAACCGATGGCCAAATGGTTTGACGCATTTTCATCGAACAACGTATTGAAGAATGTGATGCCCGATTGAGAAATCGGCGACGGATCCGGAACAAGGGCCACTTCACCGAGACCCCGGGCACCTTCATTTTCAAATACTAATTTGCGGATGACCTCTTCCCCTTTATCCGCCTTTACATCGACAATTTGCCCGTCTTTAAACCGGATCACAATCCCTTCAATTAACGAACCTGCATAACTGAGCGGTTTCGTGCTGGATACCACACCGTCGATGCGTCGGGTATCCGGAGCCGTAAACACTTCTTCCGTCGGCATGTTGGCAATAAAAATTTCCCCTTTCGGATTTTTACTTCCGGCACTGGCCCAAATATGATTTTCCGGTAAACCGAGCTTTAAGTCCGTTCCCGGAGCTTTAAAATGAAGGGCGTTAAACTGGATTTCATTCAGTTTATCCGCTTTTTCTTTTAAAACAGCAACATGTTTGTCCCAGGCGGCAACCGGATCATCTTCATACACGCGGCAAGTTTTAAAAATTTGATCCCAAAGTGCATCGACTTGTTCTTCCGTTGTGGAAAGATCGGGAAAAACTTTTTTTGCCCATCCGACACCCGCCGCAGCTGCCACGGTCCATTTGATTTCATCGTTTTGGGTGGCGGTCATCTGGGTTTTAAAAGCTTGGGAAGCTGCTTTTTGATATGCGGCCACCTTTGCAGGATCAATATCATCCAAAAGCCCCGGATCACTCGATATGACGGACAGCCGGCTGACACGGTGGTTGCGGATATGATCTTCCACTTCATCAATTTCATATCGAGGAATATTGGTCATGATTTCCTCCGGCTGATACTGGTAATGCAACTTACTGATTGCATCATCCGTCCATTTCACAATCACCTTTTCCGCACCTAATGCATAGGCCTCTTCGGTGATATAACGGGCTAGTTGTGCCTGGTCAACCGCAATGGTCAGCTTTACCCAGTCTCCCGGTTTAACATTGATTCCTTTTGTCACGAGCAATTTTGCATATTTTCGCAACAAATTGTTAAAATTTGGCAAAACCATACGTTTACCTCCTATCTTTAATCATTCTTATCACATCATAATTTGCTATATTCTGCAAGAAACTTTACGGGAATCCGCCTCATTATTTTTTCCATTTCGGGGGAGTTTATAGAAAATGACGAAGTTGAAGAAAAATCCATCCAAATCCGGAGTTAGTGCAGAAGTATGCAAGGGAATGCGGGATCCGGTGAGAAGCAGCATAATGACAAGAAAAACAGCCAGAATAACCAGTTTAAAAGAACTAAAGCCAGATCCGGGCTGATCCAAATCCTTCAGCCCTGATTTATTTGTGAAAAGGGATAAAAAATGAAAAACCAACCGTACCGGCGGCTTCCTTTCGGGAAAAACAAAAACCGGCCCGTCCGGCATCAATGTTAGCCTGTCCCATATAAATCTTCCAGCGCCTTATCAGCCGTCGGATATAAAAACTGAAAGCCTTCCCTCTGTAACACTTTCGGCAAAACAAACTGCCCCTCCAGCACAAGCATGCTTTTCTTTCCGAGCACCAGTTTCAACAAAAAATCCGGAACGGGTAGCCAGTGAGGCCGTTTTAAAACAGAGGCAATTTTTTTGCCGAATTCCTCCATGGTCAGCGGGTTCGGAGCGGTTACATTCACCGGTCCGCGGATCTGGATGTTTTTTATGGCAAACCAGATCGCCCGGACGACATCTATAATATGCACCCAGGAAATCCACTGTGTCCCCGAACCGACTCTCCCTCCGACAAAACATTTATATGGAAGCGCCATAAGCGGAAGCGCTCCCCCGTCTTTATCAAGCACGAGACCAAAACGCATGAATACAGTACGGACTCCGAAGTTTTCCGCTGTTTTCGCTCTCTTTTCCCAATCGGCTACGGTTTTTCCCAAAAAGTTATCGGCCTTTTCCTTGGACTGTTCCGTATATACAGCATCTACGGACGTCGGATAAATTCCGATGGCACTCGCATTAATCCATACATCAGGCTTTTCTGGGAGCACTTCCAAAATCCGGAGAAGTTCTTCCGTTGCTTTCATCCGGCTGTTGTAGATTTCTTTTTGCTGTTTCGCTGTCCAGCGGCCGTAATTGATGGACATGCCGGCCAGGTTAATAAAAACATCCGCCCCCCGCAGTTCTCTTTCCGGCCTTGTCCCTTCCAAAAGCCAGGGAACGTAAGTGACATTGTTTACCGGACGTTCAGTTCCCCGGGTTAAAACAACCACGTCATGGCCTTTTTTCACAAGGAAATCTGCTAATTTTCTCCCGATTAACCCGGTTCCGCCAGCAATTACGATTTTCATTTTTATCCCCGCCTGTTATTTCAAATTCCTTCTCAAAAAAGCATAACAAAATAATCTTTAGCAAACCTGAAAAAAATCTGTTTTCTTCTTTCCCGGTCCCGGATTGTCCGGATGTGCCGGGCAAAATTTGTGAGCGGTTGCATTTCCGGACACAAATAAAGCCGGCTCTATCCATCGAACATTGACCGGCCCTCACAATCTTTTTCAATGCAAATCTGAAAAATAATGAAACTTTCCGGTTGGTAATATATTTTAAACAAAGATTTCCATTACTGCAATAGGAATAATCGTATAAAACATCTCTGAGATTCAATAAACGGATACAAAATCCGCCATTTTACACAGAATCGGACCGGTGGAAAGATAAGTGAAAAAATTCACAAACTGGTCAATTATTTTTAGCCGCCGGAAAAAAGCTTTATGGTATACTAATCTCAAGAACTTAATGTGAAATGTTTCACATGTATTTTTGAGGTGATGAACAATGCAAATTAAGGTGTCGAATAAAGCATTAAATTGGTATAAAAATGAATTATCGTTACATGAAGGGGATTGTGTCCGTTTTTTCGTCC
>CALGYZ010000005.1 GCA_937934645.1 uncultured Bacillaceae bacterium | reverse complement strand
TTCTCAGCGCCGATGGTAGTGGGGGATTCCCCCTGCGAGAGTAGGACGCTGCCGGCCAAACAAAAAAGACAGCTATTTCAGCTGTCTTTTTTGTTTTGGAAAATAAACCGTTTATATGTACAAAACATTAAAAAATCCGGTTAAAAAATATACTTTATAAGGATTATAATAAAAATGTTTAAAATAAATTTTAATGGGAAGAAAGAAATATGAACTGGTTTATCAATCATTTGGGCACTGATTTCATTGCCATTTTTTTAAAAAAATTATATAATATATTAAGGTCAAATATAGTCAAAGTCAGCTTTGATTTCGGGTTGGCAAACCAATAATTTATATATATATATATATTCAAAATCATCAAGATTTACTAAAAACCGGAGGGAGGAGGAGTTGTGAAAAACATATCAGATATTATTGAAGAGTATCTGAAAAGCATTTTGGAAATGAGCGACGAGGAAATATTGGAAATCAGACGCAGTGAAATTGCTGACAAATTCCAATGTGTTCCTTCCCAAATAAATTACGTTATTAATACACGTTTTACATTAGAGCGGGGGTACTTGGTGGAAAGTAAGCGGGGGGGCGGTGGCTATATCCGGATTATGAAAGTAAAACCGAATAGTAAAAAGCAGCTTATTGAAGAGCTTATATCGATTGTGGGCGATCAAGTTCCCCAATCTTCAGCAACAGATATCGTTGAACGGTTGCAGGAAGAAGAAGTGATAACGGAACGTGAGAAAAAAATTATGTTAAGTGCATTGGACAGATCAGTTATCTACTTGGATCTACCCGACCGTGATATACTCAGGGCACGGATATTAAAGGCAATGCTTGCCTCATTAAAATATGAATAAACGCGAAGCGAGGTGTTTTTATTGATTTGTCAGGAGTGCCAAAAACGCCCTGCGACACTGCATTACACAAAAATTATCAATGGCGAGAAAATTGAAATGCACCTTTGCGAATATTGTGCAAAAGAAAATAATGTAATGAATTTTGATCAATCTTCCGGATTTTCGATCAATAATTTATTGGCAGGATTATTTAACTTGAACCCGAATATAGAACATATTAATAAAGAACACCCTTTCAGTGCCAATCAAATTATTCAATGCGATAATTGCGGTATGACGTTGGACCGGTTTTTGAAAATCGGCCGTTTTGGCTGTGCCAATTGTTATGAAGCTTTCAGTGAACAATTAACACCTGTTTTTAGAAGATTACATGGCGGCAATTGGAAACATAATGGAAAGATCCCTAAACGGGCGGGCGGCACAATTAATATACGGAAAAAGATCGAAATCTTAAAAGAAACATTGCAAACTTTAGTTGAAAGAGAAGAGTTTGAAAAGGCGGCAGAAGTCAGGGATGAAATTCGCTTCTATGAAAAACAGCTGCAAGAGGGAGGGGAATAAAGTGTCCATTGAACGTTTTTTAAATCAAGCGGTCAGTTCCTGGATGAACGCTGATGGTCCCCAAGCAGATATTATCTTAACCTCGCGTATCCGCCTGGCAAGAAATTTACGGGATTTTTTATTCCCTACTGTATTTACCAATGAAGAAGCGAATGAGGTTCTCAGAAAAGTGGAAAATATCATGCCGCTTTTGAATATACATCCATTACAAGATGCAGAGCTTTTAAAAATGGATTTATTACAACAGCTGCAAAAACAAGTACTGGTGGAAAAACATTTGATCAGCCCGAATTTGGCGGAACAATCCATCGGAGGAGCTTGTATTTTATCTCCCAATGAAGAAGTTAGTATAATGATTAATGAAGAAGATCATATCCGAATACAGTGTATTTTATCGGGGTTACAATTGCAGGAAGCATTGGAACTGGCCAATGCCGTAGATGATCAGCTGGAAGAGCATTTGGATTATGCTTTTAATGAAGTTCAGGGATATTTGACCAGTTGTCCGACAAACGTAGGAACCGGACTTCGCGCTTCGGTTATGTTACATTTGCCGGGACTTGTCATGACACGGCAAATCCGTCAGCTCATTTCGTCCATTAACCAGTTAGGCTTCACAGTGAGAGGAATATACGGGGAAGGCAGCGAAGCGCTGGGAAATATTTTTCAAATCTCAAACCAGATTACGTTAGGAAAATCTGAAGAAGATATTATTTTGGACCTTAATAACGTTGTCGGACAAATCGTGAATCAAGAACGGTCTGCAAGGGAAGCCATTGTAAGACAATCGGAAATACAGCTTGAAGACCGTGTATACCGCTCCCTCGGAGTTTTAATGAACAGCCGGATTATTGATTCAAAAGAGGCTGCCAATTGTTTATCGGATGTACGTCTTGGTATAGACTTAGGATATATAAAAAATATTTCAAGAAACATATTAAACGAGTTGATGATTTTAACACAGCCGGGCTTTTTACAACAATATGCAGGCGGCGGACTGCGGCCGTTTGAACGGGATGTCAGACGGGCTACATTAATCCGTGAACGTCTCCGCTTGGAAACTAAATCGTAAAAAGGAGGTAAAAGCTGTATGTTATTCGGACGATTTACCGAAAGAGCACAAAAGGTATTGGCCCTGTCACAAGAAGAAGCCATTCGCCTGAAGCATGTGAACGTCGGGACCGAACATATCCTCCTCGGTCTTGTAAGAGAAGGAGAAGGCATTGCGGCCAAAGCGTTGTTTGCCATCGGACTGACACCTGAAAAAATTCAAAAGGAAGTTGAAAATTTAATCGGAATCGGCAAGGAACTTACACAAACCCCCCAGTACACACCGAGAGCGAAAAAAGTAATTGAATTGTCGATGGATGAAGCAAGAAAACTCGGACACTCCTACGTGGGAACCGAACATATCCTCCTTGGATTAATCAGGGAAGGAGAAGGCGTTGCTGCCCGTGTACTTAGTAATTTAGGTGTAAGCCTGAATAAAGCACGCCAGCAAGTATTGCAATTATTGGGTAACGGCGATGCCGGTTCATCAGGCGGTCAGGCTTCCAATGTGAGCACTCCGACTCTTGACAGCCTCGCCAGAGATTTAACACAAGTCGCCAGAGAAGGAAAACTTGATCCTGTTATAGGACGGAGTAAGGAAATTCAAAGGGTTATTGAAGTATTAAGCAGAAGAACAAAAAATAACCCGGTGTTAATCGGTGAACCCGGAGTTGGAAAAACAGCAATAGCCGAAGGATTAGCCCAGCAAATCGTTAACAATGAAGTGCCGGAAATTTTACGCAACAAACGGGTAATGACTCTGGATATGGGAACCGTTGTAGCGGGTACGAAATACCGCGGGGAATTTGAAGACCGTTTGAAAAAAGTTATGGATGAAATCCGCCAGGCCGGAAATATTATCCTCTTTATTGACGAATTGCACACGTTAATCGGTGCCGGCGGTGCAGAAGGTGCCATTGATGCATCCAACATTTTAAAACCGTCCCTTGCCCGGGGAGAATTACAATGCATCGGTGCAACTACTCTGGACGAATATAGAAAATATATCGAAAAAGATGCTGCGTTGGAGCGCCGGTTCCAGCCGATTATGGTTGATGAGCCGACGGTTGAGGAATCCATTCAAATTTTAAAAGGTTTGCGTGATCGCTATGAAGCCCATCACCGTGTTGCGATTACAGATGAAGCCATTGAAGCAGCTGTTATGCTGTCAGACCGTTACATTACCGACCGCTTCTTACCGGATAAAGCCATCGATGTAATAGATGAAGCCGGTTCTAAGGTGCGGTTAAGAAGCTATACAACACCGCCTAATTTAAAAGAACTTGAAATGAAACTAGATGAAGTCCGCAAAGAAAAGGATGCCGCAGTTCAAAGCCAGGAGTTTGAAAAAGCCGCATCGTTACGTGATATGGAGCAAAGACTGCGTGAACAACTGGAAGAAACGAAAAAGTCCTGGAAAGAAAAACAGGGTAAAGAACATAATCAGGTAACGGTAGAAGATGTGGCCAGTGTTGTCTCCAGCTGGACCGGTATTCCTGTATCAAAAATTGCTGAAACGGAAACGGAAAAATTACTTAAATTGGAGGAAATTCTCCATAGCCGGGTAATCGGCCAGGATGAAGCCGTAAAAGCAGTATCTAAAGCAGTACGCAGGGCGCGCGCAGGACTGAAAGATCCGAAACGGCCAATCGGTTCCTTCATTTTCCTGGGTCCCACAGGTGTCGGAAAAACAGAATTGGCCCGTGCATTGGCTGAAGCCATGTTTGGCGATGAAGATGCAATGATCCGCATTGATATGAGTGAGTATATGGAAAAACACTCTACTTCCCGTTTGGTCGGATCACCGCCCGGATATGTCGGTTATGAAGAAGGCGGACAATTAACGGAAAAAGTAAGAAGAAAACCGTACTCCGTTATTTTGCTGGATGAAATTGAAAAAGCTCATCCGGACGTATTTAATATCTTACTGCAAGTATTGGAAGACGGACGGTTAACGGATTCAAAAGGAAGAACCGTGGATTTTCGCAATACCATTTTAATCATGACATCAAATATCGGGGCTTCGTCATTGCAACGAAATAAATACGTCGGTTTCAGTGTCCAGGATCCAGACCAGGACTTTAAGGATATGAAAGATCACGTAATGGAAGAATTGAAACGTGCGTTCCGTCCGGAGTTTCTCAACCGGATTGATGAGATCATTGTATTCCACTCGCTGGAAAAAAAGCATTTGAAAGAAATTGTCGACTTGCTGTTGCGTTCTGTAACCGAGCGGTTAAAAGAACAAGACATCGAATTGGAAATTACAGAAGAAGCAAAGGACAAACTCACCGAGATCGGGTACGATCCGGATTACGGTGCAAGACCGTTGCGCCGGGCAATTCAGAAGCATATCGAGGATTTGCTGTCTGAAGAACTGCTGAAAGGAAATATAAAATCCGGGCAACAAGTTATGATTGATGTCAGCGACGGAAGATTTGTAATTAAAACAAATATTTATTCCGTTTAATAACAATATAACGGGGCAACCCGCGCGGAATTTCCTGGGCGGAGTTGCCTCGGACTCTTCATTTATGAGATTATATAGGGGTATAGAAAGAAAATTTATAAAGGGGAACACGAATGGTCAAAGTAAAAACAAAATTTATCTGTCAGTCCTGCGGTTATGAAACACCAAAATGGCTGGGCCGCTGCCCAGGTTGTAATAAGTGGAATACAATGGTTGAAGAAATAGATGAAATCAAGGGGAACCGCCGTGCTATTTCCGCACACACAAAAAAAACTTCGATTTTCCACCATCAAACTCCCGTTCCGATTTCAAAAATACAATCCACAGAAGAAACAAGAATGTTAACAGAATCGAATGAATTAAACCGGGTTTTGGGCGGGGGAATTGTAAACGGCTCGCTGGTATTGATCGGGGGAGACCCCGGTATCGGAAAGTCAACGCTGCTATTGCAAATTTCCCATCAGCTTGCAAAAAGGGACCTGCCGGTTTTGTATATTTCCGGTGAAGAATCTTTAAAGCAGACAAAATTACGTGCCATCCGTTTAGGAATTTCCTCAGAAAACCTATATATTCTGTGTGAAACAAATCTTCACCTAATAGAGCGTTCAATTGAAGAACTAAAGCCAAAATTCACTGTCATTGACTCCATCCAAACGATCTTCCATCCAGATGTAACATCAGCTCCCGGATCTGTTTCACAAGTTCGTGAATGTACGGGTGAATTGATGAGAATCGCAAAAACAAACGGTATTCCCATTTTTATCGTCGGTCATGTAACAAAAGAGGGAACAATTGCCGGCCCGAGAATATTGGAACATATGGTTGATACGGTTTTATATTTTGAGGGGGAACGGCATCATACGTTCCGGATGTTACGCGCCGTGAAAAACCGGTTTGGTTCGACTAATGAGATTGGTATTTTTGAAATGCGGGAAGAAGGATTGAGAGATGTTCAAAATCCGTCTGAGATATTTTTGGAGGAAAGATTGGAAGGATCGGCCGGCTCCACAGTGGTTGCATCAATGGAAGGTACCCGTCCGATTCTTGTCGAGATCCAGGCGTTAGTTACCCCTTCAACTTTTGGAAATCCAAGAAGAATGGCGACCGGTATTGACCACAACCGGGTTAATCTTATCATGGCTGTACTGGAAAAAAGAGTTGGTTTACTGTTGCAAAATCAAGATGCATATTTAAAAGTTGCCGGCGGTGTGAAGCTGGATGAACCGGCCATAGATTTGGCAGTAGCGGTAAGTATCGCATCCAGTTTCAATGACATGCCGACCCGGACAACTGACTGTTTTATCGGGGAAGTCGGATTAACCGGGGAAATACGCCGGGTTTCCAGAATTGAACAGCGGATTAAAGAGGCGGCTAAATTAGGGTTCAAACGTATGATCATACCGAAAAACAATATCAGCGGTCTGGAAAATAAGTTTTCGGTTGAAATCATCGGAGTATCGACAATTCAAGAGGCTCTTTCCATTGCTCTGAAAAAGGAATAATTCCCAAATATGTACTTATTTTTAATTTATTACGAAATATTATTAATAATATACGTTTCAAAAAATGTGAATTGTTTATAATGAATATGAGGAGGTGAATAAAATGTTAACCCGAATCGTTCAAGCATGTTTCCTGATTGTCGGGGGAACATTAGGGGTACTTTTCCTTCCCTATCTTTATAAATTAATTAATATCGATCACGTTATAGTTGTGAACAATCCTTATGTTTCCGCAATTTTAGGGGCAATTATTTTCTATCTTATAACATTTTGGGCAGTTCGTTATGTGATTCAATTTATCAAATGGCTTGAAGAAAAATTAATGAAAGCGCCGATTCTTGATCTGCTGTTTGGGACAATCGGATTAATCATCGGTTTGTTGGTGGCATTTCTGATCGGTTCAGCTTTGAATGCGGTACTTTTCCCTGTGCTAAATGACATAGCGCCGATCATATTAACCTTGCTTTTCGGTTATCTCGGTTTCCAGGTCGGATTTAAAAAGCGGGATGAATTAATGGGTCTTTTTGCAAATATTGGCAATAAGAAAAAGACAGATGAGAAACAGGAAGAAGAACAATACGATAAAAAATATAAAATTTTAGATACAAGTGTCATTATTGACGGCCGGATTGCCGACATTTGCCAGACCGGGTTTTTAGAAGGAACGATTGTTATTCCGCAGTTTGTTTTGGAAGAATTGCAGCACATAGCCGATTCATCGGATGTACTAAAACGGAACCGTGGAAGACGCGGATTGGATATTCTGAATAAAATACAAAAAGAATTACCGATTAAAGTTGAGATTTACGAAGGTGATTTTGAAGATATACAAGAAGTGGACAGCAAACTTGTCAAACTGGCAAAATTAATCAACGGTACCGTCGTTACGAATGATTTTAACTTAAATAAAGTTTGTGAACTTCAACAAGTAAAAGTATTAAATATCAATGATCTGGCAAATGCGGTGAAACCAATTGTATTGCCTGGAGAAGAAATGGCGGTTCAAATTATCAAAGACGGAAAAGAGCAAAATCAAGGTGTCGCTTATTTGGATGACGGCACGATGATCGTCGTCGAAGAAGGAAAAGACTATATAGGAAAAACAATACAAGTTATTGTAACAAGCGTTTTGCAAACTTCTGCAGGACGAATGATTTTTGCGAAACCGAAATTATTGGAAAAGGCACTGTAAAAATAAGGGAGGCCAATCATTGAAATTGGCTCTCCCTTATTTTATTATATGGAAAGAAGTCATGCGAATTATATCGAAATGACCGGTATGTTCAGACATATTAGCGGGTCCGGGCCAAAAAATATGGTAAAATGTAATCGGATAAAATAACTGTCAGGAGAATCAGACCGATGAATTATCATGTTGTCATTCCGGCAGCAGGAGCTGGCCGGCGGATGGGTGCGGGAAAAAACAAACTTTTTCTTGAATTAAAAGGGAAACCCCTGATCATTTATACGTTGGAGATTTTTGAAAAAGACGAGTGGTGCCAATCGATCATTTTAGTATGTAATGAAAATGACCGGGAAGAAATGGAGAGTTTGATAAAAAAATATACGATTACGAAAGTAAGTGCCCTGGTTACCGGAGGGCCTGAACGGCAGCACAGTGTGTATAAAGGCCTGTCAGTCATTGAACATGATCCCGTTGTTCTGATCCATGACGGGGCAAGACCGTTTGTAAAAACAGCAGTCATCCGCAAGCTGGTGGAGAAAACAAATAAGTACGGCGCCGCAACCGTTGCGGTCCCGGTTAAAGATACGATTAAACGGGTCCGTAATCATACAGTATCTGAAACCCTGGAAAGGTCACAATTATGGACTGTGCAAACTCCCCAGGCATTCCGGCTTTCGTTAATCAAACAAGCCCATGAACGGGCCGTGGCTGATTCTTTTGTCGGAACAGACGATGCAAGCTTGGTTGAACGATTGGGGCAAGACGTTCTGATTGTTACAGGTGATTATGAAAATATAAAAATTACGACACCGGAAGACCTGGTTTTTGCCGGAGCAATCATTGAAAAAAAACAGAAGTTAAGGGGTTGAATTTTTTGTTTCGAATTGGACAAGGATTCGATGTTCATCGATTCGCCGAAAACCGTCCGCTGATTATCGGCGGTATACATATTCCTTATGAAAAAGGCTTATCGGGACATTCCGATGCCGACGTTTTATTGCATGCCATTACCGATGCGTTGTTGGGAGCCTCCGGGTTGCGGGACATAGGAACGCATTTTCCTGATCATGACCCGGCTTACAAAGATATTGACTCCGCTATTTTATTAAAAAAGGTTTGGGAAACTATCCAGGAAAAAGGATTCCGGCTGGGAAACATGGACTGTACGATTATCGCCCAAGAGCCGAAAATGTCCCCTTATATTAATGATATACAAAAAAATATTGCTAACATATTGGAAGTAGAATCCGGTCAAATTAACATTAAAGCAACGACAACTGAAAAACTCGGCTTTACAGGAAGAGGGGAAGGTATCGCAGCCTTGTCCGTTGTCCTGTTGGAAAAAAGTGACCGGTAGTGCTGTGAATACCGGGGAAAAGACCGGTTTTGATTATTTTTAAGAAATCCTAAAAAACTTTTACGTTTGTTTACAGAGGATAAAGTGGAGGGAAAATTTATGAGTGAAATCCGAGTACGATATGCACCGAGTCCGACGGGCCATTTGCATATCGGGAATGCGAGAACGGCCCTGTTTAACTATTTATTTGCCCGCAATAAAAAGGGAAAATTCATTATCCGGATTGAAGATACGGATCAAAAGAGGAATATCGCCGGCGGGGAAGAGAGCCAGTTAAAATATTTAAAATGGCTCGGCATTGACTGGGATGAAAGTGTTGATGTCGGAGGAGAATACGGTCCGTACCGCCAATCAGAAAGAATTGACATTTACAAAAAATATTATAATGAGCTGCTAGAAAAAGGATATGCATATAAATGCTATTGTACGGAAGAAGAATTGGAGAAAGAAAGAGAAAAACAGCTTGCCCGGGGCATAGCGGCTCCACGATATTCAGGGAAGTGCCGTAACTTGACGGATGAAGACCGTAAACGGCTTGAGAGCGAAGGCAGGGAGCCGAGCATCCGGTTCCGTGTCCCTGAAGGAAAAACATATCAGTTTGATGATATGGTAAAGGGAACAGTATCCTTTTCATCCGATGATATCGGTGACTTTGTCATTGTCAAAAAAGATGGTGTGCCGTTATATAACTTTGCGGTCGTGATCGATGACTATTTAATGAAAATTACCCATGTATTGCGCGGGGATGACCATATTTCCAATACACCGAAGCAATTGATGATTTACGAAGCTTTCGGATGGAAGCCACCGGTTTTCGGCCATATGACTTTAATTGTGAATGAACAACATAAAAAGCTCAGCAAGCGGGATGAATCCATCATTCAATTTATCGAGCAATATGAAGAACTTGGCTATCTTCCGGAAGCATTATTTAACTTCCTTTCCTTGCTCGGCTGGTCACCGGGAGGAGAAGAAGAAATCTTCTCGAAGGAAGAATTAATTGAAATTTTTGATCCGGACCGTTTATCCAAGTCACCCGCAGTGTTTGACAAGAACAAATTGACATGGATGAATAACCAGTACATTAAGAAGCTTGACTTGGGAAAATTAATCGAAATTTCATTGCCTCATTTAATAAAAGCAGGACGGATCAGTGAAAATCCTGCACCGGAAGAGCTGGATAAAGCGAAGAAGTTAATCGCCCTTTACCAAGAGCAAATGAGTTACGGTGCCGAAATTGTTCCTCTGACTGAATTATTCTATAAAGAGGATATTGAATATGATGAAGAGTGTAGGGAAGTATTAAACGGGGAACAGGTTCCGGAAGTACTGAAAGCATTTCTTCAGGAGATCGAATCGCTGGAGTCGTTTGAAGCTGGTGAAATTAAAAAAGCGATCAAACGGGTACAAAAAAGCACCGGCCAGAGAGGCAAAAAGTTATTTATGCCGATCCGGGTAGCGGTAACCGGCCAAACGAGCGGTCCTGAACTGCCGAATACTATTGAGATTTTAGGAAAAGAGACCGTAATGAACCGGATTAAAAAGGTTTTGGATTAACATTTTGAAAAAAATATTATATATTATTGTACAAAGGAATGTTCAAAAAAATTTAACATGTTAAAAGCGTTGAAGAGGAGAAGTAAATAATGAACCTTTCCCAGAGAGGACTGCATGTGGTGGGAGCAGTCTAAAGTGTTCATTATTGAAATGCACCTCTGAGTCCTTTATCGAACCGGAGTAGTAGATAAAGGCGGAGATACCTGCCGTTACCAGGGAAGAGTGGGGCTGTTAGTCCAAACAGAGTGGAACCGCGCGGACTGCGTCTCTGTCGTTTCGGCAGGGGCGCTTTTTTACTTTCAGTATATTGATCAAATCATTATAAATAGGGGGGGATAGGAGATCATGTTCAAAAGATTAAAGGAGGATATCGATGTCGTATTCGATCAAGATCCCGCAGCAAGAAGTTACCTAGAAGTGATTTTAACGTATTCTGGTCTTCATGCGATATGGTTTCATAGAATAGCCCATTGGTTTTACAAAAAGAAAATGTTCTTCATTGCAAGGGTGATTTCCCAATTCAGCCGTTTTTTAACAGGAATTGAAATTCATCCGGGAGCAAAAATCGGCCGTCGTCTTTTCATTGACCACGGCATGGGAGTCGTAATAGGAGAGACTTGTGAAATCGGGGATGATGTGACCATTTATCAGGGAGTGACTCTCGGCGGAACCGGGAAGGAAAAAGGAAAAAGACATCCGACGATTAAAAATAATGTGTTGGTATCAGCCGGAGCAAAAGTGCTCGGGTCGATTACCATCGGTGAAAATTCCAAGATCGGTGCAGGTTCTGTCGTATTGAAAGATGTACCTCCTAATGCAACGGTCGTCGGCATACCAGGAAAAGTTGTTGTCAAAGACGGTGTCCGCGTAAAGAAGGATCTGGATCACGGTAATTTACCTGACCCGGTTTCTGATGTATGCAAATCGCTGCAACAGCAAATAAATGAATTAAAAGCAGAATTGGAACAGCTAAAGCAGGAAGGGAGCCGCGAGAATGCCCATTCGAATTTATAATACGTTAACACAGAAGAAGGAAGAATTTAAACCGATTGAGGAAGGAAAAGTAAAAATGTATGTTTGCGGGCCGACGGTCTACAATTATATTCACATTGGAAATGCACGGCCTGCCATTGTGTTCGACACCGTCCGCCGTTATTTTGAATACCGCGGATATGATGTTACTTACGTATCGAACTTTACTGATGTCGACGATAAGATTATTAAAGCAGCGCAAGAAGCGAATGAAGATGTTTTTACATTGGCGGAACGATATATTCAGGCATATATGGAGGATATTACTGCCCTCGGTTGTAAAGAAGCCAGTTATCATCCGAGGGTAACGGAAAACATTGACACAATTATTGAATTCATTCAACGACTGATTGATCAGGGTTATGCTTATGAATCTGACGGGGACGTGTATTTTAGTACAAGAAAATTTAAAGATTACGGAAAGCTGTCCCACCAGTCCCCGGAGGATTTAAAAATGGGCGCCCGGATTGAAGTTGGTGAAAAGAAACGGGACCCGCTGGATTTTGTTCTTTGGAAAGCCGCCAAACCGGGCGAAGTGTATTGGGATAGTCCGTGGGGCAAAGGCCGGCCGGGCTGGCACATCGAGTGTTCCGCTATGGCAAGAAAATACTTGGGAGATACCATTGATATTCATGCCGGCGGACAGGATTTATCTTTCCCCCATCATGAAAACGAAATTGCCCAATCGGAAAGCTTGACCGGAAAACCTTTTGCAAATTACTGGATGCACAACGGTTATATCAACATTAATAATGAAAAAATGTCCAAGTCACTCGGAAACTTTATTCTCGTTCATGACATCATAAAAAAATATGATCCGATGTTAATCCGGTTCTTCATGTTATCTGTTCACTACCGCCACCCGATCAATTTCAGTGATGAACTTTTAAATGAAGCCAAGGCCGCATTTGAACGATTGCAAACTTCCTATGAAAACTTGAAACATCGTCTGTCCGCGAGCAGTGATTTAACGGATGATGATGAAGAGTGGCTGGAAAAAATCGAATCCTGCCGCAAGCAGTTTATTGAAGAAATGGACGATGATTTCAACACCGCCAACGCAATTTCCGTTCTGTTTGAATTAGCCAAAACCGCTAACTACTATTTAATGGAGAAAAATACATCCAAAAAAGCAATCAATCAATTTTTGGGAACATTTGATGAATTATTCGGTGTATTAGGATTAACCATAAAAAAAGAAGAAATATTGGATGAGGAAATTGAAAAGTTAATTGAAGAAAGAAATGAAGCAAGAAAAAGACGGGATTTTAAAACAGCTGACGCAATCCGTGACCGTCTGAGAAAGATGAATATTATTTTGGAAGATACGCCGCAAGGAACGCGTTGGAAGAGAGGGTAGAAATGCTGATTCATCAATTTGTACGGGATCCGAAAACATTGAACAGCCTGGCCATTGCATATATGGGTGACGCCGTTTACGAAATTTATGTGCGGCGTCACCTGCTGGCAAAAGGCGAAGTAAAGCCAAATCAGTTGCAGAAAAAAGCGGTAAGCTACGTATCTGCCAAAGCCCAAAGTACCATCATTCATTTTTTTTTGGATAAAAATGAATTAACGGAAGAAGAACTGTCCGTAGTGCGCCGCGGCAGAAACGCCAAAAGCCATACGGTACCGAAAAACACCGATGTTCAAACTTACCGGTACAGCACGGCCTTTGAGGCTTTAATTGGTTATTTGTTTTTAGCACAAAATTTTGAACGTTTGGAAGAGTTGATTGAAAAAGCCTTTCAATTTGTGGAAGGCAAAGAGGAGGACTAAATAATGGATTCAGATTATATCTTCGGAAGAAACACCGTATTGGAAGCCGTCCAATCAGACCGGGACATTAATAAAATCTGGATAGCCGAAGGATCGCAAAAAGGACCGGTGCAGCAGGTGATTCGCAAGGCAAAAGAAAAGAGAATCGTTCTTCAATTTGTACCCAGGAAAAAACTCGATGAGATGGTTGAAGGAAATCACCAGGGAGTCGTTGCACAAGTGGCCGCTTACAAGTACTTCAGTCTCGACGAACTGTTCCAGCGTGCAGAAGAGCGGAATGAAGAACCATTTTTTCTTATTTTGGATGAAATTGAAGATCCGCAAAATTTAGGTTCAATTCTACGTACAGCGGATGCAATAGGAGTACATGGAATAATTATTCCAAAGAGAAGGTCTGTGGGGTTGACGGCGACTGTAGCAAAGGCATCGACCGGTGCAATTGAATATATTCCGGTGGTTAGAGTGACAAACATCGCGAGAACGATTGATGAATTAAAGGAAAAGGGATTATGGATCGCTGGTGCGGATGCAGGAGGCGAGATGGATTACCGTAATTTTGACGGCACTTTGCCGGTTGCGTTAATCATCGGCAGTGAAGGGAAAGGGATCAGCCGGTTACACAAAGAAAAATGTGATTTTCTGCTCAAACTTCCGATGAAGGGCCATGTTACATCTTTGAATGCATCTGTAGCAGCTGCAATCCTCATGTATGAAATATACAGAAAGAGATTTCCGGTATAAAATGGATATTCTAATTGTAGACGGCTATAACATGATCGGTGCATGGCCTGAGTTAAAAAAGTTGAAAGAACGGGATTTTGCAGCTGCAAGGGATTTATTAACGGAAATGATGGCAGAATATCAGGCATATACGGGAACAAAAGTAATTATCGTGTTTGATGCTTATGTTGTGAAAGGAATTGAACAAAAATATAAAAATTACAATGTGGAAGTCATTTATACGAAAGAAAAAGAAACTGCCGATGAAAAAATTGAAAAATTGGCAAATGAATTAATCAACCGGCAAACGAAAGTATTTGTCGCCACATCAGACTATGCAGAACAATGGCAAATTTTCGGCCAGGGAGCTTTCCGTATATCCGCCCGTGAATTGTATAATGAAATAAAAGAGATAAAAACAAATATCAAAAAAGACGTAGAAAAAATTAAACAGGACCAGCCTTTTTCAACGATTCCGCTTACAAAGGAAGTGAAAGAATTTTTTGAAAAGTTGCGAAGAGGACAATGATGCCGGTTGACGCTGTAAAAACCGCTAATGTATAATGAACCTATCAACTTGTGGGGCGGGGTGATATGCATTGCGGGAGAACGGAAAGATCCATGGCTTTACAGAATACGAGAACATAGACGACGAAAAATTAGTAGAGTTCGTTCATCAGGGGGATAGTGACGCGCTCGACTATTTGATTCATAAATACAGACAATTTGTCCGTGCAAAAGCCAGGTCCTATTTTTTGATCGGCGCTGACCGTGAGGATATTATTCAAGAAGGTATGATCGGATTGTTTAAAGCGATCCGGGATTATAAAGGTGATAAATCCACATCATTTAAGGCGTTTGCAGAACTTTGCATTACGAGACAGATTATTACGGCAATTAAAACGGCTACACGCCAGAAACATATCCCGTTAAATTCATATGTTTCTCTGGACAAGCCCGTGTACGACGATGAATCGGACCGTACGTTGATGGATATGCTGGAAGGTTCGAAATCGATGGACCCGGAAGAAATGGTCATCAATCAGGAAGAATTTAACACGATCGAAATGAAAATTACGGAGCTTCTGAGTGATTTGGAACGGGAGGTTTTGGCGTTATATTTAGATGGTCAATCGTATCAGGAGATTTCCGCTGAATTGAACCGTCATGTAAAATCCATCGATAATGCCTTGCAGAGAGTGAAAAGAAAGCTGGAAAAATATTTGGCTTCAAGAGATGCATCGATTAAAGTATAGCCGATTTTTGGATAAAAAAGAAAGCATCATTGGATGAAATTCTTTTTTTTTTGTAAACAGACAGCGTTTTTTTAATATGTTGACATAATATTTGTCGGCATGTTAAAGTTTCATAGATAAGGGATGATTTGTTTAAATCCGGCCGGGGGTTGACGGTTGTATGGTCATTTCTATTATTATGTATGATATTTTAATTTAATGAACAAAATTAACAGTAGGGAAAAAATCAGATAATTCAGGTGTTGCAGTGATGTCGAAAAAGATTCGTTTGGAATGCGGTGTGTGCGGACGAAGAAATTATAAAACAACCCGACCGGAAAATAAGCAAAAACGGATGGAAATAAAGAAATATTGTCCGCATTGCCGGACGCATACAATTCACCGCGAATCAGTATAGACGCGGAATACATTCCGGTTTTGGAGGTTTGCCATGGGAAAAATCCGTAAATTTTTTCACGATGTTGCCGAAGAAATGCGCAAAGTCAGATGGCCGAGAAAGGACGAATTGACAAAATATACGATTACGGTCGTTACGACGATTATATTTTTCACAATCTTTTTCACCTTAGTCGATCTCGGTATTACGCAAATTATTGAGCTGTTTTTATAACCGGATGAATAGCGAATGATTCCTTTGTTATAATGGTTATTATGGCATTAATCAGATGAACCCGCAAGCGACGGGTTTTTTATTATCTTAATTTTTCGTGTATAAATTTCATACTAGGGAGGGAAGGACTCTACGTCCTCTTTCATGGAAAAAAATTGGTACGTCGTGCATACGTATTCCGGATATGAAAATAAGGTTAAGAAAAACCTGGAAAAACGTGTAGAATCCATGGGTATGCAAGATAAAATATTCAGGGTGATTGTTCCGGAAGAAGAAGAAATTGAAATTAAAGATGGTAAGAAGAAAACCGTGAAAAAGAAAGTTTTTCCGGGTTATGTTTTAGTAGAATTGATTATGACCGATGATTCGTGGTATGTTGTCCGCAACACTCCCGGTGTGACAGGTTTTGTCGGATCAAGTGGATCCGGTGCTAAGCCGACCCCGTTATTGCCGGAGGAAGTAGATGCTTTGCTTAAGCGGATGGGTATTGAAGAAAAACGGGTTGATATTGATATCTCTGTCGGTGAAAACGTGAAAGTAACGGAAGGACCGTTTGCCGACTTTACCGGAACAGTTGAGGAGATTGACCAAGATAAAGCAAAAGTAAAAGTACTGGTCAATATGTTTGGCAGGGATACACCGGTCGAATTGGATTTTTCACAGATTGAGAAAGTATAAAGAAATTCTTGAAAAAAATAATATCATTTGATATTATTTATAAGTCAGTATGTCTCTTTTTGTAGAGATTGACATCAATTTAACACTATTGTAAGATATATGTTATGGATTTGAGTGGGAGGGCATATGCCCAGTTATACCACATCACGGACTAAGGAGGTGTGTCTCGTGGCTAAAAAAGTTGTAAATGTTGTAAAACTGCAAATTCCGGCAGGTAAAGCAAATCCTGCACCGCCGGTAGGTCCTGCGTTGGGGCAAGCCGGTATTAACATTATGGGATTCTGTAAAGAATTCAACGCCCGTACAGCTGAACATGCCGGTTTGATTATACCTGTAGAAATTACGGTATATGAAGACCGTTCATTTACTTTCATTACTAAAACACCACCTGCTGCCGTTCTTTTGAAGAAAGCAGCCGGTATCGATTCAGGTTCCGGTGAGCCTAACCGGAATAAGGTGGCAACAATTAAGCGTGATAAAGTACGTGAAATTGCTGAGACAAAAATGCCTGATTTAAACGCTGCAAGTATCGAAGCTGCCATGAAGATGGTTGAAGGTACGGCCCGCAGCATGGGTATCGTTATTGAAGATTAAGTTATGAAAGTATGAGGTTGCGGCAGGATTTATTCCGTGTCCGCAACCTCTGTTCGTGGGAGGTCCCAACCGTTAAAACCACAATTGAGGAGGATAAAAATGGCTAAAAGAGGAAAAAAATATTTAGAAGCCGCAAAACTTATTGACCGTACAAAGGCATATGATGCAAAAGAAGCAATTGAATTAGTCAAGAAAACAAACATCGCAAACTTTGACGCAACTGTAGAAGTAGCTTACCGCTTAGGTATTGATACGCGTAAAAGCGATCAACAAATCCGCGGTGCTGTTGTTCTTCCGCATGGAACCGGAAAAACCCTTACCGTATTGGTTATTGCCAAAGGGGAAAAAGCGAAAGAAGCCGAAGCGGCAGGCGCTGATTATGTAGGCGATGCAGAATATATTAATAAAATCCAGCAGGGCTGGCTTGATTTTGATGTAGTTGTGGCAACGCCTGATATGATGGCCGAAGTAGGTAAATTGGGACGCATTCTCGGACCGAAAGGACTCATGCCGAACCCGAAAACCGGCACGGTTACATTTGATGTTGCCCGTGCAGTTGAGGATATTAAGAAAGGTAAAGTTGAGTACCGTGCTGATAAAGCCGGAAACGTACACGTACCGATCGGCAAAGTCTCCTTTGACAATGAAAAGCTTTATGAAAACTTTGCTACAATCAACGAAACAATTTTGAAATCAAAGCCGGCATCTGCGAAAGGTACTTATATCAGAAACCTTGTTATAAGCACAACAATGGGTCCCGGAATTAAAGTTGACCCGACAACCTTTTAATAAGAGTTGACTTTTGCAGGAGAATTGTGCTAATATACAACAAGCCAGTAACAACTTAATATAAATCACATTTATACCGTAGACAGTAGGTGCTGCTTGCAGCTTAATTTCCTACCGAGGTAGTCACATAGATGTTCATAGTTACCGGTTGTATACCGTAACTATGGAGTTTGCTGTGTCTGAAAACCTCCATGTCTACAGGACTGGGGGTTTTTTTAATGAACCCGGTATAGATGTGCGAATCTTATTCAGGAGGTGTAGAAATGTCGAGCGCAATTGAACAAAAGAAACAGATTGTAAATGAAATCACTGAAAAATTAAAAGACAGCGTATCTACCGTGCTGGTAGACTACCGCGGCCTGAATGTTGCTGAAGTCACTGAACTTCGTAAACAATTGCGCGAAGCCGGCGTTGAATTTAAAGTTTATAAAAACACATTGATGCGCCGTGCTGCCAAAGAGGCAAACTTGGAAGATCTGACGGAATACTTAAAAGGTCCGAATGCCATTGCCTTTAGCACTGAGGATGTCATTGCCCCGGCGAAAATTATAAACAACTTTGCGAAAGAACACGAGGATCTTGAAATCAAAGCCGGAGTAATCGAAGGCAACATTGTTTCCGTCGATGAAGTTAAGGCGCTGGCCAACCTGCCTTCAAGAGAAGGATTGCTGTCCATGCTTCTTTCTGTTTTACAGGCTCCGGTCCGCGACTTTGCTCTTGCTGTTAAAGCAGTTGCAGATAAAAAAGAGGAAGAAGAACAAGGCGCTTGAAATAAAAATTTGAAAACGGGAGGAAATGAGAATGACTAAAGAACAAATTATTGAAGCCATTAAAGAAATGTCAGTTCTTGAATTAAATGATCTTGTAAAAGCTATTGAGGAAGAGTTCGGAGTAACTGCTGCTGCTCCGGTAGCAGTTGCAGGTGCTGCTGCAGGCGGTGCAGCTGAAGAAGAAAAAACAGAATTTGATGTTGTATTGACTGATGCAGGTCAACAAAAAATCAAAGTTATCAAAGCTGTGCGTGAAATTACAGGTCTTGGCCTGAAAGATGCAAAAGAGCTTGTTGACAACACGCCGAAACCAGTTAAAGAAGGAGTTTCCAAAGAAGAAGCTGAAGAAATTAAAGCGAAACTTGAAGAAGTTGGTGCCGGCGTAGAATTAAAATAAGCCGGTAACAAGCCTGAAGGGAATATATTTAAAAAGTCCGCTTAAACAGCGGACTTTTTTTACATTTGAATATAATCGCCTGGTTTGCAGATTAATATTTTTGAGGTGAATAAATTTGATGGATCACTACTTTTCCAAAAAACCGGAAACAGAAAGCAATCCGTTATTTTGGTCGTGTAAGTTAAGAAATTTTACATTTCAATTTAAAACGGACCATAGTGTGTTTTCCAAAAAATACATAGACTTTGGTTCACGTTTATTAATTGAAACTTTCACGGAACCGGAAGTTCCCGGACCTGTTTTAGATGCAGGTTGCGGATACGGCCCGATCGGCCTGGCGATTGCCCGGGCATTTCCAAACCGGAAAATACATATGTTTGATATTAATGAACGCGCGGTCCGGCTTGCGAAAGAAAATGCACTGCATAATGAAATACATAACGTAGAAGTTTTTGAAAGCGACGGATTCTCCAATGTGACTGAAAAGGAATATGCAGCAGTGGTCACGAATCCGCCGGTAAGAGCGGGGAAAAAAGTCGTGCATGCAATTTTTGAAAACAGTTTCCATCATTTAAAAAGAGGCGGGGAACTTTGGGTCGTCATCCAAAAAAAGCAAGGAGCTCCGTCTGCAAAGAAAAAAATCGGAGAACTGTACGGAAATGTGGAAATTGTAAAAAAAGAAAAAGGCTATTATATTTTACGGGCAAAAAAGGGTTTGACTCTTGAATAAATGTGTGTTAGCATATCTTAATGCAAACATATATATACCAAACAAAACCATTTTTCACATAATTTTCGTATAAAATTTGCCAAAGTGGTGAGAATTAAATAAATAATAGATGAATTAATTTGGTTTTCTAGGGAAACCATTTTCTTTTTTTGCTATTCAAATAACATTTGAGTAAAATGGGTGTTAAGTTTTTGGCATTTCCAAAATGTTTTTGAGGGGTGAATCAGTTGACAGGTCAACTAGTTCAGTACGGACGGTACCGCCAACGCAGAAGTTACGCAAAAATCAAGGAAGTTTTGGAATTACCCAACCTCGTCGAAATACAGACCGCTTCATACCAGTGGTTTCTCGATGAAGGAATCAGGGAAATGTTTCGTGATATCTCCCCGATTGAGGATTTTACCGGAAATCTGTCACTGGAATTCATTGATTATGAATTAGGTGAACCGAAGTATTCCGTTGATGAAGCAAAAGAGCGCGACGTCACCTACGCAGCTCCGTTGCGGGTGAAAGTGCGTTTAGTGAATAAAGAAACCGGGGAAGTAAAAGACCAGGACGTGTTCATGGGTGATTTCCCGCTGATGACCGAAACTGGAACCTTTATTATCAACGGTGCGGAACGCGTCATTGTGTCCCAGCTAGTCCGTTCCCCCAGTGTATATTATAGTGCAAAAGTTGATAAAAATGGTAGACGTGGATATACCGCAACCGTTATACCAAACCGCGGAGCCTGGTTGGAATATGAAACAGACGCAAAGGATGTCGTTTATGTCCGGATTGACCGTACACGGAAACTGCCGGTCACTGTTTTACTCCGTGCGTTAGGATTCGGCTCGGATCAGGAAATCATTGATCTGATCGGAGATAATGAGTATTTAAGAAATACGCTTGAAAAAGACAACACAGATAATTCAGAAAAAGCTTTAATAGAAATTTATGAGCGTTTGCGGCCCGGAGAACCGCCGACTGTTGAAAATGCGAGAAATTTACTCATTTCGCGGTTTTTCGACCCGAAACGTTATGATCTTGCTAGTGTCGGACGATATAAAATAAATAAAAAATTACATATCGCTGACCGCTTGTTCGGGCATACACTGGCTGAAACTTTGGCTGATCCGGAGACAGGAGAGATTATAGCGGAAAAAGGCACGGTTCTCGACCGGCGTACATTGGATCAAATTATCCCGCACCTGGAAAAAGGCATGGCTATCAAAAGGTTTGATCCGGTTGGCGGTGTGCTTGAGGATGAAATCGCCATCCAATCAGTAAAAGTTTATGACCCGAATGATGAAGAAAAAGAAATTACGATCATCGGTAATGCGAATATTGAGGAAGACGTCAAACATATAACCCCTGCTGATATTATCGCATCAATAAGCTATTTCTTCAATTTATTGCACGGAATCGGCAGGACCGATGACATCGATCATTTGGGCAACCGCCGCTTGCGTTCAGTCGGTGAATTGTTGCAAAACCAGTTCAGAATCGGACTTTCCCGTATGGAAAGAGTAGTGCGCGAAAGAATGTCCATTCAGGATATAAACACAATTACACCGCAGCAACTGATTAACATTCGTCCGGTTATTGCGGCTATTAAAGAGTTTTTCGGCAGCTCCCAGTTATCCCAGTTTATGGACCAGACAAATCCACTGTCCGAGCTTACACATAAGCGGAGATTGTCTGCCCTCGGTCCCGGCGGTTTAACAAGGGAACGTGCCGGAATGGAAGTACGTGACGTTCACTATTCCCACTACGGAAGAATGTGCCCGATCGAAACACCGGAAGGACCAAACATCGGCTTAATCAACTCGCTCTCAACTTATGCAAAAGTTAATAAATTCGGTTTTATTGAAACACCTTACAGAAAAGTCGATCCTGAGACCGGCCGTGTAACGGACGAAATTCATTACATGACTGCCGATGAAGAGGATAACTATGTCATTGCCCAGGCGAACGCAAAAATAGATGAAGAAGGAAACTTTTTGGATAAAGAAGTGTTCGCAAGGTTCCGTGGCGAGAACATTGTTGTGCCTGTTGACCGTGTCGACTATATAGATGTTTCACCTAAACAAGTTGTGTCTGCCGCGACAGCATGTATTCCGTTCCTTGAGAACGATGACTCCAACCGTGCGTTAATGGGAGCAAACATGCAGCGGCAAGCGGTACCGTTACTTGAACCCGAGGCTCCGCTTGTAGGTACTGGAATGGAATATGTCAGTGCCCGTGATTCAGGAGCTGCTGTAATTTGTAAGCATGACGGAATTGTTGAACATGTGGAAGGAAGAGAGATCAGGGTTCGCCGTGTTTCTGTCGTTGATGGACAGGAAGTTCACGGTGATGTTGACCGCTACCGCATCCAAAAGTTTATGCGTTCGAATAACGGAATGTGCTTTAACCAACGGCCGCTTGTTAAAGTTGGCGACCGGGTGAAAAAGGGAGACTTACTGGCAGACGGCCCGTCCATGGAAAAAGGTGAACTGGCCCTCGGTAAAAACGTCCTGGTAGCGTTTATGACATGGGAAGGTTACAACTATGAGGACGCCATTATCATGAGCGAACGTCTTGTGAAAGAGGATGTTTATACATCTATTCACATCGAGGAATACGAAGCGGAAGCAAGAGATACAAAGCTTGGGCCGGAAGAAATCACGAGAGATATTCCAAACGTCGGCGAAGATGCTCTGCGTAATTTGGATGAGCGCGGAATTGTCAGAATCGGCGCCGAGGTAAAAGACGGGGATCTTCTGGTCGGAAAAGTCACGCCTAAAGGGGTAACGGAATTGACGGCTGAAGAGCGGCTTCTCCATGCCATCTTCGGTGAAAAAGCCCGTGAAGTCCGGGATACATCCCTTCGTGTACCCCACGGCGGAGGCGGCATTGTGCACGATGTTAAAGTGTTTACGAGAGAAGATGGCGACGAACTGCCTCCGGGCGTGAACCAGCTGGTACGTGTTTATATTGCACAAAAACGGAAAATCCGTGTTGGTGACAAAATGGCGGGACGGCACGGTAACAAAGGTGTTATTTCCCGTATTCTGCCCGAGGAAGATATGCCGTTTTTACCGGACGGAACCCCGATTGATATACTGTTAAACCCGTTGGGCGTTCCATCCCGTATGAACATCGGGCAGGTGCTTGAGCTGCACCTCGGTATTGCCGCGAAAAAGCTCGGCATTCACGTTGCAACGCCTGTGTTTGACGGAGCAACGGAAGATGAAGTCTGGGATACGTTAGAGGAAGCCGGACTGCCCAGAGATGGAAAAACCGTGCTGTACGATGGAAGAACAGGAGAACCGTTTGACAGCAGAGTGGCTGTCGGCATCATGTATATGCTTAAACTGGCCCATATGGTTGACGACAAGCTTCATGCCCGCTCGACAGGTCCGTATTCGCTAGTAACCCAGCAGCCTCTGGGCGGAAAAGCGCAATTCGGCGGACAGAGATTCGGGGAAATGGAAGTATGGGCGCTTGAAGCTTATGGTGCGGCATATACATTGCAAGAATTGTTGACGGTAAAATCTGACGACATTGTCGGCCGGGTAAAAACATACGAAGCGATCGTAAAAGGGGAAAATATACCGGAACCGGGTGTTCCTGAATCCTTTAAAGTTTTGATTAAAGAATTACAAAGCTTAGGATTGGATGTTAAAATCCTGTCTGCAGATCAGAAGGAGATCAATATGAAGGACTTTGAAAATGATGATCTGCAACAATCAGACGCTTTAAATATTTCTCCTGAAAACAAAGATAAGAAGGAATCAGAAAAAGTAGGTGTTTCCAAGTAGTAAATGATAGAAAAACTCAATACAAACAGTTCTCAATGATTTGAGATTCTGTGTATTGAGTTTTTCTGTTCTTTTTATTTCAACGTGCGAAACGGGATAAACCTATGAACAGGAGGTCAGCCCCTTGCTGGACGTTAATAATTTTGAGTATATGAAAATCGGCCTGGCTTCACCGGATAAAATCCGTTCCTGGTCTTACGGTGAAGTGAAAAAACCGGAAACGATTAACTATCGTACATTAAAACCGGAAAAAGACGGTCTGTTTTGTGAGCGGATTTTCGGTCCTACAAAAGATTGGGAATGCCATTGCGGAAAGTATAAACGGATTAGATACAAAGGTGTCGTTTGCGACCGATGCGGTGTAGAAGTTACCCGTTCCAAGGTGCGCCGTGAAAGAATGGGACATATTGAACTGGCCGCCCCGGTCTCCCATATTTGGTATTTCAAAGGAATTCCAAGCAGAATGGGGCTTGTGCTCGACATGTCGCCAAGGGCCCTTGAAGAAGTGATTTATTTCGCTTCTTATGTCGTTACGGAGCCCGGAAATACATCCCTTGAGAAGAAACAGTTACTGTCTGAAAAGGAATACCGTTCTTACCGGGAAAAGTATGGCAATAAATTCCAGGCAGGTATGGGCGCCGAGGCTATTAAGAAATTACTGCAGGACGTAGATCTGGACAAAGAAAGCGCAAAGCTGCGCGAAGAGTTGCAAACTGCCCACGGACAAAGGCGCACCCGTGCCATTAAAAGATTGGAAGTAATCGAGGCGTTCCGCAGTTCAGGAAACGATCCGTCATGGATGATTTTGGATGTACTGCCGGTAATTCCTCCTGAATTGCGTCCGATGGTTCAGTTGGACGGCGGACGTTTTGCGACCTCAGACTTAAACGATCTGTACCGCCGTGTGATTAACCGTAACAACCGGCTTAAACGCTTATTGGATTTAGGTGCTCCGAGCATTATCGTGCAAAACGAAAAACGTATGCTTCAGGAAGCGGTCGACGCTTTAATTGACAATGGCCGCAGGGGAAGACCTGTAACGGGACCGGGAAACCGCCCGCTGAAATCACTGTCCCATATGCTGAAAGGAAAGCAAGGCCGTTTTCGTCAAAACCTGTTAGGAAAACGTGTTGACTATTCCGGCCGTTCGGTAATCGTTGTCGGTCCGAGCCTGAAAATGTATCAATGCGGCTTGCCAAAGGAAATGGCAATCGAACTGTTTAAGCCTTTCGTAATGAAAGAGCTCGTAGACAGGGGCCTTGCCCATAACATTAAATCGGCCAAGCGTAAAATTGAACGCCTCCATCCTGAAATATGGGATGTTCTGGAGGATGTTATTAAAGAGCACCCTGTACTGTTAAACCGGGCACCTACTTTGCACAGACTCGGTATCCAGGCCTTTGAACCGAAGTTGGTTGAAGGAAGGGCAATCCAGCTGCATCCGCTGGTATGTACGGCATACAACGCTGACTTTGACGGTGACCAGATGGCTGTCCACGTGCCATTGTCCGCGGAAGCCCAGGCGGAAGCACGTATATTAATGCTTGCGGCACAAAACATCTTGAACCCGAAAGACGGAAAGCCTGTTGTAACACCGTCCCAAGACATGGTTCTCGGCAACTACTATTTAACAATGGAGCGTAAAGGCGCAATCGGTGAAGGAATGGTCTTCAAGGACCGAGAAGAAGCGCTACTTGCTTACCAGAACGGTTATGTCCACTTGCATACGCGGGTTGCTGTTCATGCGGGATCATTAGAAAACCCGACATTTACGGAAAGACAAAACAAAATGCTCTTGCTGACCACGATTGGAAAATTGATTTTCAATGAAATATTGCCGAAGTCTTTCCCGTATATAAATGAACCGACAACAACAAACCTTGAAGACAGGACTCCGGATAAATATTTCATTGAACCGACAGAAAATGTAAAAGAAGTGTTAGAATCAAGAGAATTGGTTCCGCCGTTCAAGAAGGGCTATTTAGGGAAAATCATCGCCCAGGTGTTTAAACGTTATAAAATTACGGAAACATCAAAAATGCTTGATAAACTGAAAGATTTAGGGTTTAAATATTCTACAAAAGGCGGAATTACGATCAGTATTGCTGACATTACCGTTCTTCCGCAAAAATATGAAATTTTGGATGAGGCCCAGAAGAAAGTTGATAATGTCCAAAAACAATTCAGAAGAGGATTAATTACTGAAGAAGAGCGTTACGACCGGGTAATCTCCATATGGAGCTCGGCGAAAGATGTCATTCAGGAAAAACTGATGAAGTCACTGGATCGTTTCAACCCGATCTTTATGATGAGTGACTCCGGAGCCCGGGGTAACCCGTCCAACTTTACACAGCTCGCCGGAATGCGCGGCCTGATGGCTAACCCGGCCGGACGGATTATTGAGTTGCCGATTAAATCGAGCTTCCGTGAAGGACTAACAGTACAAGAGTACTTTATCTCCACACACGGAGCCCGTAAAGGTCTGGCTGACACAGCCTTGAAAACAGCCGACTCCGGTTATTTGACAAGACGTCTTGTCGATGTTGCGCAGGATGTGATCATCCGCGAAGAAGATTGCGGTACGGACCGGGGAATCCGCATTTCTGCCATTATGGACGGTGCGGAAGTTATCGAACCGCTGGAGGAACGTTTAGTCGGACGTTACTCCAGAAAAACGGTCAAACATCCTGAAACGGGCGAAGTGATTGTTAAACCGAACGAATTAATTACGGAAGATAAAGCAAGGAAAATTGTTGAAGCGGGAATAGAGTCCGTATGGATCCGCTCTGCATTTACATGCAATACAAAACACGGTGTTTGTAAGAAATGTTACGGCGTGAACCTGGCAACGGGTGAAGAAGTTGAAGTCGGTGAAGCGGTCGGTATTATCGCCGCTCAATCGATCGGTGAGCCCGGAACGCAATTGACAATGAGAACGTTCCATACGGGCGGTGTTGCCGGAGATGACATTACCCAGGGTCTCCCGCGGGTTCAGGAACTTTTCGAAGCGCGTAATCCTAAAGGACAGGCCGTTATTTCCGAAATTGACGGTGAAGTAACGTCAATCGGTGAAGGTAAAGACCGTCAGCACGAAATCGTTGTTTCGGGTGAAGTTGAAACGAAAACATACAATGCCCCGTATACGGCAAGACTGAAAGTATCCGTAGGTGACAAGGTGAAACGGGGACAGGAGCTGACAGAAGGTTCAATCGACCCGAAAGAACTGTTAAAGGTAACGGATGTGACAACTGTCCAACAATACCTGCTGCATGAGGTTCAGCGTGTGTACAGAATGCAGGGTGTTGAAATCGGCGACAAACATATTGAAGTAATGGTCCGGCAAATGTTGAGAAAAGTACGGATTATTGACTCCGGTGATACGGATGTCCTTCCGGGAACATTAATGGATATCCATCAATTTACCGAAGCAAATGAAAAAGCATTGCGCGAAGGAAAAGTACCGGCGACAGGAAAACCTGTTCTTCTCGGTATTACAAAAGCATCTTTGGAAACAGAGTCGTTCTTATCGGCTGCTTCCTTCCAGGAAACAACAAGGGTTCTTACAGATGCAGCCATCAAAGGAAAGCAGGATGAACTGCTCGGCCTGAAAGAGAATGTGATCATCGGAAAACTTGTTCCTGCCGGTACAGGAATGACCAGGTACCGGAAGATGGGTTACAAAAAAGTAAAAGAAGAAGAGCCGGTAACGACCGAATAAAAATCTTTCGAAACAGCCGTTCAGCCCCGGAGGTTTATTCCGGGGGTTGAACACGCTGTTAAATGTTTAAATCAGAAAATATATTTATGATTATTGACTTTTAAAAATAGAGGTGCTAAGATACTAAAGGTACTCCTGATTTAGCAAACCTGTTACTTTGGAGGATCACCATGTCTTATGAAAAAGTAAAACAGGCTAAAAATTTAAAAATAGGCACAAAACAAACGATAAAAGCGATTAAGTCGGGTGCAGCCCGCACAGTAGTCATTGCCCGTGATGCCGATACGAAAATTGTGTCAGAAATCACTGAGTTGGCGGAAGAACACGGAGTGCAAACAGAATATGTTGACTCCATGAAAAAACTCGGTGAAGCAAGCGGCATAGAAGTCCGGGCAGCAGCTGTGACAATTTTGGACTGAATGATTCCAGACGGCTGCTCGTTTATTTTTTGCCTTATTATGAACCGCCTGGATGTGTGGGCTTAGGAATATTGTGAGAAGGGAGGAAAAAACATGCCTACAATTAACCAGTTAGTACGCAAACCGAGAAAAAGGGTTAAGGAAAAATCAAAATCACCGGCATTGAACTATGGTTACAACAGCTTTAAGAAATCTTTGACAAACGTTGCGTCTCCACAAAAACGGGGAGTTTGTACACGTGTCGGTACAATGACACCGAAAAAACCGAACTCTGCTCTGCGTAAGTACGCCCGTGTCCGCTTGACAAACGGAATTGAAGTTACTGCTTATATTCCGGGAATCGGACATAACCTCCAAGAGCACAGTGTTGTGTTGATCCGCGGAGGACGTGTTAAAGACTTGCCGGGGGTACGTTATCATATTGTACGCGGTGCACTCGATACTGCAGGAGTCGAAAACCGTAAACAAGGCCGCTCCAAATACGGCACGAAAAAACCGAAAGAAAATAAGTAATACGGTATGAGAAAAACTGTCAGACACCATAATGTTTGAAAGGGGGAAATAACATGCCGCGAAAAGGTCCTGTACCAAAAAGAGACGTTATGCCGGATCCGATCTATAATTCCAAACTGGTGACCCGTCTTATCAATAAAATTATGATCGACGGGAAAAAAGGCAAGGCACAAAAGATTTTATACACAGCATTTGATATCGTACGTGAACGCACAGGCAAGGATCCGATGGAAGTTTTTGAACAGGCATTGAAAAATGTGATGCCGCTACTGGAAGTCCGTGCACGTCGTGTAGGTGGTGCCAACTACCAGGTACCGATGGAAGTCCGGCCTGAACGCCGTGTAACTTTGGGTCTGCGCTGGTTAGTGCAGTATGCCCGTCTGCGCGGTGAAAAAACAATGGAAGAGCGTCTGGCTAACGAAATCATTGATGCTGCAAACAATACAGGCGCCGCTGTGAGAAAACGTGAAGAAACACATAAAATGGCAGAGGCAAACAAGGCATTTGCACATTATCGCTGGTAAAATCCGTTTTCATAATGGGTTTATGCCTTTGTGCCTCTACTAACGTAAAATAAATCTTATAAGGAAGGAGAAATAGGGATGCCAAGAGAGTTCTCCTTAGAAAATACCCGTAACATAGGAGTCATGGCTCACATTGACGCTGGTAAAACAACAACAACTGAACGCATCCTTTTCTATACAGGCCGTATCCATAAAGTTGGTGAAACACACGAAGGTGCTTCCCAAATGGACTGGATGGAGCAGGAACAAGAACGTGGAATCACGATCACTTCTGCCGCCACCACAGCCCAATGGAAAGGCCATCGTATTAATATCATAGACACTCCGGGACACGTCGACTTCACGGTTGAAGTTGAACGTTCTTTACGTGTGCTTGATGGTGCGATTACTGTACTTGACGCTCAATCAGGTGTTGAGCCGCAAACTGAGACTGTGTGGAGACAGGCAACAACATACGGGGTTCCGAGAATTGTATTTGTAAACAAGATGGACAAGATCGGAGCGGATTTCCTGTATGCCGTAAGCACGCTGCATGACCGTCTGCAGGCAAATGCGCATCCGATTCAACTGCCGATCGGTGCTGAAGACCAGTTCACCGGTATGATTGATTTAGTAGAAATGAAAGCTTACTACTACAAAGATGAACTCGGAACCGATCCGGAAGCATCGGAAATACCGGATGAATATAAAGAACAAGCGGAAGAATACCGCAACAAATTGATCGAAGCCGTTGCAGATGTCGATGAAGAGCTGATGATGCAATATCTGGAAGGGGAAGAAATTACCGTTGATGACTTGAAAGCTGCAATCCGCAGAGCGACCATCAACGTTGAATTTTACCCTGTTCTGTGCGGATCAGCGTTTAAAAACAAAGGTGTCCAGCTCGTGCTCGACGCTGTTGTAGACTATCTGCCAGCACCGGTTGATGTTCCGGATATTAAAGGTATCGATCCTGAAACGGAAGAAGAAGTTACACGTCCGTCAAGCGATGATGCACCGTTCTCAGCGCTTGCGTTTAAAGTAATGACTGACCCTTATGTCGGTAAATTGACTTTCTTCCGTGTTTACTCAGGAACATTGAACTCCGGTTCATATGTCTTTAACACGACAAAAGGTAAAAAAGAACGGATCGGCCGTATTCTGCAAATGCACGCCAATCACCGTGAAGAAATTTCGACTGTATACGCCGGTGACATTGCCGCAGCAGTCGGACTGAAAGATACTGGAACCGGTGATACGCTGTGCGATGAAAAGAACAAAGTTATTTTAGAGTCTATGGAATTCCCTGAACCGGTTATTTCAGTAGCAATTGAGCCGAAATCAAAAGCTGACCAGGATAAAATGGGAACAGCTCTGCAAAAATTGCAGGAAGAAGACCCGACGTTCCGAGCACATACAGACCAGGAAACCGGCCAAACCATCATTGAAGGTATGGGTGAACTTCACCTGGATGTTATTGTTGACCGCCTGAAACGCGAGTTCAAAGTGGATGCAAATGTTGGTAAACCGCAAGTTGCTTACCGCGAAACTTTCAAAAAGTCTGCGAAAGTTGAAGGTAAGTTTATCCGTCAATCCGGTGGACGTGGACAATACGGTCACGTTTGGATTGAATTCACGCCGAACGAGCGCGGTGCAGGTTTCGAGTTTGAAAATGCAATTGTCGGTGGTGTAGTACCTAAAGAATACATCCCGGCTGTTCAGGCAGGACTTGAAGATGCAATGCAGAACGGTGTACTCGCCGGTTATCCGCTCGTTGATATTAAGGCCAAACTATACGATGGATCATACCACGATGTAGACTCAAGTGAAATGGCCTTTAAAATTGCTGCATCCCTGGCTTTAAGAAATGCAGCTGAAAAATGCGAGCCTGTATTGCTTGAACCGATCATGAAAGTAGAAGTTACCATCCCTGAAGAATATCTGGGCGATATCATGGGTGATATTACTTCACGCCGCGGCCGCGTGGAAGGTATGGAAGCCCGTGGAAATGCACAAGTTGTACGTGCGATGGTACCATTGGCTGAAATGTTCGGTTATGCTACTTCGTTGCGTTCTAACACCCAAGGTCGTGGAACGTTTACAATGGTAATGGATCACTTTGAAGAAGTACCGAAGAACATTGCCGATGAAATTATCAAAAAAAGTACGGGTGAATAATTGATTTTAAATACTGAATCCTGTATAACTACTATTGAAGGTTTAAAAGTTTTGGAAGTGGCTTGACCATTTCCAAAACTACATAAATATATTATTTAAAATTGAAATTAAAGGAGGATATATCCTAATGGCTAAAGAAAAATTCGAACGTTCTAAACCACACGTGAATATTGGTACAATCGGACACGTTGACCACGGTAAAACAACTTTAACGGCTGCTATTACAACGGTTCTTGCCAAACATGGTCAAGCTGAAGCCCGCGATTATGACCAAATCGACGGTGCGCCGGAAGAAAAAGAACGTGGTATCACAATTTCTACTTCCCACGTAGAATATGAAACTGAAAATCGTCACTATGCTCACGTTGACTGCCCGGGACACGCTGACTATGTTAAAAACATGATTACTGGTGCGGCTCAAATGGACGGTGCGATCCTTGTAGTATCTGCTGCTGACGGACCGATGCCGCAAACTCGTGAACACATCCTGCTTTCCCGTCAAGTAGGCGTTCCGTATATCGTAGTATTCTTGAACAAATGTGACATGGTTGACGACGAAGAGCTGTTAGAGCTTGTTGAAATGGAAGTTCGTGATCTGTTATCCGAATATGACTTCCCTGGCGACGATGTTCCTGTAATTAAAGGATCTGCTTTACAAGCTCTTGAATGCGAAGCTGAATGGGAAGAAAAAATTCTTGAACTGATGAACGCTGTTGACGAATACATTCCGACTCCTGAGCGCGAAACTGACAAACCGTTTATGATGCCGGTTGAAGACGTGTTCTCCATCACAGGACGCGGAACTGTTGCAACCGGACGTGTTGAACGCGGTAAATTAAAAGTTGGTGACGTAGTAGAAATCGTTGGTCTTGCAGACGAATCAAAAGAAACAACTGTTACTGGAGTAGAAATGTTCCGTAAAATGCTGGACGAAGCAGTTGCCGGAGATAACATCGGTGCCCTTCTCCGTGGTGTTTCCCGTGAAGAAGTTGTGCGCGGGCAAGTTTTGGCACAACCGGGATCCATTACACCGCATACGAAATTTAAAGCTCAAGTTTACGTATTGACGAAAGATGAGGGCGGACGTCATACTCCATTCTTCTCAAACTACCGTCCGCAATTCTACTTCCGTACAACAGACGTAACAGGAATTATTACATTGCCTGAAGGCGTAGAAATGGTTATGCCTGGGGACAACGTAGAAATGACGGTAGAATTGATCACCCCGGTTGCTATTGAAGAAGGTACGAAATTCTCCATCCGTGAAGGTGGACGTACAGTAGGGGCAGGATCTGTTTCTGAAATTATCGAGTAATTCGCTTCTCACAATTTGAAGAAAGGGCAGCCTCTAAGCTGCCCTTTCTTTATTTTAGAAAGGTAGTATTATACTAGGTAGTTTTCCGGACCATAAATTTCACATATCCGAAAGATCACAATAATATTTTTCGATATATATTGCCCGGCGAATATTGAATTTAACCGCCGGCCTTTGTATAATAATAAAGGCTGTGTCCGGAAAGTATTTTGCTATTGATTTATATAAATATTTTATGTATAATAGTCGACGTTGACTATTTTTATTGCGATGAAGTGAAAGGTTGCTGACACACCCGGCCGCTTTGCCATGGCGGATGTGCAGGAAATTTTCACGGAGTATGTCTACTTTGATTAGGCGAAAAGGAGGGAAAATAATGGCAAAACAAAAAATTCGCATACGTTTAAAAGCTTTTGATCACAGAATTTTAGATCAATCTGCAGAAAAAATTGTTGAAACAGCAAAACGGTCCGGAGCATCTGTAAGTGGTCCGATCCCGCTCCCGACAGAAAGAAGTGTGTATACGATTTTGCGTGCGGTACACAAATACAAAGATTCCCGTGAGCAATTTGAAATGCGTACTCACAAACGGTTGATTGACATTATAAATCCGACACCGCAGACAGTAGATTCATTAATGAGATTGGATTTACCGTCAGGTGTTGATATTGAAATCAAATTATAATCCGGTTTTTTAGGAGGTGGAAAAGATGACAAAAGGAATCTTAGGAAGAAAAATCGGCATGACTCAAATGTTCCTTGAAAACGGCGACTTGATACCGGTAACTGTTGTCGATGTATCAAAAAACGTCGTTTTACAAAAGAAAACCGTTGAAATTGACGGTTATAATGCAGTCCAACTAGGTTACGGGGAAAAACCCGAACGCCTGGCCAAAAAACCTGAGTTGGGCCATGTAAAGAAGGCTAATACAACTCCTAAGCGCTTCATTGCTGAAATCAGAGATGTAAATGTAGATGAATATGAAGTAGGGCAGGAAATTGGTGCTGATATTTTTGAAGAAGGCACTTTAGTTGACGTAACGGGAATTTCGAAAGGTAAAGGTTTCCAAGGTGCAATCAAACGTCACGGACAGGCACGTGGGCCAATGTCACACGGATCCCGTTATCATCGCGGACCAGGTTCAATGGGTGCTGTAGATCCGGCACGTGTATTTAAATCCAAAAAACTGCCAGGCCGTATGGGTGGCGAAAAGGTAACCATTCAAAACCTGGAAGTTGTTAAAGTAGATACGGAAAGAAATCTGCTTCTGATTAAAGGAAATGTACCGGGTCCGAGAAAAGGGTACTTAAAAATAAGAACAGCGGTTAAATCCCGCTAGTATCTGCAGGAAAGGAGGACTAAGGAATGCCTAAAGTAAATGTATATAACCAGGCAGGAGAACAAGTAGGCGAAATCGAACTTAATGATTCTGTTTTCGGAATTGAGCCGAACAAACACGTTATGTCAGAAGTAATCATCAGTTTGCGTGCATCCCAAAGACAAGGAACTGCTAAAGTAAAAAACCGTTCCGAAGTAAGAGGCGGCGGCCGCAAACCATGGAGACAAAAAGGTACGGGAAGAGCCCGTCACGGATCAATCCGTTCCCCGCAATGGCGTGGTGGAGGAGTAGTTTTTGGACCCGTTCCAAGAAGCTATGCATATAAATTACCGAAGAAAGTACGCCGTCTCGCAATGAAGTCTGCATTATCAACAAAAGTGCAGGACAATGAAATGATTGTGCTTGATCAATTAATTTTTGAAAAACCGAAAACAAAAGATTTTGTTTCGGTATTAAATAACTTATCAGTTGACAAAAAAGCTCTTATTGTTATTAACGGAAATGATGAAAATGTCGTTTTATCCGCAAGAAACATTCCGGGAGTTAAAGTTGTCAACTCCAATACGTTGAACGTGCTAGATGTGATCGGTCATGATAAATTAATCATGACGAAAGATGCCGTTCAGGAAGTAGAGGAGGTGCTCGCATAATGGATGCACGCGATGTTATCAAGAGCCCGATTATTACTGAGCGCTCCATGAACGATATGAGCAACAAAAAGTATCATTTCGAAGTGGACTTAAGAGCAAATAAAACACAAGTAAAACAAGCGGTAGAAGAAATCTTCGGCGTAAAAGTGAAAAAAGTAAACATTATGAACTACAAAGGCAAGCCGAAAAGAATGGGAAGATACGAAGGTTATACGAACAAACGCCGTAAAGCCATTGTTACATTAACCGAAGACAGTAAAGAAATCGAAATTTTCCAATCGGAATGATTTAGAAAAAGGAGGGAAATGAAATGGCAATCAAACATTACAAACCGACGTCAAATGGTCGGCGTAATATGACAGTTTCAGATTTCAGCGAAATTACTACGGATAAACCGGAAAAATCATTATTACGTCCACTGCCGAAAAAAGCCGGTCGGAACAACCAGGGAAGAATCACCACCCGGCATAAAGGCGGCGGTCATAAACGTTTATACCGTGTGATTGACTTCAAACGTAACAAAGATGGAATACCAGGACGCGTTGCTACGATTGAGTATGATCCTAACCGTTCTGCAAACATTGCTTTGATCCATTATCATGACGGAGAAAAAAGATATATTATTGCTCCGAAAGGATTAAAAGTAGGCATGGATATCATGTCCGGACCGGACGTGGATATCAAGGTAGGTAACGCATTACCGCTTGCTAACATTCCGGTAGGTACATTCATCCACAACATTGAATTAAAGCCGGGCAAAGGCGGGCAATTAGTGCGTTCTGCCGGAACAAGTGCACAAGTGCTTGGTAAGGAAGGAAAATATGTTTTGGTACGTCTTGCATCCGGTGAGGTGCGCATGATTTTAGGCACTTGCCGTGCAACAATCGGCCAAGTTGGAAATGAACAGCACGAATTAATTAACATTGGTAAAGCAGGCCGTTCACGCTGGTTAGGTAAACGTCCAGCCGTACGTGGTTCCGCAATGAACCCGAACGATCACCCGCACGGTGGTGGGGAAGGCAAAGCACCGATCGGGCGTGTGGCTCCTGTTACTCCTTGGGGTAAACCGACAATCGGATACAAAACTCGCAAGAAAAACCATCCTAGCGATAAATTTATTGTTCGTCGTCGTAAGAGCAAAAAATAATTGGACTGGGCTACGGTTTGATAAAAAAGCCGCAGGGCAATCAGGGAAGGAGGTTCTACAATGGGTCGCAGTTTGAAAAAAGGGCCTTTCGCAGATGAACACTTGCTGAAAAAAATCGATGCTTTGAATAAAAGCGGAAAAAAACAAGTGATTAAAACATGGTCACGCCGTTCCACTATATTCCCGTCATTTGTCGGACATACAATTGCGGTTCATGATGGCCGTAAACATGTTCCGGTATATATTACAGAGGACATGGTAGGCCATAAGCTTGGTGAATTCGCACCAACCCGCACTTTTAAAGGTCATGCCGGCGATGATAAGAAAACAAAACGTTAATGAGAGGAGGGCGAATAAATGGAAGCAAAAGCTGTTGCGAGAACAGTTCGGATCGCACCCCGCAAAGCACGACTAGTCGTCGATTTAATCCGGGGCAAAGATGTGGATGAAGCCATTTCCATCTTAAAATACACTAATAAAGCAGCTTCGCCGATCGTGGAAAAGGTGTTAAAATCTGCAGTAGCAAACGCTGAACATAACTACGAGATGGACGTAAACAATCTCTACATTTGCAAAGCATATGTCGATGAAGGCCCGACATTGAAACGGTATCGTCCGCGTGCACAAGGCCGTGCAACGCAAATTAACAAGCGTACCAGCCACATTACTATCGTTGTATCAGAAAAAAAGGAGGGATAATGGTTGGGTCAAAAAGTTCATCCAATTGGATTGCGTATAGGAATCATTCGTGATTGGGAATCAAAATGGTATGCAGAAAAGGACTATGCAGATTTATTGCATGAGGATATTAAAATCCGTGAATATATTTCAAGCCGTTTGAAAGATGCAGCTGTTTCCGGTATTGAGATTGAACGTGCGGCTAACCGGGTGAATATCACAATTCATACGGCTAAACCCGGAATGGTGATTGGTAAAGGCGGATCTGAGGTAGAAGCACTTCGGAAAGCTTTAAGTGCCTTAACGGATAAAAAAGTTCATATCAATATTGTTGAAATCAAAAAGCCGGATCTTGATGCAAAGTTAGTCGCTGAAAACATTGCCCGTCAGCTGGAGAACCGTATATCTTTCCGCCGTGCTCAAAAACAGGCGATCCAAAGAACGATGCGTGCAGGTGCAAAGGGTATTAAAACAATGGTTTCCGGTCGTCTTGGTGGTGCGGATATTGCTCGTTCTGAACATTACAGCGAAGGTACTGTTCCGCTCCATACTTTACGTGCTGATATCGATTATGCCCATGCGGAAGCAGATACAACTTACGGAAAACTCGGCGTGAAAGTGTGGATCTACCGTGGAGAAGTTCTTCCTAAGAAGAAAAATAAAGAGGAAGGAGGAAAATAATTATGTTAATGCCGAAACGTGTGAAATACCGCCGTGAGCACCGCGGAAAAATGCGCGGCCGGGCCAAAGGCGGGACTCAAGTAACATTCGGTGAATACGGGTTGCAGGCTCTAGAACCTTCCTGGATTACAAACCGCCAAATCGAAGCTGCCCGTATCGCGATGACACGTTATATGAAACGGGGAGGAAAAGTATGGATAAAAATCTTCCCGCACAAACCATACACAGCCAAACCTTTGGAAGTACGGATGGGGTCCGGTAAAGGTTCACCTGAAGGCTGGGTAGCAGTAGTTAAACCGGGGAAAGTTATGTTTGAAGTAGCCGGAGTACCGGAAGAAGTTGCCCGCGAAGCTTTACGCCTTGCATCCCATAAATTGCCGATTAAATGTAAATTTGTAAAACGAGAAGAAATTGGTGGTGAAGCAAATGAAAGCTAAGGAAATCCGCGAATTAACCACTGCCGAAATTGAACAAAAAATCAAAGAGCTGAAGGAAGAACTTTTCAACCTTCGTTTCCAGCTTGCAACAGGTCAGTTAGAAAATACAGCCCGCATCAGAGAAGTCCGGAAAACAATTGCACGCATGAAAACAATTATTCGTGAAAGAGAGCTCGGCATCAAAAGATAATAAAAGAGAGGGGGTAAAAGAATGAGCGAGCGCAACAATCGTAAAGTATATACCGGCCGTGTCGTTTCCGATAAGATGGACAAAACGATCACTGTGCTGGTAGAAACATATAAAAAACATCCTCTTTACGGTAAACGGGTAAGATATTCGAAAAAATTCAAGGCCCATGACGAAATGAACGAAGCGAAAATCGGCGATATTGTACAAATTATGGAAACTCGGCCGTTATCAAAAACGAAAAGATTCCGGCTCGTTAAAATTGTTGAAAAAGCCGTTGTTATTTAATAAATGTACAGTTTGAATGCCGAAAGGAGGTATAAACTATGATTCAACAAGAATCCCGTTTGAAAGTTGCAGACAACTCAGGTGCTCGTGAAATTTTAACGATTAAAGTACTCGGAGGATCCGGACGCAAGTATGCGAACATCGGTGACGTAGTCGTCGGCACCGTTAAATCCGCAACACCAGGAGGCGTTGTTAAAAAAGGTGACATCGTAAAAGCCGTTGTCGTCCGTACAAAACGCGGTGTACGCCGCAGCGACGGAACTTATATCCGTTTTGATGAAAATGCATGCGTCATTATCCGGGAAGATAAAAGCCCGCGCGGTACACGTATTTTCGGGCCCGTTGCCCGTGAATTGCGCGACAACAACTTTATGAAAATCATTTCTCTTGCTCCGGAAGTTCTCTAAACGAAAGAACGAGAGTTATACCTTTTAAGGAGGTGCGAAACAAATCATGCATGTTAAAAAAGGCGACAAAGTAATGGTGATCACCGGCAAAGACAAAGGTAAAACGGGTGTTATTTTAGCTGCATTTCCGAAAAAGGAACGGGTAATCGTTGAGGGCGTAAACATCGTAAAAAAACATGCAAAACCATCTCAGGATAATCCGCAAGGCGGAATTATCAGCATAGAAGCCCCGATTCATGTTTCAAACGTTATGCCGATCGACCCGGAAACAGGAAAACCAACACGCGTTGGCTATAAATTTGTCGACGGTAAAAAAGTACGTTATGCAAAAAGATCAGGTGCGATATTAGATAAATAGCTTTCATCGCGAGAAGGGAGGTACACTGAATGAATCGCTTAAAAGAAAGATATTTAAAAGAGATTGTTCCAAGTTTAATGAAAAAATTTAATTATAAATCTGTAATGCAAGTACCGAAACTAGAAAAAATCGTTGTGAACATGGGTGTCGGCGACGCTGTTCAAAACCCGAAGGCACTGGATAACGCCGTTGAAGAACTGACATTGATCACCGGACAAAAACCTGTAGTAACAAGAGCGAAAAAATCTATTGCCGGATTCCGTCTCCGTGAAGGTATGCCGATCGGATGCAAAGTTACATTACGCGGAGACCGTATGTACGACTTCTTTGACAAGCTCGTTTCCGTATCCTTGCCGCGTGTACGGGACTTCCGCGGAGTATCGAAAAACGCATTCGACGGAAGAGGAAACTATACTTTAGGAATTAAAGAACAGCTCATTTTCCCTGAAATAGATTACGATAAAGTTTCAAAGGTACGTGGAATGGATATTGTGATTGTTACGACCGCCAATACGGATGAAGAGTCCCGTGAATTGCTTGCTCAACTGGGAATGCCGTTTAGAAAATAATAGACAAGGGAGGCGAAAATGTGGCTAAAAAATCTTTGATCGCAAAACAAAAACGTAAGCAGAAATTCAAAGTGCGGGAGTATACACGCTGTGAACGCTGTGGCCGTCCGCACTCTGTCATGCGCAAGTTTAAACTATGCCGTATTTGTTTCCGTGAATTAGCTTATAAAGGACAAATCCCGGGCGTTAAAAAAGCGAGCTGGTAAAGTCCTGAAAATGGGAAGGAGGTAAAAATAAATGGTAATGACAGATCCAATTGCTGACTTATTAACCCGCATCCGTAATGCGAACATGGTACGTCACGAAAGCTTGGAAGTTTCAGCTTCCAACATTAAAAAAGAGATCTGCGAGATTTTGAAACGGGAAGGTTTCATCCGCGACGTAGAATATATTGATGACAATAAACAAGGAATCATCCGCATTTTCTTAAAATACGGCCCGAACAACGAACGTGTAATTACCGGTTTAAAAAGAATCAGCAAACCCGGACTGCGTGTTTATGCCAAAGCTGATGAAGTGCCGAAAGTATTGAACGGTCTTGGAATTGCAATTATTTCCACATCCAGCGGCGTCATGACCGATAAAGAAGCCCGCGCACGGAGAATCGGCGGGGAAGTATTAGCATACGTTTGGTAATCAGACTGATGAACGGAGGTGTAAGACATGTCACGAATTGGTAATAAACCTATTGAAATACCAAAAGACGTTACAGTTACAGTTAACGGAAATTCTGTAACTGTAAAAGGTCCGAAAGGTGAACTTTCTAAAGAATTTAATAATGACATGAATATTCAAATGGAAGAAAATCAATTAACTGTCACTCGGCCTTCTGATTCAAAAGAACATAGGGCTCTTCACGGAACGACACGTTCTTTAATCGCCAACATGATTGAAGGTGTATCTAAAGGCTTTGAAAAGTCTCTCGAATTGGTCGGTGTCGGTTACCGTGCACAAAAACAAGGCAAAAAGCTCGTATTGAATGTTGGCTTTTCACATCCTGTTGAATTTGTTTCTGAAGACGGAATTGAAATCGATGTTCCATCTAACACAAAAATTGTTGTGAAAGGGATCGACAAACAAAAAGTCGGAGAATTTGCCGCAAAAATCCGTGCCGTTCGTCCGCCTGAGCCGTATAAAGGTAAAGGAATTCGTTATGAGGGCGAATATGTCCGTCGTAAAGAAGGTAAAACCGGTAAATAAAGCGGGCTAATATGAGAAAGGAGTGACAAGAATGATTAAAAAACCAGCCAGAAACGCCGTACGTAAAAAAAGACATATGCGTATCCGTAAGAAAATATTCGGTACACCGGAACGTCCGAGATTATCTGTGTACCGTTCCAATAAACATATCTATGCACAATTAATCGATGATTTGAATGGTGTAACGCTGGCAAGTGCATCGACTCTGGATAAAGAGTTTGACCTGGAGTCCACAGGCAATGTTGAAGCGGCTGCAAAAGTCGGAGAACTGGTAGCAAAAAGAGCGATCGAAAAAGGCTATAAATCTGTTGTTTTTGACCGCAGCGGGTATATTTACCACGGCCGTGTGAAAGCATTAGCAGAATCTGCAAGGGAAACAGGTCTGGAATTTTAACAGTAAAAGGAGGGAATGAATATGCATCGTATAGATCCGTCTAAGCTCGAACTGGAAGAGCGTGTAGTTGCTGTAAACCGTGTTGCGAAAGTAGTGAAAGGTGGACGTCGTTTCCGCTTTACTGCCCTGGTGGTAGTTGGAGATAAAAACGGTCATGTTGGATTCGGTACAGGAAAGGCGCAAGAAGTACCTGATGCCATCCGTAAAGCAATTGAAAATGCCAAGAAAAATTTAATCGAAGTGCCGATTGTAGGCACAACAATTCCGCATGAAATTCTCGGCCGTTTCGGTGCCGGAAAGGTTCTTTTAAAACCTGCCCATGAAGGTACAGGAGTGATCGCAGGCGGTCCTGTCCGTGCCGTTCTTGAGCTGGCAGGTGTCGGGGACATCTTAACGAAATCCCTTGGTTCCAGCACACCGATTAATATGGTCCGGGCCACTATGGAAGGATTAAAACACTTAAAGCGTGCGGAAGATGTTGCGAGATTACGTAATAAAACAGTTGAAGAATTGTTAAGTTAAGGAGGGAAAAATACATGGCAAATAAATTAGAAATTACCCTCACCCGTAGCACAATCGGCCGTCCCAAAGATCAAAAAGCAACGGTTAAAGCATTAGGTTTGCGCAAGTTAAACCAAACAGTTGTTAAAGAAGATAGTCCCGCAATTCGCGGAATGATTAATAAAGTTTCCCACTTAGTTAAGGTGAAGGAAATATAACAGATCCTAAATATTGAAGGAGGTGCCAACATGAAACTTCATGAGTTACAGTTAAATGAAGGTACTCGCAAAGCCCGCAAACGTGTCGGTCGCGGAACCGGAAGCGGTTATGGAAAAACTAGCGGACGTGGTCATAAAGGACAAAATGCACGCTCAGGCGGTGGAGTACGTCCGGGATTTGAAGGCGGACAAATGCCTTTGTTCCAACGTCTTCCGAAACGCGGATTTACCAATATCAACCGCAAAGAGTATGCTGTGGTTAACCTGGAAACATTAAACCGCTTCGACGAAGGTACAGTCGTCACACCTGAGCTTTTAGTGGAAACAGGCATTGTTAAAAAAGAAATGGCCGGTATAAAAATACTTGCGAAAGGCAAACTTGATAAAAAGCTGACAGTAAAGGCTCATAAATTTTCTGCCGCTGCAAAAGAAGCCATAGAAGCTGCAGGTGGAAGTACTGAGGTGGTTTAATGTTCCGGACAATCTCCAATTTTATGCGTGTGCGGGATATACGAAACAAAATTATTTTCACGCTTTTAATGCTTATTATCTTCCGCGTTGGTACATTCATCCCGGTTCCGGGTGTAAATGCGGATGTGTTAAAGTTTGATCACCAGGCAAATGCTTTCGGTGTATTAAATATTTTTGGCGGAGGAGCATTAAGCAACTTTTCCATTTTCGCTATGGGAGTCATGCCCTATATTACAGCATCGATTATCATGCAGCTATTGCAAATGGATGTTGTGCCGAAGTTAACCGAATGGTCAAAGCAGGGAGAGGTCGGGCGGAGGAAAATCGCCCAGGTTACCCGCTATGCGGCAATCATCCTCGGTTTTATCCAGGCACTGGGCATGTCCTACGGTTTTAACGCTTATGCAGGCGGACTACTGATTGAAAGCAATTCATTGGGTAACTATTTGCTAATCGCATTGGTATTAACGGCAGGGACGGCTTTCTTGCTATGGCTCGGAGAGTTAATAACCGAAAAGGGTGTAGGAAACGGAATTTCCATTATTATTTTCGCAGGGATCGTTTCTGCCATTCCATCGATGCTTAACCAGGTGTATGCATCGCAATTTCAAAATGCGGGCGATCAATTATTCATCCGCATTGTAATTGCTGTACTCCTGCTTCTCTTAATTTTGGCAATTATTGTCGGTGCCATCTACGTGCAGCAGGCTGTACGGAAGATTCCGATTCAATATGCGAAAAAAGTTACCGGCACCGGTATGGTCGGCGGAAACGCATCGCACATTCCTTTAAAAGTAAATGCTGCCGGTGTTATCCCGGTCATATTTGCAGTATCATTCCTGATTACACCCCCGACAATTGCATCGTTTTTCGGGGACAATGAGATTACACGTTGGATTACTGAATGGTTCTCTTACTCACATCCCTTTGGAATGATTCTGTATGTCGGGCTGATCATCGCATTTACTTATTTTTATGCGTTTGTCGTTGTGAATCCGGAACAACTGGCTGAAAACTTGAAAAAGCAAGGCGCTTACGTACCCGGACGTCGCCCCGGCAAACAAACACAGGAATATTTTACAGGTGTGTTATACCGGCTGACGTTTGTCGGATCACTGTTTTTGGCGATTATCGCTGTATTGCCCGTGTTTTTCACCAACCTGGCTAAGTTGCCTGCCAGCGTACAAATTGGAGGAACAAGTCTTTTGATCGTGATCGGCGTTGCCCTGGAAACAATGAAACAACTGGAAGCCCAACTTGTAAAGCGGCACTATAAAGGTTTCCTAAAATAAGAGGTTTGATAAAGGAACATCCGAGACAGGAGTTCCAGCCAGCCTCATATAATTAGGGGGAATCAATGTGAATTTGATTTTAATGGGTTTACCGGGTGCAGGTAAAGGTACTCAGGCGGAAAAAATTGTCCAAAAATATCAAATCCCTCATATTTCAACCGGTGATATGTTTCGCCAGGCAATAAAAGATGAAACGGAATTAGGATTGAAAGCAAAATCGTATATGGATAAAGGTGAGCTTGTACCCGACGAAGTTACTGTAGGTATTGTACGTGAACGGTTGTCCAAGGATGATTGTCAATCCGGTTTTTTATTGGACGGCTTCCCGAGAACTGTTCCGCAAGCTGAAAGCCTGGAAGAGATTCTGAAAGATTTAAATAAAAAAGTAGATTATTGCATCCATATTGATGTGGACCAGGATCTTCTGACAGAACGGTTAACCGGACGGAGAGTTTGTAAATCTTGCGGTGCAACCTATCATCTTGTATATAATCCGCCTAAAACCGAAGATGTTTGTGATAAGTGTGGCGGTGAGTTGTACCAGCGTGACGATGATAATGAAGAGACCGTGAAAAACCGACTTGAAGTTAACATCGGGCAAATGAAACCTTTACTTGATTTTTATAAAGAAAGAAATGTATTGAAAACGATCGACGGAAATCAGGAGATTGATAAAGTTTTTGAAGATATTGACCGGTTGCTCGCTGACTTAAAATAAAGAACTCTGACCGGAACAGCATGTAACTTGCGGAATAAACAACGTGATTTACAACATTATTTGTTGTATAATAGAATTTTGTGTACAGGTTTCACTATATCCATAAAGGTGAATTCATATGGATCGGGAAACTGTTGCACTAATTGGCCGGGTTGTCAGGGTTGATCAAGGACATCATGCCGGTGAGTTAGCTGTTATTGTCGGTCAGATTAATGAGCATTTGGTATATATTGCGGATGGTAAAAAGCGGAGCTTCCACCGTCCCAAAAAGAAAAACTTAAAACATGTACATTTGTACGATTATGCATCGGATGAAGTGAAGAACAGTATTTTGCAGACCGGCCGTGTATCAGATGAAGTGATCCGGCAGACGATTGGTGAGTTCCGTTCCACGTACTTGTCCGAAGAGGAGGGAACAACTTAAATGGCAAAAGAAGATGTCATTGAGGTAGAAGGTACCGTTGTCGAAACCTTGCCGAACGCAATGTTTAAAGTAGAACTGGAGAACGGGCACACTGTACTTGCTCATGTTTCCGGAAAGATTCGCATGCATTTTATCCGGATTCTTCCGGGGGATAAAGTAACTGTTGAATTGTCACCGTATGATTTGACAAGAGGCAGGATTACGTACCGTTATAAATAAATGGACTCCGACAAGTGAGGAGGTTTGAAAGAGAATGAAAGTAAGGCCATCCGTAAAGCCGATTTGCGAAAAATGCAAAGTTATTCGAAGAAAAGGTAAAGTTATGGTAATTTGCGAAAACCCGAAACATAAACAAAAACAAGGATAATTGGAGGAGGTGCGCTTATATGGCACGTATTGCTGGTGTTGATATTCCCAGAGATAAGCGGGTTGTTATTTCACTGACCTATATTTATGGCATCGGAAAATCAACTGCTCAAAAAATCTTGGCTGAAGCTGGTGTATCCGAGGATACACGGGTTCGTGATTTAACAGAGGAAGAATTAAACAAAATCCGTGATATTGTTGACGGCTTAAAAGTTGAGGGAGATCTCCGCCGTGAAGTTTCCCTGAATATTAAACGGTTAATGGAAATCGGCTGCTACCGTGGTATCCGTCATCGTCGCGGACTGCCGGTTCGCGGGCAAAATACGAAAAACAATGCCCGTACACGTAAAGGTCCCCGCAGAACTGTTGGCGGTAAGAAAAAATAATAGGTAAAGGAGGTTATTTCGTTGGCTCGTAAAACAAATACGCGTAAACGCCGTGTGAAAAAGAATATTGAATCTGGTGTAGCCCACATCCGTTCTACTTTTAACAATACGATTGTTACAATTACAGATGTTCATGGAAATGCGATCGCCTGGTCAAGTGCAGGTTCCTTAGGTTTTAAAGGTTCCCGGAAGTCAACCCCGTTTGCTGCTCAAATGGCTGCTGAAGCTGCGGCAAAAGCTTCAATGGAGCACGGAATGAAATCAATCGAGGTTAACGTTAAAGGACCAGGTGCCGGCCGGGAAGCGGCAATCCGCGCATTGCAGGCTGCCGGACTTGAAGTAACGGCTATTAAAGATGTTACACCTGTCCCGCATAACGGATGCCGTCCGCCAAAACGTCGTCGTGTATAATGTTATAAGTATATAAATTGTGCAGCCCGTCTATAATGGGATATGATATGGTAAATTTGCTCGTTAGACGTTAACGGGAACATTTGCATGGGGAATTTCGGTTAGTGGTCACAGCCATTAAGCCGGGGTTTCGACGTTTTGAAGGAGGGTAATTTTGGATGATCGAAATTGAAAAGCCGAGAATTGAAACCATTGAGATCAGTGATGATGCCACGTACGGCAAATTCGTAATCGAACCGCTTGAGCGTGGGTATGGGACAACTTTAGGGAACTCCTTGCGTCGTATCCTGCTATCCTCACTTCCTGGTGCCGCTGTCACATCAGTACAAATCGATGGTGTGTTGCATGAGTTTTCGACAATTGAAGGCGTCATAGAAGATGTAACAACCATCATATTAAATTTAAAAAAATTGGCGATGAAAATCTATTCAGATGAAGAAAAAACGATGGAAATCGACATGAGTGGTGCGGGAGTCGTTACGGCAGCCGATATTAACCATGACAGCGACGTAGAAATATTGAATCCGGATTTACACATAGCCGAATTGGCACCGAACGGGAAGCTCCGCATGCGTTTGACAGCAAAACGCGGCCGCGGCTATAAATCTGCTGATGAAAACAAACGTGATGCTCAGCCGATTGGTGTAATCCCGGTTGATTCTATTTATACTCCTGTTTCAAAGGTAGCTTACTATGTAGAAAATACACGAATCGGTCAGTCAGCCGATTACGACAAGCTGACCTTTGAGGTATGGACAAATGGAAGTATCGGTCCTAAAGAAGCCATTTCCCTTGGTGCGAAAATATTAATGGAGCACCTGAATATTTTTGTCAGCCTGACAGATGAGGCCCAAAATGCCGAAATTATGGTCGAAAAAGAAGAGGACCAGAAAGAAAAAGTATTAGAAATGACGATCGAAGAACTTGATCTTTCTGTCCGTTCTTATAACTGCTTGAAACGTGCCGGTATTAATACGGTGCAAGAGCTGACCAACAAAACGGAAGAAGACATGATGAAAGTCCGGAACCTTGGAAAGAAATCTTTGCAAGAAGTAAAATCCAAACTGGCTGAACTTGGCCTGTCTTTGAGAAAAGATGAATAGAGAGAAATGGATCTATACGTATAAAGGAGGGAAATCTTATGGGAAAAAGAAAATTAGGACGCACAACTGAGCAACGCAAAGCGTTATTGCGCGATTTAGCTACAGATCTTATCATTAATGAACGTATTGAAACCACTGAAACCCGTGCCAAAGAGTTACGGTCGGTTGTAGAAAAACTCGTTACTTTGGGGAAACGCGGTGATCTTCATGCCCGCCGGCAAGCAGCAGCATTCGTTCGTAAAGAAATTGCCGATGAAGATTCAGAAAAAGACGCATTACAAAAATTATTCTCCGATATTGCTCCGCGTTATGCAGAGCGTCAGGGCGGTTATACACGGATCCTGAAAGTCGGACCGAGACGCGGAGACGGTGCCCCGATGGCGATTATCGAATTCGTAGATTAATACGTTCATTTTTATGTTGTTTAAGGGGACCTCTTTTTAAACAACATCTTAAAAAGAGGGCAGTAAGGATTTTCTGAATCTGCCCCCTTTTTTTCACAATCATTTTTTTACTAGTCAGGTAAATTTCTAATTTTCATGATACGAGTGTTACGATAAAGGTTTTTCCTTTGTCTAGCTCTAGTACCCTTTCTATGAAAAATTGCATATCATACGATATTATGACTGCATTGGAAAGGGTGCAGGCTTTTTTATTATCATAATGATTTATTTTTAACCGGACTTTTTCCATCCAAGAAGGTGAGACTTTGAAAAAGGAGATTATAAAATTTAATCAAGTTTCGTTCCGGTACGATGAGGACGGCCCGTATGCGCTGGAGAATGTCAGTTTTTCCGTTTACGAGGGGGAATGGCTGGCGATTGTCGGTCACAACGGATCCGGCAAGTCCACAATTGCAAAATTAATGAACGGGATCATTTTTCCTTTAAGCGGCACGATTGAAGTAAACGGAATCCAATTAACGGAAGAATCGGTCTGGGAAATCCGCAATTTTGTAGGAATGGTTTTCCAAAATCCGGACAACCAATTTGTCGGGACCACTGTTCAGGATGATGTGGCTTTTGGGTTAGAAAACCGCGGGATGCCGAGGGAGGAAATGGTAAAACGGGTTCACGAATCATTAAAGAAAGTAAAAATGGAAGAATTTCTAGACCAAGAGCCACATCATCTTTCGGGCGGACAAAAGCAAAGGGTGGCTATTGCCAGCGTCCTTGCCCTGCGTCCGGACATCATTATATTGGATGAAGCCACTTCCATGCTTGACCCCGGCGGAAGGAGCGAGGTGCTGGAAACTATCCGTGAACTGAAGTCCAACCAAAAGCTGACTATTATTTCCATTACCCATGATTTGGATGAGGCGGCCAAAGCCGACCGGATTCTTGTCATGAATAAAGGAAAAGTGTTTAAGGAAGGTTCGCCGTGGGAGATTTTTTCTCTGGGGGACCAACTCGTAAAGCTTGGTTTGGATGTTCCTTTTACGCAGAAATTAATTAAAAAATTGAAGGAAAAAGGTTTAACGATTCATGAACCGATTTTAGAAGAAGATGAGTTGGTGGACGCAATATGGAAATTAAAACAAAAAACCTAGGTTACGTATATCAATCCGGGACACCGTTTGAAAAGCGGGCTATTTATGATATTAATTTGGCGATTAAACCGCATTCTTATACCGCCATCATCGGGCATACGGGATCGGGAAAATCTACTTTACTCCAACATTTGAACGGCTTGTTAAAACCGACGGAAGGCGAAATTCAGATCGGTGATATAACATTGAAGCCCGGAGACAAGAAAGTCCGGCTGAAAGGTATCCGCCAAAAAGTGGGCATCGTTTTCCAGTTTCCCGAACACCAGCTGTTCGAGGAAACGGTGGAAAAAGACATTTGTTTCGGCCCCATGAATTTCGGTGTCAGTGAAGATGAAGCGAAACAACGTGCCCGTGAAGCACTAAAGTTAGTTGGTTTAAAAGAAGACTTGCTCCAAAAATCCCCTTTTGATTTATCCGGCGGACAAATGCGCCGCGTAGCCATTGCAGGTGTACTGGCAATGAAGCCCGATGTCCTTGTTTTGGACGAGCCTACCGCCGGTTTGGACCCGCGGGGCCGGGCGGAAATTATGGAAATGTTTTACCGTTTGTACAAAGAGAAAAAAATATCCATTGTGCTTGTCACCCACAGTATGGAGGATGCATCCAAATATGCGAATATGATTGTGATTATGCACAAAGGTACAATCCATAAAATGGGCACGCCTGAAGAAATTTTCTCTCAACCTTCTGAATTGGTCCGGTTTGGTCTTGGTGTGCCGGAATCCGTCAGATTTCAATTAAAACTGGAAGAAAAAGCCGGATGCCGGTTGGGGGCGCCGAGTTTAAATATTGAGGAATTGGCAGATAAAATTGTTTACTTTTTAAAGCGGGGTAATCAACAATGATGGAAAAAATGATTTTCGGCCGTTATATTCCTGTCAAATCTGTGATACATTCCATGGATCCCCGTGCAAAGCTGTTAACGATTATTCTTTTTATTGCCGTCGTATTTTTAGCCAACAATGTGCTTACTTATGGTTTACTGGCCGTATTTACTATACTGGCGTTTTACTTATCGAATATACCGGTTAAATTTTTATTTAACGGTTTGAAATTTTTATTCTGGCTAATTTTATTCACCTTTTTGCTGCATATTTTTTTCACAAAAGAAGGCGATTTATTATTCAGTTTTGGTATCATTTCCATCTATGAAGACGGACTCCGGCAGGGAATTTTTATTTCGTTGCGGTTTTTCTTTTTGGTGATTATCGCATCTTTGTTAACGTTGACGACGACACCGATTGAAATTACGGACGGAATTGAAAGTTTGTTAAATCCGTTAAAAAAATTGAATTTTCCTGTTCAGGAACTCGCTTTAATGATGTCTATTGCTCTGCGGTTTATACCGACACTAATGGATGAAACTGATAAGATTTTAAAAGCGCAAATGGCCCGGGGAGTCGATTTTTCAGAGGGATCATTGACACAGCGCCTAAGGGCAATTATCCCTCTGTTAATTCCCCTGTTTATTAGTGCTTTCAAAAGGGCTGAGGAATTAGCAGTCGCGATGGAAGCCCGGGGGTATCAGGGTGGGGAAAACCGAACAAAATACCGGCTGTTGAAGTGGGGAACGGCTGATACGGTCGCTTTTATTCTCTTGTTTATTTTAGTTGTTTTGCTGCTTTTATTCAGAAATTAATCATATTAAGGGTTGTTAAAAATGAGACGGTTGAAATGTGTTGTTGCTTATGACGGAACGGACTTTGAAGGTTACCAGGTTCAACCGGGAAAACGCACGGTCCAGGGCGAAATTGAACGGGTATTGATGAGAATGCACAAGGGGCAAAAAATCAAGGTTTATGCCTCGGGCAGAACAGATGCCCGTGTCCATGCGAAAGGCCAGGTTATTCATTTTGACACGTTTTTAAATATACCGGAAGACCGCTGGCCGGTGGCACTGAATGCTATGCTTCCCGGTGATATCAGCATTCTCTCAAGCGAGTATACGGATGCAGACTTCCATGCCCGTTTCTCCTGCAAGAAAAAAGAATATCATTATTATGTATGGTTAAAGGAAACAAGGGATCCGTTTTTACGGAATTATATGTATCATTTTCCCTATCCGCTTGATTTCCGGGCAATGGAAAAGGGGATGAAATATTTCATCGGCACCCATGATTTTACAAGCTTTTGTTCAGCGAAAACGGAAGTGGAGGATAAAGTCCGGACAATCGAATATTTTGATTATGAAAAGACAGATCATCATCTAATATTTAAAATCTGCGGGGACGGATTTCTTTATAATATGGTCAGGATTATTATCGGTACAGTATTGGAGACGGGAACAGGCAAGCGGAAACCGGAGGATATACCGGAGATTTTTGCGGCGAAGGACCGTGCAAAAGCGGGCAAAACCGCACCGGGACAGGGTTTGTACTTATATAAAGTATATTACTAATATTTTTAAAAAACGGGAAAAACTTTTCTTGACATTGATGTCCATAGAAGATATTATATCATATGGTACATTGTTTTTTCCACGATAAGCCCCGGAACTTATTGTGTTCGAATATAAACAATTGAGTTGGTATATTTAGGAGGGTAATGAATGCGTACGTACATGGCAAAGCCTAATGAAATTGAACGCAAATGGTATGTTGTGGATGCCGCAGGACAAACACTCGGCAGACTTGCAAGTGAAGTTGCCACCATTTTGCGCGGTAAACATAAACCGGAATATACACCGCATGTAGATACAGGAGATCACGTAATTATTATTAATGCTGAAAAAATCGAACTGACAGGAAACAAGCTTCATGATAAAAAATACTACCGCCACAGCGGTTACCCGGGCGGATTGAAAGTAAGAACCGCTCACGAAATGCTTTCGAAACATCCGGAAAGAGTGCTTGAACTTGCTGTAAAAGGCATGCTTCCGAAAAACTCTTTGGGCCGGAAAATGTTTAAGAAACTGCACGTATATGCTGGACCGGAACATCCGCATGAAGCACAAAAACCGGAAAAATACGAATTGCGCGGTTAATCATTGAGGAGGGAAATCATTTTGGCACAAGTACAATATTACGGAACAGGTCGTCGTAAAACTTCTGTTGCACGTGTTCGTTTAGTTCCCGGAGACGGAAAAATCATTATTAATAAAAAAGATATCGAAGATTATATTCCATTTGAGGCATTGCGTGAAATCGTCAAACAACCGCTTGTTGTTACTGAAACTGTCGGAAAATATGACGTTTTGGTCAATGTTAAAGGCGGCGGTTATACAGGACAAGCCGGAGCAATCCGCCATGGAATTGCCCGCGCATTGCTGGAAGCAGATCCGGAATACCGTCCGGTACTAAAACGCGAAGGATTGTTAACACGTGATGCCCGTAAAAAAGAACGGAAAAAATACGGCCTCAAAGGTGCCCGTCGCGCACCACAATTCTCAAAACGATAATATATCAACGTTTCAAAGACTCTTTTCACTTCAGTGGGAAGAGTCTTTTTTATTTTTTGTGGAAATGTACCTGTTAGTGCCGGAAACAATTTGAAATTTTCCTGAATTTATAAAAGAGAAGACGGAAATTTCTTTTACATTGTTTTTTTCAATTTAAGGAAGCTGCTCATACATTTGACCGGTTGAGCAGCTGTTTTATTCTTTTCATTCGGGAATGGAAAGAAAAATTTCTTCATCATACTATGGCATCCATTCTATGGCCGGATAGGAAAGGTGCTACATTATTTTCAGGTTATGAATAGGCGGGATTTGTAAACAGGCAGCGCATTCCACTTGTTTTTATCCCGGGTAGGGAAAATAATGAGAACTTGCTATTTTCCCGTATTTTCCCTAATCTAAAATATAGAGAGTAGAGAGTGATTGAAATGAATCGTGAACAAACCTGGATTATAACAAAAGACGGTGAAACACTTCTTTTATATAAATGGTATGAAAAAGATACAACACCTATAGCGCTCGTCCAGATTGCCCACGGAATGGCAGAACATATGGGGCGCTACGAGGAATTTGCACGTTTTTTAGTAGAGCAGCAGATATTTGTTTTTGGAAATGACCACCGCGGTCATGGCAAAACAGGGGAAAGAAAGGGACCGCACGGCTTTTTTGCCGTGGAAAATGGCTTTGAACGGGTCACCGATGATCTTCATACCGTTACACAAATGATCCGAAAACAATATCCGGAAACGCCGCTTTTCCTCCTCGGGCACAGCATGGGATCATTTCTCGTACGCAGGTATATCCAGAAATATCATGAACCGCTTGCCGGAGTGATCCTGTCTGGTACCGCCGGTGATCCGGGAACTTTAGGGGCAGCCGGGATCTGGCTTGCCAGAAGGGAAAAGAAAAAAAGAGGTGCGACAGTAAAAAGCTCATTATTAAATAATTTGATTTTCGGCAGTTACAATCGCAAAATTAAAAATCCCGAAACAGTTTTTGACTGGTTGAGCAGGGATGAAAAAACCGTTCAGGAGTACATGGCCGATCCCCTATGCGGATTTATTTGCACGACAAGCTTTTATGAAGACTTGTTAACCGGATTGCGACTTATTCACCGTTCGGAGGAGCTGACAAAAACTCCAAAAAACCTGCCCATTTTCATTTTCAGCGGGACGGAAGATCCGGTAGGGAATTACGGGAAAGGGGTGGAGGAAGTCATCGGACTTTATAAAAAACATGGCAATCCGGTCACCGGAAAGTTGTACCCAGGTGGCCGTCATGAAATGTTGAACGAAATCAACCGTTATGAAGTATATACGGATGTTCTTGAGTGGATTAGGAAACAGTCAGGTTAACAGAAGGAATGTCATCAAGAGACAGTTATCTTGTACAGCAAAAAACATCCTGAAATTGGCGGGTTTTTCTGTGCTGCTCCGGGTCCGTGTCTATTCATTCTTGAACGGGTGTTCCAATTCTTGCTGGCACATCCGGTTTAACAGAGACGATATCCTTTTTTAATTAAAGAAAAATACGGTGATGATATGACGAAAATAAAGTATGTCAAGATTTATGACGATATTATTGAACAGATTCAATCCGGCAAATTGAAGCCGAATGAAAAACTGCCGTCGGAAAATGAACTTGTGGAAAAATACGGAACATCCCGAGAGACGGTGCGTAAAGCATTAAACTTACTCTCACAAAACGGTTATATTCAAAAAATCAGGGGAAAAGGATCCTTCGTGCTTGAGATGAGCAAGTACCAGCTGCCTTTTTCAGGCCTGGTCAGCTTTAAGGAAATTGTTACCCGGATGGGGAAAGATTGGAAAACCATTGTCAATGATTTTGATCTTATACAGCCGGATGAACATTTGCAAAAAGAACTGGAAATTACGGAAAAAGACTGGGTTTGGAAAGTTGTCCGCACCCGGATGATTGACGGGGAACGTATTATCCTGGATAAAGATTTTTTTAATAAAAAATATGTCCCAGTACTATCAAAAGAAATTTGTGAGGACTCCATTTATGAATATTTGGAAAATGAGCTTGACTTAAAAATCAGCTTCGCCAAAAAAGAGTTCTTTGTGGACACCGTTACCGGAGAAGACCGGGAACTGCTTGATGTGAAGGGTGATCAACATATCGTTGTGGTGAAAAGCCATGTATATTTGGAGGATACGAGCTTATTCCAGTATTCAGAATCCCGCCACCGGCTCGATAAATTCCGGTTTATTGATTTTGCCCGCCGGGGACAATAGTGCATCCGTGTCCGCCTATTCAGCCTTGATATGATCAGTATTTGCAAAATCCGCAGTTATTACGCCCCTGTGTGCGGAAAGATGAAATTACCACCGTTTCCATCAGTTTGTTTGTGATTCCTCCTTTGTCCTGTAAACAATAAAAACAAAGGGGGATTTTAATTTGAATGTGGATACTACATTTTTAAAAAGGCGGCATGAAAAGCAAATCCGTTTTGAGCGGAGTTTGCTCAGGGAATTATCGCTTGAGGCATTAAAGAAAAGTGTCGGAAGATTTTTCGGCACCGCACCGGCTTCCGGCGGGGATATGTTCGGCCTCGCCGTTGAAGAAGGTTTTTATGATATTGCCCTTGAAGCATATATATTAGGTAGCCGTTACAGCAGAATCGGATATTACGGAAAACCGCTGGAAGAAGTGCTTGAATCGTCCGAAGAAGAGCGGGAAAGCTACGCTTTGGCCCTGTATGATTTTATCACCTTTTGGCTGAGCGGCCGGTTCGGATCCGGCGATGTGAAATTGCAGGAAACCTGCAGGCAGTTTGTAAAATATTGGTTTATTGAGGGGTTTAACAACGGTAAATTAAGATATAAAATGCGACTTCATTAAGGAAGCGCAGTTCTATTCCCCTGCCTTCGTCCATATATTTTTATTGGACGGGCAAGGGGGATTGGAATGAAAAGAAAATGGTTTATAATCAGTATAATTATTGCCGTTTTTGGATTTTTTATGTATTTTTTGCAAGACCGGCTTTTCGATAAGGGTGCATGGCATTCGTGGAGTATGCCGCTGTCAGGAAAAATCATCTATATCGACCCCGGGCACGGCGGTGTCGACGGAGGGGCCGAAAGCGGTGATGCGGTAGAGAAAGAAATTGCGTTATCCATTGCCAAAAAGCTACGGGATTATTTACAGCAGCAGGGGGCTCTAGTACTTATGACCCGGGAAGATGATACCGATCTGGCGGATGAAGATACGCGCGGATTGAGCCGGAGAAAAACGGAGGATTTGCACCGGCGCGTACAGTTGATTAATGAGTCGGAGGCGGATTTTTTCGTCAGCATCCATTTAAATTCCATTCCGTCACCGCGCTGGTACGGCGCCCAAACATTTTATCACAAGAAGTTTATCGAAAATAAAGTGGCAGCGGAAATGATCCAGGAAGAACTCGTCAAACATCTGGATACAAACAGAAAGGCCAGACCCATCGGCCACGTATATTTGCTTAAAGCGTCTGAAAAGCCGGGGGTGCTGGTGGAAGTCGGATTTTTGTCAAACCCTGGGGAACGGGACCAGTTATTGTCGGACCGGTATCAGGAAAAGGTTGCGGCATCCATTTATGAAGGAATCAGCCGTTATTTCACAAAAGAAAGAAATGAGCGGATTAAGCGGGAGGAAAAGCCGAATCACTAATTGGTAATCCTTTGCATTTTTCAAAATACTGCAAAGGATTTCTTAATTTTATCGAATTGTTTTATAATAAAGGAGACAACTGTATAAAAAGGGGCGGAATCGTATGTTGAATGAAAACGAAGTACGAAATTTATTAGAAAAAATGGAGGATCCGTTTTTACATAAGACGCTGAAAGAAACAGACGGAATTGTTGAAATCAAAATCAATGAAGAAAAGAAACATGTAAGCGTTAAACTGGCAATAGCCAAAGAAGGAACAAGGGAGCAAATCCAGCTCCAGACTGAAGTTGTCAATGCGCTGAAAAAAGCGGGATTTGAAACGGTAGGCATCCGCTTTACTAGTTTGCCTGATGAAGTAATCGAAAAGCTCAGACCGGAAGGAAGCGCTGACAGGGGAATTTTCCCGAATCCGGACACGACGATTATTGCTATTGCCAGCGGAAAAGGCGGCGTCGGAAAATCTACCGTATCGGTTAACCTGGCTGTTTCCCTGGCCCGCCTGGGGAAAAAAGTGGGACTGATTGATGCTGATATTTACGGTTTCAGCGTGCCGGATATGATGGGAATTGTTGACCGGCCGGCTGTCCGCGGCAAAAAGGTGTTGCCGGTGGACCGTTACGGCGTGAAAGTGATTTCCATGGCGTTTTTCGTTGAGGACAATGCTCCGGTGATCTGGCGAGGTCCGCTTTTAGGCAAAATGTTGACAAGCTTCTTTAAGGAAGTAGAATGGGACGAAGATTTAGATTATTTATTGCTTGACTTGCCTCCGGGAACAGGGGATGTTGCTTTGGATGTCCATCAAATGTTGCCGGATTGTAAAGAAATCATTGTAACCACACCGCATCCGACAGCAGCGTTTGTTGCAGCCCGTGCCGGCGCCATGGCCCTTCAAACCAATCATGAAATCATCGGCGTGATTGAAAATATGTCCTACTTTGAAAGCAGGAAAACCGGAGAAATTGCATACATCTTCGGAAAAGGCGGCGGTGAAAAATTAGCCGAAGAATTACAAGTGCCTTTACTCGGAAAAATCCCGCTCGGCCAGCCTGATTTTGACGAAGATGATTTTGCGCCGTCTGTGTATCAGGAAGACCACAGAATCGGAAAAATTTACAAAGAAATTGCGAAAAAAGTCATCGATATCGTCGAAAAACAAAAGGTAAAAAATTAATTTTAAACAAACAACAAGGGTGAACACTGCAAAGGTTCACCCTTTTTACCATTTTTTCTCTTCTTTTTTGCTTTGTTCTTCAGCTGCTTTCAACAGAATATCCTTGATTTTGGCTTGGAAAACAGGGCTTTCAAATGTTTCTGTAATAACACTTTCTAAATGTTTACGGAATTCATTGCTTTTAAGAAGGTGGGTAAACTCTTTTTCCATTTCCGGGTCGTGCAGCAATTCGAGCATTTTTTCCCGGTACTCCGGGTCGTTTAACATTTGTTTTAATAACATCTCATTTTGATCTTTCATGCTTTCGGCAAATTTTTTCGCAAAATCTGGGTCTTCAAATGCAGATTTCCAGAAATCTTTTCCTTTATCCGAAACAAGGGTTGTTTGAATGGAATCAGATACGACGGAATGATCCATGACAATTTCCGATTTAAATTCTTTTTCGGAAAGTATTTCTCTCAGCGCTTTTTTTCCTTCATCGGTTTTTAAAATATCAACGACCATTTTTTTCGTTTGTTCGTAATCCATATGATCCGATGCCTGACCTGGGGTAGAACAACCGCAGGTAATCAGGAAAAGGGAGATGAACAGGAGCATAAAAAGAGGTTTTTTTCCCATGGTGAGTAAAAAGCTCCTTTCATTGTATATCTAATGTTAGATTAGCAAATTCGACATAAAAATATACTGATAATAAATGGGTGGATTTTTATACAACGGGTTGATAGAATACAGTTAAATATTTTAGAAAATTCCAAAAACTAATAAAGGAGGAAATCCGGGTGAATATTAAGAATTGGATGAGGTTATTTGTACACACATTATTTATTGGCGGTATTATAACGGTTATTTGCGGTTTTACTATTCAATGGGAACAGTATGCCCCGCTTTTTAGGACAATAGATGTAAAAGAAATTGCAGCCGTTTCATCCTGGTTGCTCGGTGTCGGATTTATATTCAGCGTGATCAGCCAAATGGGTTATTTCGCTTACTTAACGGTTCACCGGATCGGACTCGGTTTTTTCCGTTCTCTTTGGAACCCGGTTCAAATCGTCATTATTGCTTTTATTCTCTTTGATCTCGTTTACTTCCGGTACCGGGGATTTGCGGAAGAAAATGAAAGTCTGTTTCCGTATTTTTCCCTAGCCCTGTTTTTGCTGGCGGCCGGAATGGTCACGGCATATGTAAAAGCGAGACAAACCGGCTGGCATGCCTTCGTTCCCGCGTTGTTTTTAATGACGGTTGTGACCGTTGTTGAGTGGTTCCCGGTTTTAAGGACAAATGACGCAGATTGGCTTTTCTTAATGTTGATTCCGTTATTAATTTGCAATGCTTATCAATTACTGGCGCTGCCCAGATATATTGAACGTGCCAGGGAGGAGAGGCAGGAAAGACTGGCAGTGAATAAGGAAACCCGGGTTTAGGATCAGAATCAATAAAAAAGCTGCCGGTCCGGCAGCTTTTTTATTGAATCTCCTTTGTACGGGCTTCCCCGTCGATTAGCATTTCACTGACCGTTAAGAGGGTCAGGCGCTTTTTTTCAATTAAGTCCAGGACTTCGGGAAGCGCAACAGCTGTTTGCTTTGCTGAATCTGAAGCATGTAAAAGAATAATATCCCCTTTCTTCATTTTGGATACGTTTTGAACAATTTTTTCAACGCCTGGGCTTTTCCAATCTTTTGAGTCAATGCTCCAATGAACAACAGAATAACCGAGCTGGTCGGCAATTTTAATAAACCGTTGGTCAAAGTGGCCGTTTGGAGCACGGGCAATTTTTTTATGTTTGATATTCAGCTTTTTGAAAACTTCTTCAGCTTTTAAAATATCCCGGCGTATTTCGTCGTCGTCAATTTCTTCGTAATCTAAATACTCATAGCCGAGCAGTCCGATTTCAAAGCCCGCGCCGGCTATCTTTTCCACGATATGGGGATGTTGTTCCGCCCAGGCGCCGGAGAGAAAGAAGGTAGCCGATTTCACATTTTTTTCAACGAGAAGATCGATAATCGGAACGGCGCGTGTATCTCCCCAGCTGATATTAAATGTTAAAGCCACGCCGTTTTTTCCTTTGTATAAAGCTTTTGGCCCGTTATCCGTAGAAAATACTTGAAGAGAGATATTTTGAATATATAAAAACCAGGCGGAAACAAGGGCAGTGAGTATAATAACGGCATATTGTTTCAGCTTTTTTCCGTTTATAATATAAAAGAAGTTCATCGGTTTCCCCCCTAACTTGTCTACTCAAAACTATGCGGCGGAAAAAAATTTTATTCCTTGACCCGGGGCAATCATAAAAGAACGGAAACAGAAATAATATGGAGAAATACAAGAAACATCGAAGGAGAACTGCTTTTTAAAAAATAATAAAATATGTTGACAATGTTTTTTACTAATGATATATTGTTAAAGTCGCTTCAAACGATACGAACTTATTTTGATGGTCTTTCTTATTTTTGTTTGACATCAAAAAACAAACATGCTATGATAATTGAGCGACATTAATTGAACCTTGAAAACTGAACAGGGCAAAGCGTTATGTTTTATGTTAGTCAGAGCAATCAAACTTTTTGGAGAGTTTGATCCTGGCTCAGGACGAACGCT
>CALGYZ010000004.1 GCA_937934645.1 uncultured Bacillaceae bacterium | reverse complement strand
ACCCAGCCATAACAATTCCGATAAAAAGGATGTCATGCATGCCAGCCATCATCGGTTCTATACAAGTAGTCAATGTAGGCGGCGGAGTTGTAAACTTTGGCGATACGTTAAACATTTCACCAAAATCAAACTCGAAATCAAACCAAGGGTCGGGTTCCGGAAATACCGGCGGATTCAATATCACAAACAATGCCTTTAACGCGACAAATGCCGTTGATCCGGATATCATCGACCAGCCGGCGGGTCAAAACAATTAAAAAAGCTGCCTTTTACAGACAATGGTCTGGAAAGGCAGCTTTTCCATTTTAATAATCAACCGGCAATATATGGGCACCATCAAAGAAAAACAGATATGCTTCACGGACTTCTTCTTTTAATATGGATTCAACCGCCTGGCGGTACAATTGAATTTGTGTTTCATACCGGTTTAACAAAACGGGCCTGGCTTGTTCAAACCCGCCGGGGAACCGTTCTTTAATTTGATCGGTTTTGTAGTCAATGATCACAAGTCCTTCATCATCTTTAAACAAACAATCCACAATTCCCTGAATAATAACGCGGTCCTCCCCTTCCTGCCAACCGGAGTATACTTCCCGCGCCGGCAAAGAAAAGCTGAACGGTACTTCCCTTTTTACCCATTCCGCCTGTAACAGCCTTTCCCCGAGCCGGGTGTCAAAAAACCGGACAATTTGCTCTGTCTCAACGACTTCCGCTTCTTCCGCCGTCAAAATTTCTTTTGCCTGCAACTGCGATAACAGTTCTTCAATCGATTGTTTATCCGGCTTTTCCTTTAAGCTAATATGCTGCATCACCATATGCATACTCGTTCCTTTTTCTGCCGGCGTTACCTTTTTTTTCTGCATAAATTTCGGACGCATCGTAATCGGTTTTTTAAACGGGCGGATGAAGTCATCCCCGCTGAGCTCATCCCGTAATTCCCACAGCCGTTTCATTTCCGAAACGGATTGTTTGCTGCGGTGGATAGTCGCGGGCAAATACGGATATTTCCAGGATAACTGCGCCCGGATTTTTTCTTTGTAATCCGACTCCCGCGGAACCGGTTTTCCTTTTTGTACGTAGTTTAAGAGCAAGTCTTCTTTTTCCCGGTCCTCCCCTTCTTTTAATACCGCACTTCCCGGAATCAATTGTACTTTCCACTGGGAAGGATGATTGAATATTTCCTTGAATTGATTTGCATCCAATTCTTCTTCCTGTCCGTTGCGTAAATCCTCGCCGTCCCGGTGACGGACGAGTGCCGGGCCGATCCAGTCAAAAAAGCGTTCTGCCCTCATCCGGTCATAATTGCTGATTAACCAGCCGGAGTTTTTTAAATGTTTCTGCCAATTTTTCAAAAGCTTCTCCGGCTGTTCTTTGAAAGAGCCAATTAAATAAAGTTTTTCCTTCGCCCTTGTTAACGCAACGTATAAAACACGCATTTCTTCCGCCAGCATTTCCAGCCTTTTCTTTCTTTTCAACGCCATATGGAAAATTGACGGATACCGTATTCGTTTTTCCGGATTCATGTATTGAACGGCAAAACCGAAATCTTTATCAAACAAATATTCCTTTTTTAAATCATTCGTGTTAAATTTCCGCGTAAGTCCGGATACGAATACAACCGGAAATTCCAGTCCTTTACTTTTGTGGATCGTCATAATGCGAACGACATCTTCCTGTTCCCCAAGGCTCCGGGCCTCGCCTAAATCCCTCTTCTGCTCTTTGATCCGGTCAATAAACCGCAAAAACCGGTAAAGTCCGCGGAAGGAAGTAGATTCATACGCACGCGCCCGGTCGTAAAGCGCCCGCAAGTTTGCCTGTCTCTGCTTGCCGCCGGGAAGACCGCCCGCATAGTCGTAAAAATTTGTATCCCGGTATAACTGCCAGATCAAATCCGATAATGCCCCCTGGCGCGCCAGCGTGCGCCAGTCATTTAACCGTCCGATAAATAACTCAAGTTTTTTCTGTGCATTTTTTTCAATCACATCACTGACATCCCGGTTTAAAAAGTTTTTCACCGCTTCATAATAGCTGCCGCTTTTTGTATACACCCGGATCCGGGCAAGCTGCTCTTCCGAAAGACCGACAATCGGCGAACGCAATACCCCGGCCAGCGGAATATCCTGCTGCGGGTTGTCTATAACCTTCAACAGGGAGATCATCGTTTCGATTTCCGGCTTGTCAAAATATCCTTCAGAAGTTTCAGCATACACGGGAATATCGAATTCCTTTAATGCTTCCATAAATTGCGGCGCCCAGGCAAACGAACGGAGCAAAATGACGATGTCCCGGTATTGGATCGGTCGGTATGCCTTTTTCTTCGGATCAAAAATTTGTTTTTCACTGTCCATGAGTTTTCTGATTTTCCCCGCGACATACCGGGCCTCCATTTCCGATTGTTCCAGCTCTTCCAGGGAAAATCCATCTTCCCTGTTTCCGCTGTCTTCACGGTTATAAACAGGGTTTCTTTGATCTGAATCTTCTTCATCTTTATGAAGAATAACGGCTTCAACGGGATAGACATCATCTTCCGGGTAATCTGCCCCTTGTTTTAACTCAGCATCCCGGTCATATTCAATTTCACCGATGTTTCGATCCATGATTTGCTTAAATAAAAAGTTCACCGCATCCAGGATTTCTTTCCGGCTCCGGAAATTTTGGGATAAATCGATCCGTACCCCGCTCTTGTGCCCTGCTTTTGTAAACCGGCGGTATTTATCCAGAAACAGTTCCGGTTCGGCCAGTCGGAAACGGTAAATGGACTGTTTCACATCGCCGACCATAAACATATTTCCGTTTTCTTCCGTCGGCTGTTTTACTAATTGCAAAATCGCCTCTTGCACCGAGTTTGTGTCCTGATATTCGTCAATGTACACTTCTTTAAATTGATCCTGGTATTCCCGGGCAACCTCTGTCGGTACAAGCTTGCCTGATTCATCATAGCGCCCGAGAATTTTCAGAGTATAATGCTCCAAATCAGAAAAATCGGCTACTGCTTTTTCCTTTTTTATACGGCTGTAGTACTGCGCAAATTTTTTGACAAGCCCGGCAATGGTTTGTACCGGTTCTTGCATTTCTTTTAAATCCTTTAAAAAGGTTTCCGGCTTGCGGAAGAATATATCATCCCGGATTTTCTCGATGATTTTTTTGCCTTGGTCCCGCAAATCTTTTGTCTGTTCAACATATGTTTGATCAAATTCATCCTTTTTGCTAACCCTTTTTAAATTGCTGAATTTTACAGACTGAATCTCCTCGTAAAGCGCCTGGAAGGATTTTTTACCTGCATTGATCAGTCTTTCAACAGTTTGAAGATCTTCCGTAAAGTTTTCCGCCCGCGGAAAGGGCCCCCCGGACTTTTGTGTCAATGCATATCCCGCTTCAAAAAGCCGTTTTGCTTCCTCCAATTGCAGCTGGATCTCCTTTACAAGCGGTTCAATAAACGGCAGGTCATCGATCGTTTTCCCGCTGTCGATATCATAGTTGTCCGACAATTTATTCAGCCATTTTTCTGGCTCCGGCGTCGCCCGGGCAAAATCGTACAGCTTTTCAATTACGTCCTGCAAACCTGTGTCATCCCGGTCGCTTGCAAACATATCGACAACACGGAAAAACGCTTCATTGTCCGCCTTTCCGTATTCTTCTTCCAGCATCTGTTCCATCGCTTCTTCCCGCAACAGGACATCTTCTGTGCTGTCGATGATACGGAAAGCCGGATCGATATCTGTTAAATAGTAATATTTTCGGACGACTTCAGAACAAAAGGAATGGAGGGTGGATATTTTTGCACGGTTTAATAAGTTTAACTGCTCGCGCAAATCAGAATCCCGATTTTCGATCATTGCCTCTTCCAGCTTTTCCCGGATTCGCTGTTTCATTTCCACAGCTGCCGCTTCGGTAAAGGTCGTCACCAAAAGCTTGTCCACACTAACCTCTTTATTGATAATGCGCCGGATGATCCGTTCAACGAGCACCGCTGTTTTCCCGGAACCGGCGGCAGCTGACACAAGGATATCGCAGCCGCCGGCATGGATGGCCCGCCACTGGTCATCCGTCCAGATCTCATGATCCGGTTTTTCAGGAATGTTCATCTTTAACGACCTCCTTTATGTTTCCGAGCGCCTCTTTATCTTTTAACTTAGGAAGATACCGGTAATGATTTCCTTTCATCGACTGGTCAAATAAACAAACCGGTTTGAACGGGCAATATGTGCAGGCAGTTTTGTCGTCATTTGTCTTAAACGGAGCGATATCGGTCTTTCCGTCAACTATTTTGTTTCCTGTTTCCCTGAAAACATGGCGGACATATTTCCGTAAAACATGGAACTCCTCTTCATTAGCGGCTTTTGATCTGGCACTGAGACTGCCGTTTTTATTTATCCCTGCATTGATGATACTTGAACTTCCGGATTCCAAAGTTTGATCCATTAAGCGGACAACTTCCGAATCCGATAAAACGAGACCCTTCATTTTAAATTTCTTAAATATTTCCTGTTCAATTTTCTCCGGTTCCAACGGCTTTGAGGTGTTCAAAAATGGATTATGGACATGGAAATAGAGTACGCCGGCGGGATATGCCGGAGCACTGACCAGTTTTTCTGCATATTCAAGTAAAACATCAAGATACGTGAGGAGTTGCAGGGCAATACCGTAATAAACCTCGCCAAGCTCTAATCCGTGTTCGCTTGATTTATAATCTATTACCCGTAAATAGACACCTTTTTCGCTTTTTGCCTTGTCCACGCGGTCAATTTTTCCGTTCAGCTGCATTTTCATGCCGTTTTTTAATTGCAGCTCAAGGGGCGGCAATTCTCCGTCCGGCCCGAAGGACAATTCCAGTTTGACCGGAATAAACTTGCTTGCCCCCGCCTGTTGATCAAGCACTTTCACCGTTCTCAGAAGCACATGTTCCAGTTTCTGTTTAAAGTATCGATGGCGGTGCGTGCTGAGCAATATTTCATTTTGCACTTTCGGAGCCAGCATATCCATGGCTTCTTTCACTAGCGTTTCAATTTGTGTTTCCGTCAGTTTTCCCCATGTTAACTGTTTTTCTATGACCCGGTCACCGATATATTTTAATGCGTGATGGTATAAAATACCTACATGAAGGGATTCCAAACGGAAGGTTTGCCGTTCGTCCAGCCTTAACCCTTTAGATGCAAAAAATCGGAAAGGACATTGATTAAAGGTTTCCATTTTGGAAATGCTGCCCTGGATGACTTCCCCGTACAATTCTTTTACCGTGTCTTTCGTCAGCGACTCTGTTTTATTTTCAAAAAACAGGCTGGCAAGCACACGTTTTACTTCCTCTTTTCGGTTACTTTCCAGCAATAAATTGTAGCAATCCCACCACAAGTCATGCACCGGTTCATTTCGCTTATACGCTTGCAGTTGATAAGTAACATGGGTTAAAGCTGCGTTTTTATTGACCAGCACTTCGATTTGTTCCGCCGGATCCATTTCTGTTATTTCATTGCCGAACAATAACGTTTTTCCTTTCGGGAACATCTCCCTTAGCCGTTTTACATACGGAGACGGCAACTTTGCCTTTCCTTCTTCATCCGCTAAAGGATAGCTGATAAACAATAAATCAGAAGGAGTTGTGAACGCCTTGTAAGCAATAAAATCCTCATCCAGCATTTTGGTTTTATTTGTCGGTGCGATTTCAAATCCGCTTTCAATTAAATGTTCCCGTTCCTCATCAGTCAGGATTCCCTGTTCAGAAAATTTTTTCGGGAGCACATCATCATTTAAACCGATCACAAAAGCTGCTTTGACATCCGACAGCCTGGACTGTTCCATATCCGCTACAATGACCTGGTCGATGGCCGGCGGAACGAGAGAAAATTTCAATGCTTCCAATCCCGCCTCGATAATTTCGGTAAATTCTTTGACGGTTACTTTTTCTTCCCCCAATATTTCAACATATTGATCCATCAATTGAATAACGGCATTCCAAGCCTGTTCGTGTTCCCGGCTTAATACCAATCTTCCCTTTTCCTCGGCTTCAAGCTGCATTTTTTCCAATTTGGCGGGAACATCAAGTTCTTCTAAATATAAAAATAATGCCGCACACAATTCACGTCCGTTTTCCGCACGTTTTAACCGATTCGCTAGACGGTTAACGGGCGCGGATATGATTAGCCGCGATTCATTTATCTCCTGTTCTATTTTTCTTTCATCATCGGTTTGCGGAAAATCACGGTCTAGCCCTTTATACCGTCTGTAAGGCCAGCGTTCCTTTGAAATCCATTTTTTCCCTTGGATTCCATATTCTAAACAGTAATTTTCTAGCCGGTCCATTTTTTCCCTTATCACTTCCCGGCGTACATTCAAAGGAAATAACAGCTCGGTTTTCACTGCCCGGAAAACTGCATCATGCCGCCAAAAACCGGTAATAATTTCAAGGGTTGACCGGATCAGTTCAATTAACGGATGATTTACCATCGGCCGTTTCTGGTCGATATAATAAGGAATCTTGTAATCTGTAAATATAGTATCGAACAGTTCGTAATAACTGTCACCATTCCGGACTAAAATTGCAATATCCTTATAACGGTAACCGCCGTCCCGGACAAGACTGACAATTTTCCGTCCGATTCCTTCAATTTCCGCTCTTTTGTCAGCCGCCTCACAAAAGTATATATCTGGTTCTTCCGGGAATTCTTTCACCTCTATTTGATTAAAATGTTCCTCGAGATGAATGAGAGACGGATTTTGGTACCGGACGTTTTTTTCAAACACAACATCATCTTCCACGTCGATTCCATTGTCCAATGCAATTTGATACATTGTCGCATAGGTTTCTCCTGTCATCCGGAACAGCTCGTATTCTTCAGGATTGCAGTTCCGGTAATCCCGGTCGGTATCAAGAACGATCGTGACCCGTTTCGTATATTTTAACAGCTGTTCGATCACCATATATTCCTGGGGAGTGAAACTGTGGAAACCGTCAATATATATTTCCGCTTCCCTCAACAGCTCAGAATCCTTGATTTTTTCCGCCAAAAGCGGTAAATAATCTTCCGATGCCAGATAAGTACCCTGGATTTGCTTTTCAAATAACGAATAAATCAGCTCCAAATCATGTATTTTTGCTTCCAGCGCCGGATGATCCGTTTTTTCTTTTTGCCATGTCATCTCTTCCGGCATAATACAGTACCGTTTAAATTCAGCGAACAACTGTTCGACCTGATCGATAAAACCGAACTTATCCGCTGTCTGTTGAAAGACGCGGAGCCTGTCCTTATTTTCATTAATAATTTTCCGAATCAGCATATTCAGACCTGAAGATTGAATATGGAGACGGCTGATTCCGCCTGTTTCCTGCAAAATGCGCCAGGCCAGCCGTGTAAAACTGTATACTTGCAGCCGGAACATTCCTTCAATACCCGGCCGGGAAACCAGTTTTTGTTCAGATAAAAAAGTCATTTGATCCGGAACAATATAAATTAACGGATTTCCTGCCGGATCCTTCTGTAATTCCTCAACCATTTCGTCAATAATAAAGCCCGTTTTCCCGCTTCCGGAACGGCCGCGTACAAATCGGAGCGACATAGGATCGATTCCCCCTTCACCGATGCAAAATACTTAATTTATATGTAAACATTAAACATCCGGTTTCTCCGGTTATTGGTGATTCACTCTTCTCTGCCTTTCCTTTTTATAATCTTCCGCTTCTTTTTTTCGGTCTTGTTCCACCCGGCTGTCAATATATGCCTCAAGCCGTTTTCCCGTAGCCCATAAAAGAAAAATAATCACTAATAAAACGATTGTTTTCTTCGGATTTTGGATCAGGGACGGAAGATCGTGGCCGATATAACTGACGCTGAAAATCATCACCATTTTACCGGTCAGTACACTTAATGCGTATTGATAAAAACTGATTTTCGATAAACCTGCAACAATATTTACGAGGGCAGACGGTGTAAACGGAAAACAAATAAGCAAAAACAAAAGTCCGAATCCGCGCCGGTCAACCCAGCCGACCAATTTCTTTACTTGTTTATAATTTGTTAAAAAGGATAAGAACCGTTTTTGACCATATTTACGGACAAGGGAAAAAACGAGCAGTGCGCCTGAACTTGCCCCGATCCAGGAAAACAAAAAACCCAAGCCAAGTCCGAAAGCATTGGCATTAGCCGTAATAAAAACAATCAACGGCAAAAACGGCAAAAAAGCTTCAATAAACGGCAAAAGAATACCGGGGACCGGACCGAATGAACGGTAATCGTGTATTAATTCCATTAAATTTTCCAGTGTAAACCATTCCAAAATTTCCGTAAAATTCATACACAATCTCCCTTAAAAGGTATGCGGTCTGTCCGGCAGTTCCCCGACCGGACAAACCCCGGACTCATAAAAGAATTATATCATTAATCTCCGTCTTTTTTATCATTTTATTATCCTTACGGTAAAACTTTTTTTACCGTATTTTTATACTGTTAAACAAACAATTTTCTATACATCCGGCATAAAATGGTACTAAAGGAGATCATGGAAAACGGACGGTGTTGCATTTTATAAAAAAATTATATATAGTAATTATAAAAAACAAACATATGTTCGTAGGAGGGGTTTCATGACCAGGATTCCAACTGAGAGCCGGGACCTGTTGGAAAAAGCAATCTATTACCCGATGTTAATTAAAGTTTTAGAACGCGATTTACATATCATAAAAAACAGTCCGCTTAAACTCGTCAATCCTTATACGGAACTGATTGAACGTACTTTGGACGCCGTACATAAGCAATTGTATTTTGTAAAAAAGGAATTAAGGAAAAAGAGGATGAAAGTGCAAGAAGTAAAAAGGGATGATACGTTTACGACCTACTTATTTGTTTATAACGGCTATGAGGAGTATCACAGTTATTTTAATCCACGGTTGAGAAACTATGTTGAACAGTTATTGCGTTATTTTTTGTTCGGACGTTTTGAAGACAACCGGGATTGGATAAAAGGATCATGCAAAAACACTTCATAAATTCCGCTTTTTTCCATTGCTTCTATGGCCAGATGCATGTTTTCCTGCAGAAAATTCCGGGAACGGTTATTTCCGGTCATCCGCTGCTCAACCCTTGTCCGCAATAAAGACGTTCTCAGCATTTGTTTGTCGAAAGACTGGTAAGATATGGGAACTTCCAGGGTTTGCTGATTGCTGAAAATAACTTTTGTAGCTGACGGACTGGATTTTTCGTAATCAAGTACGTGGGTGTGGGATAACCATATACAATGTTTATGTTTCGGGGAAACGGTAGGAAATAAATAAATGGATTGAACGGGGTCAATGACAATCGGGGGCTTATGGGTAACATGGATCAATTCTTTTGTGGCTTCTCTCCGGCCTTCATAACTGGATGCGTAACGAATACACCCCATTTTCACGACATCAACCGGACGATAAGGAAGCAATTTCTCCTCCTCTGTTTTCAATATTTTTGAGTAAAGCTTGCTTCCGTATTGATAAGGAAGAATAGCCATAAGTGAATGATCCAAGTGCACCTCTTCAATAACTTGAAAACTTTTCTCCGGCATACCATATCATCCCTTTCAAAAATTATTTTTAAAAACATATGCCCATTTTACCATATTATGCGACAATAGTCACCAATATTTATTCATTTTTGTTAATAAAATAAATTTTCCTTACTTAATTATTTTTTCAAAAAATTATAATGAAACGGTTGAGTTTTTTCGTATTTGTTAATATAATATTAATAATCTACACTTTAAGTCGTCTGGTATTTGTGAATTTTCAAAACATTGGAAAAGGGGGATATTCTGATGCAAAAGGAAAATTATGCAGAACTGACGAGAGCGAATAAAAAAATCAGCCTGCGGAAAGAAAAGTTTATCCAAAATGTTTATATCGATTTAATCATCAGGGAAGCCATCCTTAAGGAAAAGAAAAGAAGAATAAAGGAAAAAATTGATGAAGCCATTGATCAAAAGGATCGGGAAAGATTTTTCCTTCTTTCTGAAGAGCTCGCTGAAATTGAAAATGAACTGAATGCATAATTCCCCAAAAAAAAAGCAATCCTCTTGATGCTACTTTTACCGGCAGTTTTTTTCTGGAATACATCTCCCGTCATCCTCAAATTTTCAATGATTCCCATATTCAAAACAAAAAGTTATCCATCTGCCGGATAACTGAATATATTTTTAAAACACCCATTTATTCATTATGATGGGTATTTTCTTTTGCGTAATTCTCCAACATCTCAATCCGCTCTTTGATTGTCGGGTGGCCGTAACGGAACCATTTTACGAGCAACGGAGGATTAACCTGGCTCAAGCCTGCCCTTGCCAGTTCATGAAATGTGGATATTCCCGCATCAGCATCCCGCGTCAATTCAACTGCATACGTATCCGCCCTTTTTTCCAGATGCCGGGAAACCGCATTGGTTAACGGACTGGCTGCAAAGGAAAGCATGGATAAAATGAGTAGAATAAGAGGGAAGGATGAGAATGCGGTTTTTCCGGTCATATGAAATACATCTTTCAATTTATCAAAAAACATATTCAGCAACCTGGCGGTAATCCATAAACCGATGAAACTCATCAGTAAATATCCTGTGATCCCGATAAAAATATGTTTCTCCAAATAATGGGCCATCTCATGGGCCATGATAAACAAAATTTCATCTTCTTCAAGTTGCTTCAAAGTGGTATCCCACAAAACAATCCGGGAGTTCGAACCGATTCCTGTAACATAAGCATTTAATGTATTTGTTTTTTCCGACATATTAACTTCGTAAACGTGTTCTGCGGGGATGCCGGCTTCTTCGGCCAAAGATAATATTTTTTCTTCCAGCACTTTATTTTTCAGCGGATAGAAATCATTGTATAAAGGATCGATTAAAACCGGCCGGATAAACATGACAAACAACGTAAAAGGAACAGACACGCACCAGGCGTAAAACCACCATCTCTTTTCACTTTTTCGCATTAATAAATATACGGCTGCAACGACAATAAATAAAAACAGCCAGTTCAGCCAAAAGTCGATCATCCGGTCACGCATCCATGAATGAAAAGTTTCATTGGATAAACCGTAATATTTGGAAATACGGTATCCGGCATATTTAACGGGGAAGAAAAAAATTAAAGAACAAAATGATAAACAAAAAGCATAGACTGCACTTTGTAACAATCTTTTTTTTGCTGTCCGTTGCGCCCAGCTTTCAAAAATCTTTCCGGAACCAGATAAAAGAATTAATAAATAAAACAGCCATTCATACGGGATTTCCAAAAAAAACAAGAAGTTCCGGATATTTGAATATTGTTCGGATAATATGAGCTCATCAACTGTTAAAAATGTTTGCGGGTCCGTTGCCGTTCCTGCTTGTTCGGGTGGCACAGCAGCGGATGAATGAAATTGAAACAAGTACAAATATATAAAGACCGTAAAAAAACCGTAGGCAATAAAAAATGCCAAGAATATTTTTTTCCTCAATCCCCTCACCAGCCAGTGGATTTACTCTGTAACATCATTCCCCTATTTCTTCTATCCATTCCAGTATATTACATAAACAATGATAAAGCTGACAAAGCAACGATTGAACCAATCACGACGACGATGACATTTGAACTGAAATAAGCAAGTAAAAAGGCAATAAAGGCACCTGCCAGACCGTACCAGGCTTCATCATGGATAAATAAAACTCCAGGAAAAATTAAAGCTCCCAAAATGGCGAATGGAACGTTTTGCAAAATATTTTGCAACAGCCCCGGTAGCCGGATTTTTTCCAGAACAACAAGCGGCAACATCCGCGGAATGTATGTAACGGCCCCCATTCCGACAATCATCCAAAAAATTGCACTATTCACCAGCACAATCCCCCTTCCGCTTGCGCAGGAAGACAATCACTTCTATGAGAGTTGCAGAAATCAAAGTAGAAAGAACGATTGACCATCCTGCAGATAAGGCTCCCGAAATAACAAACAAACTGTTAAACAGAGCTGCCAAGACAGCCAGAAAAATAACTTTTTTATTCCCTTTCATGGAAGGGACCAAAAGGCCGATGAACATAGCATATAAAGCAATGGACATGCCTTCCTGGAATAATCCGGGAAGACTGGAACCGGCAAGATACCCGATGCCGGAAAACAAAACCCAGCTACTATAAGCTATGATAGTTAGTCCAAACATATAACCTGTTTTCAATTTTTCTTTTTGAACCGCCGCAACAGAAAATGTTTCATCCGTAACACCGAAAGCATAAATGGCCTTCTTCCATGGCTTATCCTGTTCAACCTTTTCATTTAACGATGCCGTTAACAATAAATGCCGGATATTCACTATAAAAGTAGTGAAAATAATTTCAAACATCCCGATTTGTTTGGAAATCATATCAAGAGCCATATACTGGGAAGCACCGGCATAAACAATCATGCTCATAAGAACGGTCTCCAAAAGCGAAAGTCCGGTAGTTTTTGCAATAAATCCATATGTAAGAGCTACCGGCATATAACCGATCGCAATAGATATTCCCCCCTGCAAACCTTGTTTAAACGGATCGGCTATTTTTTCAGCAAAACCGCTTTGAATTTCCACAAATTTCCCCTCCATCCCAGATCAAATTTTACTTTGTTGAAAGCAATAAAAAATCCCGCCTGTTTTTCCCAAAAAATAAAAAAGAACGGACATCCAATCGCTACGGATGTCCCGTTATACAATCCTTAATAATGAATGCGGAATCTTAGTTATTCAATATATTCGGCAATGTCATCCCATTCCGGCTTCAACTCAACGTCCATTTCTTCCGCTGCTGTTTTATTGATGACCAGCTTCAAGTTTTGCGGATATTGGGACGGTATATCAGCAGGGGCTTTGCCGTCTTTTAAAATCTGGACCGCCAATTGGCCAGCTTCATAACCAATATCAAAATAATCAAAACCGTATGCCGCAAAGCCACCGCGTTCAACAGAGTCCAGCTCACCGACAAACAGTGGGACTTTTGCCTGGCGGGCTACGGAAACTACGGATTCCAAGGCGGAAACAACCGTATTATCGGTAATGATGTAAATCGCATCAACTTCACCGGCAAGAGAATCGGCTGCCTGTTTAACTTCTGATGTATTGGATACAACCTTCTCCACCAGCGTTAAACCGCTGGATTCAATGGCTTTTTTCATTTCTTCAACTTGTTTTACCGAGTTTTGTTCCCCGGCATTGTAAATCGTTCCCACGATTTCCACATCATCCAATTCCTCAGCTATGAATTTCACCGTGTTCGGAATGGCATCCGGGTGCATATCTGTCGTTCCAGTTACATTCCGGCCCGGTTTTTCCATCGATTCGATCAATTCTGCCCCAACCGGATCCGTTACGGATGTAAATACAACCGGAATATCACCTGTGACACCGGCTGCAGCCTGAGCGCTCGGAGTAGCATTAGCAAATATTAAATCCACTCCACTGTTTACCAGGTTTTGTGCAGCGGTTTTGGCGTTATTCGGCTCTCCCTGGGCATTTTGTTCATCGTATTCAACATCCAGACCTGCATCCTGAAGGGCTTTTTTAAATCCTTTAGTTGCAGCATCCAGTGACGGATGGTTCACGTACTGGCTGATTCCGACTTTATATATGTCTCCGTTGCCTCCGCCCTCTTTTGCGGAATCATCACCCGAACCGCAGGCTGTGAGGGTGAGGGTCAGAAGTCCTGCAAGGGCCAAAATTGACAGGCCTTTTTTCCATTTTCCCATTCTATTCCCTCCAAAGTTACTATACTTAAAAAATAGTTTTAAATTAATTATAATTACAACTATTAATAAGTCAAGTATTTTCTGAATTGAGTCATAATATTTCACAAAAAAAATTAGTAATGTCCGCTTTTTCAGCGGACATTACCGGTTTTCAAAAAAATCGTTAATAAATTAAATTTATGAAGTCTTCTTTTTCTACATTTCCGAAGTAATATTTAATATCCACATCTTCTAATGCTTCTTCCAGGGCATCTTTTTCGTAGCGGATTCCGGTCAGCTTTTCTTCAATTTTCTGCACATCGCCCCAGCCGAAGAAATCTCCGTATATTTTTACATTCTGAATGATTCCTTTGGCTACATCGAGGCGGACATCGATCGTACCGGCCTGCGGGAAACGTTTTGAATTTTGAATGTTGAATTTCGGGGATTTTCCGTAATTCCATTCCCATGTCTGGTACTTGTTTCTCGACAGCTCATGGATTTTCTCCCAGTCTTCTTCCGTCAAAACGTATTCCTTGATTTCGCTTCCTGCCGCCTCAAACACGCTTTCTAAAATAAATTGCTTAAACTCCTCCATTGTCATTTCTCTGTCAATAAATTCAGAAATATTTCCAACGCGGGCCCGTACAGATTTTACCCCCTTAGATTCTATTTTTTCTTTTTTCGGTTTTAACGCTTTGTTTACATTATCTAAATCGGAATGAAACAATAACGTTCCGTGGGTATACATTCTGCCGGCTGTAGCATATTGAGCCGTACCGGAAACTTTCTTTCCATCAATTTCGATATCGTTTCTGCCGATTAAGCTGGCATTGGCACCCAACTTCCGTAATGCATTAATTACCGGCTTTGTAAACTTCTTGAAATTATCCTGAATGCTGTTTCCTTCATCTTTTGTGATAAAGCTATAGTTTAAGTTCCCCAAATCGTGATAAACCGCCCCGCCGCCGCTCATCCGGCGCACGACTTTAATATTGTTTTTTTCAACAAACTCTGTATTTATTTCTTCAATCGTATTTTGATTTCGGCCGATGATGATCGACGGTCCGTTTATATAAAAGAGCAAGTAAGACTCATCTATATCCAAGTTTTTCAATATGTATTCTTCAATCGCCAAGTTGATTTGTGGATCATTGATTCCTTTGTTATCTACATACAGCATGAATCTTATGCCTCCTGTTTCCATGGTGAATAATTTAATCCGGTTTCAGGTTATATTTCCCACACATCCCCTGTTTTTGCGAGATGAACCGGGCCGCTGTAATATTCGGCGGTTTCTTTAACAAGCTGTTCTAAATCGCCAAAATGGGGCAAATGGGTCAAAATAACCTGCTTGACCTTTGCTTCCAATGCAAGAATACCTACATCTTTACTACTCATATGGCCTGCATTGTTCCCATCCATATTAGCATAAAAATTGCACTCGGACAAAAGCAAATCACATTCTTTTGAAAAGCCGGCAAAGTCCGGATGGTACGCACTGTCAGCGGTATAAACAAGGGACTTTCCATCCGCTTCAATGTGAAAAGCATAACACGGAACAGGATGATTTGTTTTTAAAAAACGTACCGTAAACGGTCCGATTGATAGCGGTCGGTCTGGATCATATGCAATCCCTTTTGTTTGCTCTTTATAAGTTAACGCTGTAAACCCCTGTTCATCATATGGATGTCCGTATATCGGCAACGTTTTTTTCCTTCCGCTCAAGTACATATCGATTAAAAGAGCGTGTTGTAGTACACCGATATCGGCAATATGATCCGCATGATAATGACTGATGATGCATGCATCAAGATCGGCCGGCCGGATAAATTGCTGCATTTTGGATAAAACACCGCTGCCGCAATCTATTAGAAGCCGGAACCCCTCATGTTCCAACAAATATCCCGAACTTGCTTCATTGGCTTTCGGATATCCTCCCCACGGTCCGATGATCGTTAACTTCACTTTGCAAAACCTCCCTCGAAAACAATATACTACATTTCATTATGGTTAAAAAAGTTAAAAATTGTTTTAATACAGTATTGAAAAATCCACTTTGTTGTATTACAATGTGTTATAGAACAACACCAATTCAAAAGAGGGGAGATCCGGATGGTTTTAAACATATTGGAATTCTTTCAAAACTTGCCGGCAAAATTTTGCCAAAAATGCGGTGAAGAAATTGAAGAGCAACACGAATGCTATGGAAATATTTGTTATAAATGTTTAGGCCTGAAGGACATGAATTAAAATCCTTTGTTAACCTGCCACGCTCTTTTATCCACACTCCTTATTGATCCCCCTTCATGATGAACGTATGGTCATTGAATATTGGAGGGGGAATTTTTTATCGTCCGTTACTTTTATGTTCAGACTGTCTTCTTTTTCCGTGAAAATCTTCATAATACCGGACAACTATATGGTCCCTTTTCTTACGTGTTTCATTGTTTATGTAAATGATTTCCTCTTACTTTAAACAATGATCAAAAAATTTCCAGTAGGATTAATGATAGTATACAAGTATTCCTGTTCTTTGATTTAATGGCAAATAGCCGGATCAATTAAATTGTCTCATACCGGTACACCTGCGTACCAGCATGAGACAATCCCGTCATTTTTTAATTTTTTATTACTTTTATCACAGCATCAGCCAACGCATCAATAAACAAATCATTGTCATTTGGCATTGCGGGACGGTAATATTTGACGCCCAGCTCTTCACATACAATCTGACATTCCGTATCATTATCAAATAAAACTTCCAGATGATCAGCGACAAATCCGACCGGACAATAGATAAATGCTTTGTACTGTTTTTCATTATATAGTTCCCTTGTTAAATCCTGCACGTCAGGTCCGAGCCATGGTTCGGGAGTTTTTCCTTCGCTCTGCCAGCCGATGGCATAATCGGTAAGTCCCGCTTTTTCGGCAATTAGCTTGGCTGTAATCTCCAGCTGCTCCGGATACGGGTCGCCTTTCTCCAAAATTTTTTCCGGCAAACTGTGTGCCGAAAAAATAACGACTGAATGTTCCCGTTCGTCTTCCGGCATGCTTCCCAGCGTTTTTTTAATTTCGTTTGCCCAATATTGGATAAATTTCGGTTCATCATACCATTGATCAACGGTCGTAATTTGGATTCCCCCGTATTTTTCGGCCGCTTTAAGCGCACGGTCATTATAACTTTTTATGCTCATCGTAGAGTAATGGGGAGCCAGAACGATGCTTACTGCATTTTTTATTCCCGCATCGTGCATATCCTTTACCGCATCTTCGATAAACGGATGAATATGTTTAAGACCTAAAAATAGTTCAAACTGAATATCATTTTGGATGTTGTTTAAACGGCCGGCCAGCTTTCTTGCCTGGTCTTTTGTTATTTCTGCCAAAGGAGAAAGGCCACCGATCGCCCGGTAACGTCGTTTTAAATCTTCCAAATGTTCTTCCGGAGGTCTGCGACCGTTACGAATATGTGTGTAATAAGGCTCAATATCATCTTCCGTATATGGTGTTCCGTAGGCCATGACAAGCAATCCGAGTCTTTCTTTAGCCATTTTTTCCACCCCTTGTTCTATTTAGTGTTTGGAATCTTGCCACCGGCTTTTGCATTTGAAAATATGAAACTATGCTTTCGTATATTCATGGATAAATTTCGTTAACCGTTTTAATGTATCCGGTTTAATATCAGGGAAAACACCGTGACCCAGGTTAAAAATATATCCGGGCTGTTTCATTCCTTCATCTAATATTTTTTTCACTCTTTCTTCAATCAATTCCCAAGGAGCCATTAAGATCACCGGATCCAAATTTCCCTGTAAAGCTTTCGTTACACCTGCTTTACGCACCTCCCGGATTGGAGTGCGCCAATCCAACCCGATGACATCAGCAGGGAGTTCATTCCATTCATGAATCAGATGCCCGGCTCCAACACCGAACAGTATAACGGGAACCCCTTCTTCTTTAATCGCTTGAATTAATTTTTTCATCACCGGTTTTATGTATGTACGGTAATCTTCAGCACTTAACGCGCCGACCCATGAATCGAACAATTGTATTGCACTTGCACCCGCACGGATTTGTGCTTTGACATAATCAACGGTCATTTTTCCTAATTTTTCCATTAACAGAGACCATCCGTCCGGTTCACTGTACATAAATGTTTTGGTTTTATAGTAATTTTTCGAAGGGCCGCCTTCAATCATATAACTGGCCAATGTAAACGGCGCTCCGGCAAAGCCGATTAAAGGAACTTCCAATTGCTCGGTTGTCAATATGCGGATCGTTTCTAAAATATAAGGAATATCCGATTCCGGATCAATTTCTCCCAGATTTTCTACATCTTTCACGGATCTGATCGGGTTATCGATTACCGGGCCGATTCCGGATTTAATTTTCACATCGATCCCGATCGCAGGAAGCGGTGTCATAATATCTTTATATAATATTGCCGCATCCACCCCGTATTGTTCCACCGGAAGCCTTGTAACATAGGCACAAAGTTCAGGCTGACGGGTAATTTCAAATAAAGAATACTTTTCTTTCAATTTCCGGTATTCTGGCTGGGACCTTCCCGCCTGCCGCATATACCAGACAGGAATATGTTCTGTTTTCTCCCCCCTTGCTGCCCGTAAAAATGTATCATTGGTAATCCTCTTCATAAAAGTGGCACCCTTTCCCCATTTTTTAATATATTCATGAATATATTATTCCCGGTAAAAGTTAAAAAAGATTCAAAACTTAAGTGAATTCATTATAATATAATAATAATTTTAATACATATTCTACTTTATAATATACATGGATTTTTTATAAATGTATACATTTCCATAAAATTTGTCATAAAGTTGCCATCTTGCAATTATTATTAAGTAATAATAATTATCGGATGCCAATCCTTTGGCGGCAGGCAAAAATGTGTCATAGAATAATAAATAAGCAGCATTTCCAGTCTTGCACCTGTCCCCGGTCATATCTAAAATGAAAAACCATATACAAGATATCATTTACCGGGTAAACAGGAAAATAATCTGCTTACGAATGACGGGGGGATTTTATGAAAAAAGTTTATATTACAACGGGTACGGCCGACTTTCTGTTAAAATTATTAAACAAACATAAAAAAGAATATATGACATTCATGTATGGGGAAGATCATGCACTTCTGTACCATGAAACAGCGGGAAAAACCGTTTTTTCCGTGCCTAAAAGATTTGACATTATTGAATCCAGCGGGAACATACCGGAAAAAGGATTTGCCGTTTTTCATTTTTTGCCAGTAACAGTAGAAAACCGGGAAGTATTTGAATACCGGTTGCAAAAACGTCCCCGTAAACTCGGGTATGCCGAAGATTTCCTGGCAATGCGCATATTGCGTCCCGTAAAGCACAATACATATTTAATTATTACTTGCTGGAAAAATAAAAAGGCCTTTGAATCCTGGAAAGAAAGAGAAAAGTTTTTTGCCGCCGGTGAAAAAGATTTAGCCATTGAAGTGAATAAAAGAAAAATGTATACAGACTATTCTTATTTGCGGGAATATATCATCGGAACCGGGGATGAGGAGGAAAGCCGGTAATATTTTCAAAAGGGGGAAAACGAAATTGCAAAAAGTATTCCGGATGGTAGATGAGTATTATGACAGAATGGTAGAAATCCGCAGATATTTACACAAACACCCGGAAGTTTCCTTTAAAGAGTATAAAACAGCAAAATATATCGCCGGATTTTACAAAAAGTTAAATATTGATGTACAGACAAACGTCGGGGGAAACGGAGTTGTAGCTAGAATTAAAGGAAAGAAGAACGGGAAAACGGTTGCCTTGCGCGCAGACTTTGATGCTCTGCCGATTCAGGATGAAAAAGATGCTCCTTATAAATCAACCGTCCCGGGAGTAATGCATGCTTGCGGACATGACGGACATACAGCCGTTCTTTTAACGATTGCGAAAATATTGCATGAACTCCGGGATGAATTGCCCGGAGAATATGTACTGATCCACCAGCATGCGGAAGAAATTGCCCCCGGCGGAGCAAAATCGATGATTGAAGACGGATGTCTGGACGGAGTGGATGCGATTTTCGGCACTCATTTATGGGCAACAGAACCTTTGGGGCAAATATTATACAGAACGGGACCTGTTATGGCAGCCGCCGATCGCTTCACAATAACAATTAAAGGAAAAGGCGGCCACGGTGCCTATCCCCATTTGTCTAGAGATCCGGTTGTTTGTGCCAGCCAGCTTGTCATTAATTTACAAAAAATTGTTTCAAGACACGTCAATCCGGTCAAAGCAGCCGTTGTATCCGTAGGAAAATTTATTGCCGGTAGCACTTTTAATGCGATCCCGGACACGGTGGAACTGGAAGGAACGGTGCGGACTTTTGACCAGAATGTCCGGAATCAAATCGAACAGGAAATGGAACGGATGATCAAAGGAACATGTTACAGTCATGATTGCGATTATACTTTCCGCTATTACCGCGGTTATCCACCCGTTGTCAACCACGAGGAAGAGACAAGATTTTTAGCGGAAATCGCCAAAAAAATTCCCGGCGTAACAAAAGTAGCCGAGGGTGAACAGCGGATGATCGGTGAGGATTTCGCCTATTATTTACAACGGGTAAAAGGAACCTTTTTCTTTACCGGTGCAAAGCCCGATGATGATGAAAAAACATTTCCTCACCATCATCCAAAGTTTGATTTTAATGAAAAAGCAATGAAAATCGCTGCCAAAACACTTTTGACGGCTGCAATCCAATATCAGCATCATTAAGCCTTAGAAACTTCGTTTTATCTACTTGATTGATTGACATTTTTCCATCAAATACGGAAGCAGAATCAAAAAAACGGGGAAGCTCCTTTCGCTTTCCACGTTTATGGTCGGTCTTATTTTATGACCGGTATTAATTTTTTATCGATTTCAAATTTGAAAAATACCGGATCCGGTACGCATAAATGGCAGTTTTCCCCAGCTGATCAAGCAATTTATAGTTTGCATATGCCCCGATGGCTGCCCCAATTCCCGGCAAAAGCTGCAACATTTTTACGAAGTCAATATAGTCGCGGTATTCCTGTTGAAAGGACCTCCAATCCAAATTTACCAGTTCTTTTTTCTTCTCTTCCCAATTTTCAATGATCGTTAATGTTTCAACCCGTTTTTCATCCGACGAAAAAGCAAGCTGAAAGACAAATAAAAGAAATAATCTTTCTTCATATTCATTCACATCATATTGATGAATCCGCGCGACATCATACAAAAATTTTGTCTTAATTGACAAAAGCAGCGGGAAATCCACGAACCCCAGCATCAATCCCCCGGCTCCGGTTCCTGCTCCTTCGACGGCTGCGGTTTTCCGATATTTTTCCAGTTGCTCTTTAATTAACTTTTCTTTCTCTTCCAATGTATAAGCTTTTGAAAAGGGCTTGCGAAAAAAAATCTTTGAGCCGGTTAATACAGTTTCAATCATTCCTTTTACCGCTTCCGTCATAATGTCATGAAATTTTTCCGGCAATAAGTCATTAAATTTGTTTTGTACGGACTTGGAAATCCGTCGTAAAAAACCGCGTTTTTTTCTAATTTCCCTTTGCCAAGCGAGCAGTTCATCATAAGCTTTTTCTTCATATTTCATATACAGCAACTCCCAGTTATTATTCATTGAAAACGGAACATCTGTTCTTTCCGTATATGTATACAAAAACGTAACAAAACAATGAGAGAACAAGGAGTAAAAGAAAACCTTGTCCCGGACCGTTCACAACGGATAAGATCAACGAAAAGACAATCGCCTGCACGAACAAAATACGATATAAAAGCTTTAAAAAGGATTTCCTTTTCAGTCCGTCATCCAGCGGATACAATTGCGACCATAAAACGGAGTCATGATGTTTCCATAAAGGGAGCAGCTGAATACCCGTTAAATAAATAAAAACGAAAGCCGCTGCAGAGCTTGCAAAGGGATTTTTCACGCCCCAAATCACCAGGGAGCAAATCACCGTCAACCGGACTGACAATCCGAAATAATCCCCGCTTCTTAGAAACGTACGTGACAGCAAATATGCATATGTTTCATCAGACAAGTAATTTTTCTTCACGAATAAGTCTGCCCATTTTCGCCGTTTTACCCGGTTTCTGAGTTCCGGAACATCGGTAAAAAGATTGGCAAACCTGTAAAACCGTCCCATCCGGCGCTCTTCATTGGCAACTAAACGCTCCCACGGAAGACCGGATCTTCTGCGCTTTTCAAAGAAATATAAACCATAGAACAGAAATATAATGAATGTGATACATGTCAGAATCCAACGGCCTTCCATGAAGAAAAACACGAGCATTCCGTTAAAAATAATCCGGAGCCAATAGTCTGCCGTCACCGTGGACGGATCCTGATCATAATCGACATTCCAGCGGTGAAAAAGATTGAAGGCTGTCATCCCCGCCAGTAATAGCGCAAAAAACAGCAATCCCCCTTGTGTACCGGATGTATGTAAATAAACGGGTGTCAAAACGAGCAGTGTCATGAATTGGATGTAAAGACGCCAGAAATATGTGAACAAAAAGGAGCGGATGAAATACGGTTTCAGCTCTGTTTCCATCGGAAGCAAATATACTTGATCCGGCTCTTTTAAAAATGTAATGACATTTCCGCCGGATAAAAGAAACGCAAAAATGAAAGCAAATAACATAGCCGCCGGAAAAGTATGGTCAAGTGACCCAACCCACTGGTTATAATAATATGCGCCTCCGCCAAGGAGGAAAATCATCACGATTAACAAATGATCATTGAAAATATACCTTCCGTAACGAAGCAGTTCTTTAAAGCGGGCGCCGGAACGCTTTTTCCAAAGAGTCCGGTTATTCATTGCTTAAATCTTCCTTTGTTAATGTTATGTAAATTTCGTCGAGACTTGCATCATGTAACTGAAACTGCTTCCGCAACTGTTCCAGCGTTCCTTGCGCCTTTACTCTTCCTTCATGCAAAATGATAAAACGGTCGCAATATTTTTCAGCAGTTGCCAAAATGTGAGTCGACATCAATATTCCTGCGCCTTCCTTTTTCCGCTTTTCCATTAATTCCAACAAGCTTTGTATGCCAACGGGGTCCAGTCCGACAAACGGTTCATCAATGATAAATAAATCCGGATCAGCCAAAAAAGCGGACATGATCATAACCTTTTGTTTCATCCCTTTTGAAAAATGAACGGGAAACCATTTTATTCTCCGTTCCATCCGGAATTTTTTCAACAGCATGTCCATTCTTTTGTGAAATTCCTTTTCTTCCACTTTATAGGCCATTGCCGTGAGTTGCAGATGCTCTTCAAGGGTTAATTCCTCATAAAGTACGGGAGTCTCAGGGATATATGCGAATTGTTTTCTGTACCTGTTGCGGTTTTCGAAAATCGTTTTTCCGTTGATCCGGACCGCCCCTTTTTTCGGATTCAGCAGTCCGATGATATGTTTTATGGTTGTGCTTTTACCGGCTCCGTTTAACCCGATCAAAGCAACGATTTCTCCCCTATCCACTGTAAAGCTGATATCGTTTATTACATTTTTTCGTGTATATCCTCCTGATAACGAATCGACTTCTAACAAGCTCATATCCATTCTCCTTTTTTCTTCCATCGCATTCCAACGGACAATCCTTGAAAACCCCTTCGATTTCATATTTAGTTTAGCAAAAAACGGCGTTGGAAAAAAATAAAATTAATCCCGGAAAAATCCCGAAAAAATCC
>CALGYZ010000003.1 GCA_937934645.1 uncultured Bacillaceae bacterium | reverse complement strand
TAATTAAGTAGATGTAATGACCGCCTTTGAGCGGTTTTTTAGATAGAAAATTATTTAGAAAGAAGGCTGAACTGTGAGAATAGCTGTCGCTGGAGCAGGTTATGTGGGATTATCTAACGCTGTTCTGCTGGCCCAATATAACGAAGTTACTATATTGGATATCATTCAAGAAAAAGTAGACATGATTAATAATAGACGGTCTCCTATAGTAGACAATGAAATAGAAGAATACTTGGCAACGAAAGATTTGAACTTAACAGCAACAACAGACAACTATAAAGCTTACAAAGATGCGGAATTTGTCATTATTGCCACTCCAACGGACTACGATCCGGAAAAAAACTATTTTAATACAAGAACAGTCGAAGCAGTGATTGCTAATGTTTTATCTATCAACCCGGATGCAGTTATGATAATTAAATCAACTGTTCCGGTAGGATATACGGAGAAAGTTAAAGAAAAATTTGAAACTGATAATATCATTTTTTCACCGGAGTTTTTAAGAGAAGGGAAGGCATTGTACGATAACTTATATCCTTCCCGTATTATTGTCGGTGAGCAATCCGAACGGGCGAAAGTTTTTGCCGACCTGCTTGTTCAAGGAGCAATTAAGAAAGACGTACCTGTATTATTTACAAATTCGACAGAAGCTGAAGCAATTAAACTATTTGCCAACACATATCTGGCCATGCGGGTTGCTTTCTTCAATGAGTTGGATTCATATGCAGAAATAAGAGGTCTGGATACAAAACAAATTATTGAAGGAGTATGCTTGGATCCGCGCATCGGTAGCCATTACAACAATCCGTCTTTTGGTTACGGCGGATATTGTTTGCCAAAAGACACAAAACAATTGCTTGCAAACTATCATGATGTTCCGAACAATATTATTCAGGCTATCGTTGATGCTAACAGGACTCGGAAAGACCATATTGCCGATATGATACTCAAGCGTAATCCCAAAGTTGTCGGCGTCTACCGGCTAACGATGAAAACAAATTCTGATAACTTCAGACAATCCGCTGTACAAGGTGTTATGAAGAGAATAAAAGGCAAAGGCATTGAAGTGGTCGTCTACGAACCGACGCTTCATGAAGAAACATTCTACAATTCTAAGGTCATTAATGATTTTGAAGAATTCGTAAAAGCAAGCGATCTGATCATCGCCAATCGTATGTCTGAAGAACTATTGCCATACAAAGAAAAAGTTTACACCAGAGACTTATTTGGAAGAGACTAAAAAACATTAATTATTTCATAGAGACTGCAAGAGGCACAACTGGAAAATAGATGTGCCTCTTGTCTATTCTTACATTTTGTTGGCAATTTCCTCTAAAGTCTTTAAACATTTGATAGCGGTTTCAATTTTCGCGGGAATGTTCAAGTTAATTCATAAAGTCAAGTTATGAACTTCCTTGCAAATCTATTGAATCAAATGTAATAAAAAATCCTTTGAAAAAAACAATACTGTTTTAAATGTACGAAATGGCAATTATAAATGCATGTGTATACTTGCCGCAAACAACAAAACAGCATTGTTGTTGGCAGAAAAAAATTCCTTCATATAATACAATAAAATTTTGAGTGACAAACATTTCCCTACAAAACATATGATGATCTGATCTTTGTTCACCATCTTTTCCTGAATAAATCAGGATCATACGGCAGCAAACTGGGGTTTTTGGCGTTTTCTATGATGTTTTCTAAATATTGCATTGCGGTTTGAAAATGGCTATTAAAGTATATCTGTCTTTTCTCAATGATGGTTGTTTCTCCGTTGCTGAAGTAGACCAGAGTATTTCTTTTTTCGGAAAATGTTTTTTTAATATGCTTGGGATTCAGCCAAATATTTTTTTCATTTTTCATCGAGTGAGTCGGGAACAGCACAATTTCCTTTATATGGTTAACCAGAACCGGGAGCATATACTTTTTATCAAGATTTAGCAATAATTTGGCAGCTCTTAATGCACCTTTGAGGTCAAAGCCAATGCAGTTTAAGCTGTAATCAATAATTTGTACCGGTGATTTTCGTACAATAAAGGTTTGATCTGATTCTCTTACCTTTGTGCATTCATTGCCGTTTTCATCATATATGCCTTTCAATTCCATACATTTTTCATTGATCATGTATTTGTCTTTTTGATCAAATTTTTCTTTGTCCATAACATAACAGCTCCTTATGAAACGTTTTGCATTTAAAATAATTGGACTATTCAAATAATAATTTTTAAATTTGTTGCTTAATTAAATTCCTTGATATCAAAGTCTATTAGTAAGTATGAAAAGATTTTAAAAGGTTTCAGGTGAACGGTAATAACTTTCTTTGAAGAAGATAGGAAGGTAAAATCTCGTTTACTGTTTCTTGCTTGTCTCAATCCTTTCTTCGTGATATAGAAAGTTTTCATGCAAATTCTGAGATGCCGCAAGATAAACAATGAACGATTTGTGGATGATTTCGTGGTTATGAGTCTTAGATGTGATTTCTTGGAAGTATGTAATGATTATTTGCTGTATTTAATTAATTGGCCGTAATCGTAGTTGAAAAAACCACTCCTTTTCCCTGTAGTTTCAAAATCTTTAATAATATTACACTACAGGAAGAAAATTTCTGCAACACCAAAAATTAAAAAGTATTGTTAAAAAATAGGGCTTAAGTGTGAGTAAATTAACATATTAAGGTATAAAATAGGTCTAAGGTCATATATAATTAAGAATGATGCTGAATCTAAAAAGAGTTTTTACGATATTAAATATTTTTTGAAGACAGCTTTAGATTGAAAAGGAAAAAAGAATTGTGGTTCAACAGTTTATGTTGGGTCCTGTGTTATGTCATGTTGGGAAGCAATTGCTTTTTGCAGTTCCGGAAGGAGACGTTGTTCCAGCGTCTCCGTCTGCGATGATTGTGCGCCCGGCATGGGTGTAATCTCTAGGGTGAAAGTCCCGAGCCACGAA
>CALGYZ010000002.1 GCA_937934645.1 uncultured Bacillaceae bacterium | reverse complement strand
AAATGCCACCGGCTTTTTTTCATTCTAGAGGCGAGTTTTGTCCCAGCCTCTTTTTTTCTGCATTTACAAATGGGCACTGCCTCCGGTACAAATTTCCCGTTTTTTGCAATAACAGAAAAGACGACAATATTCGTATACATATTTCGTTATATTAAATATATATAATAAAATCAGAAAATTTTTCTAAAATAAAGAGGATTTTTGATTTCGATGTAGAATTGTGGATATTATACGAGACTAATATTGATTCTGTGAAAATAGGGTTTACACTTCATTAAAACAGAATTAAAGAGTATTAAACATGGATTAAATGATTAATCCTATATGAAAAATAATATGTTTTTCTATCTTTCTTTTTTACCATAGTAATAAAGATTACAGTAATTAATAATCAATAATTTGGAGGGGATGGAATGGATAAGACAGCCAAAATGGAAGCACTGCTTTTCACGCAAAAAATTTCACAGTTGGGAAAAGCTTTGTGGAAATCAATTGAAAAAGACTGGCAACAATGGATTAAGCCTTATAATTTAAATATTAACGAACACCATATTTTATGGATCGCATATCATTTGCAAGGGGCATCCATTTCCGACATTGCCAAGTTCGGAGTAATGCATGTGTCTACAGCGTTTAACTTCTCGAAAAAGCTGGAAGAAAGAGGTTATCTCACCTTTTCCAAAAAAATGGACGACAAAAGAAATACGTATATTCAATTGACGGAAAAAGGGGAAAAATTGATTATTGAACTGTTGAAAAACTTCAACCCTGCAAATCATACGGTCCTTGATGGTGTCCAGTCTTTGAAGGATATATACGGTAAATTTCCGGATATGCTGGAATTAATGGCCATTGTCCGGAATATTTACGGCAATGATTTCATGGATATTTTTCAAAAAACATACTCAGATATAGAAAAACTTGACATCTACAAGGAAGAGACAGAGATCAGTGAAAATAAAGAAAAAGAAGTTGTTTAATTCTCATATATACTTTTTCAATTCTTCCATCAATTCAATATAAAGATTTTGCTTTATACAAGCTTCTATTGTCTCTTCCACATCCAACTTTTTATTCAGCTTTTTTGAAAATTCTTTTAGGAGCGGATGAAAATATACTAATCCTTCCGCTTTCTGTTCTTGAAGTTTTTTGTTTATTTGGTCACAAAGATCGTAAAATTGTATTACCTCCTCACGGCTGAGATTTTTTCGAATGATTAACCGTGTAAACGGATAATCGGCTTCATCAATGAAATCAGTCAAAAGCTCCTGGTGATATTCCAATTGTTCAATCCTTTTCAGCAATTCATCAATCATGGTGATCATTCCTCTACATCCATTCTTGATCCGGCTCATTTCCGTAAAGAAAAAATGTTCTTATTTATACGTTCGGCCCAGCTCTTCATTTTCCTGCTTTCACTTAAATTTTTCATCTCCAACCGTCTTTATTATACTATAGATTAAAAGAAATTTTTGTATCATACATGCAGAGAAAGCCGTATCTACCTGTCCCGTACAAAAACATAAAACCGGCCGTTTTCAAGGGCCGGATTCAGGCAAGGTGTTGTTCAATGACCAACATAAAATGACGGACAGTACAGCAAGCAAAGGAGTGTTCATATCACAACGGTACATTTGCACTATACCGGTGATTCATGTATCCATCTTTATAAATATGAAATTCCGACAATAATCAGCAAAATAAATAAAACGACGATCAATACATATGATTTGGAATGTGTGTAAGCCATGAACCGCATACCTCCTTAGGCAAATTCAACATCAATATATCCTATGTAAACAATGCTTTTTTGTCTAAGGAAAATAACCAAATATTCCCCAACTGGCAAATCCGTTTTCCAATATGGTTAGGTTATGTTATAGTTAATTTTGTGGTAAAATGATACAGGCACGAAATTTATAAATTAGGAGTTGTTCGTTTAATGAAAAAGAAAATTACCTTGTTATTAACCCTTGCAGCCGGGATTCTCATCTTCAGCGGTTGCAGCAAAAGCGACACAATTGTGGAGTCAAAAGCGGGAAATATCAGCGAGGACGAGTTTTATGAAGTTTTAAAAGAACGTTACGGCCGGGAAACATTAAAGGAGCTTGTATACAAAAAGGTGCTGGAAGACCAATATGAAGTATCTAAAAAAGAAGTAAACGAAGCTCTGGAAGAATATAAAGATGCATATGGTGATCAGTTCCAACTTTTTTTGGCAAATCTCGGGCTTTCCAATGAAGAAGAGTTAAAAGACTTGCTCAAATTCACATTATTGCAGGAAAAAGCAGCCGCTGAAAAAATCAAGGTAACAGAAAAAGAATTGAAAGAACAATATAACATAGATACAAAAACCGTTACGGCCCGGCATATATTAGTCGAAGATGAAAAGACTGCTAAAAAAGTGAAGAAAAAACTGGATCAGGGTGAAGATTTTGCTGAACTGGCAAAAAAATATTCCAAAGATGAAGCTACTGCCAAAAAAGGCGGTGATTTGGGCGAGCTGAATCCTGATGAATTAGTCCGTCCGTTTGTTGTAGCTGCATTTAAACTGGAAGAAAATGAAATCAGCGATCCGGTTGAATCGGATTATGGTTACCACATTATCCAAGCGACTAAAGTCGAGAAGAAAAAGAATACAAAATCCTTTGAAGAAATGAAGCCAGAGCTGGAAAAAGCGGTAAAACGGGCAAAATTGGATACTACTGCCGTTCAAAAAGCGCTGGATGAAGCTGTCGAAAAAGCTAACGTTAAAATTAAGGACAAAGATTTAAAAGATCTGTTCGATGATGAAAACGAAAATTAAAACAATACAGGCTTTCCCCTGTTCTCCGGTGCGGAACGGTTCGTACCGGCAGCCGGCGGGGAAAGCCTTTTTAAGCATCCCGGGAAAGTTGTTGTCTTCTTTTCTTTTCTTCTTCCATCCGTTTTATATATATTTGTCCCTCCTGCTCAATCTCTTTCATTTCCCTTTCCTTCTCTTTCCGGTTTGTGTAAATGGTCATATAGCCGCTGAAAATGATTCCTGCAACGACGAGCCAAACCCAAAATGGAACATCCATATTTGTTACCTCCCTGGTTTCTCAAAACGGTATTTGTACAAGCTTATTCACAAGGGAGGTGGTTTATGCCTGCTAGCCTTTTAAAACAGGTTTATAAAACGAGCGGTTATCCAGCGCATAAATCCGTTCGGTAAACTCCCCCGGCCTCGTCTTTTCCAGCGCCCGGTTCATCATATTGACATTGGCATCAAGATTATCAATATAATGCAGTACTTCTGCTTCCCGGATCATCGGGGGTTTCGGACTGCCCCATTCCGCCTTGCCGTGATGGGACAAAACAATGTGCTGCAGGACGGTTACTTCTTCCCCTTCAATTTGCAACTCATCAGCAGCTTTGGCAATTTCATTAACCATAATCGAAATATGACCCAGCAATATTCCTTCCGTCGTGTATGCAGCCGATAGCGGCCCGGATAATTCTATCACTTTTCCCAAATCATGCAAGATTACTCCCGCATAAAGCAAATCTTTATTTAAATCATCGTATATTTCGCTGATAGCTTTGGCAAGATCGAGCATCGTTACGACATGATGGGCCAATCCGGCATAATAGTTATGATGATTTTTTGTGGCAGCCGGATACCGAAAAAATTGTTTCTCATACTTTTTCACAAGATAACGGGTGATTCTCTGAATCTTCGGATTCGTCATCTCAAAAATATATTCATTGATTTTATTAATCATCTCTTCGACAGTAAGGGGAGCTTTTTCGATAAACTGTTCAACCGAAATATTTTCTTCTGGTGACGGCAGGTTAATTTCCCGGATCCGCAATTGTAATTTTCCGCGGAAACTTTGAACATCCCCTTGAATTTTCACGATCGTTTGTTCTTTACATATCTTTTCTTTCTCTTTTGTTATATCCCATAACTTTGCTTCAATTTCACCGGTTTTGTCTTGCAAAGTAAGTGTAAGAAAGGGATTACCGTTACTCGCCACCCCTTTTTCACTCTTTTTAATAAGAAAATATTGGTTAATTTGATCGCCGACTTTGATAAAACGTAAATCCTTTGTCATCATGAATCCTCCTCATTTTGTCAGGAAAAGTGGAGACTCCTGATTTCTGTTATTGTAAAACATACGTTTCCTCTTCATTAAAATACGGCCGGTTCGTTGCATGGCACGAGAAAAACAGAATTTGTGTACGCAATGAAATTTCCCGTAATAATTTCATCACCTGTTTTCTTCTTTCATCATCAAAATGGACGAACCCGTCGTCGATAATAATGGGATACGTTCTTTCCCGGTCACCCGTTACCGCAAGGGCAAGGCGGAGACTTAAATACAATTGTTCACCGGTCGCCTGGCTTAATTCATCCGGTGTAAAAATGATCCCGTCTTTCCTTTCAACAATGAGGCGGTCCTGCTTTTCATCAAGATATATATTCACATATTCGCCGTTGGTAATTGATGAAAAATATAATCGTGCCTGCCGGAGAACTTTCGGCAGCCGCTCCCGTTTGTATTTATCCATTGCCTGTTGCAGAGTATAAAGGGCTGTTTTATATACCGCCCACTTTTTGGCCATTGTACGGAGCTCATATTTTTCCTGGTGGTATCGGTGTAATAATTCCGTGTATGTTCCTCCCTCTTCGATCAGCTCAATTTGATGTTTGACCGCCGCCTCCTCCTTTTCCAATTGTTCAATCCGCTTCGTTAAAATCTCCTTTTCCCGTTCCAGTTCACGGAACTCAGTTTCACCGGTTCCCTGTAGAAGCTCTTCCTCCGGTCCCGGGATTTTTATCGTCGTATGAATCAGTTGCCGGTCAATATAAGCTAATTTACTTTTCAACTGCTTCATTTTTTCAAGTTGGGTATAACGCCCGTAAAAACTGCTTTCAGAATCCGCATCCGCTTCCCGGAACAAAGTGCGGATTTGTTCTTCAAAAAATTTTATTTCATTTTCTGCTGCCTCAATCTCATCCTCCAGCTCTTTCCGTTTATTCAATTTTTCCTTGCGTATCATTTCGGTCTCTATCTGTTTTTCCAAAATCGTTTTTAATTTTAACACTTTATCATCATATTCATATTCGTTGCCAGGGAGGGAAAAAGCCCGTTCGTAAAATGATGAAAGCCGTTCATTCCGTTTGTTCATTTTTTCTTGAATCACGGCAATTTCTTCTTCTATTTGTTTCTTTTCCGTCAAACTTGTTCTTAAAGTCTCCAACAGTTCAAAACTTTCCATCAGGTGTTCCCTGGCAATATACGCAGGTAATCTGTACTGCATTCCGGTATCGGCAATTTCTTTTTCTATCTGTTTCCACTGCGACTCCCATTTTTCAAAATCCGTTACAACCTCATTAAATTGTTGTTCTAATTGTTCAAGACGCAGCAGTTCAACGGATAACTGTTTTTCAACATGCCGGTCATTTTCCAGTTTTTCCTTGATTAAATTAATTTTTTCCGGAGAAATGCCATTGATCATTTCCTCCAGAGCGTCTCTTTTCATTACTTCCGGGGTGGATTGACCGTTGTTTTCCGGCTGTTGCTTTTCATTCATGATAAAGAAAATATAGAGTATGGCCGTTGCAGTTAAAAGACCGATAGCGATCTGAACAAACCCGGCGAATACAAGGATTACGGAAATAGCAAGCATTACCGAAAAGGAATAAATCATTTTCTTTGTTCTTTGTTCATTTTGCTTTTTGTTTCTCCGTCCGTTTTCAGCCGACTGGATTTGCCGGGTTAAATATTCAATTTCCATCTTTTTTTCATGTTCTGCTAAAATTCGTTCATATTTTTCACGTTCTACCGGATTCAGAAGCTCCCCCTTTAACTGACGCACGAAGTTCTCTTTCTCTTTCAATTGCCTTTGGAGTTTGCTTTCTTTCTTCTCCAATTCTTTCTTCTGCTCTTCTAAATGATGTTTTTTATTCGTAAGTTTTTTGATCCGGTCTTTTTGGGCAAAGCTTAAATCAAAGTGAAAAACATAACAGTCATCATCTTCCTGAAAGTTCAATTTTGTCCGCATTTCCCGGATCTTTGCATCCAGCTCTTTTAATTTCAACTGGAGACCATCCAGTTTTCTCCTGTCTTCCCGGTAACCCGGCAAATCTTCAATAATGCATTGGATTTCCGCTTTGTTATGCAAAATTTCTTCACTAATTTTTAAATTTTGTAACTCCCGGTCTATTTTTTCCAACCGCCCGGTCAAAGTTTCAACACTCTTTTCCAGTCTTTTCTTCTCCGCTATCGCTTGTTCATATTTAATCTTTCCGTTTTCGGGAAAACGGATTTCACCGGTATTTTTCAGCTGTTTCTCAATCTTCCTTTTTTCCTTGAGAAGCGGATATATACGGTTCCATTCTTTTCTATAAATCATTTCATTCATGATTTCTTCCCTTTTTTTTCGTAAATCAGCAATTTGCTCAGCAATTTTGGAACGGGATTTTAATAAGTCTTCATAGTCGGCAATTTTTCCCTTTGCTTCTTTCAACTGCTGATCAATTTCCTTTAGTTGTGCCAGTTTCTCATTTACCGGCGGCTTGGAACCATAAGGCTTGTACAATTGGTCTAGTTCTTTCTGCAAAACCTGTTCGGCTTCCATGATTTTGTCATTTCCCACTGCACCGGTGGAAAACAAAAATTTCGTCAAATCTTCCCTTTTTACTTTATGAACATTTTGCAGTCCGTGAATATCGAAGGAATAAACAGACCGGAACGTCTGTTTATCCATCTCCTGCAATATTTTCCGCAACAACTCTTCTCCGCCGCGGGTACCGTCTTCCAATGTAACGGTCACGTCCCCTGCCGCTTTTCCTTTTACCCTTTCAACCCGTACGTTTCCCCATTTTTCGTCAGCCAGCACGACTTGGCCACCGTACTTTGAGCTTGTTTTCGGCTCGTAACGCGGTTCAGTCTGATGTTTTAAAGGGAATCCGAATAAGATGCTGTGAATAAATGATATAATCGTTGACTTGCCCGCTTCATTTTTCCCATAAATAAAATGAAAAGGAAGAAGTTTGATATGTACTTGTTCGAATTTTCCGTATCCGTAAATGATAAGCTCTTTTATTTGCAATCCGTTTTCCTCCTTTAGCACAGTCTATAACTTCCGCAGCAGCCGGAAAAGGAGTTTTTCCGCTTCCTCCCGGATTTCTTTTTCTTCGTTAGTCGTCAATCCATCGATATATTTTTTTGTCCGCGGATGATTAAAAAGGTCTTTTAACGGTTCATGCAAATGATCCAGCCGCTCCAGTTCCGTTACTAATTCTTTATAAAAATATCCTTTATTAAAAGAAGTTTGCTCCGTGTCGTTGTGATCAATATCAATGTCTTGTATCCATACAAACGGGTCCTGTTCTTCTTCCCCGTCATTTAATAATGGAAGTAATTCCTCCGTTTCAAACCAGTGCATATTGGAACTGTCAATATCCGAACCGGACAGGCCGAGTGTAAGAATAATATGTTTTCCTTTTTGCCGCCATTCATCTTTCACATTCATGACTTCTCCGTAAAAATCATCAAAATTTTTTACACCGTGTTCCAGATCCAGCTTTTGTCTTTCAAAACGAATCGGGGCAGTTTCAATAAAACTGGCTTTCGTTTCCTTTTCTGACATTTCAATTAAATAGCAACCTTTTTCACCGGTTTCGTTTCTGTGTCTCCCCTGTATATTTCCCGGATAAATAATCAGCGGGTCCTTCTTTAAAACCTGCCTTTGATGGATGTGGCCGAGTGCCCAATAATCAAATCCTTTCCCGGCCAGTTCTTTAACTGTGAAAGGGGCATAACTGTAATGATTTCCGTTTTTTGAATCATGTCCATGTAAAATACCGATGTGAAAATCCGCACCTTCTTCCTTCCGGTAATGGCTGATCATACGTTCACGTACATGCCTCTTCGCATAGCTGAAACCGTATAGATGAACGCGGACGCCGTCCTTTGTGCAGTGCGGAATCATTTTTACGTCCCCGGGAAATACAAAAACGTTATCCGGCCATTTCAATTTCGTCCAGTTTCCGGATAAATGATCATGATTTCCGTGAACAATAAAAACAGGAATTCCCTTCCCGGCAAGTTTTTCCATTTCATTACGGAAATAAATTTGCGCCCGTATACTTCGGTCTTCCCCGTCATAAAGATCCCCGGCAATCACTAAAAAATCCACTTCTTCTTCAATGGCTTTATTGACGATACGGGTAAAAGATGAAAATGTAGACTGCCTTGCGAGCTCATGAAGTCTCCGGGGTAATTTTAAACCAACGAACGGACTGTCCAAATGAAGATCTGCACAATGAATAAATTTGAGTGACTTCATTCCAGATTCCACCTTATCCAATGATAGAAACACGAATATACGTTCTTTCATTATGCCATATTTTCGCTAATTCCGCATTAATAACCGAAAATGGATGAATGATAAACATATGATTTGCCATTCAGACAAAATGAATGTAAAATAAATGAATAATGGGATTTTTCAGATAAATTACTTTGTTGGAGGGGAACGGACATTGATCCGTTACACATTAACGGTTTTTGAAAAAACTGGTGAAAAGCTGCTGGATGAAACAATCGAGGCGGAAAATGACAAAGAAGCAAAAAAACAGGCAGAAAAGCTGCTAAAAGGAAAGGGGTATTCCGAAAAAATCCACCGTTTTGTTACATCGGACGGAAAACTGTTATTATTTCAAGGATAAAAGGAGGCTGTCAAATCAGGAATTCCGTGACCGGGTAAAAGCATATTCCCTCTTTTGACAGCCTGCTGTTTCAAATTAATAGGCATATACGAATAATCCTTTAATGTTGCTCAAATACCGGGTCATGCTGGCTTCCTTTAAAATTGCGGCAGGAAGTCCTTTTAACTGGGTTTTATTAGCCCCGACAACGGCAACGGCATCTTTCCGTCCCAGGCTGGCCAGTGTTCCGGAATCAACCGGCTCAAACGGCTCCATCGATTTTCCTTTTAAATAAGCAAACAGATTGTAACCGGCAGTTTCACCCATTTGCCATGCATTTTGGGCTGTGGGCGGATACGGGCGGCCATCCGGACCAAACACGACAGCACTGTCACCGACAACAAACACATCACTATGTGAGCTGGACTGCAAATATTTGTTGACCGTTGCGCGTCCGCGGTTTACTTCTAATCCGGATTCGCCAACCAGCGGATGTCCCTGTACACCGCCGGTCCAGATGAAGGTATTCGTTACAATTTCTGTTCCGTCTTTCAAAAACACTTTATTCCCTTCAACTTTTGTCACCGGCAGCCCGATTAAAAACTCAACACCTCTTTTTTCCAGGCTCTTTTGGGCGCGCTCAATCAGTGGATCCGGCAACACCGGCAAAATTTTCGGCCCGGCTTCCACCAGCTGCAATTTTATTTCATCTTGGAATATACCGTATTTCTTTGCCAGGTCAGGCAGAATATCTGCAAACTCACCGACAAGTTCGACGCCGGTTAATCCTCCGCCGCCAATTAAAATACGTGCATCAGCCGGATCTTTCGTCTCCGTATATTTACGGATTCTTTCCTGTACGTGATTAAAAATCTTTTGGGCATCATTGACAGACTTTAAAACGAAACTGTTTTCTTCCAATCCGGGTATTCCGAAATATCCGGTCACACTTCCCAGGGCAACAACTAAAACATCATAAGTTAACGTATCTCCGTTTGAAAGTTTTACCCGTTTATCATCTGCTGAAAATGATTCGACTTCTGATATAACTACATTTATATCTTTATCTTTGAACAATTTCTTCAACGGCAATGATATTCTTTGTTCGGATACATTTCCGGCGGCCAGCCTGTGTAATTCTGTTATAATTTGATGGGTAGGATATTTATTGACAATGGTCACTTTTGCTTCTGTTTGATCCATGTATTTCCTGAGCGTTAATGCAGTCATTACACCGCCAAATCCTGCTCCAATAATAACGATCTCCTTTGACATGTCACTGATCCCCCGTTCTTGAAAACTTTTTCTTCGATCTCTATATTCTTTCTTTTGCAGATTTTACATTACTCCTTCTTTTGTGCAGACACTTGCAAATATGCTTGTATAAAACGTAACATCTTTTGCACTTGCGGCTCCTTTAACAATTTCATCAACCCGAACACGCCGATCACTTCATTGTTTTCCTCTGCAAGCTCTTTTGCTTCCATCACATTTTGCGCCACTTTTTTCGCCGTCCCGATTGCCGGACGCGCAAACTCTTTAACCGCATTCATTGTATCTTCTTTTAAAATTTCATCGGTTGCCAGCGATTTAACCGTTTCAAAATTATCAGCCAGCGTAATGAGCACTTCGGTCAGCCTCGGCAATTGTTCAATCAGTACCGTCAGTGATTCCTGTACTTCGGGCTTGGATAATTGCTCAAGTAATTGTTGATCTCCCTGAGGCTTTACTGTTTTCATATCTTCATCCAGCAGTTTTGACATGCTTTCCCCCTCCAAACAGTAAAAATATTTTTTATCTCTGTATCAGAAACAGAGATATTTTTAACGGCTGAAGGTATGCCATGGCACCCCTGTACGGATATGACATTATGATCCGCAGGAAAAATGTAAACCCTTACAGAAATTTTGTTCCGGATGTCACAAACGACATCCTGGCAGAAGTCCAACGGTTCTGTTTTACTCTTATCAATGGGTTTAAAAAGAAATTTTTTCACAAACAAATGTAATATTATTAATCACTAAATATTTTAAACTATTTTCTAAAAAAAATCAAAATATAGTTAAAAAGAGGAACAATTTTTGTCCCTCTTATCATTTTTGTTCACATTTTATCTATATTTCTGTAACAAACACTTACTTTTGAAGACATTATTTTTTATATCCGCTGATTTTCTCCAAAAAATCAATCGGTTGCTGTTTGCGGAAATGTTCTTTAATCATATAGGCCACACCGTGTTCTTGATTTGATCTTGTCACCCAATTTGCAGATTTCCGCACTTCCTCTGGTGCATTCCCCATTGCCACGCCGAGCCCTGCCGCTTCAATCATTTCAAGATCGTCATAATCACTGCCGATCACCACGGTTTCATCCAAAGAAATATCCCATTGATCGATTGTATACAATAAACCGGTGAGCTTTGAAACTCCCTTCGGTAAAATAATTAACTGCCGGTTATATAAATATAAATCCGTTTCAAAAAACGTTTTTTGTATCGTCTCTTTCGCTTCTAATGCGGTATCCCGGTCACTAAATATAACTTCAATATGGGTCGGATGAATTTGTTCATCTTCCGCATATTCGCTTAAATTTTCTACATATTGATGATGATAAACCGAAAAGCTGACCGGATCAATCACAGCCCGTGAAATGAAATTCTGCCTGACCGGCACATTACTGACTGAAAACTTTTCATGGACAACTCGGATATGACAGTAGAAAGATTCCAGAAGCCTTAACAGATCATAAACGATCTTTTCATCAATCCGTTTAACAAAAAACGCCTGGTCGAGAGATGATGCAATAAATGCTCCGTGATGGGCAGCAATCATCGTTTTTATTTTTAAAGCTTTTGCAATCCTTTTTGCAAAAACGAAGTTGCGAGAAGTGACAAGGGTTACTTTAACCCCCTTTGACTGAACGTAATCCACCGCTTCTTTAACCGACCTGTGAAGTTTCCCGTTCGACTGTAAAATGGTCCCGTCAATATTCATCGCCAGTCCCCGGTAGATCAATCAGCATGCCCCCTCCGGTGAACATCTTGTTGTAATCAACAAATTCTCTATAAAATAATTATGTAAAAACGTGCAGTTATAGAACTTCCGGATGAAAAAAAGCGGAGAAAACTACCCGTTTTCTCCGCTCTTATGCCTGTTTCCTATTCCGGCTGGCTGTTCATCTGTTCACTGTACAACTCTTCAAGTGGTTTCATTAAAATTTTATTAATTTCAGTAAAAACCGCACTCAACTTTTGTTCAGCCGCCAGCAATGCAGCGATTTTTTCGTTTTGTTGAATAACGGAAGCCATATTCTGGGCCCGGGACACTTCCTCGGGTGTGATCGTTTGTCCGCTCATTTGTTTTTCCTGTAAAGTGATTTGCAAATTCCGGAAGTCATTAAATAAAGTCTTTGCTTCTTCATCCGCATATAATTTTTCATACATGGTTCGCAGCTCGTTAAACTCGGCGCTTTCCCGGATTTTTTGTTCCAATACATGGGCGGAATCATAAACCTTTGTTGTCATTAGTAAACCTCCATTATCATGTTATCTGTTTAGGGTTATGAAAAGACGGATATACCTCTAAACAGGTCACTTAACTATAACAAAATATGATCAAAATTGCGAGGAAGTGAAGAAATAAGAATTCACCGTTAGCCGGTTAACAGGACGATAACCCCTTGTACGACACCGATTAAGCCACCCAAATAAGCACCCAAATACATAATCATTTTTAATTCCCGCCGGCTGATCCCCAGCACAATTTCCTCAATCCGTTTCGTTGAAAATGTATCGACCTGCTTTTCTACCAGCTCCGGTATATTTAGTGTTCTCATTGCCCTTTCCACATATGTACCGGAATGATGCAATGCCTTTTGTAATACTTTCGGTATAATCCGGTTAATGAGTTGTTGCTTCAACAGGGTTAATTCAAGGGACCGGATCGGCCTATTAACTATTTTTTCAATTGTTACAATTTCTCTAAGTTGTTTCCAAACTTCATCCTCCTGGCCATCCTCCAGCAATTGGTTCAGACATTCGTTGAATGTCCGTTTTTTCAACCGGTTAATTCCAGTTCGCAATACTTGTTCGATGATTTTTTTCGTTTCATCATGTCCGATGATCTTTACAATTTCCTGCTGCAGCTTATCAGCCATATTGCGCTGGTCAAAAATATTTTGCACTAAGCTAAAGAACATTCCCCTTCCTGCAAAAAAATGCTCCAATTGTTGATTTAAGATTTTCCTCCCCTCCGGACCTGCTGCAAATCGTTTTATTTCTCCGGTTATGTCAGCTGAAAGATCAGGAATTTTGGCATCCAGGATTTTCCAGAATGATGTTGGTATAAGTATACCAAGTTGCGTTTCCCCTTGTACTGCTTTAAATGATTTCCATTTGTTTTTCAACCATAAATGGATTTGTGCATCAATTTTTCCGGAAATATTTTCGATTCCGTAACGGAGGAAAAGTTCTTCAACCGACAAAGAAGAATCAAACCATTCATTTACTTTTTTGGCTGCCAATTCATAAAGCCCAGAATAAACTTTTTCATCCTTTAATTTTTCCTCAATGACTCCCGGTGTTAACAAATATTTAATTATAGTCTGACCGAGCTGTTTTGCCAGCTCTTTACGTCTTTTCGGTATTAGTCCCGGTGTAAAAGGGACGCGCCATTTTCCAATATATTTCGCTTCATGGGGACGGAATAACATTTTGATCGCAATTGCATTCGTCCATCCGCCGATGAGTGCACCGACCAGAGCCATAAAAATGATGATAAGAATTTCATCCAACATGCTAAACCGACCTTTCATGCAAAAAATCTATATGAACCTCATTGGGCATATGTTCATATATTGTAGACAGATGTCCTGAAAACCCATGGCAATTATCCATTCTTCAATTATACCGCCCTCCTGAAAAAGGGCAAATAAAGTGCAAACGATTTGGGCAACAAAACATTAGGATGAATTATGTATTACTTAATGAAAGGCGGAACTTGCATGTACAAAGCTTATCCAATTGAAATATTGGAAAACGGGGACGACATTTTAATTTATCCCGGGAAACTCAAATTACCCCATATTCATACAATATCCTTCGGTTCTCTTTCTGTCCGGGGAAAAGCCGGCCGGAGTAATAGCAACCAACCCATAATCAAAATCAGCCGTTCTTTGGCGGAACAGTTGAAAATTCCGGAATTCCCGGTTAAATTGCACATGTTTGTAAAAGAAGGACAGCTCTTTCTCGGACCGGTAGTCGGAATTTTTACGGAAGGATTTACTTCTTTTCCGGATTCTCCATTGGGAACACGTTCCTATGCATTTTCAAGATATTTTATCCACTTCACACAAGCCGGAATCCTTCCGGTTATTTTCGGCGTCAACCATATTCACTGGGATCAAGGCATAATAACAGGTTATATTTTTTATGAAAATAAGTGGCGTCAGTTGGAAGTACCTTTGCCGAATGTGATTTACGACCGGATTCCGAACCGCAAAGTGGAAAATTTGCCGCTTATCCAGAATGTTAAAAAAAGACTTCAGGAAGAATATGCCATTCCCTGGTTTAATCCAGGTTTTTTCAGCAAACTGGAAGTTTATAAATTGTTGAACAAAAATCCGGAAACAAAGATTTATTTACCGGAAACCGTCCCGTTTACTAACCGTCGTCAGCTGGAAACAATGCTTTCTAAATACAATTTTTTATATATAAAGCCGGACAGCGGCAGCCATGGTAACGGCATTTTCCGCATTCGCACGACCGGGGGAAAAATTTATATCAGTGAACGAGAAAACCATTTAATTCGGTTTGCTTCTGTTTCCAGAGCATTTTCATTTTTGGAAAAACATACAAACATTACCCCATATTTAATTCAACAAGGAATACCGTTAATAACCCGGGAACACAGAACGGTGGATTTCAGACTACACACAAACAGAAATGCAGAAGGAAAGTGGCAGGTCACGGCTATGGCAGGAAAAGTTGCAGCGAGAAACGGAATTACCACCCACATTTTATCCGGCGGGGAAGTTATAACGCTGGAGCAGCTGTTTCCTGAACCGGAACAAAACAAAAAAATCCGCAAAAAGCTCGCAGATGCCTCCCTCACCATCAGTGAACATTTGGAAACAAGTGCTGACGGAATTCTCGGTGAAATCGGATTTGATTTCGGGATTGATAAAAAAGAAAAAGTATGGTTACTTGAAGCCAATGCGAAACCAGGACGGTTAATTTTTAAACATCCGGAAATTAAAAAATATGAACGGTACATCAACAGGACATTATTTCATTTTACGATTTATTTGACTGAACGCGTGGTTAAACAACCAGAACAACTCTTTAAAAATTTAATATTGCAATAACATTTTCCCGTATTTAAAAATCGTCACCTATGATTACCGGCTGTTCTTTCATACATGCAGGACAACGGAAAAGATGAATACAACGTTCCCGGTTTCCGGCCGGAAAACCGTCTACCAGTTGTAAAAGCTCAATATCCATATACGGGCTGTAATCGTCAAAAAAATCACTGAGCTTCCCTTCATCAGTCATTACTGTTTGGCATGATGGACAATATATCCGTATTTCTTCAAGACCATTACAAAGCGGGCAAATATTCAATCCTATCTCCCCCGGATTGATCATTTTAATATTTATTTTGCCGCAAATGGGAATGAATATGTTTTACTTTTTTCGGTTGAACCTGCTTTTAATGTCATAAATTACCGGCTGTTCCACCGCATATAACTTAACCTTTTAAACACAATATGAAATGTAATCACAGTAAAAGCTGTGATTGTAAAGTTTGGCCGACCGGCCGGACAAAATATGATCAGGAGGAGAGCAAACATGGCAACAAACAGAAGCAATTCCTCAAACCAACTTTTAGTTGCAGGGGCTCAAGAGGCTTTAGATCAAATGAAATATGAAATTGCCCAGGAGTTCGGTGTAAATCTCGGACCGGAAACGACTTCCCGTGCCAACGGTTCTGTCGGCGGTGAAATTACAAAGCGCTTAGTTTCAATGGCACAACAACAACTTTCAGGCCAAAACTACTCATAAACTGAATAAATATGGCTTCGCTCCCCCGCTTTAAGCGGGGGTTTTTTAGCAATAAGAGATTCAACTTCTTTCTGCACCATTTATTTGCCATAAAAAAATCTCCTTGATCAGGAGATTATCCGTCCGGTTTCTTTTTATTCTCTTCATCCGCATCATCGATCACTTGTTTCATTCCCTTTTTAAATTCCATTAACGTTTCACCTGCCGCCCTTCCTAATTTGGGCAGTTTCCCGGGACCGAAAATTAATAATGCAACGATTAAAATAATGGCAACTTCGCCAAAGCCAAGGTTCATCCGGCTTCCCTCCCCTGAAAAAGATCAATTTTATTCAACGTGATCTAGAGGTAAAAAGATACGGAAAGTGGTGCCGACACCGAGTTCACTTTGCACATCAATTTTCCCTTTATGTTCTTCAATGATTTTATAGCACATCATTAATCCCAAGCCATTACCATTTTGTTTCGTCGTAAAAAACGGCTGGCCGATTTTATCAATTAAATCCGGCGGTATGCCGCATCCTTCATCTCTGATGGAAAGAATGCCTTTATCGCCGTTTTTGCCAATTTGTATGTATATTTTTCCCGGTTCATCCATCGCTTCGATGGCATTTTTAACAATATTTATAATCACTTGCTTTATTTTCTGCTCGTCGCAATAAACACAAACCGGCTCATCGTCATAATCCAGAACCATTTTTATTTGCTTTTGAAATGCAAGACCTTCCAAAAGCGTTACACATGTTTTGAAAATGTCTTTTAAATTATGGTATTTGTATTTTGAATGATTCGGTTTGGCAAAGATCATCAATTCATTGGAAATACTGTCGATCCGGTCAATTTCATTTTCCATAATTTCCAGGTATTCATCACGCTTCTTGTCATCGGACTTCATAAGCTGGATGAAGCCCTTAATTGACGTAAGCGGATTCCTGATTTCATGGGCAATTCCCGCCGCCAGCTGACCGATCAATGACAACTTATCGTTTTCCAGCAGATTTTCATCATTATCTACAGGGATTTCCTGAATAATGTAGATATATTCAACGGGTCTTTGGTGAAGATCTTTCAGCATCTTCATTTTTAAGTCCATCCAGAGGAATAAGCCGTCCCTTTTTTTTACCCGGAGAGTCAGACTGCTGTCATCATTATCATCTTGGGACAATAAGCAAAATGAATTTAAAAATTTACTTTTGTCTTTTTCATGGAGAAAATCGGAAAGCTTTCTTCCGACGAAATCATCCGCATCATAACCGAGAAACTTTTTTATATTGGAAGAAACGAAATGAATAATTCCGTCAATCGAGCTTCTGATAATCATGCTGTTAAACGTCCGGGATAGTATATGCAATGTTTCACTAAAAACATGTATGTTCCTGTCATCGTTTTTACGATCTATGTGATTGCTGTAAATCGTATCCATGGTAACTCAACCCCATTTTCTATATAAATGTTTTATGGGTTCAGTGTAATTCCTACCAAATTGCTATACATTAATAATAACATGTTAATGTAAAGAATTAAGTGTATTATAGCAAATTTTAACAAAAAATTAAACCGGAATTTTAAATATATTTAGAATTGTTTATTAATTTGTCTCTAATACTTATTTTTTCTGTTTTGTACAAATTCCTCTTTGCTGAATACATTTGCTTATTTGCCAATTATTTTTCATTTTTTCAAAAAGACGTTATTATAATAGAGACTACAAAAATATTTTGACGGGAGATTTGTATGAATCTGTTATCGCTCTTTGTCAGCCTTATTTTCATTTTAAACATGATTTTGGCAGCAGTAGTTGTTTTCCTCGAACGGCGAGATCCGAGGGCGACATGGGCTTGGCTTCTGGTGCTCTTTTTTGTGCCGCTTCTCGGTTTTATTCTCTACTTAATTTTCGGACAGAATTTAAAAGGAAAAAACTTATTTAAGTGGGGAGATCTGGAAAAAATAGGTTTAAAAGGTTTAATCCAAAACCAGATTATTCAGATTACCGATGGAAAATATGAATACGCCACAGAAGAAATGAAGCTTCACCGCGATCTCATTTATTTGTTCTTGAAAAATAATAACGCTCTCCTTACTCAAGATAATGATGTGGAAATTTTTATCGACGGAAAAGATAAATTTGATTCGCTGATCCGTGATATTAAAGAAGCGAAGCGTAACATTCATTTACAATATTATATTTTCCGAGATGATAAATTAGGACAAAAATTAATCGATTTATTGACGGAAAAAGCGAGAGAAGGCGTTAAAGTGCGGATTCTGTACGATGAAATGGGCTCGCGGCGCATTAAAAAACGGTCTTTTAATAAATTGATCAATGCGGGGGGAGAAGTCGAAGTTTTCTTCCCTTCCAAAATTCCGTTTGTGAATTTGCGAATCAATTTCCGTAATCATCGCAAGTTGGTTATCATCGACGGAAAAATTGCCTATGTCGGCGGATTTAACGTCGGAGATGAATACTTGGGACTGAACAAAAAGTTCGGATATTGGCGTGATACGCATTTAAGAATTACCGGTAGCGCCGTTCATGCAACACAAATACGTTTTATTCTGGACTGGAACCAAGCATCATCCCGGAATGACATCTACTATGACGAGAAATATTTTCCTGCTATTGAACCGCGCGGAAATATTCCCGTTCAAATTGTCACGAGCGGTCCCGACTCTGTATGGGAGTATATAAAATACGGATACATTAAAATGATCTTATCGGCAAAAAAATCGATTTATATTCAAACTCCCTACTTTATTCCTGATGAAAGCATTTTGGATGCGTTGCGAATTGCCATATTATCCGGCGTGGATGTGAACATCATGATCCCCAATAAGCCGGACCATATGTTTGTCTATTGGGCAACAATGTCCTATATCGGTGAATTGCTTAAGGCCGGGGCAAATGTATACATTTATGACAATGGTTTTATTCACGCAAAGATGATTGTGATTGATGAAAATACGGCTTCCGTCGGAACGGCAAATATCGATGTGCGGAGCTTCAGGTTAAACTTTGAAGTCAATGCTTTTATTTATCATATACCAACAGCCAAAAAATTAGTCCGGATATTTAATGAAGACGTCAAAGTATCACGCAGGCTGACTTATTACCAATATTTGAAACGCCCCGTGTCCGTCCGTTTCAAAGAATCGATCTCGCGGTTATTATCACCGATTTTATAAACCTTTGATATTGAATTGAGAGAGGTTAGAAAAATGGAAAATAAAAAAGCTTTACCGGTACTTTTTCTCGTAATGTTTTTCGTCATGGTCGGATTCGGTATTATCATTCCCGTCCTTCCTTTTTATGCTGAAGATCTGGGGGCAAGTCCCTTTGAACTGGGACTTTTAATGGCAGTGTATTCCCTCATGCAACTCTTGTTTTCCCCTTTTTGGGGAAGAGTGTCCGACCGGATCGGCAGAAAGCCCGTTTTAATTCTCGGTATTATCGGGCTTTCGTTCTCATTCTTTTTAATGGCCATTGCCCAAAAACTCTGGGTATTATTTGCCGCCCGCATTATCGGCGGCCTGTTATCGTCGGCAAATATGCCGGCTACAATGGCATATGTTGCAGATACTACTTCACCGGAAAACCGGAGTAAAGGAATGGGTATAATCGGTGCGGCGGTCGGCCTAGGATTCATATTCGGCCCGGCCATCGGCGGTATTTTTTCTGCCAAAAGCCTGTCATTACCTTTTTATGTCGCCGGGTTCTCATCCCTTTTCACATTATTGCTTGTTGTCTTTTTATTAAAGGAATCCCTCCAGAAAGATCCGGCCGCGATGGAAGAATCGGCAAAACAATCGCGGTGGAGCCATTTCCAAGGTACAAATGCTTTTTTATTTATCCTGCAGTTTTTTGTTTCCGTTTCCCTTGCCGGACTGGAAGCCACTTTTGCTTATTTCACGGCAGAAAGAGCAGGTCTTGGTACAAAGGAAATCGGTTATATTTTTATGATCATGGGGCTCGTGGGTGCTGTTGTCCAAGGCGGTTTGCTCGGACCGCTGGTCAAGAAATTCGGTGAAGGAAAAATCATTCAAAGCGGAATTATCCTGTCGGCTGCCGGATTTTTCCTTCTTCTGTTTGTTGATAGTTTTTTCACGGCTGCCCTTTATTTATCAGTATTCGGTATTGGAAACAGCGTAATCCGGCCTGCGGTTTCTGCACTCCTTACCAAAGCATCAAATACCGGACATGGTACGGTCACCGGGCTTTTATCATCCTTTGATTCCCTCGGGCGGATTATCGGTCCCCCTCTGGGCGGTATGTTATTTTCAATCCATCTTAACCTGCCGTATATTTCCGGTATTTTCCTTTCAACTATTGCATTGTCCTTATATTTCTTTTATCGTTACCGGTTGAAAAATGTTGAAGGATCCGCTTAATTTGCGGATCCTTCCTATTATAAATATTTTCTCTGTACATTCCTTCCGTCATGACTGAACAAAATCGGTTTATCTTCTACAACCGTCTCGATATGGACCGTCCTTCCCCACAAACGGTAAATATACGGAAGGACTTTTTCCAAATATTTTATATCCAATTCAATTCCTTCATAGTGATGCTTTAAATATAATTCCCCGTTCCGCATATAATCCCCATCATCCACGGTTATATACGGAAAGCCGCCATTTACACGCATATTGACCAAATGATCGCGGACATTTTCCCAATCTTTATCTACTACTTTGTATTCCCTTCCCTGCTTTTGAAATAAATACATATCTTCCCGCATCACAAGCTCCTTCGTCAAATAATTGCGCAAAAATGACTGGTCGGATTCCAGTTCACGGACTTCGAATATTTTTTCCCGTCCCGAACCCGGTTTTACTCCCATCCTTTTCATTTCTTCCGTCGGATTATTGTATCTTTCTTCAATATCTTCAAATATTTTCAGTCCCAGGTAGTACGGATTAATCGAAGTTTTCGAAGGCTGGAGAACATTGGCATTTAATTTGGCAAATTCAATCGCTTCGTCACTCGATAAATCCATTTCCCGCAAAATCCGCTGATGCCAGTATGAAGCCCATCCTTCGTTCATTATTTTCGTTTCCAGCTGCGGCCAAAAATATAGCATTTCTTCCCGGATCATCGTAATAATATCCCTTTGCCATTCTTCCAGTTCGCGGCTGTAATGTACTATAAATAACAGCAAATCTTTTTCCGGCTGCGGCGGGAATTTTTTTATTTTCTTCCTTGTTTTCGGCTTTTTCGGTTGCTTTCGGTAATCCAATGACCATAAATCATCATAAGGAGTCACGGGTGTTTGTTCCTCCTCTTCTTCGTATTCGACATCATCCATCGTCCAGTCCAAAGTCGGGCGTAAAAGGGAAGGATCAATATGTTCTTCGATTGAAAGGACAGCATCCAGAAAAGACTCCACTTCTTTTCTACCGTACTCTTTTTCATACCGACGGATGCGTTCTGCAGTTGCAGCCATACTTTCAACCATATCCCGCTTCGTATTTTTAAAACGTACATTGTTTTTAAAGAAATCACAATGTGCCAAAACGTGGGCAACAATTAATTTATTCTGAATGAGCGAATTTGAATCAAGTAAAAATGCATAACACGGATTGGAATTGATGACGAGTTCATAAATTTTACTCAAACCCAAATCATAATGAAGTTTCATTTTAAAGTACCGTTTGCCAAAACTCCAATGGGAAAACCGTGTCGGCATGCCGTATGCCCCGAATGTATAAATAATATCAGCCGGACAAATTTCATACCTCATCGGATAAAAATCCAAACCGAATCCTTCGGCGATTTCGGTTATTTCCGCAATCGCCCGCTCCAGTTTGAGGCATTCTTCCTGATTCATGGTTCAGCCTCCCCGTAAAAAGTATCGCACACTTAACTGTCCCTGTTTTATTTCAATTTATGAACTTACCAGGAAATTGATGATAAAAACGGGCGGATTAATTTCCAAGCTGATCATTTAAAAAATTGATTCAAACATTATATTATATAAATAAAACCTATCGAAATTTTATATGAATAAAGGGGAGAAGAGAATTGGAGCTGCGGCAGTTACGTTATTTTGTTGAAGTGGCAGAACGGGAACATATGACTGAAGCTGCGGAAAACCTCCATGTTGCCCAATCTGCCGTCAGTTTGCAAATTTCCAAATTGGAGGATGAACTGGGAGTAAAATTGTTTGAACGGGTCGGCAGAAATTTACGTTTAACCGATATCGGGAAGACATTTTTATATCATACGAAGAAAGCATTGCAGGCGATTGACCTGGCGATCGAAAAAGTGGATGAATATCTTGATCCTGAGAAAGGAACAATTAAAATAGGATATCCGTCCAGTTTTGCAAATTATTTATTACCGAAGATCATTTCAAATTTTAAAACAAAATTTCCGAACGTCAGTTTCCAGTTGCGTCAGGGCTCCTATTCCTATTTAAGCAATGCCGTAAAAAGCGGTGATATCAATATTTCCTTCATCGGCCCCGTCCCGCTGGATGACCGTGATCTTCATGTACGGATTTTATTTTCCGAAAGATTTTTCGCATTGGTTCCGGCAAATCATCCTTTAGCAGGACGGGATCACATTAATTTAAGCGAGTTTAAAAATGATGATTTTATTTTATTTTCGGAAGGGTTTATTTTGCGGAAAATTGCTGTCAATGCCTGCAAAGAAGCCGGTTTTGAGCCGAAAATCACTTCGGAAGGCGAAGATATCGATGCGATTAAAGGGCTTGTCTCAGCGGGAATCGGAGTAAGTATCTTGCCAGAAAACACGCTCTTTAATAACATCCCCCCGATGACAAAAAAAATTCCCATTTCCTTTCCCGAAGTAAAACGGACGGTGGGTATAGCCATCCCCAAAAACCGTGAACTCGCTCCGTCGGAAAGAATTTTTTTCCAATTTGTCATCGACTTATTCAGTAAATTAGAACAATTTAAGTAACGGTCAGATCTGCCCCGGTCTGTTTTTCCTGACAAGATTTACTGCGAAAAAATTTGTCCGTTTCGACACACACTATGATTAACTCCTGATAAAGGAGGACCTTTTTTCATGAACAAGGCAGATTATGACCGGGCGCTTTACTACGCCTGCCGTTCCGAATGGGATAATTTACTAATACTAATGGTCCGCACAAAGGATGATTTTTTATCGAAAAAAATTGAACGGTTTTTACATGCATTTTATTTCCAACATGACTCAAAAACCGTTGAAAAATACTTGTTTGAATTGCTGCAATACGCTGACTATGCCAACGACCGGGCCCGCAGCATGCAGCTGGAAGTTTTCCATTCCGTCTGACTGGTGAAAACGAAAGAAACGATCACTTTTCAGGACAGTTCCTGGCTGTCCTTTTTTTATTGCCTTTTAGCGGTCACATAATGATGAAATTTTTAAAGACGATTTGCATATCATATGCTACAATTATTTTTGAGTTTATCCAAGTTTTATGAATTTATGAAAAAAACAAAGGAGTGTCGGGGGATTGACGGAGAAAAAAGCCGACTTTTTGCTGTTTTTCAGCTGGGCTGTATCTGTCATCGCCGTATCCGGAAGCTTGTATTTTTCGGAAATAAGAAACTTTGTCCCGTGTGATTTATGCTGGTTCCAGCGCATTTTTATGTATCCGCTGGTGATTATCCTCGCAACCGGATATGTCAAAAAAGACTGGAACGTAAGCCTTTATTCCATGGCTCTTTCCGGAACCGGGGCTGTGATTTCAATTTACCACTATTATTTGCAAAAATTTCCCCGGTCAGGTGAAGATGCACTGTTTTGCGGTCAAAATTGCACAGGGGAATTTATTAACTGGTTTGGCTTTATTACTATTCCGTTATTGGCACTGACAGCATTTGTGATCATATTTATTGTTTCCTTTCTCATCTGGAAAGGTCTGAAGGAGGAAAATGAACGTTGAAGAGGATTCTTATCTTTTTGGGAGTAATCGTTGTCATTTTCTCGGCTGTTGCGATATTGACAAATACGCAAACGAATGACGGTGAAACGGTTGAATCTGTTACGCCTGGGGAGTTACAGAGCAAAATTGACAACGGTGGACCGGTAACCGTTTATTTTTATAGTGAAGATTGTACATATTGTCAGCAAACAACCCCGGTCGTCGTCCCAATGACAGAAGATATGGGAATTGATTTGCAAATTTACGATGTCAAGCAATATGAACAAGGCTGGGACGATTTTGAAATTAACGGCACGCCGACAATCGTCCATTTTGAAAATGGCGAAGAAACGGCAAGAATTGAAGGGTACCATGAGGAAGATGTATTCCGGCAATGGTTTGAAGAAGAAGTGCTTCATAAATAGAACAAAAAAGGGCATGATGAATTATCAGCCCTTTTTTATTCCGGTCCATACCCGTACATTTCTTCTTCCACCAGCGACTGCAAGTCATAAAAGTTTATCGTATATATCGGATATTCATGCTTTTCCGCATAGCACTCCGCCAATTGTTTCATGTATTTCGGAGAACCTTCTTTTTCCTCATCGTAAACCATTAATAAAGCATCAGAATTTCTGAGAAACAATTTATTTTTCTCGGTATATTGCCACGGTCCGGTATAGGGTTTATTGGTGACGGATGCATGATAATCGGCAAACATTATAATTTCCTCATATTTTTCCTTATTTTGTTCGCTCCAGAGTTCTTCCTGGCCGAGAAACGGAGTAATAACGGCATATTTTAATTCTAGATATTCCGTCTTTAAATCGATCACAACTTCCGCCGCCCACATTTCCACACCCGTTTGGCCGCTAAGAATAATCCACTCGAGACCGTCTTCAATCAAAGGAATTAACTGGCGTTTTATTGCTTTTTTAATAATGGGGATTCCCGGATGTTCCCGTGAAAAAATTCCGAGTTCATACGCTTTATATCCTGTAATGACTAACCGTTTGATCAACTTTAACCACCCGTTCGTTCAAACCAGCCAGTCGTTTGCCGGTTTAACATATATGCTTCCTGACTCAAGGGATACATTTCCTTCTCTTAAAAATTGATCACGGGAAAACGGAAAAGACATGCCGAGATCATTTAATATTTTTGCATTTTTTTCAAACAACCGGCTGCCTTTTTCCGCCGCAAGAGAATCGGACTCAATTAAAAAACAGAGAGTGTTCAAGCTGGAAATAATTTGATAGGCCTCTTTTAATGTCCCTTGCAATTCATTCAAATTGAGCATATTTAAAACATTCAAATCAATAAACATACTGATTTCCCGGTCGGTAAAATATTTCGGGAAAATAACAGTATAAAAATATTCTACCAACTGGCGGACTTTTTTTTCTTGTTCCGGGGTAGACGCGTACATGATCTTCAAAACGGTTTCCCACCTTTTAAATTTTTTCTCTCGGGATTAATATTAATCTTCTAATATGTACACAAAAAGCTATACTGTATAAACATATCAATTATTTTCTTTTTAAACAAGGCATATCGCTGTGGAAAAATCAGGTTGAAATGTACGTAGTAGGAAAAGCGGGCTTTCCAACAGAGATGCATTCCCTGTGAAAGCCCGCCTTTACATACAGAGTCAGGGTTTCACTAATATTTAGAAAAACTCGTCCGGATCTTTAAAGAAGCGGTGATTTTTGTTTAAAGCATCAATTTTGTTCATATCCTCTTTTGATAATTCAAAATCAAAGATATCAGCATTTTCCGCAATTCTTGACGGATTCACCGATTTTGGAATCACAACAATGTCATTTTGAATGTGCCAGCGCAAAACTACCTGTGCTGCTGTTTTGCCGTATTTTTTACCGATTTCAATGAGTACCGGGTCGTCCAATACCCGCCCTCTTCCCAGCGGACTCCACGCTTCTACGGCAATTTCATGCTCTTTACAGAAATCACGGAGATCTTTCTGGGAAAAATAAGGATGAAGTTCTACCTGGTTTATCACCGGTTTTTCTTCTGACTGATCCATTAAAGTTTGTAAATGATGAATTTTGAAATTGCAAACCCCGATCGCACGGACCCGGCCGTCCTTATATAACCGTTCCAGTGCCCGCCATGTATCTACGTACGTATCTTTACCCGGCCAGTGAATCAAGTAAAGATCAATGTAATCCAGACCGAGATTATTCAAACTTCTCTCAAAGGCTCTCAACGTATTGTCATAGCCGTGATCGGCGTTCCATACTTTCGTTGTTACAAAAATTTCTTCCCTCGAAATGCCGCTTTCCCGGATTGCCTTGCCCACTTCTTCTTCATTCTGATAATAGGCGGCAGTGTCGATTGCCCGGTATCCCGTTTCAAGAGCGGTTTTTACCGTCCGAACGGTATCTTCTTTTTCTACCAGATATACTCCAAGACCAAGACGGGGCATTTCTATTCCATTATGTAAAGTCACAGTTTTTTGAGAAGATTTCATGAACTTTTGCCCTCCTTGTTACAGACTCTATATTCATTGTAAATGAACAATCCCCTATATTCCAATTTCCGGCATTTTTTATCCCGTTATTTTTTTATCATTACAGAAAGAATGTATCTCGTTTTTATATAACTTAAATTTAAAAAATTTATGAATTAATAATTTTAACATCAATAATTGACAATATCAACTATTTTGTATTAATATAGGGAAATGTTAAAGGAGGAATTGAAATATGTCAGCCATAGAACGACAAAATACATGGGAAACCGTTCCCCAAAAAGGATTTTTAAGCCATCCGAAAGGCTTGTTTACTTTATTTTTCACTGAGTTTTGGGAACGTTTTTCCTATTACGGTATGCGTGCCATTCTTGTTTTTTATATGTATTATGAAGTTTCCAAAGGCGGCTTGGGTTTAAGTCAAAGTACGGCTTTATCAATTATGAGTATTTACGGTTCATTAGTATATATGTCCGGCATTATCGGTGGCTGGATTGCTGACAGGATTCTCGGAACTTCCAAAGCCGTATTTTATGGTGGTGTGCTCATTATGTTCGGACACATTGCCCTTGCGGTTCCGGGAAGCTTTTCCCTGTTTGTGCTTTCCATGGTGCTGATCGTTTTGGGTACCGGATTGTTAAAACCGAATGTTTCCAGTATGGTCGGGGATATCTACGCACCGCATGATAACCGCCGGGATGCAGGATTCAGTATTTTTTACATGGGTATAAATCTCGGTGCTTTTATTGCACCTTTAATCGTCGGCGAAGTCGGCATGAAACACAGTTTCCATCTCGGTTTCTCTATAGCGGCAGTCGGTATGTTCATCGGTCTTATTGTGTTCGTTGTCACAAGAAAAAATTATTTAGGCAAAGCAGGCACATATGTAGCCAATCCTCTAAAACCGGAAGAAAAGAAAAAAGTTTTTTCCATTATCGGAATCGGGTTTGTTGTCCTGTCGCTCCTTATTTTGTTGACGATCAAAACCGGATACTTGACATTCGACCGTTTCGTTGCCGTCGTGGGGATTCTCGGTATATTGATTCCTGTGTGCTATTTTATCGTCATGTATAAAAGCCCGAAAACAACATCCGTAGAGCGTTCCCGCCTGCTTGCTTATATTCCGTTATTTATCGCCTCGGTTATGTTCTGGGCTATACAGGAACAAGGTTCAAGTATTCTTGCCAACTATGCGGACACAAGAACCAGATTAGAATTTGCCGGTTTTAGGATCTCGCCTGCATGGTTTCAATCCTTGAATCCATTGTTTATTATCACTCTGGCCCCGGTATTTGCAGGCCTTTGGATTAAACTCGGAGACCGTCAGCCGTCGATACCGAGAAAATTTTCCTTTGGGATCCTTTTTGCCGGATTATCCTTTATCGTTATTTTGTTGCCTGCTTATTTAGGCGGAACAGACTCATTAGTCAATCCGTTATGGCTTGTATTAAGCTATTTTGTCTGTGTACTTGGAGAATTATGTTTATCCCCGGTTGGGCTTTCCGCAACGACAAAACTGGCGCCGAAAGCATTCTCGGCCCAAACGATGAGTTTATGGTTTCTGTCCAATGCAGCTGCACAGGCCATTAATGCTCAGATTGTAAAATTTTACAGCCCTGACACGGAAATGCTTTATTTTGGTACGATCGGGGCTATCGCCATTATATTAGGTGTCCTATTATTCATGATCGCACCGACAATTGAAAAGTATATGCAGGGTATCCGTTAAAAGAACCGCAAAATATTCGTGATCATTAAAAAAAGAGACGCAAAATCGCTCTTTTTATTTTCCGGCGTATAGTAAAAGACGGAGAAAATTCATCTCCGTCTTTTTTCAGTTTCGGGTTTACTGATTTTTATGTAAAAACGCAATACATACCGGATGACCGACGCGGACATCTTTTTGTAACAGGTGCAGTTTTCCTGTCTCCGGATTCCGTTTCCAAAGGACAAGGTTATGGCTTTCCTGGTTGGACCCGATGAGATAGTTTTCGGATGGATCGAAATTAAAATCCCTTGGCCAGTCACCTTCGGAAGCTACGATATCCACGAGAGTAAGCAGGCCGTTTTCCCCGTTTGTTTTAAATATGGCAATGCTGTTATGGCCGCGGTTACCGGCATAGACAAATTTACCGTCGGATGTAATCCGGATGGCGCTTCCCTGGTTATTATCGGTAAAATCTTCCGGAATTGTTGAAATGTATTGAAGTTCTTTAAAACTGCCGTCTTCACTGTTATATTCCAGTGTAATGACCTCGGAGCTTAATTCAGTCATAACATAAGCAATCCGTCCATTTGGATGGAAGGCAAGATGACGCGGGCCGGAACCGGGCTTGAGTTGTAATACTTGTTTTTTCTTTAACCCATTATCCGCAATTTCATATGTAATCAGTTGGTCAATTCCCAAATCTACGACAACAACATATTTTTGGTCCGGAGTAAAACCGGCGTAATGGGTATGCGGTTTTTCCTGCCGTTCTTTATTCGGTCCGCTTCCTTCATGAACAACTTCCGATGCGAGCTGTCCGACCTCACCGTTTTCCCCCAGAGGATACAGTTCCGCAGTCCCCCGGTGATAATAGGCAGCCAGCAATGAGGACGATTCATCATTTACAGCAACATGACAGGGTGACGATCCTTCCGATAATTGGTCATTCAGGAAGGTCAGCTCCCCTGTTGTTTCATCGATCCGGTAACCCACAACACCGCCGGTTTCTCCGTCTTTTTTCACGGCATACAAATATTTGTTATCAGGTGTAACCGTTAAATAGGTTGGGTTCTTCAAACAGGCAACACATTTTACCCCGGTAATCCTTTCTTGTTCCGTATCCAGGGTAAATGTATAAATTCCTTCACTTTCACCTTTTGTATATGTCCCTGCATATCCAATCCATTTTGTTTGTGTCATTGCTGTTCTCCTTTCTGAAATTACATATTTATAAAGAAGTGTATTTTCCATTATTTTCTTTGAAACCAGTCAGCATCTTCGTCCATGTGGACGAAAGGGATATCCGTATCCACTTCCCCGTAAATGCGATCAACTTGTAAGTCTTCTCCGTTTAACCATTTCCGGAAATCGAATTCAACAGGTTCCCTGTCCCCGCCTAAAGCGAACCATACTTTCATGTCTTTCGGAAAGTAAGCGGAAGTGTGAATCGTTCCCGCCCAACTTCCGTACAGTTTGGAAAATACTCCGCGGTCTGTATCATTAAATAACCGGAACGCGTCCTTTGCATCTTTCAAATGAGGTCTTCTTTCTTCAATAATGGCCATACGCCGCTTCGAATCTTCCAAATGACGCCGGTTTTCACATGTCATTATTTCAAAATGGTTTGTGCATACAACCGCTTCCCGGGCTACGACGTTTCTCGGGGTAGTTTCAATAATTTTTGTTGTATTTGTCCGATCATAAACGATATAACTGAACGAATACCTGTGAGGAATTTCTTTTAATAACTGCACGGCTTCATCAGCACTCCGGCACAATTCTAATATTAACCGCCCGATCATTGTGCAAATAAAGCCGTCACCCGGCTTTCTCCTGTTTATAAAGTTATATCCCATTGCCAAACCGTGTTCATTCATGCCGTCCATCCGTCCGGTAATCCGCTGGCTGGGACCGATAACCGCATAACCGCTGTCAGACGGTTGAAATACAGTAATACGTCCGTCATATGTTTTAGGATGATAATCATAATTCCGGATCAGATAATCGTTTCCTGTTAAAATAGAGCAACCTGACTTCACGTAATTCAGTCTATAACCGCCAAATTCCATTAAAATCCGTTCCATCGGCCAACCAAGGGCATCACGCAAACCGCACAATTCTTCCCAAATACGGGGAGCTACAGCCGTGATGGCCTGTTTTACTTCCTGTTCAGGGACATGGAACCGGGGCTTACGGACAAGCCACTGACGTTCTCTGTTTTTTACAATTATGGAATTTTTTAACAATTCCCCCTGATAGTATCCAAAATCGTAATGTGTACCGCGAAATTGAATGACATTACAATATATTTTTCTCATAATCAATCCCCTTACCAACTCATTCCATCTCATCATACCATAATTGACGATAACAAAAAAATGTTTGGCAACAATTTCCAAAAAATAAGAAGGCGTTCGATTTTCTCATCAAACGCCTTTTTTCAATCAGTCGTTATTTTAACTCTGATAAAACTTCTTCAATTTTGGCCAGTTCGGATTGTAATCCGCCGCCGGCTAAATACCATAGCGGACCGTCAAGGTAAACAATCCGGTCTTTTTTATATGCAGCTGTTTGTTTAATAATTTCGTTTTCCATATCTTCTTTAATATTCGATTCGCCGCCTACCGCTGCAGTACGGTCAATGACAAACAGCACTTCCGGATCAAAATCAAGAATCGCTTCGAACCCGAAATTGGAGCCGTGCTGGGAAGCTTCAATATCTTCCGTTACCGGTGAAAAGCCGTAAACATCATATACATAACCGAAGCGGGAGTTTGTTGCAAATCCAGATAATTTTCCTTCATTGTACATTGTAACTAGACTTGTTTCATAATTTCCGGCTTTTTCTTTAATTTTTTCAAGTGCCTCATCGATTTTTGCTAAATGCTCCTCAGCTTCTTTTTCTTTATTGAAAATTTCCGCAGCAATATCTACGGATGCTAAGAATGTATTCCAGTAGTCATCCTGGGTTGTACCGATAAACAACACATTCGGTGTAATTTCTTTTAATTGCTCATAAAACGGTGCTTGACGTCCGGAAATGAAAATAATATCCGGCTCAAGGGCAGCAATTTCTTCCAACAAAGGTTCTTTCACTGTTCCAACATTTGTATACGCATCACCGGCATATTTTTCAAGATGTTTCGGCAGTGCATTATCTTGCGGAACTCCTACAATTCCTTCAACACCGAGGGCATCCAATGTATCCAGGAAGCCGTAATCAAAAACGACAATTTTTTCCGGCATTTTTTCCAATGTCACATCTTCAAACTGGAACGCATCCCCTTCCCTGCTTTCATATGCTTTTGTCGTTGGAGAAACAGTCATCGGATAGGCACCGTTTTCTTCTTTCGGTTCAGCACCCGGATTATCTTCAGTTGCTGACTGCTCCCCTCCGGATCCGCATGCAGCAAGCATCAGCAGCATGGCGAACAAGACGGATAAAAACTTAAGCTTCTTCATATGTACTTACCCCTTTTCTTTTTATTGTTAAGTGATAATGATTATCATTTTCAAATATAATTATATTTACACCCGGTCTTTCCGTCAATACTTTTTCGAACTTTTTCGTCTCCCTTTTTGAAAATTCTATCATTAATGACAAAAACATACCGTTCATATATTTTCTCTTAAATTAATTA
>CALGYZ010000001.1 GCA_937934645.1 uncultured Bacillaceae bacterium | reverse complement strand
CGCATATGATTTGGGCTTATTTTTTTGTAGGATTTCAACATTTTTATTGACTGAATTTGCGCAACTTTTATTAGAAGGATAAAAGTAATTATCTGAATACTTTTTAGCTATATTTAAAGTGAATTCGTATTAATGGTGGTGTTTGGGATGAACTATGAATCAATTATAAGTAGAATTAATGCTTTTACTTCAAGGATTATGGAAATTGGCGGTGAAGTTCAAGAAGTTATTATTGGTGAGCCGGCAACGCCGGAACAGATTGCAGAAACAGAACAACAGCTTGGAGTTAATCTGCCGGAAAGTTTTAAAAGGGTTCTGATGGAATTCTCCGCAAATTTCAGTATACGTTGGTTCTTCCCTGAAAATATTGAAATACCGGAAGAATTTAGGGAAATTTTCTGCGGGATATTCAATTGGAACTTAAAACTTCTTCCACAAATTGATAACTATCGCTTAGATTCGGTTAGAGTTGTTTTCCCTGATCCGGAAAATGAATATGATAAGGTCTGGCATAATAAACTGGCCTTTTGTGACGTAGAAAATGGTGATTATTTAGCCTTTGATATGAACACAAGCGGCAATGATGCACCTATCGTCTATCTCAGTCATGATGATGGAGAAGGACACGGATACATTATGGCCAATAACTTTATTGAATTACTTGATCATTGGTCAAGATTAGGTTTTGTTGGCTCTGAAGATTGGCAATGGTTCCCTTTCACAACCAGCCCTGACAGCGGGATTATTCCAGATGGAGATGCGGCTATAAGGTTCAGAAAATGGCTTGGGGTTAATATTTAAGTTTTAATGTGCACGGATCACTGTATGAATGACTAAAAAACTTAAAATCCGGCAACAGGGCTGTTTCATTGCACTATTTTCTCCTTTGATGCAGTTAAACAGCCCCTTTTTCACGGAGATGATAACGATGAAAACTCGGCTTATTTATCTCCTTAAATCCTTTTTATTAAGCGCCTGTAAACAAAAAGAAGAAAAACTTATCCTAGAATGCTAAATTTGCAAACTTTTCGATAGCGAAACGGAGTACTTACCTATCAATCTGAAAAAAGTCTCTGCCTCACTAGATTTCAGCTATAGGAACATACACTGGCTTTCCATAGCCAAAGTTGCCTGTGTCTGCACAAAAACTATCCCGCAGACCACTTTTATAATAATCGGGCAAGGGTTAGTACTGCTCTTCCAACTGCTTCATCAGTTCAGCCGAATCAAAGTATGTAATTTTTTCTCTGACTTCTTCTGGAAACATCTTATTAATATCCTTATTATACTGGACACCATCTCTCGGCTCTTTGTGTTTAAGAACTTGAAGTCCTTCCTCTCCTTGTCTTACTTTCAATAAAACCGGACCGGATAATATCGTCCCGGTTTTATTTCTTTCTTGATCAACTTCCTGCACAATTACCCAAAGATACAGTTCTCCCTTGCTCATATTACTGCCGAGCACTTCAAAGATACTATGTATTTTTGCGTCACTTACAGGTTCGTATAAATTTTGATTGATGTATTCTTCTATCAAAGCCTCATCCTGTTTTGAAATTGTATAGTTGACATCCACTTGATCACTCTTTGCACAACCGGCCAGCAAAATCGCCATAAATACTAATAGAAAAATCCTTTTCAAAACATTTCCCCCTTCACCAATTTCATTCTTATTTTCATGAAAACCTGTCCATTTACCCGCTCCTTTCCATTCCTTTTGATGAACAGACTGCCAAAAATCCGAAGCGGTGCCATTTAAAATTTTTTCTCTTCCCCTAATAAAAGCCGCGACTTAATTCCTCATCAATTCTTTATTTTTTAAACCCCCAATCATTAATAGTATTTTTATAATATTACAATATCCATTTTTTATCATTATATTCAAAATAAAATGAATTTTAGATCAGTCATTTTTTCTACATAAAAAGGAACAGAAAACCTAAGCCTACACCTAATATTCAAAGTAGCTGAAATTAAATGATCAAAAGTATATGAAAAACCTATTTCTCGACAACAGAACTGTTTTACTGCATTTTTTATAAAGGTTTCTTTTCGAACTTTACCTTTTGTGGGTGAAATGCATTTCACCCACAAAAGATACCCAAACATTTGACAAAAAATCCCTACAATTTTATTTAATTTTTAAGACCTCAATTTCTGCATAGCTCTCTATTGCTTTCAATAGAGGATACGCCTGTCTTTCGTTTGAATGCCCTGCTAATTTGAAGTCGTAATTTTTGGAATCTTTTTTCGAAATAATCATTGCATGAGTTGGAACAGTAAACACGTTAGCAATCCCTTTATAGAAAATTATTACATCACCTCTATCAATGTCAGTAGTAGTATAGATTTTTTTATGATTCTTTTTATAATATTCGGTAAGATAAAAAACCACACCAGACTTAGTTCTCCAATATTTTACAAATTCTCTAACGCTAATCCAAGGACTTGGATCAGAAAGATCCCAACTATAATCTAATTCATAAGCGCTATTAATTTCCCAATACTTTAAATTCTTTCTATAAACGTACCAATTCCCTGCTTTTGGCTTTCCCCCACCAATGTGTATGGCTTGCGAAACAAAGTTGGTACAGTCAGATCCAAATTCTCCAGTAAATCTAGGATAATCTCTACGATAAGAATCATAGTTATTATATGCCCAGTCCGCAGCCCCCTCACCGTTATATGCTGCCGATAATTCTACTGGTTTTTCCTTTTCAGTTTTCTTATCAAGAAAACTCAAGACTTCTTCATTTATATCATTCGGCCCTATTGCATATCGGTCTAAATAATCCAATAATAATTCTTTTGTTTTCTCATCTTCAACGGAATCATATATCTTCATAATTTTATTCATTGCATTAATCTTATCTTTCCGATGAACAGAAACTATTTCTTCAGATGTTGTTGCATCTTGATAATAAGTGGATAATAGATCTGAAACTTTCTTATCTAACTCGTAATATAGTTCCAATGTACTTAATATAGTCCTGTTTTCAACTTCGGGGTCTACAAGAGGATCTGGATTCTGCTTAATAACAGTTTGTTCCAGACTATTTTTGTATACTTGGATATATGGATTTTCAGAATGATAAGACTTATTAACTGATTCAGTATCAGCATGAGCTAAAGTAGTAAATTGAAATGGTGCAGTTGAAAATAATAATATAAATGTAAGAAGCAGGTAAATTAATTTGTGTTTTTTATTCATTGTAGTCACTTCTCCTTTTTTACTCCCTTAATAAACAATATTTCTTTATTCGGACAGATACATTTATTTATAGTTCTAATAAATTTCCTTATGTCCCTAGTCAAATTCTTTGCCTTTTTTCAGCAGATCCGCCATTTCCATGCCGGCAGTTTTCTTTATTCCAAAAATATAGGAGAGGAAAAAAGTAATCACAAGGATGATGATATTTAACAGCCCCACTAGTAAAAATTGACTTAGTGCAACAGGAATCCATTTAAAAAGAAGGTTTAAAGCATAGATGCCAATCGAGATGATGAAAACCCGCAAAAGGATGACGGCCATTAAACGGCTGTAAATACTTTGAATCGATTTTGTATTATATCCATTCAATTTTAAAATGGCGATTTCTTTTCTTTGGACCCGGAAATAATTAACCAACAGTAAAACGGCAATAACAATGGATGCCAAAGTGAAAAAGATGCTTAACATAATGAGAATATGCTGTGCCGCACTGAGATTGACGGAGAAGTTTTCAAAACTGTTAAAGGTATAACTTGTATAGTAGTTTTCCTTTTTTAACAGTTCTCCGACCGTATCAACATCTTTTACATCCTTTACATAAACAATAATTTTATGTAAATGGGTTTCCCGTATGTATTCATCACTGTTTGGCGAATTTTGAAACATTATTCCTAATAAGTTCTCCGCTTCTTTTTCATTGACATAAGCCTGATTAGTATCCGGCGCCGACTGGATAATAATGGAGTTTTCCCTTGTGGCTCCTTCTTCAACGGAATATTGAACGTCTATGTATTGACTTGAGATAAAACCGCCATCTTTTTCCTCGATGACAGGAACTTCAATGGTTAGTTGTTTTTTGTCATTTTCATTGACACAAATACTGTTATCATTCAGCTGACAATTTTCGCCGACAAGAAAAGCAAGGTCTTCATGAACGCCCATTACAGCAATGCCTGTTTTTTCAGTCGAATCAAAGACAGTAGGGAGAAAATAAACGGGATAGGCTCTGGCTTTTTCATGCAGTTTATTTTCTTTTAAAAGCTGATTAATCGATTCTGTGTCTTTTATCTCAATATCCGTTGTGAAATTATTTTCATCTTTGCTGTCTACATGGATGACTTTTACATTGCTATTATTAAAATAATCCCTGTTAAGTGTTTCATATTGATGCATAATAAATGAAGCAATGAAGTTTAGTACGGTTAATGAAACCACCAGGGCGATCATCGAGATAAAAAGAAATCTGTGCGTCTTTTTAAGGAGGAGGTTGACTACTAATTTTTTATTCATGGAAGATCCCCCTCTCCAAATAAAGTACTGTATCAGCATATTCTTTTACGAACGGGTCATGTGTTGTCACGATCATGAGTATTTCAGATGAAAGCCCTTTCAGTATTTGCAATAAATCTTGTTTCAAGTTGTGATCGATACTGGCTGTGGGCTCGTCCAACAGGATACAATCGGGCTTATTTAGCAATGCTCTTGCCAGGGAAACTCTCTGTTTCTCACCGCCGGATAAAATAGAAACCTTTTCATCCACCAAGTGATCAATGCTTAATTTTTTGCATATTTGCTCAATCATTACATCGTATTCACCAGTTTTATAGTCTAAAATATTCAGTTTGATATATAGGTTTTCCCTGACCGTTATATTTGTCAACAGCATATGCTCTTGCATGACATATTCCAGCTTTTTAAAGTTTTTTCTTATTAGACCGCTGTCCGGTTGTTCGAATTCTGCAATAAGATTTAGCAGGGTTGTTTTTCCGCTTCCGCTGCTGCCATAAATGGCATAAAACCCTGTTTTCTGAAATCTATAGTCTAGATGGAATAATGGGTTTTGTTTGTATCTTTTTTCGATGTTTTCAAACTCCAGGATTACACCCATGCTAATCAGCCTCCAATATTTTTACATCACCATCACAGTAAATAATTATTTCAGAGGATTTTATATCAAAACCGATAAAGTCCATTCCTGAGAAAAGAAGCTTTTGCTCATCAAGGTCCCGAACGGTATAAAAAGCTGTTTCATCGACCTCAAGGATATATCTGTTACCCAATACCCATGCAGTAGCAGTATCCTGGGTGAGTTCCGTAATCATTTTTTGACCGCAGAAACGCTTCTGATCCTTTGTATAACATACCTCATCGAATAAAGTACTAAGAGGTCGGTTTACATCTTCTGCAACTAATTCAAATTCGGAAAGGGAGAGATTTGTTTTATATAAATTTTGTTTTTCATTTTCATATAAAAGCGTGTAAATTTGATCATGTGCAGAAATTCCTACTCCGAAAATACTCTCTGATTTTTCGCTCATTTCCGTGTTTATTTGTTCTAATTTATGCTCTTCGTTTAAACGGAATAAGCCAACAAATTTTTGTGTATCCTTGGAATAATCCATGACAGAAAAGATATAATCGCCATTTATATAAGCAAAAGGATAGATGCCTTCATTGTTATTATTGTGAGAATAAACAGTCCGCAACTGTTCATTTTCTCTTTTCATGATCTTAAATCCATTTGTGAGCGAATTACCATGAGTAACATAGTCATCATGGTTGAACAACCGGTATTGGAAATCATTTCCCTCTGCTGAAACCTTACCTGTCTGAGACATTTTATCAGGTTGATATGTAAGGTATTCAAATCCGTCATAGACGAGTTTGCAATTTTCCTCGAAGCAACCGAGGACAAATTCCTCTTTATCATCCTGCTCACAGCCGGTTAGTATAAAAAGAATTAAGAATAAAAACAAGAAAAGTTTTTTCACACCATCATCTCCATGAAAAGAGAGGGCTGTTTAACTGCTTCAATTGAGAAACTTTTTTTAAAAAATGCAGTGAAACAGCCCCTTTGATAGATTACAAGTTTTTCAATACTTATTGATCAATGAATTCAATCACTTATATAGCGGCCATACTCAAAACCTATACAGATGCATTTATTGCAAAGGTTCTTGCATCGCCCTTTAGTTTTACTTTTGCTTCGTTTTGAATTGAGACTGTGCCCCATCGGTAGTCTGCTTTAGGTTTGATAACTGCATTTCTCCTTTCGGAATATGCGCCCTTTTGGCCTTTTGTATTTAGCCAGTAGGCACTCTTACATGCATTTTGCCACGAAGAGCTTCCACCAACCGTTACGCCATCATTAGAGATACCGATGGACATGGATGCTCCATTTCGCAGGGAAGCACATGTTTCCCAAGATGTTTTGATCCATTCAACAGTTTTATTTCCTGAATAAACAGCTGATGTTTGGTAATCAAATTGATAGGTATTTCCACTGGTGATTAAATCTGATCTCCACACATTTGAAGTAAGCTTTCCATAACCGCTGGGAAGAGTAAGCGGTTTCGCTTGTGAAGCGGCTTCTGCTGTAACATTGGAGAAACTGAATAAACTAACAAAAACTGCAAAGCTCATAATAAGCTTTGTGATTTTTTTCAATTTTCCCAACTCCATTTCTTAAATATTTGGCTCTGTTAAAGATAAATGTTGATATTTGATAGCTACCCGAATTCTTGTTA